>JBCDDN010000048.1:0-28591 GCA_039180285.1 Pseudomonadota bacterium | reverse complement strand
TGGCCGACCCCAACCCCCTCGATGACCTTAAAGCGGCGCTTGCGGGCGCCGCGCGCGCCATGGCGCAGGACGCCGAGGTGGAGCTCGCATTCACCGCCGATGTGCCGATCTCGAACGGCCGCCATATCAAGGTGCCGATGCCCGCGCGCGCGCTGCCGCCCGATCAGGTCGCCGAGGCGCGGGGGTTCGCCGATGCGGCCGCGCTGATGCTGCGCTATCATGACGATGGCGTCCATATGTCCGGCCGGCCGACGGAAGCCGTTGCCCGATCGGCCTTCGACGCGATCGAAAAGGCGCGGGTCGAGGCGCTCGGCGCGCGGCGCTATGCGGGCGTGCGCGACAATCTGTCCGAGGCGCTCGATCATCGTCTGAAATCCGATCCGATCTCCAAGGCGCGCAACCGGGACGAGGTCCCGCTGGCGTCGGCCGTGGCGCTGATGGTGCGCGAGCGGCTGACCGGCGATGCCGCGCCCGAGCGTGCGCAGCCGGGGCTAGATCTGGTCCGCGACTGGATCGAGGAGAAGGGCGGGGCGGATCTCGACGCGCTCGAGATGCTGCTCGACGATCAGCGCGGCTTTGCCGAGCTGACGACCCGCCTGCTCGAGGATCTCGACCTGATCGACGGCGATATGCAGCCCGACGATGCCGATGAAGGCGGCGACGAGGATGAGGGCGAGGATCAGGACGAGAGCGATACCGATGAGCAGGACGAGGGCGATGCCGGGGCCGAGTCCCAGGCCGATGCCCGCGCCGAAGCGTCGGAGGATGCCGGCGAGGATGGCGAGGGCGAATCGCTCGACGACGATTTCGGCGACATGGACGGCGATCCGATGGACGAGGGCGAGGAGGGGATGCTCCCCGTCCGCCCGAACCGGCCGTTCAGCGAGTTGACGCCCGAATTCAACTATCGGGCCTATACGACCCAATATGACGAGACGATCGCCGCCACCGAATTGTGCGACGAGGAGGAGCTGGGTCGGCTGCGCGCCTATCTCGATCAGCAGCTCGTGCATCTCCAGGGGGCGGTGACGAAGCTGGCCAACCGGCTTCAGCGGCGGCTGATGGCGCAGCAGTCGCGCTCCTGGAATTTCGATCAGGAGGAAGGGTTGCTGGATGCCGCGCGGCTCTCGCGCGTGATCGTCAATCCGGCGCACTCGCTCTCCTACAAGGTCGAGACGGATACCGAGTTTCGCGATACGGTCGTCACGCTGCTGATCGACAATTCGGGATCGATGCGCGGCCGGCCGATCTCCATCGCCGCGATCTCCGCCGATATCATGGCGCGCACGCTCGAGCGGGTCGGCGTGAAGACAGAGATACTCGGCTTTACGACCCGCGCCTGGAAAGGCGGGCAGGCACGCGAGCAATGGCTGGCCGAAGGCCGGCCGGCGCATCCCGGCCGATTGAACGATCTGCGCCATATCATCTACAAACAGGCGGACGAGCCCTGGCGCCGGGCGCGCAAGAGCCTGGGCCTGATGATGCGCGAAGGGCTGCTCAAGGAAAATATCGACGGCGAGGCGCTGCTCTGGGCGCATAACCGGCTGATCGGCCGGTCCGAGGAACGGCGCGTGCTCATGGTGATTTCGGACGGCGCGCCGGTCGACGATTCGACGCTTTCGGTGAACAGCGGCAGCTATCTCGAAAAACATCTGCGTCAGGTGATCGCCTGGATCGAAAATCGCTCTCCGGTGGAGCTCGTCGCGATCGGCATCGGCCATGACGTAACGCGCTATTACGAACGCGCGGTCACGATCATGGATGCCGAACAACTGGGGGGCACGATGGTGGAGCAGCTCGCCGGGCTGTTCGACGAACCGCCGAAATAGGCGCGGACACCAAAGAGCGTGTTTCAAAGCTTTCCGTAATTGCGGGCGTAGCGAAGCAATCCAGAGCAACGACGATCTCGTTCGCGGCTCTGGATTGCCGCGTCGCCTTACGGCTCCTCGCAATGACGCATGAGGCTGGCGATAATTGCCGGAAGGTATGATTGCCGATCATAGGCCGGTTTGCCGCTTGCAATGTTGGAAATTGTCGGGCGCAGTCGCACGCGGATCGGTGGACATGCAAGGGGCTTCGGGGAGGTGGATGGATTTTCAAAACGGCCCGCTATGTGTCCACTATGTCAACTTATCAGAACGGCAGGGAGAGCTGTATCCCGGATCCCTGCCTGTGCGGGGACTGCGGCATTCACGAGATCATCGTGAGTGCCTTGAATTCGGGGGCCGGCGCAGATAAGCGCGCCGGCCCCCTCATCCTCGATACGCAACCCGAGGATTAGTCTGGATATCGGATCGTGGGACTTAGCAATCCCGGTCGATCGCGCGGCCCGCGAGCGCGCCCGCTACGCCGCCGATGATCGCACCGGCCGTGCCGTCGCCGCGGCGGCCGTACCGGTCGCGGCTGCCGCGTCCGATTTCGCGGCCGAGTAGCGCGCCGGCGATACCGCCGATTACCGTGCCGCCCGTGCCGTTGTCGCGGCAGCGGCCGCGATAATGGCGGCGACTGTAGCGCCGGCCTTCGTAATAATCGCCACGCCGATAGCGCCGGCCTTCATAATAGTCGCCCCGCCGATAATCGCGCCGGTCGTAACGCCGGTCGTACCGGTCGTCATAACGACTCTCATACCGGTCATCGTCATAATAGCCGTCATAGGCATGGGCGGCCGAAGGCATCAGCATCGTGCCCGCAAGCGCTGCGGAAGCTGCCAGGGTGATGTTTTTCAAAGCCATTTCAAATTCTCCAAAGCGTCTACAAAAGCCGTTTCGATGGCGTGGCGGGGTTCGCGTCCATGCAGCTCCCGTCGACGTGATGCCCTTATGACGGCGGTTGACGGAACCTTGTCTGAACGGCGCTGTTGTCCGGCGTTCAGCTTGGCTGCCCTTTCCGCTGTCCGGCGCGATCCCGCGATGATAAAAGACGCCCATGATCCGCCGTATCGCCGCCGCTTTGGCCATCCTGCTCGTTGCCGGCTCCATTCTCGTGATCGGCGAGGGGCAGGGTGAACCGCCCGACAGCCCGTTCGCGATATACGCCGAACCGGTGCTGCTCGATCCGACTGCGCCCGATCGGAGGAACGTTGGCGGGCTCCGCTATCTGGACGGCTGGGTCCTGACGAGCGACGATCCGGACTTTGGCGGTATCTCGGCGATGGCGCTGGACGGTGACGGTTTCGTCGCGATCGGCGATGCAGGCGGGCTGTTTCGCTTCGCTCTGGATGACGACGGCGCGATCGCGCGGGCCGAAATCGCCGCGCTCCCCGCGGGGCCGGTGCCCGACGATGGCGGCGAGGTGCAGAAACGGGATCGCGATGCCGAGGCGATGGCTTTCGATCCGGTGACCGCGCGCTACTGGGTGGCGTTCGAGCGCGCCAACGGCTTTTGGCGTTACGACCGGGATTTTGCGGCCTCCGATGCCGATCACGCGCCCGACGCGATGGACGACTGGCCGAACAATGGCGGGGCGGAAGCGATCGTCCGGTTCGAGGACGGCCGGTTCCTGGTCTTTTCCGAAGCGGGTGACGGTCCGGCCGATTCGCGCGAGGTGCTGCTGTTCGCGGGCGATCCGAGCGCGGCGGGCGAGCCGCCGGTACGCCTCGGTTATCGGCCGCCCGGCGATCACCGGATCACCGATGCCGCGCTGCTGCCCGATGGCCGGCTGCTCGTGCTGAATCGCGATTTCAACCTGGTCGACGGCGTGTCCGTTATCGTTTCGATCGTCGAGATCGACGATCTGGCCGCCGGCACGATCCTGTCGGGCGAGACGATCGCCCGGCTCGATCCGCCGCTGACGATCGACAATATGGAGGCGCTGGCCACCGAAGAACGGGACGGGCGCACCATCGTCTGGATGGCGTCCGACGATAATTTCAATCCGCTACAACGGACCCTGCTGCTGCAATTCGAACTTGTCGAGAACTAGGGCCTGTACTCACCACTGAGATGGCTGCGGCGTCCAAATGGCTAACAAATCCGGCCCTAAGCCGCGGCCCGCTTGCTCGCGATCTCGCGCTTCACCTTGCGGGCGTTCGCGCTGAGCTTGTCGTCGGATGTCTTGAGCAGCCAATTGTCGAGGCCGCCGACATGTTCGACCGAGCGCAGCCCGTGCGTCGAGACGCGGAACTTGAAGCTCCGCTCCAGTGCTTCGGAGATCAAGGTGACATTCTGCAGATTCGGCAGAAAGGTCTTCTTGGTCCTGTTATTGGCGTGGGATACGTTGTTACCCACCATCCGGCCCTTGCCGGTCAGCTCGCAAATGCGCGACATAATCTTGGTCCTGAAATCTCGGGTTTCCCGGAAAGCGGGCCAGATAGCTTTGAACGGCCCTGTCGTCAAGCTTTGCCCCTTTTCCGCGGGCCCGGCACGGACTAGGGCGGGGGCGATGACCTTTCCGCTTCCCGATCCCATGCGCCGCGCCATCGCGCTGGCGGAAAGCGCCGCGAAACACGGCGAAGTCCCGGTCGGCGCCGTCGTCATGCGCGGCGAAACGGTGGTCGCGGAAGCCGCCAACCGGATGTACGCGAGCGGCGATCCCACCGATCATGCCGAAATGCGCGCGATACGCGCCGCGCTTGCCGCAACGGGCACCGGCCGGCTCGACGGCTGCGATCTCTGGGTAACGCTGGAACCCTGTGCGATGTGCGCCGGCGCCATTGCCCATGCCCGTATCGACCGGCTTTACTATGGCGCGCCCGATCCGAAGGGGGGCGCCGTCGAACATGGTCCGCGTTTTTTCGGTCAGCCGACCTGCCATCATCGGCCGGAGGTCTTTTCCGGCATCGGCGAGGAGCGGGCGGCGCGCCTGCTGACCGACTTTTTCCGCGCGAAGCGGATATAGAAAGGGCGCCCGGGTTTAACCGGGCGCCCGTATATTCGTTGTAACCACGGCGTAAACGCCCACCGCGTTCACATACGGCGGGGTGTTCGGGACGATACGGATCTCGACCCGCCGGTTCTGCTGCTTGCCGGCCGCGGTCGCGTTGCTCGCGATCGGCTGGCTTTCGCCGAAACCTTCCGTGGCGATGCGCGCACGGGCGACGCCGCGGCTCGTCAGATAGCTGGCGACGGACTGCGCGCGGCGGTTGGAGAGATCGAGATTATAGGCATCCGATCCATCCGAATCGGTATGGCCGTAGATATCGACATAAGTCTCCGGATAGCTGGACAGCGTCTGGGAGATTTCGTCCAGAGTCGTCCGGAATTGCGGGCGAATCATGCTGGAATCGACATCGAATTCCGCAACCGATCCCGGCATCTGCAGATAGAGATTATCGCCCTCGCGGATAACATTCGTGCCGGTGCCCGCGGTCGCCTCTTCCAGTTCGCGCTGTTGGCGATCCATATAGGTGCCGATCGCGATACCCGCGACCGCACCCAAACCCGCACCGACGATCCGCTCCGTCCGGTCGCGGCGTCCGCCGACCAGGTCGCCGAGCAGATAGCCGCCTACCGCCCCTGCCACACCGCCGATCGCGGCTCGCGAAATACGCTGGTTTCCGGTTTCCGGATTGGTCGTACACGCCGTGGTGGCGCCCAGCATCGCGATCGCCGCCGTGCCGGCCAATAGCCCCTTGGATAACTGCATTCTTGTCCTCCTTCATGCCTGCGTTTCCATATCACTAACCGTCGCAATATGCCGCTTGTTCCCGCTCGATCGTGAACAGAAGCTGATCACATGCTTGTCCCGACTGCCAAAAGCAGGCAAATGGGCGAGACCAGTCCCGTCATGCCACCCGACTTATCCCCTTTCCCCTGGTTCGATCTGTGCATCATCCTTGCATTGGTCTTGCTGAACGGCGTGTTCGCCATGTCCGAACTTGCGATCGTCTCCTCGCGCAAGGCGCGTTTGAAGGCGATGGCGAAGGATGGGCGTTCGGGCGCGCAGACCGCGATCGATCTGGCGGCCGAGCCCGGGCGTTTCCTCTCGACCGTTCAGATCGGGATCACGCTGATCGGCATTCTCGCCGGCGCCTATTCGGGCGCCAGCCTGGGCGGACCGGTGGCCGAACGGCTGGCGTTTCTGGGGGTCGAGTCCGGACTTGCCCAGACACTGGGTTTTGCGTTGGTGATCATGCTGACGACCTATGCGTCTTTGGTGATCGGCGAGCTGGTGCCCAAACAGCTGGCGCTCAGAAATCCCGAGCGGGTTGCGGTGCTCGTAGCGCTGCCGATGCGATCGCTGGCGACGATCACGGCGCCGCTCGTCTGGCTGATGGATCGAACGAGCGCGCTGATTTTCCGCCTCATGCGGTTGAGCCGCAATCCGCAATCCCGGGTGACCGCTGAAGAGCTGCATATGCTCGTTGCCGAGGCGACCAAATCGGGTGTGATCGAAGAGAGCGAGCGGGCCATCATCTCGGGCGTCGTGCGGCTTGCGGACCGGCCGGTTCGCGAGGTGATGACGCCGCGCACCGAGGTCGACTGGATCGAAGCCTCGTCCAGCCCCAACGAGATTCGCGAGGCGCTGCTCGCCACGCCGCACACCCGGCTTCCCGTCGCCGAAGGATCGGTCGACGAGATTATCGGCGTGGTGCAGGCGCGCGACATCGTTTCCGCGCTGTTTGAAGGCCGATCGCTCGATCTGCGGCAGCTGATGCGCGTCGCGCCGATCGTTCCCGATCAGGTCGATGCGATGGACGCGCTCGAGGCGCTGCGTGAATCCGATGTGCCGATGGCGCTCGTCCATGACGAATATGGCCATTTCGAAGGAATCATGACGCCGCTCGATCTGCTGATCGCGATCACCGGCGAGTTCGTGTCCGACCAGGAGATCGGCACCGATCCAGCCTTTGTCGAACGGGCCGATGGCAGCTGGTTGTTCTCCGGCTCGCTGTCTGCTGACAATATGGCCGAGAAACTGGGCTTGGACCTGCCCGACGATCGCGATTACGCGACCGTCGCGGGCTTCGCCCTGTCCGTCCTCAAGCGCCTGCCGACCACGGGTGAAGTGTTCGAAAAGGATGGCTGGCATTTCGAGGTCGTCGATATGGACGGGCGCAAGATCGACAAGCTTCTGGCGCAGCCCACCGTCGACGAAAGCACCGCCGACAGTTGAAAATCACGCCTTGATGTATTATTTGTATAATACACTAGGTGGAGATCAATTGTGCTTCGGATCATTCTGTCCATCATCGCCGCGATCATACTCATCTTTATCGCGGTTGCCGTCGTCAAATCGATCGTATCGATCGTCCTTTACGGGCTTGCATTGTTTCTTATCGGCTATGTCGTCTGGTATTTTCTCAGCGGATCGAAACGCGCCGGCTGACCCGGCCGTCCGAAGCGGGCCTTCAGGCGGCGCGATTGCCGAGTTTTTTCTGCCGGCGTCGTTCGACCGATGAGCCGATCCCCATCGCCTCGCGATATTTGGCGACCGTGCGCCGCGCGATGTCGAATCCCTTTTCCTTGAGCAGAGCGACCAGCTTGTCGTCGGAGAGGATCTTGTCCTCATTCTCGATCAAGCTGCGGATGTGGCTCTTCACGGCCTCCGATGAGGCCGCCTCGCCGGCTTCGCCCGTACTGATCCCGCTGGTGAAGAAATATTTGAGCTCGAACAATCCGCGGTCGCAGGACAGATATTTGTTGGATGTCGCGCGGCTGACCGTCGATTCATGCATATCGATCGCTTCGGCGATCTCGCGCAGGGTGAGCGGCTTCAAATGCGTTACGCCCTTGCGGAAGAAATCGGCCTGGCGTTTCACTAACTCGCTCGCCACCTTGACGATGGTGCGCGCGCGCTGATCGAGCGCTTTGGTCAGCCAGTTGGCGTTGGTCAGGCATTCATTGAGCCAGGCGCGGCTTTCGGCATCGTCGCCGGCCTCGGTCATTTCGTGATAATAGTCGCGGTTGACGATCAGCTTGGGCAGGGTCGCGTTGTTGAGTTCCACGGCCCAGCCTTTCTTGCGCGGCGCGACGAAGATATCGGGGACCACGGCCTGGACCGGTTCGCCGCCGAACTGGCAGCCGGGTTTGGGATCGTAATCGCGCAGCTCGGCGATCATATCGGCCATATCCTCGTCGTCGACGCGGCATAGCCGTTTGAGCCGACCGAGCTCGCCGCGCGCGACGAGATCGAGATTGTCGATCAAGCGCGCCATCGCGGGATCGTAGCGATCGGCTTCGCGCGCCTGGATCGCCAGACACTCGGAAAGATCGCGCGCGCCGACGCCCGTCGGCTCGAATGTCTGGATAATGGCGAGAACCTGTTCAAGATCCACGACGGGCACGCCGAGCTGGTGCGACAGGCGCAGGAGATCGGCGCGCAGATACCCGGTTTCGTCGATCCGCTCGATCAGCTGGCCGGCGATCAGATGGTTCTGGCCCGAAAATGTGCCGCCGGCTTGGAGCAGCAGATGGTCGTGCAGCGAGATATCGGCGGCGGCGAGAAGATCGAGATCCGGCCCGGCCTCGCCGCCGCCGCTCCCTTCGATACCGCTCAGGCCGAGCGCGCCGTCCATGCCGGCATCCGAGCCCGTGTCGTCGGACAGTGCGCTCTCCTCTATGTCGAGCCGCGCCTCGTCCTCCGCGCCGCCATTCTGGACCAGCGTATCGGCGGTCGTCGGATCCGGCGCGTCGTCGAATCCGTCGCCCTCGGTCGGTGCCGCCGCTTCGCGCTGTTCGTCACCGGCCGTTTCGAGCAGCGGGTTCTTCTCCAGCTCCTCGGCGATAAAGCCCTCGATTTCGAGATTGGACAGCGCCAGCAGCTTGATCGCCTGCTGGAGCTGCGGCGTCATCACCAGAGACTGGCTCTGTCTGAGGTCGAGGCGTGGTCCTAGTGCCATATCGGCACGTTACCGCTGGAACCCTTCGCCGAGGTAAAGCCGCCGTACCTCGTCATTGGTGACCAGATCGTCGGGAGAGCCTGAAAACAACACCTTACCGTCATAGATGATGCAGGCCTGATCGACGATCCCGAGCGTTTCGCGGACATTGTGATCGGTGATCAGCACGCCGATATTACGGTTCTTCAGATCCGCGACCAGATCCCGGATGTCGGCGATGGAAATCGGATCGATACCGGCAAAGGGCTCGTCGAGCAGCATGATCGACGGATTGGCCGCGAGTGCGCGGGCAATTTCGCACCGCCGTCTTTCGCCGCCGGACAGTGCCATAGCCGCTGAATCCCGCAAATGGGCGATCGAAAACTCTTCGAGCAGCTGTTCGAGCCGTTCGGCGCGCGCATCGGCATCGGGCTCGCTCATTTCGAGCACGGCGGCAATGTTCTTCTCGACGCTCAGGCCGCGAAAGATGGACGTTTCCTGCGGCAGATAGCCGAGGCCTAAAATCGCCCGGCGATACATGGGAAGGCCGGTGATATCCGCTCCGTCCAGCATGATCCGTCCGGAATCGGGCCGCACCAACCCCATGATCGAATAGAAGCAGGTCGTCTTGCCGGCCCCGTTGGGGCCGAGCAACCCGAGAACATGGCCGCGGCCGATATGCAGCGACACATCGGAAAGGACCTGTTTCTTGTCATAGGATTTGGCGATCGAGACGACGGACAGGCCTTCGGTTTCGGAATCGAGCCCGGCTTGGTCCTCTGGAGGGTCGATGATCTCGGCTTTGTTCATCGCGTCGCTATTTGGCATCATCCGTGCATGTTGGGAAGCGGGGAGAGGGTTTCAATGCCGCTGCGGCGCATCAGGCGATATCGGTCTAATTGTTGCGCTGCGGCACCGTGAACCGTCCGGTGACCCGGCCCGTCGGCGTCCCTTGGGTGACGATACCGTCGCCGCCCTGGGAGCGGCCGTCGATCACCGCCCGGCCTGTGTCGAGATTGATAACCAAGCGCCCGCCCCGGATGATATTGCCGTTCTGATTGAGTTCGACGCCGCCGATCAGGGTGATCAGCCGGCGATTGAGATCGTACACGCCGAACTGGCCGCGCGCCGTCTCGCTGGGGCTGCGCACGAACACACCGCCGCTCGCATCGAGCCGCTGCACCTCGACCCCGCCCGTCACGCTCCCCGAATAGGCGACCGTAATGCGCGCGGCGTCGAGCGCCAGATTGCCTTGCCGCACCTGGACGTTGCCGGAAAAGATCGCCCGGTCGGCGCGGTCCTGGACTTCGATCCGGTCGGCCGCGACGTCGACGGGCGCATTGGTGTTCATGCCGCCGAGCGCCGACTGGCTCGATGCCGGCACGGCGGCAAGTATCGTCATCGCGAATCCGGTGGCGAGCGGCAGGATGAAGGAACGGGTCATGGCCGCTATCTGCCCTCGCCTTGGACGATGCGCAAGCGTGCGCCGCCTTCGAGGAAAACCGTACGCGTTGGCAGGTCGACGCGCATCCGGTCCGCATTGAACGCACCGAGCGGGATTTGCCCGTCGACTTCGCCCGCGCTGCGCATCTCGCGCTCGTCAAGTCGGACCAGGACGTTGCTCGTCCGGAGCCGGTAGCCGTCGGCTGCGCGGAACTCCAACGGACCTTCGATCGCCACCACTTCCTCTTCGAGATCGTAGAGCCCGCGATTGGCGACGATAAAGGCGAGCCCGTCTTCCAGCTCGAGCTGGGCGGAGAGGTCCTCCAGTTCCACGATCGGTGTCGCCGAGCTACGTTGCAGGGCTGAAGCGGCATTCAGTTCGAAGGGCCGGCCCGCACCGTCGGCGCCGCTATAACGCGCGGCTTCGACCCGCAGGCGTTCGGCCGCGATATCGACATTGTCGCGCGAGAGCAGGAAGCTCAGCTCATTGCTTTGCTGCAACGGCGCCATCGCCAGAAAAGCGGCGAGGATGCCGACCGCACTCGGCAGCACGATCTGCAGATATTTGACGATACGGTCATGCCGTCCGCCGGGCGCGGCCCATTTCTGCCGCCGGTCGAGACGTTCCCGGGCGGCTTCAGACATGGGCGAAGATATCGATTTCGGGCCAACCGGCCAGATCGAGACGCGCGCGATGCGGTAGGAAATCGAAACAGGCCTGAGCGAGATGCATGCGCCCTTCGCGCTCCAGCCGCTCGTCGAGCTGCTCCTTCAACCGGTGCAGAAAGCGGACATCCGAGGCTGCATAGTCCTTCTGCGCGTCGCTGAGCTCTGGTGCGCCCCAGTCGGAGGATTGCTGCTGTTTGGAGATTTCCGCGCCGAGCAATTCGCGGCACAATTCCTTCAGCCCGTGCCGGTCGGTATAGGTGCGGACCAGCCGTGACGCGATCTTCGTGCAATAGACGGGTGCGGCAGTGACGCCGAGATAATGTTCGACGGCGGCGAGATCGAACCGCGCGAAATGGTAGAGTTTCAACCGTTCCGGATCGCCAAGAAGCGCTTTCAGATTGGGCGCGGCATAGTCGCTGTCCGGGGCGAACCGCACCAGATGTTCGTCCTCGCTGCCGTCGGACAGTTGGACGACGCACAGCCGGTCGCGGGGCGTTTGCAGTCCCATGGTTTCGGTGTCGACGGCGATCGCGCCGGGGCCGAGGGCGTCTACGGGCAGGTCTTCTTCGTGGAAATATACGGTCATGCCTGCGCACATAGGCGCAAAGCACCGGTCGCTCAATGGTTCGCGGTCATTGCCTTGGCGATCACGGCGGTGCTAGTTCGGCGCCGTGCATCGGGATCTGGAAGGCGGCATATTATGTCCGACGAACGCGGCAGAGACGGTAAATTGGAGTTCGATCCGCCCAACGTGTCCGGAGCGCCGGACGACAGAGAGACCGTGCGTCCGCAACCTGGCGGACCGGACCCGCGTTCCGGGAAATCCCGGCAACCGCACGACCGGCAGCAGAGCGCGCCGTCCGAGACGAACAAGCCGATGGTTCTCTCGATTCTGTATCTGACCAGCGTTCTGATCGGTCTCACGGGCCTTGTCGCGTTCATTCTGGCGCTGGTCTGGAAGTCCGAACCGGCTGAAGCCTGGGAAGCGTCGCATTATGATTATCATATCATGACCTTCCTGTTGTGGTTCGGCGCGACGCTGCTCGGGATCGTCCTGATCTTCACGATTATCGGCGCGTTGATCGGGATTCCGCTGCTGATTTTAGCAGTCGTCTGGGTGCTGGTTCGGGCGATCATGTCGCTGACTCGCGCCACAAATCGCGAACCGATGCCAAACCCGGGGACGTGGCTGGCGTAAATTGCTCGCGAAAGCGGCGTTTTTCGGCTATACCGAATCACGGTACGGCAGATTCGTGCCGTGAAGTTGGCGCGCGCCGCCCTGCGCGAACTCCTTCGGATGTGTGCTTTGGGCGAACGGGAAGATTTTAGGACAAATGAGTTTCGACAGGGACCGGCGTGGACGCCGAAAGGACAAGCGCGACAGTTTCGGCGACGAAAACTACCAGGGTTACAGCGAACCAAGCTTCGGCGGACGGCAGGAATCGGGCGGTTATGACAATCGTGGCGGTGGCGGCGGTTACCGTGGCGGCGGTGGTGGTGGCGGGTATCGCGGCGGCGGTGGCGGCGACCGGATGCCCGCGCAGATCGTTGGCGAAGGCAAGGGCGTCGTCAAATTCTTCAATGCCCAGAAAGGCTTCGGCTTCATCGTCCGCGACGATGGCGGCGAGGATGTGTTCGTCCATATCAGCGCCGTCGAGCAGGCTGGCCTGACCGGGCTGGCGGAAGGCCAGCCGCTGGGCTTCAGTCTTGTCGACCGTAATGGAAAGGTATCGGCGAGCGATCTCGTGATCGAGGGCGAGCCGCTTCCGGTGCCCGAGCGCGAGGAACGCGGCGGACCGCAGCGCCAACTGACCGGCGAGAAAGCCAGTGGTACCGTGAAATTCTTCAACAGCATGAAGGGTTTCGGTTTTATCCAGCGCGATGACGGTCAACCCGATGCGTTCGTGCATATCAGCGCCGTCGAACGCGCCGGCATGCCAACGCTCAACGAGGGCGATCGACTCGACTTCGAACTCGAAGTGGATCGCCGCGGCAAACATGCCGCCGTCAATCTGGTGCCCAAGCACGATTAGGCGATAGCGGTCCGGCCTTTTTGGCTGGCCGTTTGTTTCCAGAACAAGAAAGGCCCCGGAAGCATATGCTTCCGGGGCCTTTCTTTTGCGGTGGTGAAACGCGTCAGAAGCGGAAGGTGAATTCCGCTACTGCCCGGTCGTCGCGCAGTTCGCTCCGGCCGATATCGGTTTCGAACGCGGTCGTGATCGAAACATTGCCCCGATCCAGGCTGAATCCGCCGCGAACTTCCGTCCACTGACGATCGGCGGCCAGACCCGGGATCAGGATCGGAACACCCTGCGCTTGAGCGAAGCGGACTGTTATGTCCCTATCACTCTGACCGATGGCTCGGACATAGTCCGCCGCCAGCTGCGGCCGAACCGTCCAGCCGCTTCCGACATCGGTCTCGCCGCTAAAGGCGAAACCGACCCGGCCCTCGAAGCGCTGCTCGCGGACGTCGTCGATCGCCAAGGCGGTCTCCGCTCCGGCTTCGCTATATCCTTCGATTTCAGAGTGCGAGTATCGAACCGCGGCTCTCGGCGTGAGTTCGAAATCGCCAGCGATCCCGATATTCACGCCCGCTTCGATCCCAGCCATATAGTTGAGCGCACGAGTTTCGTTGCCGAACCGCGCCGTTTCGATCCCGCCATTCACGAAGCGCAGCGTTTCGATATCGGTAACCGACGCCGAACCGAGGCCCGCGACATAAGCGCCGCCACCCAGGCGATAGGATGCATAAGCCAGAGCCTGATTGGTCCGAAGCCGCGCCTCGGAACCTTGTAAGGTCGATCGTCCGTTGATGAAGGCCGATGCGCCGCCAACCGTAAGGTTTTCGGCCAGTTCGACCTCAAGGCCCATCGCAATATGCCAATTCGACTGGGCGTCCGAGCGGCTGCCGAAACGGGTGGCCGTCCGCTGCGCTTCATAACCGCCGGAGATGAAGCCGCTGACATTTTCAGGCAGTGTGCCCAGTGTCCGTCCGCTGGAAACCACTCGACCGGTGAAGCTCATCTGGGTGGCCGCACTGCTCGAAACCGACGCGTTTGTCGCGGCGACGCCCAGCATTTCCGGAGCACCGACGACGCTGAACGTGCCGGGCCGCTGTGCTCGTGTGCCGAGCATGGACAGACGGTCTGAAACAACGTCGACCATCATATCATATTGACCGACGCTGACAGCGCGGGCTTCGCTGACGATATTGGGGGAGAGCCCATCGAGCGTCGCGGTCAGATTGGCCGCGTCCATGACGTCGATCTCGCCATAGAGGTTCGACAGAGACGAGTAACTGCCGCCACGCAGATTATCGAGCGCGGTTGCAAAAGCGGTTGCCGTCCGGCTGTTTCCACTCAGATTTTCGGCGAGGCTACCGGCCCCAAGCGTCACCACGACATTGTTGGCATCATATTCCAGTTCCGGAATCAGGACGCCAAGACTGCCTACCACCCGATCGAATTCGCCGATTATACGGCCATCGGCCGTTATCACTTCGAACGATTGACCGAAGCGCGGCCGTGCGCCGCTGCGATTGACGAACCGGGCCGTACCGGCGAGCGCGATGCTGCCAGCATTATCCGAATCGCCGGTGATGGCGAGGACGTCGTTGCGGTTGCGCGCCAGGTCGAAGGTGGACTGCGTCGCCGAGGAGAGAATGACGTCGCCCTGGATCGTCAACGTCTTGTATCCCGAGCCGCCGGGCTGGATCAGCCCGCCGACCATCGTCAGGAATGTCGGGTTGAACGTGCCGCGCCCGCGCAGAATTCCGCCGACGATCAAGGCATCGCGCGTGTTCAGGGTGCCGTCCACGCGCAGCCGGCCGCCCAACTGGGTGTAGTCGGTCAAGACGGTCAATTCACCGCTGCGCCGGATGCTCAGATAGGCCTCGTCGGCGACAGTCAATCGATCGATCTCGATTTCCGAGGACAGGAACGTCGTGCCGGGCATGTTCAACGTGACGTCGAAATATCGGCCATTTTGACCGGTCGACGGATCCGGATCGATATTGTTGGGCACGAAACCGCTGGCACCGGGCAGGCCGTTGTCGATCGTCGGCGCCGGCAAAACGCTCGGCGTGTCGACGGCTGAGCTATTTGTGGCCGAAGCCGTACGCTGCTCGCCAGTGACGAAACCGATTGCCGATTCGACACCGGAGGCAGGGTCGGCCGGAGCCTCTTCGCGAACCGGTGGGGTCGGATCCCCGGTCGCCAGATCCTGGCATCCGTCGCCATCATTCGGGCCGAAAGGATCGAAACAGACTTCGCCGAAGCCCGGGCCGTCGTTGTTGACGCCGGCGCCCGGCTCGGTCGGGATACCGTTCACGACTTCACCGTTCGAGTCGATGATCCGGTAGGCCGGGTCGAGATTTGTAACCCAGCGCCTGCGGTCCTCCCAGCGACCATTGCCCGCTTGCGCCGAAACGTAGCGATAGGGGTTGGTCGCCGTGATATAGTCCCAGTAAAGGTAGAGCGGCTGATAGAAGCTGTCGCCGCCATAGGAACTTTGGGGCTGCGGAGCGAAGAAACGCGTGCCGCCGGAAAGTACGCCGAGCTGCAAGTCTTCGTTGGACAAATTGTTGTTGGCGGCATCCAGGATCAGCGGCCCGCCGGAATCGCCGCCGGCTGTCGTGCCCTCGTTAACAAGTGCTTCGTCCTTCCAGAGGTTGAAATCGAATCCATTGGCCTCGTTCGGATCGTCGAAATCGAACGAATACAGGTTCTGCGGGAGCGTCTCCGGCCCCGGGCCGAAAAGAAAATCGTTGCGGGTGTCCAGAGAGGCCAATGCTCCAAGCATGTTTTCGGCGGCCCGGCGGCGGAAATCGATACCGACGTCGGAGCCGGTCGTCCCGCTACCGGTTCGGCCGTAACCGGTAATGTTGACATGGTAACCGGTGCCGTTGACCGGGTCGATCGTCTCCGGATCCGGCAGGCGTGAAAACAGCAACGCCCAAGTCGGTATTTCCGATGCCGGAGTTGCGAGAGTCGCTATAGCGACATCGCCTTCGAGAAAGCCGCGACCTTCCGGCCGGGCTACCGAACGCGGATCATAGTTGATTCGATTGACGAGAAATGTGTTTTCGGTCGGCTCGAACGTGCCGGTCGTAATGTTCAGTTCGTCGCGGATGAAATTGAGCAGCTGACCGGCATCGACTTCGAACGACCAGGCGGCCTGCACTGCGGTGCCGTAATCATTTTCCGGACGGTCGTTAACGCAGTGCGCCGCGAAGAGAACCGTTCGCGGATTGATCAGCGTACCCGAACAGACGAAGCCGTCGCCGCGAGCGAACATGCCGACGCCGTTTATGCCGCCTTCATTGTCGACGATGTCTTCCGGCGTGAAATTATCATTGGGAACGATGGCCTGAGCGGGTGCCGCAAGTGCGAGCGCCATCGCGCCGCACGCCGTTGTCGTGGCGAGGGAAAGAATGCGATTTGAAATTTTCGACATGATCGGTGCCCCTGTTTTGGAAGTCTGAAATAAGAGTCCCTGATTCGACGATGGTGAACAGCTGTTAAGGATTCAGCAAGGTTTTTTTCGGGCAGGGTCGAAGTCAATGGAATCGCTTGATTATTACGGCTCAGTTACGAGTTTTGCGGAACGGATAGCGTAACGCGGTGTCCCGGTGCCCGAGTCGCAAGCATCTACAAACAAAAGAAAAGCCCGGCGGAATGGAATTCCGCCGGGCCGGCTCTTTTAAGGATGTTTCCTTATTCGACGGTGAGTGAATATTCACCGGTGGCTCCGCCGCCCAATGTCGTTGCGCGGATCATCAACGTGCCGGCTTCGCGGAACGTGACAGTCAGCCGGGAATCCAGGCCCAGCGATTCTTCCTCATCATTTGCCGCGCCATCGTCATTGCTTTCGACGATCGCAAAACCGAGTGGCGTCATCGCGCCGATCCCGAGAAAGGCGTCAAAATCGCCCGAGCGCAGCGTAACGGTCCGGGTATCGCCGGCCCGGCCGCGCAATTCGTACAGCGCGTAATGGCGGTCTTGCCCGCCATAGGCGTCGGGCGAATAGGTGGGGCTGTCCATCGTCAGCGTGCCCTCCGCTGTGCTGCCGGCACGGATACGGAGCGGCGGCGGTGGCGGGGGTGGCGGCGCGAGCTCGCTTACTTCGATCATATAGTTGCCGGTAGCGTCGGCGCCGAAGGTTCGAGCGCGAACGATATAGGTGCCGGTTTCGGGGAAGGTGAAGACGAGGCGCGAGTTCAGCCCGTCGCCGCCGTCATCGTCGACGGCGATCTGCATGAACTGGTCGCTTTCCATCCGGCCGATTTCGATCAGCGTATCGAAATCCTCGGATTGCATGGCGATGGCGATGCGGTCGCCGGCTTCACCGGTCACCGTGTAGCTGTCGAGATAATAATCGTTGCTCGTGACGCGTTCGCTTTCGCGCGTCAGTTCGCCCTGCGTGGCGGCGCCCGGTGTGAGCGGCGTTTGGGCGAGCGCCGCGGCCGGCAACGCGCCGGCGAGCGCGGCGGCAAGGGCGATCTTGGATAGCTGGGTCTTCATTTTGAAATTCTCCCTGTGACTTGGAGCGTCTGGCTCCACCTAATTCTTTACGACCCGACGGACGTATCGACGAACCGTTCTGTATGGACGATGAACGGTTCACAGCAAGATCAGTATCGCGCCGGTCAATATCGTCATCATGGCCATGATCCGGCTGATAGTCACGCGTTCGCCGAGCAGGGTGATCGAGATCACAGTCGCGGTGATCATCCCGGTTTCGCGCAGCGCCGCGAGCTCGGCCGTCGGCCCGAGCGACAGAGCGTAGAGCGCCAGGCCGAATGTGCCGAGCGAGAGGATGCCGGCCAGGATCGCGCTGCCGCCATAGGAACGGAAGGCGTCACCCAGCCGGTTGCGCGTGAAGCGCGGCAATAGGACGATATTGCCGACGCCCATCAGCAGAAACAGCCAGAGAATGAAACTCAACGGATTGGCGACAGCGCGAACGCCTTCGGCCCCGACGACCGTGTAGCAGGCGGTCATCGTTCCGGTCGCCAGCGAGAGCAGCACGATCTCGCGGCTCGCATGGCGCCCGCGCAGCATCAGCAGGATTCCGCCGCCGATCATGACGATGCCGATCAGCGCCATCGCCGATATGGGTTCGCCCAGCATACCGATCGTGACCAGCGCCGTCAGCAGCGGCGCGCTGCCGCGAAAGATCGGATAGGCGGCGGACAGGTCTCCTCTGTCCAGGGTCCGGACGAGGAGATTGAAATAGATGAGATGCAGGACGATGGCGAGCGCCAGCCAGCCCCATGCGCCCGTCGGCGGCGGTACGAAAAAGATCAGCGCCAGTGCGACGACGCCGCTCGTCGCCGACATCATCGCGGCGTGAAGATAGCGGTCGCCGCCACTTTTGATCAGGGCGCTCACGGTCGCGTGGAGGCTTCCCGAGACGATCATCAGCAATGCGGCGAGGGAGAAGGCGGACATCGCCACCCTATTGCCTAGGCGATCATTCCCCGCAACGTCGCAATCGTGTCGGCTTCATGGGCCGGCTTGTCGCGCCGCAGGCGGGAGATGCGCGGAAACCGCATCGCGAGCCCCGACTTATGGCGTTTCGATTCATGCACGGAATCGAACGCGACTTCGACAACCAGGCTCTTCTCCACCTCGCGAACCGGTCCGAAGCGGTTGAGCGTGTTCGTGCGCACGAAGCGATCGAGCCATTTGAGTTCCTCGTCGGAAAAGCCCGAATAGGCTTTGCCGACAGGATGCAGTTCGCCATCCGCGGTCCAGCAGCCGAACGTGTAATCGGAATAGAAGCTCGACCGTTTGCCCGATCCGCGCTGCGCATACATGATCACGCAATCCACCGTTAGCGGGTCGCGCTTCCACTTATACCAGAGCCCGGTCTTGCGTCCCGCCAGATAGGGGCTGTCGCGGCGTTTCAGCATAACGCCCTCGATCGCGGCGTCTCGGGCGCCGTCGCGCAGCGCGCCGAGCGCGTCGAAACTGTCCACGTCGATGATCGAGGACAGGTCGAACCGGTCGTCCGGCAGCCGGGGGGCGAACGCTTCGAGCCGCGCCCGTCGATCGGTCCAGGTCAGCCCGCGCAGATCCTCGTTGCCGTCGAACAGGATATCGTAGAGCCGGACGAAAGCCGGATAGTCGGCCTGCATCTTCGCCGAGACCTTTTTGCGGCCGAGTCGCTGTTGCAAGGCATTGAAACTGGCCGCGCCGCCTTCCGTGCCGCCTTGCGCCTCGCCGCGCACGAGCAGTTCGCCGTCCAGCGCGCATGTCGCCGAGAAAGCCCCGGCGATATCGGGGAAGCTGCGCGAAATATCGTCGCCGGTGCGGCTGAACAGCCGCGTCTCGCCCGCGACATGGACCAGTTGGACACGAATCCCGTCCCATTTCCATTCGGCGGCATAGTCATCCATCGACACCGTCGTTTCGCCGAGCGGATGGGCAAGCATGAAGGGGCGGAATACCGGAATATCCTCGATCGACGGTTGAGCGCCGCCATCGCCCCAGGCGAACAGTTCGGGATAGGGCGGCTTCAGCCCATGCCAGACTTCCTCCACCGCTTCGACGTCCAGATCGAACGCCCGCGCGAAAGCCGTTTTGGCGAGCCGGGCGGACACGCCGACGCGCAACCCGCCCATCGCCAGTTTGAGCAGCGCATAGCGGCCCGGCGGATCGAGCCGGTCGAGCATATCGGCAAGCGCGGCCGGCGCGTCGGCCCGGCCGAGCCGCAGCAGCCGTTCGATGACAGCGGAAAGGCGGAGGTCGTCATTGTTCTTGCGCTCACCCTGAGCCTGTCGAAGGGTCGTCGCCTTGTTGCCAGACCCTTCGACAGGCTCAGGGTGAGCGCGGTTGGGAGGCGGGGTTTCGCGCGCGGGCCAGATCAGCGATACGGTTTCCGCCGTATCGCCGACATAGTCCCGGCTCATCCGGAACAGCACGGGATCGACGCGCTCGTCGACGATAGCGCTTACCGCAGCCCGTTTTACCCCGGGGATATCGACCGCGCCGGTCAATGCCGCGAGTGCCCAACCGCGATCGGGATCGGGAGTCGTTTGCAGATAGTCGGCGATCAACCGCAATTTGGCGTTGCGGGACCGTGTGTAGACGAGCCGGTCGAGAAGTTGGGCGAAGCGGCGCATTGCCAGTCATATAGGAGCGGCTGACCGCGATCCGCTAGGGCGGGACTAATCGATCCGCATCAGCGCGAAGGTTTCAATCCGGGTTTCGTCGCCGCTGCGCAGCCGCAGATAGATGTTCAGCCCGTCTTCGCCGAAGCGCTCATAAGTGAGGCCCGAAAAATAAGCGGTATCGCCCTCGATCGCGACGAGCGGGAATTCGACCGCCGATTCCGCGCTATTGTCCTCCCAGCCGGACAGGTCCCGATTGAAATGTTTGAGGCGCAGAACGAGCGAACCATTGCGCTCGACGAACTGGAGAATCTCGTAGAATTGCAGTTCGCCGTCGCTGCTCTGGTGGAAAATCCCGGCCATCTGCCCGTTGACCGGCGGTAGCCAGGCTTCGTGGCTTTCGCCGCCGAGTCCGGTTCCCGCCCAACTGCCCGCCAGCCAGGCGATCTGATCCAGCGTCGCCGGCGGCGATGTCCCCTCGCCAAGCGATCGAATCTCCTGCGCGATCGCTTGTGTCGGCAGCAACAGGGACAGCATGATGATGAGCATACGCATATGTCGATCCTCCTTATGGTCTTCTTTTTATACCATTGGGCGCGGACGATCGAAAAGAAAAGGGGGCAGGCCTTTCCGAAAGACCGGCCCCCTTCAAGATGCGTTTCATGCCCGGTTAGCTGGTGCGGCTGGCCTCGAACAGGAACCAGGCGCGTTCCTCGGCCTGGTCCGTCCAGTCGTCGAGCAGACCGTCCGTGGCATTGTCATTCGCTTCGGCCGCCAGTTCCTTGGCTTCGCGCAGCGCTTCGACGAGCGCCAGGTTGTCGGCGCGCAATTCGGCCAGCATATCGGCGGCGCTGACGAAATCCTCGTCATTGTCGCTGATCGTCTGATGACGGGCGATATCGCCGATCGAACGGAGCGTCGTTCCGCCCGTCTTGCGCACGCGCTCGGCGATGATGTCCGTCGTCGCGAGGATCGCGGCCGCCTGTTCGTCGAGCATCAGGTGATAGTCGCGGAAATGGGGTCCCGAAACGTGCCAGTGAAAATTCTTGGTCTTGAGGTACAGCGCGTAGCTGTCGGCAAGAATCCGGTTCAATGCCTGGGCCACGTCCTGCAGCTTGTTGTTACTGAGATCGGTGGGTGTTGCGAGATTTGCGTCTGCCATGATGAGCCTCCTGTATGCGGTATTTTCTCTGTTGTCGCTTGAACGCCTAATATAGGTGTTTGGGTCCGAAAAATCGCGGTCTTTCGGCAGAAAACTCTGATCATCTATAATCGATAAGCTAAATCAATGATAATGCATTGATCGCAATGATCGATGACACGATAAGGAAGAGCGCGCCGACGGATCGCCGGATCGTTGGAATGGGCAGCGTCTCGCGGAATGCCGCGCCAAGCAGTACGGCCGGAGCGCAGCTGAGCACCACGCCTAGCGTGGCGGCGACGGCCGTGATCGCCCAATGCGGCGATGCGGCGCCGAAGCCGGCAGTGATGAACTGCGTCTTGTCGCCGAACTCGACGGCGATGAACGCCACGAAGCTGGTGGCGAACGCGCCGATCCGCCAGCCCTGCCCGGTATCGGGGTCGTCGAAAGGGATGAACGCGCCGACGGCGGCGAACAGGAAGCCCAATGCCAAGAATAGCGATGCGGCATCCGGCGTGATCATCAGGGTGAGCAGCGATCCGCCGAACGCGGCAAGGCTCATATTGACCGCCGCCGCAGCCGCGATGGCGATCAGGATGGGCACCGGTCTGGCAAACCGCATGGCCAACAGCATGGCCGCGATCTGGGTCTTGTCGCCCCATTCGGCGATGGCCGCCGCGAGAAAGGGCAGGAAGAGGGCGTCCATCGCAGCCGAGCGCTAACCCGTCAGCCGGACCGAGATGGCGGCGAGCATCGCATCGCGCGCCTGGTCGTCATCGCTTTCGATGCATCCGGTGGCGAGTTTGAGCTGATCGAAATAGAGACCGAAAGCCGTCGCATCGCGATGGCGGGCGATGGAACGTTCGAATGCGTGCGCGATGCCTTCGAGCGCGACGAGGCCATGGGCCGTCGCCTGGCCGCGGATTTCGTCGATCGCTTCGTGGAGTGCCGGCAGGGTCATCGCCCGGCAATTCTGTTCGAGCTGTTCGATCTGCGTATAGAGATCGGCGCAAATCGGCGTCCGGGCATCGTCGTGAAGCTGCATCGCTTGGCTCCTTGATATCGCACGCCCGTTGTGCGCCTTTATGGTTAGCAAAGGGTTAAGCGCCGATGCTTTCCGCAGTGCCTGCGCGGCGCGTCAGCCGTTGAAATGGACGGTGAAAGGTTGACATTGGGCGCATTGGCGGGCAGATGCCCGCGCTTCGGGCAGACGTTGGCGCCATCGCCATCCGCGCGCCTTACAAACCAAATCAATCGAAAAGGTTCGGGTCATGGCCAAACCGGCGACCGTGAAAATCAAACTCGTCAGCTCGGAAGGTACGGGCTTCTTCTACGTAACGAAGAAGAATCCGCGCAACCTGACCGAAAAGATGGTGATGCGGAAATATGATCCGATCGCGCGCAAGCATGTCGAGTTCAAGGAAGCCAAGATCAAATAGCGCTTTGCGGCGACAGCTGGGGCATCCGGCCCATATTCTGCCGACCGGCTAAATCAGCGATCTGACTTCTTCGATAAATTTCACCACTGAAATCGGTTTGGAGACGTAGCTCTCGGCCCCCGCGGCGCGAATGCGCTCTTCATCGCCCTTGGCGGCATAGGCGGTCACCGCCATGATCGGAATTCGTTTCAGGTTGGCATCGCGTTTCAGCGCGTCGATCAGGTCGAGTCCGCTGACATGCGGCATCTGAATATCCATGATGATCAGGTCGGGCTCTCCCGCCTTTGCCTGGCTGAGCGCCTCGCGGCCGTCTCCCAATCCCTCCGGCGCAAAGTCGTGCGCGCGCAGCAGATCGCAAAAAAGTTTTCGGTTGAGGTCGTTATCCTCGACAACGAGTACCTTTTTCGCCACGTGCCCCTCTTAGGTTGTTCAGGGAAACGTTTAAGCGATGCGGGACGGCGATACAAATGGCGGCACGCAATGCGATCCGGCCGCTCTGGCACTGCGCGCCTTGGCGTGGACGATAAGCGATGAAGATCGGGGCCGGCGATTGCTGGCTCTGACCGGGTTAACGGCCGATCGTCTGCGGGCGGCAATCGGCGAACCGGCCCTGCTCGCGGCGGTGATCAAGTTTCTCGAAGCCCATGAGCCGGACCTGATCGCTTGCGCCGAGGCGATACAGTCCTCACCTGAAGACCTTGTGACCGCCCGAAGGGAATTGGAACGATGAACCAGCCGCTCGTCATCTGCGATTGCGACGAAGTGCTGCTCCACATGGTCAGCCATTTCGGCGCCTGGCTCGACGAGGTGCACGATCTCGATTTCATACTCGAGGGCGGCAATTTCATCGATGCGGTGCGCCCGCGCGACGGGAGCTCGCCGCTGAAGGGCGAGGAGATCTGGCCGCTTCTGAACGGTTTCTTCGATACCGAGATGCACCGTCAGACGATAGTGCCGGGGGCGAGCGAGGCGCTGATATCGATCTCCGAATATGCCGAGATCGTCATTCTCACCAATTTGCAGGACGAATTCCGCGCGGCGCGCGCCGAACAGCTGAGCCGCTTCGGCATCGAGTTCCCCGTCTACACCAATCAGGGCGGCAAGGGGGACAAGGTGGAGCAGCTGCTGACAGATCATGCGCCGCCGCTCGCCTTTTTCGTCGACGATCTCGGCGTCCATCACGAGTCCGTCGCGCGCACGGCGCCCCATGTCTGGCGTCTGCACATGATTGCCGAACCGTCGCTCGCCCCCCATGTTCCAAGGGCCAACCACGCGCATGCGCGGATCGACGACTGGCACGAGGCCCAGCGCTGGATTATTGACCGGATTACGGAAGGAGAATCGGCATGAGCGGGACGATCGAGGCGCGGCTGGCGGAGATCGGCGTAACGCTCCCCGAGCCGGCGGCGCCGGTGGCGGCCTATGTGCCGGCGGTCGAGCAGGGCGGTTTCCTGCACATCTCCGGCCAGCTTCCGTTCGACGACACCGGCGAGCTGATGCTCGGCAGGCTCGGCGAGGATCGCGATATCGCCTTCGGACAGACGGCTGCGCGGGCTTGCGGCGTGATGCTCGTGGCCCAGATGAAGGCGGCCCTGGGCGAACTCGACCGGGTCGAACGGATCGTGAAACTCGGCGTGTTCGT
The DNA here is from genome assembly GCA_039180285.1 of Pseudomonadota bacterium. Classification (GTDB taxonomy): domain Bacteria; phylum Pseudomonadota; class Alphaproteobacteria; order Sphingomonadales; family Sphingomonadaceae; genus Parasphingopyxis. The sequence goes on along the minus strand of JBCDDN010000048.1, from coordinate 4,384 downwards.
CAATTCGGACAGCCGATTTACCGATCAGGCGAAGGTCGCCAATGGCGCGTCCGAGCTGATGCAAGATATCTTCGGCGAACCCGGCCGGCATGCGCGCAGCGCGGTCGGCGTGCCGGTCCTGCCGCTCGGCGTCGCGGTCGAAATCGACGCCATCGTCGCGGTGACCGGTGACTGACCTTGCGTTTCTGACCCGCGCGCCCTTCGCCCATCGCGGGCTGCACGGGCCCGATGCGGTCGAGAATAGCCGCGCGGCCTTCGAGGCGGCGATCGCGGCGGGCCATGGCGTCGAAACCGACGTTCAGGTCAGCAAGGACGGCGTAGCGATGGTGTTCCACGATTACGAGCTCGACCGACTGACGCGCAAGTCCGGGCCCGTTATCGACCGCAAGGCCGCGAAGCTGGAGAAGATCCGCTACAAGGACAGCGATGAAACCGTCCCGCGCCTTACCGAAATGCTCGATCTCGTCGATGGCCGCGCCCCGATCCTGATCGAACTCAAGGCGAAGAGCCGCAAGGTGAAGAAGCTGTGCCGCTCGGTGGCCGGGGCATTGGCCGGCTATGATGGCGAGGCGGCGGTCATGTCGTTCAATCCGGAAGTCGGCCATTGGTTCGCCCGCAACGCACCGGAGGTCGTGCGCGGACTGGTCGTCACCGAGCATGAGGAAATTTCGCTCGCCGCGCGGCTGAAAGGACCGATGCAGCGCTCGCTGTCGGTGTTCCGGTCCGAACCGCATTTCCTGGCCTATGACATTCGCGACCTGCCGTCGGCCTTCGCCGATTCCCTGCGCGAAAAAGGCGTGCCGGTCGTCACCTGGACCGTACGGACCGCGGGCGAGCGGGTCTGCGCGGCCGAAGGCGCCGACCAGATCATCTACGAAAATCCATGAGCGAGGGCGATCCCGAGCCGATCGTCGCACGCATGTCGGATGGCATCGCGTCGCTGGATGCGGACCAGTGGAATGCCTGTGCGGGGCGCGACAATCCGTTTCTCAGCCATGCCTTTTTGTCGATCCTCGAGGAATCGGGCAGCGTCTCCTCGCAGACCGGCTGGCAGCCGGTTCCCGTTTCGGTCGAAGGTCCGGATGGCGCGCTTGACGCTGTCGCTCCCGCCTATGTCAAAGGCCATAGTCAGGGCGAATATGTGTTCGATCATGCCTGGGCCGATGCTTGGGAACGCGCCGGGGGGCGTTATTATCCCAAGCTCCAGGTCGCGGTGCCGTTCACGCCCGTGCCGGGCCGGAGATTGCTGGCGCGAGATACCGGCCGCATTCCGGCGCTGATCGCCGCGCTCGAAACGATCGCGCGGGATAACGGGCTCTCCTCGGCCCATGCGACCTTCGTCGCCGAAGACGAGATCGTCTGGTTCGAAAATGCCGGCTGGTTGATTCGCGAAGGGAGTCAGTTTCATTGGCGCAACGACGGTTATGCGGATTTCGACGGATTTCTCGACGCGCTGTCCTCGCGCAAGCGCAAGGCGATCCGCAAGGAGCGCCGCCGGGCCGTCGCGGGGCTGGAGATCGAGCATATCACCGGCGCCGATCTGACCGAGGATCATTGGAATATCTTCTGGGAATTTTATCAGGACACAGGGATGCGCAAATGGGGGCATCCCTATCTGACGCGCGAATTCTTCTCGCTGCTCGGCGAGCGGATGGGCGAACAGACATTGCTGATCCTCGCCCGGCGCGACGGCGAAGCGATTGCCGGCGCGCTTAACCTTATCGGCGCGGATACGCTTTACGGCCGCTATTGGGGCTGTGTGGCCGATGTGCCGTTCCTGCATTTCGAGCTATGCTATTATCAGGCGATCGACGCGGCGATCGCGCGCGGACTGCAGACTATCGAGGCGGGGGCGCAGGGCGGGCACAAGCTGGCGCGCGGCTATCGCCCGGTGCCGACCTGGTCCGCCCATTATTTTCCCGATCCGGGCTTTCGCAGCGCAGTCGCCGACTTTCTCGCCGCCGAGCGCAATGCCGTGGAGCGCGAAATCGAATTTCTCGGCAAGATGATGCCGTTCAAGAAGGGCGGATAGCCTGTTGGGCCAACTTCAATTATGGAACAGCCGGAAACAAAGGGGATGGTGATGCGATTTCTGACATTGGCACTGGGACTGATGCTGGCCACGCCGCTGGCGGCGCAATCGGGCGAGCGTTTTTCCGGCGCCGATCTGTTCGCGCTCGAATATGCCGCCGATCCCCGGATCAGCCCCGACGGCCGCCAAGTGGCCTATGTCAGAATGTCGGGCGACATCATGGTCGACCGGTTCATGCCCTCGATCTGGCTCGTCGATACCGCGAGCGGAGATCAGCGGCCGCTGATCGCCGGCCCCGGAGCGCACAGTTCGCCGCGCTGGTCGCCGGACGGGTCGAAGCTTGCCTATCTCTCGACGGCGGAAGACGGCGGCGCACAGTTGTTCGTCCGCTGGATGGAAAACGGCGCGACTGTGCGGGTCACCAACCTGCCGAATACGCCGAGCTCGATCGCCTGGTCGCCGAACGGTGAACAGATCGCCTATACGATGCTGGTGCCGGGCAGCCCGGAAACGCTCGGCGAAGCGCCGGCGCGACCGGAAGGCGCCGACTGGGCCGAGCCGCTGACGGAGCAAACTCGCCTCATCTATCGCACGGACGGCGCCGGCTATCTGCAGCCCGGTTTTTCGCACGTCTTCGTCGTACCCGCGGAAGGCGGCGCGCCGCGCCAGATCAGCTCGGGCGATTTCCACCATGACGGAGCACTGAGCTGGACGGCCGATGGCTTGCACATCGTCACCGCCGCCAACCGGCAGGAGGATTGGGAAATCGACCGGCAGGAAAGCGAGATCTATGCGCTGGCCGTCAATGGCGGCGCGCTGAGCCAGCTGACGGATCGCAACGGACCGGATTACGCCCCGGCGGTTTCGCCGGACGGCGGCCGTATCGCCTATCTGGGGTATGACGACCGGATGCTCGGCTATCACAATGCCGAACTCCATGTGATGAACCGCGACGGCTCGAACCGGCGGTCGCTGACCGGATCGCTCGACCGGAGCATCGACAGTTTCGCCTGGAGCAACAACAGTCGCAGCCTGTATGTCGCCTATGACGATCGCGGGGCGACGACGATCGCCCGCGTGACGCTCGACGGCACGATCAATGTCATCGCCGAGGGTCTGGGCGGAGCGACGATGGACCGGCCCTATTCGGGCGGCAGTTTCAGTATCGCCGACAATGACCTGATCGTGGCGACCGACGAAGAGCCGACCCGGCCGGCCGATCTGGTCCTCGTTCGGCGCGGGGATGTGCGGCGGATCACTGATCTGAACAGCGACATTATCGATCATAGGCGGATGGGTCAGGTGCGCCGGATCGAGGTTCCGTCGTCGCATGACGGCCGCCAGATCGAGGCATGGCTGACCTTGCCGCCCGACTATGTAGAAGGGCAAAGCTATCCGATGATCATGGAGATCCATGGCGGGCCCTATGCGGCTTACGGCCCCCATTTCGCGACGGATAATCAGCTCTATGCCGCTGGCGGCTATATCGTTGTGTCGGCCAATCCGCGTGGTTCGACCAGCTATGGCGCGGAGTTCGCCAATCTCATTGAAAATGCCTATCCCGGGAACGATTATGACGACCTTATGAGCGTCGTCGACCGGCTGATCGCCGATGGCATGGTCGATCCGGATGGGCTGTTCGTGACCGGGGGATCGGGCGGCGGCATCCTGACCGCCTGGATCGTCGGCCAGACCAACCGGTTTCGCGCGGCGGCCACGCAGAAGCCGGTGATCAACTGGACCAGCCTGACGCTGAATTCCGACCTGCCGGCCTTCGTCAATCGCTACTGGTTCTCCGCCGATCCCTGGGACGACCCCATGGCCTATTGGTCGCGATCGCCATTGTCCCTGATGAACAATGTGCAGACGCCGACGCTCGTGCTGGTCGGGGAGACCGACTATCGCACGCCGGTCAGCGAGGCGGCGCAATATTTCTCGGCGCTGCGGCTCGAGGGTGTGCCGTCCGCCTTCATCGTCGTTCCGGGGGCCAGCCATGGCGGCTATGCCGGCCGACCGTCCCAAAGCGCCGCCCGGGTGTCCGCGATTCTCGAATGGTTCGACCGGTATCGGGAGAACCCATGGGTGCCGCCAGCGGATTAGGGAATCGTTTGTCGGAATTTTCCTATCGGAAAATCGCGGCATCGGGATACTTTGTCAGAACATTGCTGTCGCAATGTCGCCGCACCGGCCCGCTCCCCCTCCCGACCTCCCACGAGTGTATCCTGAATGGGAGGTCGGGAGGGGGAGCGGGCCGGTGCGGCGACATTGCGACAGCAATGTTCTGACAAAGTATCCCGATGCCGCGATTTTCCGATAGGAAAATTCCGACAAACGATTCCCTAATCCGCTGGC
>JBCDDN010000047.1:0-28999 GCA_039180285.1 Pseudomonadota bacterium | reverse complement strand
CTCCTGTCCCGGCGCGCATCGGCGCGCCGGAAACCGATGGAGTATCAGTATGAAAACCCTTGCAATCCTCCTGGCCGCGTTGACGTTCACTGCAACCGCCGCCTGCAATACCGTCGCCGGTGTCGGCGAAGATGTCGAATCGGTCGGCGAAACGGTTCAGGACGCCGCCGAATAACGCTTGCCGTCAATGGGAGCTTCGGGGCCGCCAGCGATCGGCTATTCGGCATCTCCGGCCCAAAGCCGCATCGCCGTTCCAGGGCCGTACGTCACGTACATCCGTTCTTCGCCGCTGCGATAAGAGGTGAAGACGATCGCCGCGCCGTTGGCCGTCCAGACCGGCATATGATCCCAGCCATCGTCCCTTGCCATCGCTTCGACTGCCCCGGTCTCCAGGGTCAAAACGAAGATGTCGGCGTCGTCGTCCGCGCCGCCGGGGGCGTCGGTATAGGCGATGCGCCGGCCGTCGGGTGACCAGGACGGGCCGTAAATGCGCCCGGCGGATTCGCGCAAGATACGGCGGTCGCCGGATTCGATGTCCAGCAGTTCCAGAAACGTGCCGCCTCCCGCGATCGGCCCCGATGCAAAGGCGATCGTTCGGCCGTCCGGTGAGAATTGCGCATCATGTTCGGATGTGTCCGGCGTCGCGGTCAGCTGGCGAACGATGATGTCCTCGGCGTTCGTCAGATAGAGATCGCGTTGGCCGTCCCGCTCCCAAAACGCGACTCTGTAGTCGCCGCGCCAGTCGCTGATCGCGAACCAGCCTTCCCGTTCGGCAAGCCGCGTCACGCTGCCGCTCGCCAGATCCAGAAGATGGGCTGCCTTGTTATCGTCGTCGCCGGTCAGGCTGCGGTCGAAGGTCAGACTGTGTCCATCGGGACTCCACACGGCATAGCCGTCCCAGCCGGGATTGTCGGTCAGGCGGCGCAGATTGCGGCCGTCCCTGTCCATAACGAACAACTCCCAATCGCCATCCGTCGCGTCCGACTTGGACATGAATGCGATCCGCGATCCGTCGGGCGACGGGACGGGTCGATGTTCGCTGCGTTGGGCCGGCGCGGACGTGATTGCCATCAATGCGGCGAGAAAGCCGAAGCCGCGTCCGAGTTGGATGATGCACATGGTTCGATGGCGCTCCGATAGTTCGCCACGTACCAAATTCACCGGCCCGGAACAACTCCCCGCCGTTACCCTCGCATCACAGGCCGCACTTCCGGATCGATTCCGCGCCCTCGATACTGTCGGGGACGGAAACGATACGGAAACGATACGGAAACGATGGTGCCGCGACGTTGCATGAGCAACGTTCTGACAAATAGACCCCTATTTCAGAACCGCATCCGCGCGCTTGCGAACAGCCGGAACGGATCGCCGTAGAAACCGGTCAGCGTGCCTTCGAGGCCCAGCGTCGGGACGAAGCCGCCCATGCCGTTCGGGGCGACGAAATTATAGCCCGAGACGATATAGCGCTTGTCGGTGATATTCTTGGCGTGCACGCCCAGTTGCCAGTGATCGTCGTCCGAGGTCCAGACGAGGCTGGCGTCCCAGAGCGCATAGCCGGGCTGGTCGAGCGGGCTCCTGACTTCGAACTGGCTCGTCTCGCTGCGATAGCTGAGCGTCGTCAGGAAATTGAGGTCGCCGCCGAACGCCGGCAGGGAATAGTCGAGCGTCCCTGACAATGTCCATTCCGGTGTGTTCTGGAATACGCGCTGGTCGGCCACATCCACGCCGAACGCGTCGATGAATTCGTCATATTCGGCGTTGATGTAACCGGCGGCCCAATTGAAGCCGAGCCGGTCGCCCGCGGTTACGAAATCACGGCCAAGACGCGCCTGGCCTTCGAATTCGATGCCCCAGATCGTCGCCGCGCCGGCATTGGAGGTGATGCCGATAAAGCTGTCATTGACGCCGTCTCCGGTCGTGTCGACGCCCACCGAGCCCGGGATCTGGATATCGGTATAGTCGGCATAGAAACCCGCCAGCGCGAGATTGACCGCGCCGTTCGCGAGCGATGCGCGATAGCCGAGTTCGAAACTGTCGACCGTTTCGGGGTCGAAGCGCATGAATTCGAAGATATCGGCATCGTCGATATCGCCGTCGCCGTCGAGATCGGGCGCCGCCGTGGTCTGACCGCGCGGATCGAACCCGCCGCCCTTAAAGCCGCGGGAGTAGCTCAGATAGATATTGTGATCGGGCGTCGGCCGGAAGGAGACGGACGCGCGCGGCGTGAATTCCTCGAAGGTCTCGCTGCCGTCGAAATCGGACGTCGTCGCGATCAACAGGGCGTTGTTGCCGCCGAACTGCGCCGTTGGCCCGAACAGGAAGGTCTGACGCAACACCCGCGACGTGCGCTCGTCATGGGTGAACCGGCCACCGACCGACACGCTCCACTGATCGGTGATGTCGAAAGTGAAATCGCCGAATATCGACCAGGTTTCGGTGTCGACATCGCCGAAAGTCTTGGCGGTCAGGCCCGGCAGGGGGCCGCCCGGCGGCGGAATCACCGCTCCCGTCGTTGCGAGGATCACGTCGAAATCGGTCGAGGCCGTGGCGTCCAGATAGTAGAAGCCGAGCAGGCCGGCGAGCCGGCCATCGTCATAGACGATCTGGAATTCTTCGGAGAACTGGTCGTTCGCATAAGCCGCAGGAACGTCGAGATCCTGCCCGGGCAGGCTGTCGAAATCGATCGGCGTCGTCGACTCATCGTCACGATAGGCGATGATGTTGCGCAGCGTGACATGGTCGCTGACCTGGATTTCGACCGTGCCGGAAATCCCCCAGGCCTCGACCCGCTGGCGGGGGTCTTCGAGGCCGGCGCGCGTGTCGAACACATTGTCGAGGACCGGCGCGCCCGTCAGCAGGCTCGGGATCAGCCGGTGCCCCTGACGCGGATTGGAACGGTCGTCGGTATAGTCGCCGGTAATGCGGACGAAAATGTCGCTATGGGGCGCATATTCGATCGTGCCGCGCGCGGCAAAGACATCCTTGTCGTAATTTTCGATGCCGAGATTGAGATTCTCGCCGAAGCCGTTGCGCGTCAGCAGCGCGTCGGCGCCGCCGATATAAAAGCCGCTATCGCCGATCGGCAGCGCGACCGAGGCGATGCCGTCGAACTGGCCATAGGTGCCGGCATTTACGCGAAACTCTCCGGTCGGGCTGTCGGAAAGCCGGCGCGTGACGAACTTCACCGCGCCGCCGATCGTGTTGCGGCCGTAGAGTGTGCCCTGCGGTCCCCGCAGCACTTCGATCCGCTCGACATTGAACACGTCGAGCACCGCGCCCTGAGGCCGGTTATAATAGACATCGTCGACATAAAGCCCGACGCCATTCTCGAACCCGGCGACCGGATCCTGCTGACCGACGCCGCGGATGAAGGTCGTCAGCGTCGTGTTCGTACCGCGCGATACTTCGAACGTGACGTTCGGAACGCTCTCGGCGATCTCGGTGATATCGAGTGTACCGGTCTGATCGAGCTGTTCGCCGCTCACCGCCGTGATCGACAGCGGCACTTCGACCAGCGCCTCGTCGCGCCGCCGGGCGCTGACGATGATCGGCGGGTTCTCGCCGGTTTCGGCCCCGTCGGCGTCCTGAGCCTGTGCGGCCGTGGGCAGCGCGAAGGCGAGCGGCGCAAAGGCGATGCCGCCCAGATAGCGGATGGCGCGGTTGCTGCGATTGGTCATTATGGGCTCCCTGTTGAATATCGTCTTTGTTATTGGTCGCGGCCCTCCATGAAGGCACGGACATCTGCGGCGGTTTCCGCCGGGATTTCTTCCTGCGGCGCATGGCCGACGCCGGGATAGGTGATGAGCCGGGTATCGGAGATCGCGGCTTCGATCCGCCGGGCATGATCGAGCGGGATCACCCGGTCTTCCTCGCCCCACAGGATCAGCGTCGGCGCGGCGATGCGCGCGAGATCGGCGTCGGGATCGGGCAGGACGAACTCTTCGAGATGCCCGATAAAGGCCTCGCCATTGCCCGGCTGCGCCATCATCCGCTGGATCTGTTCGATCCGGCCGTCGGGCAGGCGCGAAGGATCGGCAAAAATCTGCGTCGCAGAGGCCTGAACGCCGGCAAGCGGCGCGGCGAGCAGATAGCCCCGCATCGCATCGGGCACGGGCACCGGGTTTTCGGTTACGCCATAGATCGAATAGGCGCCGCTATCGACGAGGATCAGCCGTTCGACCCGCTCGGGATTGGCCGCGGCGAAGCGCCAGGCGACGAGCCCGCCGAAACTGTTGCCGCCCAATGTCGCGCGTTCGACGCCAATCGCATCGAGCAGTTGCCCGAGCACTTCGACGCGCTCATCCGGCGCATAGCGGGTCCGCGGATCGGGGCCCGTCAGGCCATGGCCGAGCAAGTCGTAGCGGATGACGCGATAATCGTTCGACAGCCGTTCGGCCCAGCCGTCCCAGCTTTCGAGGCTCATCGTAAAGCCGTGCAGCAGAACGATGACCGGAGCGTCTGCCGGTCCTTCCTCGCGGACGCGGATCTGGGCGCCATCGATATCGATAGTGCTGGTCACGGCCGCGGCCGGCAGGGCTTCGGTCGTAGGCGGCGGTGTTTCGGGCGCACAGGCGCTCAGCGCCGCGACCGCTATCGCGGCGAAACCGCCTAGTTTCAAAAAATACACTTTTCGCAACATCCTACATCGACCGGCCGGCTATTGCTGCCAGCTTTGTCCGTTTATTAGCGGGACGAAAGCCGTCCGGTCGATGACGGGTTCGATCAATTTGAATGGGACAATTTCGCTCAATCGGGTGCGACGGCGGTCCGATACTGGCGCGGCGAGCGCCCGGTCCAGTTACGGAAGGCGCGCGCAAAACTGCGCCCGTCGCTGAATCCCAGCTGTTCGGCGACCTTAGCCACGGGCTCACCGTCAGCCAATCTTCGTTCCGCCTCTTCGGTAAGGATCGCGGCGCGGATTTCCCGAAAACTGGTCCCGCGTTCCTCCAGCCGCCGCCGGAGCGACGCGGCGCTCATGCCCAGATGGCGGGCGAGGGTGCGCTGATCGCCCAGGCCGTCGCGGAGGGCCCGGGTGGTGCGTGTCACGATATCGCCGACCGGGCTGCCGCCACCGCTCAGGCCGTCGAGCGTGCGCGCGATGCCGCCATAGATGGTGCGCGAGCCCAGTACCGGACAGGCGGCGGGATCGACCGGCCAATCGGCGATCGCCGCATCGTAATGGAGCGCGAAATGGCGCGCGCCGGAAACGAGCGGCACGCCCCATGCGGCAAGCGGGCTCGGCGCTTCGTCTTTCGCGCGCCGCGTGCGCAGGCTGCGTATCGGGAGCGGCGTATCGGCCGTGCAGCTCGATTGCAGCAGGACATGGACGTAGACGAGCAGGGCCTCGAGCGAGAAGAGGATGAAGGGATCGTCCTTCGCCATCGCATAGGGAAAATCGCTGTCGTCCATCACGAAACACAGCGCGTCGCGGGCCGTCGTCACCTGATTGTAACGCCCGCCATGGATGACATTGTAGCTGGCGGCCAGGATATCGAGCATGCCGCGCACGGTGGTCGCGTTGCGGAGCCGATCCCGAATGAAGTCCGACGTGCCGAGCATCAGCGGCCGCGCGGAAACATGGATCGTCTCGTCGCCGATGGCGAGCGCGATCTGTTCGCTGAGCCGGTAATAGTCGGCGAGGCTGACGCTATCGTCATGCTCAAGGTCGAGCAGAGCGTCCGGCAGATGCGCGGCGTCCAGAATTGCCGCGCAGTTCAGCGCTGCCTCTTCGATGATCGCGCGGAGCGGTCGCAAGGTTGCCGCCGCAACGCTTACGCTGCCCAATCCATGCGCCTCGATCATCATCGGGCGTTCTATAGAGAATGGCACGGCCCCTGTCTCGCGATGGCTCAACAGGCCGCCCCGTCGTACGGCAGCGAAAAGCCGGCGCAGCGGACCGCGCCGGCTTTTCGAAAAACAACGAAGCCTAGAAGCCGAACCGGGCGGAAACGCCGTAAAACCGCGGCTGGCCCGGATAACCGGCAAAGGTGCCGGTCTGTTCGGGAACGGCGAAGGTTTGGATATTGTAATAGGTATCCAGCAGGTTCTCGACGAAGAATTCGAGCCGCCAGCGATCATCCTCCGAGGCGATACCGACCCGCGCGTTGATGATGCCGAAGGGTTCGTTGTCGACGATGCCGCGCCCTGCGGCGCTGGTGGCGGTCGCGCTGTTGAACCGGGCGTCGACATGGACGAGCGCGTTCAGGCTGTCGGTCAACGCCGGGGTCCAGGTCGCCGAGCCGGTCAGCGTGTGGCGCGGCACGTTGACGAGCTGGAGCCCCTCGGCGCCGGCAAGCGGCGTTCCACTAAGGTCGTTGCTGCTGTCGAACGCGGCATCGGTCAGCGCATAGCCGAGCTGAAACGTCAGGTCGCGCACCGGCCGGATCGTCGCGTCGATTTCGATACCTTTGGAGATCGTCTGCTCGACATTCTGCACGAAGAAGCTCGTGCCTGAAAAGACGAGCTGCTGATAGTTGGAGAAGTCCTGGTAGAAGGCGGCGACGTTGAAGGTGAACTCGCGGCCCCAATTGGTCTTCAAGCCGATCTCGTATGCATCGACCGTTTCGGCTTCGAACTGCAGGTCTGTAATCTGCGGTCCGTCTCCGCCCACCAGCACCGAATCGAAACCGGCGCGGTCAAGATTGTAGCCGCCCGATTTGTAGCCGCGATCATAGGCCGCATAGACGAGGATGTCCGGATTGATCTGATAGGCGAGGCGGACGGTGCCGGTGAACTCGTCGTCGCTGAACCCGCCGGCATAGGTGCCGTTGAATTCGGTATTCACCGTCGGATTGCAGGCGAGCAGGAAGGCCTCGGGCACATTGGCGAGGATCAGGCTGCTATAGGGCGAAGTCGCCGGATCGAAGAAGAAACCGCAGGCCGGCGTATTCGCGTTCAGGCTGGCGGCGATGTCCTTCTCTTCATGGTTCCAGCGCAGGCCGAGGGTCAGCGACAGCTCGTCGGTAATGTCGATGACATTATGTGTAAACAGTGCGATCGCCTCGGTATCGACCGTGTAGTTATCGGCCTGCTGGCCTGCACCCGCCGGATTGCCGGGCAGCGGCGTGTTGAACAGCGCGAAGAGCGCCGGATTGGCTGCCGCAGCCGCCGCGAGCTGCGGATTGGTGGCAAGCAAAACCTGACCGAATTCGGGCACCGTCGGGCCGAAGCTGTCGAAGAATTCGAAACCGGCGGCCGGATCGAAAGCGAAGAGCGCGTCGACATATTGGTTGGCCTGCGCGCCGAACCGCACGGTATCGCGCAAGGCCAGCCTTTCGTTCAGGTAGAAGGCGCCGACGAGCCAGTCGAGCCGGTCGTCGAACGCCGTACCCTGGAGGCGGATCTCCTGGGTGAAGTCTTCGAGGCCCGTACGATAATTTTCGCGAAAGGCGCGGTCCGCACCGGAGAAATCGATGTCCTGGTTGCGCAGCGAGCGCCAGTCGCGAAACGCGGTAATCGCGGTCAGCGTGACGGTGTCGAACTCATAATCGATCTGCGCCGAAACGCCCCATTCCTCGACCGCTTCGTTGAAGTCGCGGCCCGGGGTGACAGCCATGGCGCGGTCTTCGGGATCGCCGGTTGCGACGCCGGTATTGCCGGCGAGGCCCGCGATCAGGTCGAGCGCGCCGGCGGTCGGGCCGGCGACGAGATTGACCGCACCGCAGCATTCCTCGTCGGTATCGGCATAGTCGGCGATGATCCGGACGGTCAGGCGCTCATTCTCGAACAGGGCCTGGCCGCGCAGCGCGTAGCGGTCGATCGTGTTGATGTCGCGTCCGCTGTTGACGTCGGTGATATAGCCGTCACGCGACCGGTAGATGCCGTCGAAGCGCAGCGCGATCGTGTCGCTGACCGGACCGGTGATCGCTCCGCGCAGCTCAAAGGCGTCGAAATTTCCATAGCTGCCTTCGACGAAACCGCCGAGATCGAATTCGGGCATCTGGGTCGTGATGCTGAGCGCGCCGGCAGACGTGTTGCGGCCGAACAGCGTGCCCTGCGGACCGCGCAGCACTTCGACCCTCTCGACCGGCGGCAACTCGCTCAGCGCGACGCCCGCGCGGGCGCGATACACCCCGTCGATGAACACGCCGACGGCGGGTTCGAAGCCCGGATTGTCGCCCGCCGTGCCGATGCCGCGGATCGAGAGCGCGGTGGCGTTGGACGAGGACTGGCCGGTCGTTGCGACCAGGCTCGGCGCGAGCTGCGCGAAATCGCGGATATCGTCGACCCCGGCATTCTCGACCAGCTCGCCGCTGATGACGGACACCGAAAGCGGCACGCTCTGCACGTCCTCGGCGCGGCGCGTCGCGGTGACGAGGATGACGTTGGGATCGAAATTGGTGTCGTCGGCCGTAGCGGTTTCGGCGGCGCTATCCGCCTGTTCGGGAACGGTCTGTTCGGCGGCCGTCTGGGCGTAAGCCGGGGCGGTGCCGAGTATCGTGGCGGCACTGGCGAGCAGAATGGATTTTTTCACGATATAGTCCTTGCTTTGGGGGGAAGGATGACGGTGCGGTCGGTCGACCGCGAAACGTCAGAGCTGAAGAATGTGCGGGTGGGACCTGATCTCGATCCGGGGGTTGCCGAGAGGGGTCGGCCCTTCGCGCGGCACGGCGGCCGCTATTGTCGATATCATCCTGGTCCGTCTTTCCGTTTTCGCGGATCGGTCCGGCGCGCTCGCACTCGGTACCCCCTCGTACCGTCCGTCCAGGTCATGAACCATGGCCGGATCACGATGTGTTTTTGCCGGGCCGACGCGCCCTATTACGTTTCGGTATTTCTACCTAATCGGCAATTGCTTTGCATATGGTAAACGTCCGGATCAAGACGAAAAATTGTACGCGGCGGATGACCGTACGGTCGATTTACGAGGCGAGAGCCAGTGCTTCGACGGGTTGTGCGGCGCGAACTGTTCGGAGCGGTCGGCGATGGTGGAGCTAGGGGGATTCGAACCCCCGACCTCTGCAGTGCGATTGCAGCGCTCTCCCAACTGAGCTACAGCCCCGCACCATCGGCCGCGCCGCATATCGACGGCGGGCGCTTCCTTTACCCCTGGGAATTGAGCGGCGCAACGGGAAGTTCGCGGCGCGCTTTCGGACCGGCGACGTAGAGGCATGGTCTGGCTTGCCACTCGCCGCCGGATCGTCGGCAATGGCGCGGCGGTGATCGACAGGCGGCAGCGGCGGCGTTATCCGGGTTGCAAGTCGAAACCATTCTTCAGGAGAATCCCGATGGCCCGTGCCTGGCACCTCAAGTCCCGTCCCGACGCAATGCCCGCTCATGACAATTTCGAGCTCAAGGATTTCGAACAGGCTCCGATGGGCGACGGCGCGATCCGCGTCGCGAACCGGTGGCTCTCGGTCGATCCCTATATGCGCGGCCGGATGCGCGACGTGAAAAGCTATGTCCCGCCTTTCGCGATCGACGAACCCTTGCAGGGCGGCGCGATCGGCGAAGTCGTGGAGAGCAATGCCGACGGTTTCGACGTCGGCGACATGGTCCAGCATATGGCCGGCTGGCGCGACGAGGCCGTGATCCCGGCCGCCGAAGCGCAAAAACTGCCCGATCTCGGGATTCCAATTCAGAGCTTTCTCGGCTTTCTCGGCATGCCGGGCATGACCGCCTATTTCGGCCTTCTCGATATCGGCCAGGCGAAGGAAGGCGATATCGTCTTCGTTTCGGGCGCGGCCGGCGCGGTGGGATCGACCGTGATTCAGGTCGCCAAGGCCAAGGGCATGACGGCGATCGGTTCGGCCGGCGGCGCCGACAAATGCGATTGGGTCAAATCGCTCGGCGCAGATGATTGCATCGATTACAAGGCCGACGGGCCGTTGCTCGACAAGATGATGGCGGCGATGCCGAACGGCCTCGACGTCTATTTCGACAATGTCGGCGGCGAGCATCTCGATTGCGCCTTCGCGGTCGCGAATCCCGGTGCGCGTTTTTCCGAATGCGGCATGATATCGGGCTATAACAGCACCGAGCCGATGGAATTCCGCTACATCATGAACCTGATCGGCAAGGGGATCACCATGAAGGGTTTTATCGTAACGCAATTCATGGACCGGATGGCCGAATTCCACGCGGATATGGGCGGGATGCTGCAGGCCGGGAAACTGACCAGCCAGGAAACCGTGCATGAGGGCCTGGACAATCAGGTCGACGCTTTCATCGGCCTGTTTACCGGCGGCAATACCGGCAAGATGCTGGTAAAAGTCTGATTGCGTTCGTTTCCGATCAGTCTCGAACTTGATCCGTTCCCACTTCGTGCCGCATTGTCGCGGCACGAGGAGGGCGGATCATGGAAAAGATCGGAATATTGTTCGTCCATGGGATCGGCGAACAGGCCCGGTTCGAGCATCTCCGGCACTCGGTGCGGGACTATGCCGAACTCCTGAAAAGCGCCGATCAGCGAGCGGTATCGATCGTCGACCACACGGCCGATTGGAAAGCCGGCCCCAACGACCCGCCATTTGGCAGCCGGTCCAGCGCGCCGATGACCATCCAGCTGCGCGGCGGCGGCAGTGATTGCGATATCGAATGCCATGAAGTCTGGTGGGCGGATCTCGGCGCGCGGGAAACCTTGGGGGAGAAGCTGCTCTTTTGGTGGTGGGGGCTGGGCCAATGGTCGGCGCCGATCTATCGGGAACTCGATCCGACCGGGATCACGGCCACCGAAACCGTCGAGCTGACGATGCCCGAACAGGCGAAAGGCTGGTACGCGAATGGCGCCATGGCGCAGATGCCGCGCAGCTCGGCCGGGAATTTTCTCGAAGAGGCCGGGGTGCGGCTCCGGCTGGCCATGGCCGGGCTGACCGCCATCCTCACGGCCTTTTCATGGTCGTTGCTGAAACGGCTTGTGGGTTTCTTCGCCGATGCGCCGTCGACGACGCTGATCTTTCAATATGTCGGCGATGTGCGCACCTATGAGCGCCGGGCTATGCCCAATCAGAGCCGGCCCGGCGATCCCGGTCAACCGCTGCGCGTGCCGATCCGCAGGCGGATGGTTTCGCAAATGGTCGCGATGGCCAGCCGCGATTACGATCGCTGGTATATAAGCGCGCACAGCCTCGGCACGGTTGTCGCCTATAACGGCCTGACCGAGACCGGCCATGCCCTACCGAACTATCTGAACGAGGCCAGTTGGGATGCGCTGCCCGGGCCGTTCAAGGACGATACGGATGCACGGTTGCGGTCGAGGGACGAAATCCACAAGATGATGCCGGCCCGGCCCGCTTGGCTCGATTACGAAGACGTGATCAGCCGTCCGCGCCTGTTCGAGAAGCTCGCAGGGTTCCTCACCTATGGATCGCCGCTCGATAAATTCGCCGCGATCTGGCCGCGGATCGTCGCGACGGCGACGGATCGCGAGTCCGGCGACAACCCGTTTCCCGACACCTGCGACTGGCTCAACCTCAACAGCCCGAACGATCCGGTGAGCGGTCGGATCGATTCCTATAGCGACGAGATATTGCGGAAGAATCTGCCCAGATTGCGGAATGTGGCGACCGACGGGGATCTGTTGCCCGGCCTGTCGCATATCCGCTATTTCCTGTCGCGCGAACGGTCCGTGCAATCGGATCGCGTCAAGCAGCGCTTCGCGATTATGGATTGGCTGTTGGGCGCGGATGTCGAGACCGTTCCCGATCATCGAAAATGGTATTCGAACCTGTTTGCGATGGCCCAGTTTCTCCTGGTCATCGCCGTGCTCGCGATCCTGACCGGCGCAGTTACGACTTTTGCCGGCGGCGTGCTGGCATGGGCGGGCGTAGATGTGGACGTGCCCAAGTTCGAGACTTGGGCCGCATTCTGGGTGCGGTTCTGCCATGTCATGCAAGTCGCGTGCGGGGCCGCGATCGGGCTGTTGACACTATCGGGGACTGCGCGCTGGTGGCGCGAGTCACGGCTCAACCACATCCTCGCCACGCATGACGGGAAGCAGCCGCTGACCAGACGGTTTCTGGGTGTGCAGCGGGATTGGGCAGCGCTTTGCGTCCTGCTCAGCCTAGTTGCAATACCGGCCGCCCTGATCGTCGATCTGGGCTTCTATCAGCCCCCCAAAGATTGGTGGCCCGCAGGTTGGGCGTGGACGGTTTCCAAAACGCTGGTCATTGCGCCGGCCATCCTGATCGCGACTCTTGTTATCCAGTCCGCGATCAATCGCTACTTCACCCGGCAGCGCTCTTCGGACGGCTAAAGCTGCCGCGCGTTGAACGTATCGCAGGCTTGCGGATCGCCGCTTTCCAGGCCGCGCCGCAACCAGCGCATCCGCTGCTCGGACGTTCCATGGGTGAAGCTTTCGGGTACCGTATAGCCCTGGGCCTGGCGCTGGAGCGTGTCGTCGCCGATCGCGTTGGCGGCGCGCATGCCTTCTTCCATATCGCCCGGCTCCATCCGGTCCCGATTGCGGGCGGCCCAGACCCCGGCATAACAATCGGCCTGCAATTCCATCCGCACCTGCAGGGCGTTACCTTCTCCGGCGCTGACCCGTTGCTGTTGCGAGCGGACGTCACGCGCCACACCGGTCAGATACTGGATATGATGGCCGACTTCATGCGCGATCACATAGGCCTGGGCGAAATCGCCACCGGCGCCCATCTCGCGTTCCATCTGCCGGAAGAAGGTCGTGTCGAGATAGATGCCCTGATCGGCCGGGCAGTAAAAGGGGCCCATCGCCGCCGCAGCCTGGCCGCAGCCGGATCGTGTGCCGCCCTCGTAAAAGTGGAGCGTCGGCACGGCATATTGCGATCCGTTCTGCTGGAACAACGTTGTCCAAGTCTGCTCCGTCGAGGTCAGCACCCGGCAGGCGAACAGCTCGGTTTCGGTATCGCAGGCCTGTTGCGCGCCGGCCGATTGATCGGTCGATCCGGACGGCGCGACATCGCCCAGCTGCAAACCGCCGCTCGAAAAGAGGAAATAGCCGATAATCGCGATGATGATGATGGTGCCGAGGCCCATCTTGCGCCCCAGCAGCATCGGCAACAGGCCCAGCAGACCGCCCAGACCGCGTCCGCCCCCGCCGAACCGGCTGCCGCCGCCGCCCCGGCCATGATCCCTGGTGTTTCTGCTCGGGTCGAGATCGTCGAGGCGCATGGCGGAGTCTCCTGTCGTTGACAGGACAATGCGTGAGGGCGGCGAGGGTTGCAATTCGTATCTCGCCGACATTCGCGCTTTTGCGGTTGCAGGGTCCACGGGGCAAGGCGATAAGCGCCGGTGAACTATGGCAGATGCGGATCCCTCCCTGCAGCAGGCTCTGCCGCTGCCCGATCAAACGGCGCTCGTCCTGCAGGGCGGCGGCGCGCTCGGCTCCTATCAGGCCGGCGTGTTCGAAGCACTGGCCGAAACCGGGATCATGCCGGACTGGATCGCCGGTATCTCGATCGGCGCGGTCAACGCCGCGATCATCGCGGGAAACCCGCCCGAAAGCAGGGTCGCGCAACTCCGCAGCTTCTGGGAAGGGGTGACCGCCGCGCTCCCGAGTTTTCCGGTCTGGCCGAACGACTATATGCGCGAGATGCTGCACGAATGGTCGGCGGGTTTCGTCGCGGCATTCGGCGTTCCCGGCTTTTTCCAGCCGCGTCCCATACCGCCCTTCATCGCCCTGCCGGGCACCGATTCGGCGATGAGCTTCTATGACAGCACACCGCTGCGCGACACGCTCGACGCGCATATCGACTGGGATCGGATCAATGGTGGCGACGTTCGTCTGTCGGTCGGGGCGGTGAATGTCGAGACCGGCAATTTCCGCTATTTCGACAGTGTAGCGGAGCCGCTCGACGCCCGTCACATCATGGCGTCCGGCGCGCTGCCGCCCGGCCTGCCGCCGGTCGAGATCGACGGCTGTCTGTGGTGGGACGGCGGGCTCGTTTCGAACACGCCGCTCCAGCATATCGTGGCCGAGCGGGCCGGCGATCTGCTCGTTTTCCAGGTCGATCTGTTTAGCGCCTCGGACGTTCGCCCGGCCACCATCGACGATGTGCTCGCGCGCGAGAAGGAGATCCGCTATTCAAGCCGGACGCGCCAGATCACCGACCAGTTTCTCGAGCGGAGCGACAGGGCCGGGACAATCCGCGCGGCGCTCGCCAAGCTGCCCGAGAGCCTGTGCGACGATCCGGATATCGTCGCCCTCAAGGCGCTCGCCGAAGAACCGGCGATCAACATCGTTCATCTGATTTACAAGGCCAATGCCTGGGAAGGCGGCGCGCGGGACTATGAGTTTTCGCGCCGAACGATGGACGATCATTGGGCGGCCGGCCGCGCCGCCGTGGCGCAAACCATGAATCAGGGCGATGTCATCGCGCGCAATATCGTGGACGGCAAGAGCGCCGCCTTCGACCTCAATCCAGTGTAGCGAAAGGACGCTTCATGTTTCTCAAGGGCAAGACTGCGATAGTTACCGGTTCCACCTCGGGCATCGGCCTTGCCTATGCCAAGGCGCTCGCGGCCGAGGGCGCGAACGTCATGATCAACGGGTTTGGCGATAGTGATGCAATCGAGGCGGAGCGCGCCGCGCTCGAAGAAGCATCCGGCGCGAAGGCGGTCTATTCCGATGCGGACATGACCGATCCGGCGGCGATCGAGGCGATGGTCGCGCGCTGTGCCGAGGAACTCGGCACCGCCGATATCGCGATCGCCAATGCCGGCATCCAGCATGTCTCCCCGATCGAGGATTTTCCGGTCGAAAAATGGGATGCGGTGATCGCGATCAATCTGTCATCGGCCTGGCATCTGGCACGGCTCACCGTTCCGGCGATGAAGCGGAAGGGTTGGGGCCGGATCATCTGCACTGCATCGGCCCATTCGCTCGTCGCGAGCCCGTTCAAATCGGCCTACAACGCTTCCAAATTCGGCCTTGGCGGGATGGTCAAAACCGTCGCGCTCGAAACCGCGCAGGATGGGATTACCGTCAACTGTATCAGCCCCGGCTATGTCTGGACTCCGCTGATCGAGAAACAGATCCCCGATACCATGCAGGCCCGGGGCCTGACGCGCGAGGAAGTGATCGACGACGTGCTGCTGGCGGCGCAGCCGACCAAGGAGTTCGTAACACCCGAACAGGTGGCGAGCTTCGCCCTCTATCTGTGCCGCGACGAAGCGGCCTCGATCACCGGCGCAAACCTCTCGATGGACGGCGGCTGGACGGCGCAGTAAGGCTGGCAGCGGAGCGCCAAATCAGCCGTCAATATTGGCAAGGTCCCATTGACGAATACCGCCGGCCGCGTCGATCGCGCGACGCATTTCGGGCCGGTCCGTCAGCGCGTCCTGACGCTCATCAATCATGCGGTCATGATCACCGATCGGCTGCCATAATAAAAGCTCCTGAAAGGCGCGGATCATTGCAGGCGCATCCTCGCCCGCAAGCTCTGCAACCGCAACCGCCTCCGCAGCGTCAAGGTCGTTGAGGCAGAGATGAGTTTCTAGAATGACGGTAGCGTTCGGTTCGTCCATGGCGAGCAGGCGACCCAGCCATTGGCGCGATACGTCAGTGTCACCTAGTTGGTGGGAGGCACAGGCCGCTTGAGCTCGGATCAGCATCCGGCCATATGGTCCGACGATTTCGTCATCGGCCTCTTCGAGTGATTGGGCCGCGTCGAAACCTAGCGCATAATTGCTGTTCTGAAACAGCATATCTAGGCGATTAATCGCTTGGTTGATCAGATCGGGATGGTTCTCAAGCCCTAGGGACAATATGGCATCCATTCGAGCGATCGCCCGATCATAACGGCCTAGCCGCATTTCCGCGTTCGCGAGATAATTGACCACAAAAAAGCCGTTGCCATTGAGCAGGAAATGCTCAGTTTCGCCGCGCTCGATCGCCGTTTCGAGATCGTCCACTATGGGCGCGTAGCGTTCGATGATTTCGTTAGGCTGACCACGATTTCGCAAATTTATGATATATTGTAAAAGATACTTGGCATCACCTTGACGCGATTCCCAGAGTTCGGCGAGATCAGACCCTACTGAAGAGGCCGCCCCGGCAAGGCCGGCGCCATGCTGTCGCTCTATATCGACATGGTAGACCGAGTATTCCGGATCGAGAAGGATATCGAGTAGGAAGGATGGTGTACGAATTTTAGTGAGTGCTTCACGTGCCGCCTCTTCATCGCCTGCCCGATGACGACCTTGCATGGCAAGCAGATAAATCCAGTCAAGAGCGCCGGGCGAGCTGCCCGTGCCCCACTCGGAGGCGATGAGCATTTCAGCCAAGCGCGCTTCGGCGACATCATCGTTGTCGAGCCCATGGCGGAGGCCATGCAGGTCGCGCAAATCATAATATCGGATGATCAGGTTATCCGATCCCGGTGCTGCGGCTGTGTCAGCCTCAAGGATCTCAAGAGCCTTGACCGCATCCCGCTGCTCCCATGCCAGATCGTGACGGAACGCTAGATAGCCAAACTCTCTCGCGTTTTGCGGCCCTGCGAGATCAAACGCCGTATCAGCCTCCTCGATCCGACCAAGCGACCAGAGCGACCAACCGCGCAAGGCATGCAAAGTGGCGAGCACATCCGCGTTGTCCTGTTCGATCAATGGTTCGACCAGGAAATTCGCGGTTGCTAGTAGCGCCGTAGCCGCAGTTTCAATAGCCTGCGCATCACCACCATTCGCGGCCTCGATCAGAGCCCTGATCTGCAAATCCAGCGTATTGGCGACAGCGCGATTATCCTCGACCATCGCATCTGGCTGCCCGATCTGGGTCTCGATCTCGAGTGTTGGGACTGCGAGGAAGACGGCGATTGTCGGTAGAAACATGCGGACTTCTTTTGCGTTCGACCTAGAGATGACTAGGCGGGATCGAGGAGATCGTTTAGTTTGGCATGCATGACGGGGCAATGGAACGCAATATTGGCAGCGATACCGGCCGCTTTGCTGCTGTCGTCCTGCGCCTATACGACCGGGGTCACGGGCACGGAGGCCGGCGCCAACCCCAATCAGGAATTGCCCACCATCTGGCAATCGATCGCGACGCCGGAGGATCGCCGCCGGGTATCGAACTGGCGCCGGTCGTTTCGCGAAGGCGTTGCCGATGCGGCGGCCGGCGGACATGCCAATGAGGTTGCGGACGAAGGCGTGCTGCTGCAACCGGATGCGGGCCTTGCCGATCCGCGACCGCCCGAAGGCTATTACCGCTGCCGGTTCATCAAGCTCGGTTCGCAGGGTAGCGTGCCCCTGTCCTTCGTCGCCTATCCCTGGTTCCGCTGCCGGATCGACGATCAAGGTGAAACCCTGCGCTTTACCAAGCTGACCGGATCGCAAAGGCCGAGCGGGACCTTCTATCCCGAAAACCGGCTCAGAATGATTTTTCTCGGGGTGCTCGTATTGGGCGATGAGACCCGTGCGCACGTCTATGGCCGTGACACGACGCGCGACATGGCCGGTGCGCTCGAACGGATCGGTGAATCCCGCTGGCGGATCGTGTTACCCTATCCGCATTTTGAGTCGCTGGTCGATGTAATCGAATTGGTGCCGGAAAGTTAGAAAGGGTCGGACGGAGAGACGAGGGAAGGCTAGCCATGGCGGTATCGTCAATCGAGGGAAGGATCGCGGACGTGCAGGAAGGTCGTTCGCCTCCGTTTGGCAACGCGACCATATACAAGCGGGTGACCTGGACCGGCCCGACGGGCGAGCGAGAACTCAGGCGTTTCTTCGCAGACCGTTCGATGAACCCGTATCTCGAACCGGGCCGCGGCGGCCAGTTCTATACCTATACGACGATCGATCAGCGTGGCCTGTTCGCCTATCGCGATCCCGACGGCGCGGAAGTCTGGGCATGGCCGGGCGGGCCGCGCTTTGTCGGCACGCTGTTGACGGTCCTGGGTTCTGGCCTGCTACTTTTGACTTTGGTTCTCAGTCGCGATGTTTCGATCATCGGCGTGCTCGTGACCGCTCTCGGCATAGCCTATCTGATCGTCGACAATCAGAATCGCAAAGCCGGGGAAGAGTTGTTCGATTCCGGCGCCGCATCTTGACGTGCGCCGTCGGAATCTCTCGAACGGACACACGTCCATGCCCGACTCGTTGATGGAGATGCCCATGCGCCGCCTGCTCTATGCCCTGCCTCTGCTTTTCGCTTCACCGGCCTATGCCGATGACCTGAGCGATGCCGTTACCGCGGACATGCCCGAGCTGATGGAGCTTTACCGCCATCTTCACGCCAATCCCGAACTCTCCTTCCAGGAAGACGATACCGCCGCGCATCTCGCGGCGATCGCCGAGGAGTTGGGCTTCGACGTAACGACCGGCGTCGGCGGCCATGGCGTCGTCGCGGTGATGGAAAACGGGCCGGGCCCGGTGCTGCTGATGCGCGCCGATATGGACGGGTTGCCGGTCGAGGAGCAGACCGGCCTGCCGTTTGCGAGCACGGTCGTCGCGACGACCGACGAGGGCATCGAAAGCCATGTCATGCATGCCTGCGGCCATGATACGCATATGACGGCCTGGGTCGGCGCGGTGCGACAGCTCGCGGCTCGTCGCGATCAATGGTCGGGCACGCTGGTCGCCATCCTCCAGCCCGCCGAGGAGCGCGGTGCGGGTGCGCGCATGATGCTTGAGGACGGGCTTTATGCGCGTTTTCCCCGGCCCGATTATGCGATGGCCTTTCACGACAGCGCCTCTGCGCCGGCCGGCTCGATCGGCGTCGTGTCGGGTTGGGCCATGGCCAATGTCGACAGCGTCGATATCCGGGTGCGCGGCGTCGGCGGCCACGGCGCCTATCCCCACACGACGCGCGATCCGATCGTTCTCGGCGCGCGGATCGTCGGCGCATTGCAGACGCTGGTCAGCCGCGAGGTCGATCCGCAAGAGCCTGCCGTCGTCACGGTCGGCGCTTTCAATGCAGGCACCAAACACAATATCATTTCGGATGAAGCGAACCTGTTGCTGACCGTGCGCAGCTACACAGACGAGGTGCGCGAGCAGCTGCTTTCCGGTATTGAGCGGATCGCCCGCGCCGAAGGCATGGTCGCGGGTATGGCCGAGGAACAATTGCCCGAAGTCACCCGGCGTGACGAATATACTCCCGCCGTGTTCAACACACCCGAACTCACTGGGCGTGTCCATCAGCTTTTCACCCGGCGCTTCGGCGAAGAGCGCGTGGTACCGAGCAGGCCGGTGATGGGCGGCGAGGATTTCAGCCGCTATCGCCGCGCCGATCCCGACCATATCCAGAGCGTGCTTTTCTGGGTCGGCGGCGTGCCGATCGACCGCTGGGAAGCCGCGCAACGCGGCGAGATTGAGCTGCCCTCGCTCCATAGCGCCTATTGGGCGCCCGATGCGGAGGCCGTGATCGGAACGGCGACCGAAGCATTGGTCATCGCGGCGCTGGATATCCTGGCGCCGGAGGGGCCGGCTGACTGATCGGGATTCTGTCTGTCGGGATTTGTTTGTTAGGACATCGCAGCATGGGAGCCCGATTGTCAGTCTCAACCTGACGGTTGAGCGCCGCACCAGCCCTCTCCCCACCCGACCTCCCACGAGAGTACCCTGATTGGGAGGTCGGGAGGGGGTGCCGGCGGAGATGGCAAAAGGCTCCGGCGGCGCGAAGCGTCGTAGGATACCATCGGAGGGCGGTGCGGCGCCCGAACGTCAGTTCGAGTCTGACAGGCTAAACCCGGACACGCTAATTGAGAAACATTCTCAATAAATATCATGTGATTAATCGTTTTCCTCTCTCACGCCGATCAGCTATTTGCATTTCCGTCGAGTCGCAGGGCTTGGCTATCAGCAACGTCCGCGCGCGGTTCCCAACCGGGCTATCGGTACAGTTTCAATCAGAAGGGTAGATCATGGATCTCAAAGGCAGCCAGACCGAAGAAAATCTCAAAGCCGCGTTCGCGGGCGAAAGCCAGGCTAACCGCCGCTATCTCTATTTTGCGCAAAAAGCCGATATCGAAGGGCATAACGATGTCGCCGCCGTGTTCCGCTCGACTGCTGAGGGCGAGACCGGCCATGCGCACGGCCATCTCGAATTTCTAGAAGAATGCGGCGATCCGGCCACGGGCGAACCGATCGGCTCGACCGAGGAAAATCTCGCCGCGGCGATCGCCGGCGAGACCCATGAGTATACGGATATGTATCCAGGCATGGTGAAGACGGCCCGCGAAGAAGGTTTCGACGAGATCGCGGACTGGTTCGAAACGCTCGCCAAGGCGGAAAAGAGCCATGCCGGCAAGTTCCAGCGGACGCTGGATACGCTCAAGGCCGACGCGTAAGGGCTTGCAGAGCTAAATGGAATTGCGGGGATGGGTGCAAATCCGTCCCCGCTTTTCGTATGAAAATAAAGCGCCGTAAGTTCTGAGCCTGTCGGAGGACGTTTCTCAGTCGGATAGACGGACTTCGAAAGGCTCACGACTTACGGCACAGAGGAGATTGCGTCATGCAGGAAGGCAGCCTCGAAGCGCCGACGCGCCATCCGATCGCCTGGCAGGATGATGAATTTTACGACGAAGGGCTGCTCGATGCCGAGCTGCGCCGCGTCTTCGATATCTGCCATGGCTGCCGCCGCTGCTTCAATCTGTGCGATAGTTTCCCGCAATTGTTCGACCTGATCGACGAGAGCGAGAATGAGGATGTCGAAAGCCTCGACAGCGCCGATTTCAAACCCGTCGTCGATGCCTGCACCCTGTGCGATATGTGTTTCATGGTGAAGTGCCCCTATGTACCGCCGCACGAATTCGATCTCGATTTTCCGCACCTGATGCTCCGCGCTCGCGCGATCGAACACAAGCGGGGCGAGACGAGCTTCGCCGATACGCAGCTCGCCAAGACGGATCGTAACGGCAAGATCGCGACCAAGGTTTCCGGTCTCGCCAATTGGGCGACGAAAGAGTCCAATGGGATGACCCGGGGTGCGTTGGAAAAGACGCTGGGGATCGACAAGCGCGCGCCGCTGCCGCGTTACGAGTCCAAACCACTGGCCAAAACCATGCCGCCAGTGAATGTCGATGCCCCCAATTTCGGCCGAAAGGCGGCGATCTATGCGACCTGCTATGCCAATTTCAACGACCAGACGCCGGGCAAGGCGGCGCTCGATGTACTTGCGCATAACGGCGTTCAGTGCCGGGTCGAGCATCCCCATTGCTGCGGCATGCCGCTTTTGGAGAATGGCGATCTGAAGGGCGTCGCGAAAAGCGCCGAAGCCGTCGCAGCGCATTTCGAGCCGCTCATAGATCGCGGCTACGATATCGTCGCGCTGACCCCGTCTTGCGCGCTGATGCTGAAATTCGAATGGCCGCTGATCCTGCCGGAGAACGAATCGGTGCAGAAGCTGGCGGAAAATACCCGCGACCTCGCCCAATATGTTGTCGAGCTTTCGAAGGACCGGGGCCTTGTCGATGTGCCGGAGATGGCGAGCAAGGTCGGTATCCACTTCTCCTGCCACAGCCGTGCGCAGAATATGGGC
Source organism: Pseudomonadota bacterium (assembly GCA_039180285.1). Taxonomy (GTDB): domain Bacteria; phylum Pseudomonadota; class Alphaproteobacteria; order Sphingomonadales; family Sphingomonadaceae; genus Parasphingopyxis. The sequence continues at coordinate 7,605 of JBCDDN010000047.1, read as the reverse complement.
GCGAAGGCGATGGAGATGCTCAAACTGATTCCCGGCGCTACACCCATGATCGTCGAGCGCTGTTCGGGCCATGGCGGCAAATGGGGCATCATGGCGGAAAACTACGATACCGCCGTCAAGCTGGCGCGGCCCACGGTCCGCAACCTGAAGAAGAGCGATCCCGACTATATCGTGAGCGAATGCCCGCTTGCCGGTCCGCATCTGCGCGAGGTGATGCAGATGGCGGACGCAGACGCCGCCCCGGAACGGATCGGCCATCCCATCGAGGTGCTGGCCAAGGCTTATGGATTCTAGGAGTTAGACATGCCCCGCGATGCGCGCGAAATCACCGCCGATGACATTATGAGCCTCGACGATTTCGAGCAGATCCGCGCCGAGAAGCGGGAGGAAAACCTGCTTCGCAAGCGTTTCCGCCGGCTTGCCGTTGGCCCGCACGTCACCGTCTATTTCGAAAGCTGGGACACGATGTGGCTCCAGGTGCAGGAAATGCTGCGCATCGAAAAGGGCGGTGAAGAGCAGCTGGTCGACGAACTCGCCGCCTATAATCCGATGATTCCGAATGGCGACGAGCTCACCTGCACGCTGATGTTCGAGATCGAGGATCCGGCGCGTCGCGATGGGCTGCTCAATCAGCTCGGCGGCGTGATCGATCATATCCATATCGTAATCGACAGCGAAAAGATCGGCGCGATTCCCGAGCAGGATGTCGATCGGGAAAGCGGCGACGGAAAGGCCTCTTCGGTGCTGTTTCTGCACTTCGCGTTCACCGAAGGGCAAAAGACCAGATTTCGCGACCCCGCTAACCGCCTGTTTTTCCAGATCGATCATCCGGCATATGGTCATGCGGCGATTATCGGCGAAGAAATACGCGCCGAACTGGCCCGGGATTTCGCGTGATCGGGTAGGGCCCCTCAAGCCCTAGAGAATCCTGTCCTGCGGGGCGAAAATCAATGATATCTTAAACACTGACCGCCATGGTGCCGGCCGAGGTAACACCGAACGCTTCATACGGCACGGGAGCAGGCATGCAGTCAGAGAAAGCGCGTCTCGCGGCTCTGCACAGCTATGCGATTCTGGACAGTCCGGGCGAGTCCCAGTTCGACCATATCGTCGAGCTGGTCCGCAGCCTTTTCGACACGCCGATATCGCTGGTGTCGCTCGTCGATGCCGATCGTCAATGGTTCAAGGCGAAAGCCGGACTGGACGCGCCCGAAACGCCGCGCGATGTCGCCTTTTGCAGCTATGCGATCGAAAGCTCCGAAATCTTCGAGATATGCGACGCGACCCAGGACGATCGCTTCGCCGACAACCCGCTCGTCACCGGCGATCCGCATATTCGCTACTATGCGGGCGCGCCGCTCGTGACCGAACATGGCCATAGGCTCGGCACGCTGTGCGCGATCGATACGGTCGTCCGCCGGCCGCTGGATGCGAGGCAGCGGGAGATATTGGAGCGCCTGGCCCGGATCGTCGTCGACGAGATCGAGCTGTATCGCCTGCGTGTCGTGGGGCGGGTCGCCAAACTCGTGTCCGAAACGGCGTCGGACGCCCTCATCTTCGCCGATTGCGACAACGTCATCACCGGCTGGAACCCTGCCGCGGAACGCATGTTCGGCTGGACCGCCGCAGAGGCGATCGGCCGCTCGCTGGCGCTGATCATGCCCGAGCGTCATCGCGATCGTCACGCCGACGGGTTGAAGCGCGTGGCGCAAGGCGGCGCGGCGAAACTTCATGGCAAGGTCGTCGAACTGGAGGCATTGCGCCGCGACGGCACCGAGTTTCCGATCGAGCTTTCCCTGGCGAACTGGCAATGTCAGGGGAGTGGTCGGACCGAGGGTTTTGCCTCGATCATCCGCGACATATCGAACCGCAAGGCGATGGAAGCCGAGCGGGCGCACGCACAGCAGTTCGTCGAGACGGTGATCGAGAATCTGCCGTCGATGCTGTTCGTCAAAGATGCCGAAACCCGGCAATATGTGCGGACCAATACGCTGGCGGCGGACATGATCGGCGTCGATCGCAATACCGTTATCGGCCGGACCGACGCCGATCTGTTCGGTGACGGCGAGGCCGATCTTCTGCGCAAGCGGGACGATATGGTCCTCGAATCCGATGGCGTTCATATCTTCGAGGGCGATATGGCGGGCAACGGTCCGCCCAAACTTGTCCGCACCAAACGCGTTTCCTTTTCCGACGCCGGCGGCAAACGCTATCTGCTGGGTATCTCGGACGATATTACCGATCATATGCGCGCCGAGGAAAAGGTCGCCTATCTCGCCAATCATGACGGGCTGACCGGGCTGCAGAATCGCAAGGCCTTCATGACCGATATGCTAGAGCGAAACCGGTCCGGCCAGGTGTTCGACTTATTGCTATGCAACATCATCCAGTTTCGCCGAATCAACGAGATCCACGGCCGCCCGGCGGCGGATGCGCTACTCGTGCAAATCGCACACCGGATGAAACAGCTGTTGGAGCCCGGTGACTGCCTCGCGCGGATCGGCGGCAACGAACTCGCAGTTTTGCGGACAGGCGTGAACGCGGATGCGGATCGGTTGCGTTTCGCCCAGAAGGTGCTTGTCGCCGCGACGTCCGGCCTCAGGATCGGCGGGGTGGAGATCGCCCTGAACGCCAAGATTGGCGGGGCGCTCTTTCCGCGGGACGGCGACACGCCCTTCGCCGTGATGCATGCCGCCGAGCTGGCGCTGAACACTGCGCGGCAGGACAAGGAGCGGCAGATTCGCTTCTTCGAACCCGGCATGGATGTCCGTGCGCGCCGCCAAAATCGCTTGGAAACGGACTTGCCCGGGGCATTCGAGCGCGGTGAAATGCATTTGGCGTTCCAGCCGATCGCCGGACTCGAAAGCGGCCGGATCGAAGGGTTCGAAACCCTGGTGCGCTGGCACCATCCCGAGCTCGGTCGGATCGACCCTGAGACATTCATCGCCCTCGCCGAGCAAAATGACTCGATTCCGGAGCTCGGCGAGACGATCCTCGCTCGGGCCGTGGCCGAGGCGGCGGGATGGAACCCACCGCTGTCCGTCGCGGTCAATGTGTCGCCAGGTCAGATTTACGGACGCGATTTCCCGGGCAACGTCGCCCGCCAGCTCGACCGCAGCGGACTGGCGCCCGAGCGACTCGAGCTCGAGATCACCGAGGGCATGCTGCTCGATAATCGCGATACCGTGATCGCGGCGCTCCACGCGCTCAAGGATATCGGTGTCCGGATCTCGATCGACGATTTCGGGACCGGCTATTCGTCCATGGCCTATTTTGACATGTTCCCGTTCGACAAGGTCAAGATCGACCAGTCCTTCGTTCGCAAAGCGCATGAGAGCAAACACGCCTCGGCGGTTATCCGGGCGATCATCGGGCTCGGCAAGGATCTCGATATCCCCGTGGTCGCAGAGGGCCTCGAAACCGATGCCGATCTGTCGCTGATGCTCGAATTGGGCTGCGCGCAGGTTCAGGGTTTCCTGATCGGCAAGCCCGCGCCCATCGAGACGTTCGAACGCGTGATCATCGATCGCACCGGCGCGAGCACCACGCAAATCGGTCCAGCCCGCCGCACGGCCTGAGAAAGTGGCAACTGCGATCGGCCGGCTTTCCGGCTCATGATAGAAAACGCCCGCCTGGATTTCTCCGGACGGGCGTCTCTTCTCCTCCCCAGGAAAAGTGCGTCAGCATTCCCGCGAAAGCGGAAACCCAATCCCAGAAAGTCTGCACCCTCTCCCAAAGGTGTTCGCAATAAAAAGGATGGGGGCACCTGCCCCCACCAGTAAGCTTGTTATTCGGCCGCCTCGACGAACTGGTCGGCTTCGGTCGACTCGGCGAGCGCCGTGGTCGAGCTTTGTCCGCCCGTGATCGCGTTGGAGACCATGTCGAAATAGCCGGTGCCGACTTCGCGCTGATGGCGCGTCGCCGTATAGCCGTTCGCCTCGGATGCGAATTCGGCCTGTTGCAGCTCTGAATAGGCGGCCATGCCCCGATCCTTGTAGCCGCGGGCCAGCTCGAACATGCCATGGTTGAGCTGGTGGAAACCGGCCAGGGTAACGAACTGGAACTTGTAGCCCATCGCACCGAGTTCGCGCTGATATCTGGCGATCGTATCGGTGTCGAGATTGGCCTCCCAGTTGAAGCTCGGCGAGCAGTTATAGGCGAGCATCTTGTTCGGATATTCGCGCTTGATCGCCTCGGCGAAGCGGCGGGCGTCGTCGAGATTGGGCTTCGAGGTTTCCCACCAGAGCAGATCGGCATGCTCGGCGAAGGCGAGGCCGCGCTTGATGCAATGATCGACGCCGGTACCGTCTTTGAGGCGGAAAAAGCCTTCGGGCGTCCGCTCACCGGTCATGAATTCATGATCGCGCTCGTCGATGTCCGAGGTCATCAGCTTGGCGCTCTCGGCATCGGTGCGCGCGCAGATCACCATCGGCACGCCGCACACGTCCGCGGCGAGGCGCGCGGCGTCGAGGTTGCGGATATGCGCCTGGGTCGGGATCAGGACCTTGCCGCCCAGATGGCCGCATTTTTTCTCGGAGGCGAGCTGGTCCTCATAATGCACGCCCGCAGCGCCGGCCGTGACATAGGCTTTCATGATCTCGAAACAGTTGAGCGGCCCGCCGAAACCGGCTTCGGCATCGGCCACGATCGGCGCGAACCAGTCGCGTTCCGCGCCGCCTTCCGAATGCTCGATCTGGTCGGCGCGCTGCAGCGTATTGTTGATCTTGCGGGCAAGTTCGGGGCCGGCGTTGGCCGGGTAGAGCGACTGATCGGGATACATGGCGCCGGCGGTGTTGTTGTCGGCCGCAACCTGCCAGCCGGAGAGATAGATCGCCTGCAGCCCGGCGCGCACCATCTGCATCGCCTGGTTGCCGGACAAAGCGCCGAGCGCATTGATGTAATCTTCGTCGTGCAACAGGTTCCAGAGCTTGTTCGCGCCCTTGGTGGCCAGCGTATAGTCGATCTTTACCGAGCCACGCAGCGCCTCGACCTTGTCGGTGCCATAGGGACGGGTGATACCATCGAAACGGCCCGGAGCGGCGGGGATCAGCTCTTCGAAAGTCGCCATTACAGTTAATCCTTTACATATCTTTTGAAACGGGGAGGAACGGCTTAGCGCCGCGCTTCGCTGCCTTTGTTAGCTGATTCGCGACATATGACCTATGCTGCACTGCGATATATCGCGTGTTGACGTCGGATTTGGAGCGGCTTCGATTGTCATTTTGTAAATATATTGACAAATCCCGTTCCGCTCCTGAATGAGCCGCTATGGCCGATGCGAAACTTTTTGCCGGACACCGGATCAGGCGTATCCGCCGCCAGGCCGGGCTGACCCAGGCGGCGATGGCCGAGATGCTCGATATCTCGCCCAGCTATCTCAATCTGATCGAGCGCAACCAGCGGCCCTTGTCGGCTACCTTGTTGCTGCGTCTCGCCGAGCGGTTCGATTTCGATCCGCGCAGTCTGTCCGACGACGAGCCGGGCGGCGGCGAGACCGGGCTCCGGCGGCGGCTCGCCGATCCGCTGTTCGCCGATCTGGATATCGACCGCAACGAGTTGCAGGAGTGGCTCGCCGCTTCGCCGGGCGGTGCCGAGGCCTTTGCCCGCGCCTTCGACCGGATGACCCAGGGCGGCGGCGATACCGGGCCCGAGACGGCCGATCCCGTCATCCCCGTCCGCCGCGAGATCGAGCGCTGGAAAAACCATTATGCCGATCTCGACAGCCAGGCCGAGGCGCTGGCCGACGAACTGCGGCTGGGCGCGGCCGATCTCTACGGCGCGATCGCCGAGCGGCTGCGCAGCAAACACCAGCTTACGATCCGGATATTGCCAGCCGATGTCATGCCCGATCGGCTCCGCCGCCTCGATCTCCATGCACGGCAACTCCAGCTGTCGGAGATGCTCGATCAGGCGAGCCGGACCTTCCAGGCCGGTTTCCAGCTCGCCCAGATCGAGGCCAAGGCAGAGATCGAAGCGCTTGTCGTCGGTGCCGAGTTCGCCGAAGCTGTACAGGAGCGCTTCTATCACCGGCATCTCGCCGGCTATTTCGCGGCCGGGCTGATGATGCCCTATCGCCGGTTTCTGCGGGCCTGCGAAGGGAGCGGATATGATTTCGAGCTGCTTCAGCGCCGCTTCGGCGCCGGGTTCGAACAGGTCGCGCATCGCCTTACCACCTTGCAGCGCGTCGGCGAACGCGGCCTGCCCTTCTTCATGCTGCGCATCGATCGGGCCGGTACGGTTTCGAAACGCTATGCCGGGGGCAGCGGGTCGCCGCTCGTCGAGGCCGCCGGTTTCTGCCCGCTCTGGCATCTCCATCGCGCATTCGACCGGCCCGGCGAATTTTCGCGGCAGCTGGTGGAGCTGGAGGATGGAAGCCGCTGGCTCACCATATCGCGCACCGTCCATCCGGTCAGCCGCGCGCCGAGCGGTATCCGGACCGAGTTCGCGATCGGACTGGGCCTTGCCGCCGAGCATGCCGCACCGCTGATCGATGCGCGCGGGATCGATTTGCGGGACGGCGCGGCGACGCCAATCGGCCTTGGCTGCCGGGCCTGTACCCGTGGCGATTGCCCCCAGCGCAGCGCGCCGCCGGTCGGCCGGGCGCTGCTGATCAACGAGCGCGAACGGGCCTTGACGCCCTTCGCCTTTGCGGGCGATTAACCGGCCTCCCCGATCATCGACAGGAGGCCTGAAAATGCGGAAATTTTCGACCCTTATGCTCGTCGTGCCGGTGCTGACACTGCCCTGGGCCGCTGCCGCCGAGCCGACCCCCGTGACTGTGCGTGTCCTGTCGGACGATGCGAAATTTATCGGCACGACACTGGGCGGCGCGCGCGTCGTGATCCGCGATGCGGAAACCGACGCGATCCTCGCCGAGGGCGTCACATCGGGTATTACCGGCAACACCGACCGGATCGTCCATACGCCTCGCGTCCGCCACGGCAGCATCGCGGGCGACGGCGATGCCGGTTTTTCGGCGACGCTCGATATCGACGCGCCGACGCTCATCCGGATCGAGGCGGGCGGCCCGATCGATCATCCGCAAGCCGCCACCCAGGCCTCGCAGACGCTTTGGGCGCTTCCGGGCCGGTCGCCGCATGGCGCGGACGGCGTGATCCTGACGCTATCGGGGCTGATCGTCGATTTCGGTTCGCCCTCGTCTTTCGGCCGGGACTTCACCGCCGGCGCCGAGGTGCCGATCGCGGTCGAAGTCGCGCATCTGTGCGGCTGCCCGCTGACGCCCGACGGCACTTGGGACGCCAACCAATATGACATCCGCTATCGCGTGACGCACGACGGCGCGGATGTCGCGGCCGGCGATCTCGCCTATGCGGGAATGGCCAGCCAGTTCGCGGGAACATTCGTCCCGCCCGAGACCGGCATCTACACGGTTGCGGTCACCGCTTATCACCCGCTGACCGGCAATACTGGCATCGGCAGCCGGACGATCACGGTGCGTTGACGTTTGTCGGAATTTCCCTCGATGGAAATCGCGGCGCGGGATTTGGTTTGTCAGAAACTTCCTATCGGAAGTTCGCGGCGCCGGCCCGCTCCCCCTCCCGACCTCCCATTCAGGATACACTCGTGGGAGGTCGGGAGGGGGAG
>JBCDDN010000046.1:0-29962 GCA_039180285.1 Pseudomonadota bacterium | reverse complement strand
GTCCGCCACGCGTCGAGCGGCAGGGCGGCATGGACGTGCGGGGTCAACTCCCCGGCTTCGGCCATCGCCCAGATCGCATCGAAATTCTCCTGCCCGCGCTCGGGATAGCGGCGGCCATATTCGCCCGCGCGCACGCCGACGACGGAAAAGCCCTTGATCAGCGGGATATTGGTCGGGACGGTCGCGATTCGTCCCGAGGCGAAGCCGACGACCAGCAGTCGCCCGCCGAATGCGATACAGCGCGTGCTCTCGTCGAAGATATCGCCGCCGACCGGATCGTAGATCACATCCGCGCCGCCGCCGGTCAGCGCTTTCACCGCTTCACGAAAGCCGTCCGCGACATTGACGCATGCGTCCGGCGCATAGGCCCGTTCGATCGCGGCCAGCTTTGCGTCGGACGCCGATGCGGCGATCACCCGCGCGCCCAGCGCCTTGCCGAGATCGACGGCGGCGAGGCCGACGCCGCCCGCCGCGCCATGGATGAGCAGCCACTCGCCGGGCCGGATGTCGGCGCGGCGGACCAGCGCAACATAGGCGGTCAGATAGGCGACGCCGAACGCGGCTGCGGCATCGAACGCCATGCCATCGGGCTTGCGGCGCAGCGCGGAAACCGGGCAGCGCGCATATTGGGCGAACCCGCCCGTGCCGAGCGTCGCGACCACCGCGTCGCCGACCGCCAAGCCGCGGCCGTTTTCGCCATCGCGATCACCGAAGGCGACGATCTCTCCCGCGATATCGTTGCCCGGGGTGAAGGGGAGGTCGGGCCGGTGCTGATATTTTCCTTCGGTCATCAGCAGATCGGGAAAACCGAGCGCCGCCGCGCGCACCTTGAGCAGCGCTTCGCCGGTCCCGGGTTCGGGCACCGGCACCTCCGCCACCGCGCATCCGGCGAAATTGGGCGCGAGATCCGCGACCTGAAGGGCGCGCATGGTGGAGGGGAGGGTCATGTCAGTGGCCGCCTTCTTTTGCCAATGGCGGGTTGAACGCGTTTCTCGTCATTGCCGCGCGCCTTCGGCGCTCGCAATGACGGTGTTGGTAAGCAATTGCGAACAGCGCCACCTCAGATCAGTCCCTGGCTGCGCATGCTCGTCTGGCCTTGCGTGCCGACGATCAGATGATCGTGCACGGCGATGCCGAGCGGGCGGGCGGCTTCGGCGACTTCGCGGGTCAGCTGGATGTCCGCCTTGCTGGGCGAGGGATCGCCCGAGGGATGGTTGTGGACGAGGATCAGGCCGCTGGCGTGAAGGTCGATGGCGCGCCGGATGATCTCGCGAACATAGATCGCCGCCTGATCGATCGAACCCTCGGTCACGATCTCGTCGCGGATGAGAACGTTCTTGCCATCGAGATGGAGCACGCGGACGCGTTCGATCGGTTCGTGCGCCATATCGGCGCGCAGATAGTCGATCAGCGCCTGCCAGTTGGACAGAATCGGTTTTTCGCGAATGTCTTCGGCGAGCAGGCGAAGCGCCGACGCCTTGGCGATCATCAGCGCGGCGACCGCGCCCTCGCTCAGCCTGCCGATCCGCGCGAGTGCCGCGGGATCGGCCGAGAGCAGTGCGCCGAACCCGCCGAATTCGTTCATCAGCCTTTTGGCCAGCGGTTTGGTGTCGCGGCGCGGAATGGCGAGCGTCAGCAGATATTCGACGAGCTCATGATCGAGCAGCGCGTCATGTCCGCCCTCGATCAGGCGTTTTCGGAGGCGGGCGCGGTGGCCGGTGCCGTCTGTCGGAGTATCCGCCATGATGCGACGCTATCGGGATGGCGGCCCGCGCGCAATCGCGCTAGGCGGATAGCATGGAAGAAACCCCGCCCGCTCAGAAGCCTGGCTGGAAAAAGCGGCGCTACTGGGCCGGCGGCTCCCTGGCGGCGGTTGCGCTGGCATTGGGGGTGACCTGGTCGCAACGGGAAACCATCGCGATCGGCTATATCGACGATTTTCTCGCGCAATCGGGCGTCGAAGGCGGATATGAAATTTCCGAGTTCGGCCTCGGGCGGCAGCGGATCGAAAATCTGGTCATCGGCGATCCGGCGGATCCCGATCTGACGATCGAACGGGCCGACATCTATCTGCGCTTCGGTTTCGGCTATCCCGAGGTTCGGCGTGTCGCCGTGCATGGCGTCCGTCTCAAGGGCCGGCTGGTCGAGGGCGAGATCGATCTGGGGCAATTGAACGGCCTGCTGCCCGAACCGACCGGCGAGCCGTTCAGCCTGCCGGCGATGGAGCTGGAACTGCGCGATGCCGTGATGCGGCTGGAGACTCCCTATGGACCGGTTGCGCTGGCCGCTGCGGGGTCGGGTCAGTTGCAAGACGGGTTTCGCGGCCGGTTGGCGGCGGCGAGCGCGGGGCTGGCATGGCAGGGGTGCGTTGCCGATGCGGTCCGGGCCCGTTTCGATATGCGTATCGAGGATCGCCGCCCGACCGTGAGAGGCCCGGTCCGTGCGGCGCGTTTCGGCTGCCCCGAGAGTGAGCTGGCCGTCGCGGCGCCGGAACTGGCGGTCGATGCGATACTCTCCGAAAGCTTCGATCGATGGGGCGGGGAGGCGACACTGGTCGCAGACTCGCTGGGCCACGAGCTGGGGCGGGCGGCCGATGCGCGGCTGGCCGTATCGTTCGACGGCGAAGCGGGCGGCCAGACGACGGGAACGGTGCGTTTGCGCGCGGCCGACGCACGCGGTCTCGATCTCGCCGCGCGGCAGGCTTCGGTGATCGGCCATTACCGGATCCGGGACGGCGGCGCGGCGATCGGTTTCGATGGCGATATCGAATTGTCCGACGCCCGGGCGGACGACGGATTGCTCGCCAGCGCGGTGGAGATGCTGCGCGGTGCCGCGGGCACGCCGGTGGGGCCGGTCGGCACGATGCTGGCCCGGGCCGTTCAGGCGGCCGGACGCGATTTCGACGCCCGTTTCGCGCTGACCGCGGCCTATGGCGAACGCGGCGGGGTTATGCGCTTCTCCGAGATAAGCGGGAACAGCGGCAGCGGCGCGCAGCTGTCGCTCGAGCGCGGCGAGGGGGTTCAATATGGCTGGCCGGACCGCGGTTTGCGGTTCGAAGGCGCGATGCGGCTGGCGGGCGGCGGCTTCCCGCAAAGCTATGTGACGATCGATCAGGATCGCGCCGGCGCGCCGCTGAACGGCTATGCCGAGATCGCGCCGATCCGCACCGGCAATGCCACGCTGCGCCTCGCACCGGTGCGCTTTTCCGCGGCGGCGAACGGCACGACGCGGCTCGTCACCCAGCTCGAAATGACCGGTCCGCTCGCCGATGGGCGGGTCGAGCGGTTGCGCATGTCGATCGCCGGAACGCTGGGTCAGGGCGGCCGCCTAGCGGTGGGCGAAGGTTGCGTACCGGTGCGCTGGGACCGGCTGAACGTGGCCGGGATGGCGGTCGGGCCGACCGAGCTGCCCTTCTGCCCGATCGCGGGCCGCACGCTGGTTCGCTATGCGCCGGGCGCCGGGATCAGCGGCGGCGGGCGGCTGATCCGTCCACGGTTGCGCGGGCGGCTGGGCGATGCGCCGCTGACGATCAGCGCGCGGGACTTCCGTCTGCCGCTGGCCCGTCCGGCCTTCGCGGCGACCGATCTGTCCGTCCGGCTCGGGCCAGAGGGCGCGCAGTCGGAGCTCGATATCGCGCGCCTGTCCGCCGATTTCGTCACCGGCGGCGTCGACGGCGCCTATTCGGGCGCGACCGGCGCGATCGCCAACGTGCCGATCCGGCTGAACGAGGGCGCGGGCGACTGGCGGTTCGCCGGCGGAATATTGCAGGTCGACGGCGCGGCCGCGGTCACGAACGACACGCCCGATCCGCTGTTCGAACCGCTCGTGGTGCGTGACATGACGTTGCGGCTCGAAAACAGCCTGATCCGCGTCACGGGTGGCCTGCGCGAGCCCGAGAGCGATGTGCTCGTCGCCGCGGTCGATCTGTATCACGATCTGCGCGTGGGCAGCGGCGAGGCGGTGCTGGATACCGAACGGCTCGCCTTCGACGATACGATCCAGCCGACCGACCTGACGGATCTCGTGCTCGGCATCGTCGCCGACGTCGAGGGGCTGGTCAGCGGCACGGGCACGATCCGCTGGGACGCCGCGGGCGTGACGAGCGACGGCCTGTATCAGCTGACGGACATCGATCTAGCCGCGCCGTTCGGGCCGGTGCGGGGTCTCGATACCGAAATCCGGTTCACCGACCTGCTGGGCATGGATACCGCGCCCGGCCAGATCGCGACGGTCCGCGAGGTCAATCCCGGCGTGCTCGTCGAGGACGGGACGGTGCGCTATGAATTCCTTGACAGCAACCGGGTGCGGGTCGAGGGCGCGCGCTGGCCCTTTGCCGGCGGCGAGCTGATCCTCGAACCGACGGTCCTCGATTTCCGCGTCGATCAGGAACGGCATCTGGTGTTCCGGGTCGAGGGCGTCGACGCGTTCCGGTTTCTCGAAGCGCGCGATTTCGAGAATATCGTCGCGACCGGCCTGTTCGACGGCACGCTGCCGATGGTGTTCGATCAGGATGGCGGACGGATCGAGGGCGGGCTGCTGGTGTCGCGCACCGGCGGCGGCACATTCTCCTATGTTGGCGAGATCAGTGACGTGAATCTCGGCGTGTTCGGCAGCCTCGCCTTCAACGCGCTCGAGCTGATCCGCTACAGCGAACTCGCGCTCGAGTTCGACGGCGCGATCGACGGCGAGATGGTGACCAACGTGACCTTCACCGGCGTTTCGCCGAATCTGGCGCGCGAGGGGCAAGGCTTCCTCGTCGCGGGCTTCACCAACGAACTGGCGGAAATCCCGATCCGCTTCGACATCACGATGAACGCGCCGTTCAACCAGATGCTCTATTCCTTCCGCCTGCTCGACGATCCCGGTTTCCTCGTCAATCAGGCGATCCGCGCCCGGATAAGCCGAATACAAGCCGAACAAGGCGTTCAGCCTCCCGAAAGCGATATAATGCCATGAAGACTGCGATATTGACGTTGAAGGAGCACAATGCGACCGACGGATGGATGAACCGGGCAACCCTTACTACGATGGCGGTTTTCGCCGGTCTGGCAAGCGCCATGATGGTAGGGGGATGTGTCCAGGTTTCGGCGCCCGAAGAGCCTATTGTGATCGAGTTGAACATTAATGTGGAGCAGACTGTCGACGTGAATTTACAGGAAGATGTCGAGAATCTGATCGAAAACAACCCGGAGCTGTTTCCAGAATGACCAAGCGTAACAAAAGCCTCTTCGCCATCGTCGCCGCCACCGCTGTTTTCGGCGGCGTCGCGACCATGGCCCCCGCGCAGAACAGCGAAGTGCGTCAGGCGATCGCCCAGGGCGTCGTCGGCGAAACCGCGTCCGGTTATCTCGGTTTCGCGCAGACCCCGTCCGCCGAGCTTCGCTCGCAGGTCGATGCGATCAATCTGGGCCGCCGCTCGGCGTTCGCCGATCTCGCCCAGCAGCGTGGGACGACCCGTCAGCAGGTCGCCGAGGAAACGGCCTGCAACCGGCTGTCGAGCGTCGGCCAGGGACAGGCCTATCAGCTGCGCGACGGCGTATGGCGGACCCGCGGATCCGCGCCGATCGCGACCCCGTCTTACTGCTAGTCATTCTGGTCATTGCGAGCGCAGCGGGCCGAAGGCGACGAAGGTCAACCAATCCGGAGCCAGGAACGCTGTCGCCAACCGCTCCGGATTGCTTCGTCGCTTCGCTCCTCGCAATGACGGATGGCAATACCCGCCCGGTTCCTATTCGGGCACCGCAAAGCTCGCCCGATATTCGGACTTGATCAGCGCCAGCATTTCCGCCGTCACCGGAACGTCGATTTCGAACGGGCCCGCCGAATAGGGCCCGGCGATATATGGCGGAACGCTGACCGTGAAGCCGGTAAACGGGCCGTCCGCGCTGCCCGTCGGAAAGAGCGCAACCGCCTCCACCGGCGGGCAGTCGGCCCAGAGATCGTCTTCCGAGATGGCGCCCAGACGGTCCAACTGCTCCTCGCGCAGACCGGCGCAAAAGCGCATGTCGATCAGCGAGAGGCCGAGATAGCGGTTCGTGAAGAGATCGATGACCGCGAGCGGCCGGTCGCCCGCCACGTCCCACAGGATCGCGTCGAACGCCGTATTGCCGTGCGCGCCGCCCGAATAGCTGTAGGTTTCGCTGCCGAGGCTGATCAGTCGGTCCGTCCGGCCGGCGATTGTCCATCGCTGGTTGTGTTCGTACCCGGTGACCATCGGGGAATCCGCGGGCATGATCTCGGCCAGTTCGGCGCGGCCTCTGTCATAGTCCGATCGGGCCTGATCGCGCAGCGATTCGAGCCGGCTCCGAAGCTGCGGAACGGCATCGGGCAGGGTGGGAAGTTCGACGGTGAAGCCGTCATGCGCGGTTTCGGATCGGGCTGCCGTCGCCGGCACCCCGAGCGACAAGGGTGCAGCACTCAGAACAATAGCTGAAACAGCCAGAACGGGCCATTTCCGGACAGAGTTCCTGCTGTTCATTTTCTACTCCTGTGCCGAAGATCATGCGCTGTTTGCAGTTGCCGATTTACCCGTTTCAAACAATCCCCAAATGCCATGCCGCACTGCATCATCCGCAGTTGACTTGGATAGGGGCGCTCACTAAACGGGCCGTGCCTTGGCGGGGTCGATCGCCACCATGTGCGCGTCCGGCCTTTCCGGCCATTGGGAGCAAGCATGGCGGAGAAAGACAACGGGCGGGATTCCTTCCTCGCGGAAGATTCGCGGCTTCAGTCGCTCGAAGAGCGATTGGAAGCGGCGCAGCGCGCAGAGGAAATCCGGTCGGAAAAGCGCAAGCCGCGAGCGGGTCCGAACTACGCCCATCGCGCGGTGAGCGAACTGATCGGAGGGCCCGTCGGAGGAGCGATCGTCGGTTGGGTTCTCGACCGGTTGATCGGTACCTATCCCTGGCTGATGCTGTCGTTGATGTTCCTCGGGTTCATCGTCGCGGTTCGAAATGTATATTTGTTGACGAGTAAGCGCCCCGATTAGGGGCGTTTTGCTCAAGAAGAAACGGGATTTTACAGTGGCTGAAGCTGAAGGCGGCGGTATCGATCCGATGTCCCAGTTCAAGATCGAGCCGATAGCGGGCGTGCTCGAACAGGGACAGGTGGCGTTTACCAACAGCTCGCTCTGGATGCTGTTAACGCTGGCCGTCATCTGGGTTTTCATGTGGGGCGGGATGAAGCGGGAGCTCGTTCCCGGCCGCTGGCAACTCGCCGTCGAAAGCGTGACGGGCTTTATCGACAATATGGTCGTGAGCAATATCGGCCCCGCCGGCAAGAAATACGTCCCCTATATCTTCACCATCTTCATTTTCATCCTGTTCGCCAACCTTATGGGCCTGCTGCCGATCGGATTTACGGGCGTCCACCCGTTTACCGTCACCAGCCATATTCTGGTTACCGGCGTGATGGCCGTGATGAGCTTCGCGATCGTGCTCGCGGTCGGTTTCTGGAAGCACAAGCTCAAATTCTTCACCCTGTTCGTGCCGCATGGCACGCCGCTGCCGATGGTGCCGCTGCTGTTCGTGATCGAGCTGGTGTCGTTCATGGTGCGGCCGTTCAGCCTCGCGCTCCGGCTGTTCATCGCGATGACCGCGGGCCATGTGCTGCTCAAAGTGTTCGCAAGCTTCGTGATTTCGGGGATCAATGCGGGTCCCGAGATCGGCCTGCTGGTCAGTATTCCCAGCTTCCTGCTGATGCTGTTCGTCAGCGCGCTGGAGCTTCTGATCTGCGCGATCCAGGCCTATGTCTTCGCGCTACTATCCGCGCTCTACATCAACGATGCAGAAAATCTGCACTGATCCGAGTTTTTTCGCAATACATCATTTTTCATAAGGGAGTTTATTCAATGGAAGTCGAAGCTGCACGTTTGATCGGTGCCGGTCTCGCCGCAATCGGCGCAGGCGCCGCTGCCGCGGGTGTGGGCTATATCTGGGGTTCGTTCCTTCAGGGCGCCCTGCGCAATCCGGAAGCCGCCGACGGCGAACAGGCCCGTCTGTACATCGGCTTTGCCGTGACCGAGCTGCTCGGTCTGATCGCCGCCGTCATCGGCTTCATCCTGCTGTTCGGTTAATTCCGGGCGGGATTGCAGTCCGCCCATAGGCAAGGGAGCCGGAGGCCATGCCACAGCTCGATCAGATTGTCGTCAGCTATGCGTCGCAGATCGCGTGGCTCGTCGGCGTTCTCGTCATCATCTATTTCGGGATTGCCCGGGCGATGGTGCCCAAGGTGCAAAGCACGATCGAGGCGCGCGCCAAACGCGTCTCCGATGACCTTGCCGCGGCAGACAAGGCCCATGAACGGGCCGATGAGATCGAAGAAGGCTATCGCCAGCAGATCAACGAAGCCCGGTCCGAAGCCGGCGCGGTGACGACGGAGGCGAAGGCGAAAGCCAATGCCGACCGCGACCAGCGCGTCGCCGCCGAGGACGGGAAGATCGAAACGAAGCTGGCCGAGGCCGAAGCCGCGCTAGCGAGCGCGCGTCAGGCGGCTCTGGACGAGATCGAAGGCGTCGCCGTCGATGCGACGCAGCAGATCGTGGCCAAGGTATCGGGCGGCGACGTTTCGGAGGGCGAGGCGCGGTCCGCGGTGAAAGAGGCGATGGCCCATGGATGACGAACTCGAACCGGTGATTCACGAAGAAACCGGGCCCGAAACGGTCGCCATGACCGAGGCCGAGGACGCCGCGCACGAGGGCGGCTACGAGACCGCTTTCGGCCTGGATACCTATGGCTGGGTCGCCGTCGCGATGCTGGTCGTTATCGGCCTGATGCTGTGGCGCAAGGTGCCGTCTACGGTCGCCGCCGCGATGGACCGGAAGATCGCCGAGATCCGGGCCGAGATCGACGAGGCCGCGAAGCTGCGGTCCGAAGCCGAGGCTCTGAAGGCCGAATATGAGGCCAAGACGGCCAATGCGGATCAGGAAGCCGCCGCGATGCTCGATCGGGCGCGCGAAGAGGCCGACAGCATTGTCGCTCAGGCCGAAGCCGACGCCGATGCGCTGATCGAGCGGCGCCAGCGTCTGGCCGAGGAAAAGATCGCCGCCGCCGAACGCAGCGCCGTCGCCGAGGTTCGCGCCAAGACCGCCAGCGCCGCAACCGCCGCCGCCGCGGCGCTGATCGAGCAGAAACACGATGCGGACGCCGACAAGGCGCTGATCGACCGGACGATCTCCAACATGGACGCGCGGCTGAATTAGTCGACTCCAGCCGGAACCTCTCATATCCGTCATTGCGAGCGTAGCGAAGCAATCCAGAGCCACACGCGATAGCGTTTGCGGCTCTGGATTGCTTCGTCGCCTTACGGCTTCTCGCAATGACGATTCTTTTGCGCGTCAGAGATAGGAAGCGGGTTTGTCCTATGCACCACCCCGTCCTACATCCGTTTCCGTGAGCAAAGCCGACCGTCCCGATCACCCCCGCGCCGCCGAGCGGTTCAACGAGGAAAAGGCGACCTATACGGTCAAGGGCGCCGACGCGCCCGATCTCGAGGCCGGGGTCGCGGCGATCCGCGATGTCGTGAAGACCTTGCCCGCGCGGCCCGGCGTCTACCGGATGCTCGATGCGCGGAGCGATGTTCTGTACGTGGGCAAGGCCGCGAGCCTGAGAAGCCGCGTGCCCAACTATACGCAGATCCAGCAGTTGCCCAAGCGACTTCAGCGGATGGTCGCGCAGACCCGGGCGATGACGATCGTCACGACCGAAACCGAGGCCGAGGCGCTGCTGCTCGAGGCGCAGCTGATCAAGCGCTACCGGCCGCCCTATAACGTGCTGCTGCGCGACGATAAAAGCTTCCCCTTCATCCTGCTCCGCGAGGATCACGATTTTCCGCGGATCATGAAGCATCGCGGCGCGCGGCGCGCCAAGGGGCAATATTTCGGGCCGTTCGCCAGCGCCGGTTCGGTCAACCGGACGATCAACGCGCTGCAGAAGATGTTCCTCCTGCGCAACTGCACGGACAGTTTCTTCGCCAATCGCGACCGGCCGTGCCTGCTCTATCAAATCCGCCGCTGTTCGGCCCCGTGCGTCGGGCGGATCAGCGAGGCCGACTATGACGAACTGGTCGAGGATGCGAAGGCTTTCCTGTCCGGCAAGAGTACGCGCGTCCAACAGAAGCTCGGCGCGCAGATGGAGAAGGCGTCGGAAGCGCTCGATTTCGAAATGGCGGCCGTCTATCGCGACCGGCTGAAGGCGCTTACGTTCATCCAGGGCAGCCAGGCGATCACGGCGCAGGGCGTGTCCGATGCCGATGTCTTCGCATTGGCGAGCAAGGGCGGCACCGTCGGCATCCAGGCCTTCTTCATTCGCGGCGGCCAGAATTGGGGCCATCGCAGTTTCTTTCCCGCGCATGTCAAAGATGTGCCGGAGGAGGAGGCGTTGCAGGCGTTTCTCATGCAATTCTACGAAGAGGTACCGCCGCCGAAACTGGTGCTGATTGATCGCGACCTGCCCGAAACGGAGTTGCTGGCCGAAGCTTTGGCCGAGCGCGCGAACCGCAAGGTGACGCTGAAGATCCCGCAGCGCGGCGACCAGCGGAAATTGCTCGATCAGGCCCGGCGCAACGCGACGGAAGCGCTCGAACGGCGGCTCGCAGAATCGTCGAGCCAGGCGAAAGTCATGCGGCAGATGGCCGAGCTGTTCGAACTGGACGAACCGCCCGATCGGATCGAGATTTACGACAACAGCCATGTCTCCGGCACCAATGCGGTCGGCGCGATGGTCGTTGCGGGTCCCGAAGGCTATCGCAAATCCAACTATCGCAAGTTCAACATCAAGAACCCGGAGACCGCGCCGGGCGACGATTTCGCGATGATGCGCGAGGTGTTCCAGCGCCGCTTCGCGCGGGCCGAGAAGGAGGACCCCGAACGCCGCAAGGGCGAATGGCCGGATCTCGTGCTGATCGATGGCGGCAAGGGGCAAGTCAGCGCGGCGGCGGAAACGCTGGAGGAAATGGGGATCGGCGACGTTGCGCTGATCGGCATTTCCAAAGGCCCGGACCGCAATGCCGGGCGCGAGCATTTCCATTTTCCGGACGGCCGCGAACAGATGCTGCCGGCGAACAGCCCGCTGCTCTTCTATCTCCAGCGGCTGCGCGACGAGGCGCATCGTTTCGCCATCGGCGCGCACCGCCAGAAACGCGCCAAGGCGATGGGCACGAGCCCGCTCGATCAGGTGCCGGGGATCGGCCCCGCGCGCAAACGCGCGCTACTGCTCCATTTCGGAACGGCGCGGGCGGTGAAATCGGCGGGTCTCGACGATCTGGCGCGCGTACCGGGCGTCTCGAAAGCGATGGCGCAGACGATCTACGATCATTTCCACGCCAGCGGCTAGGGTTCAGCCCCTAGATGCGCGTCCAGCCCTGGCGTTTGAGCACAGGCGTGGCGAACGGCACGAGCCAGCCTGTATCGAGGAACAGCAAGTCGACGATTTTCGGACCGGGTTCCGCGCCATAACGGGCCTTGTATCCGGCATCGCCGGCGCCCCAGTTGATCACCGGTACGCCGCGTTCCGCGGCATCGGCGAAATTCATGGTCAGGATGATGCGGCCGGGGCTGCATTCCTTGAACGCTTCGTTGAAATTATTGGCGATCTGATAGCGGATCGGACCGATTTCGAGACCGAAGGTGAAGGCCGCCGGCGTGCCGCCGACCCGCATGATGCTGCAAAAGAGGAACGGCGCGAGAACCGGATCCTCGGCAACGCCTTCCCACATGGCGCGCGAAGTCGCATCGAGAAACTTGGTGTCGGCCGCATCGCCGTGCTGCGCCAGCCAGCTATTCGCTTCGATTTCGGCCATGGCGTCGCGATCGTCCGCGGTCCAGTCGATGCCGGTCGCGTGGCGATAGTCCACATCGCCGATGCGGGCGAGCCGGTTGGCATAGTTGCGGGTCTGCCGCATCGCGGACTTGCTGGGCCAGGGCTTCTCGTCTTGCTGCGCGGCGACGTCGATATCGAAACTGTGCGCGATGGAGCGCTGGAACATCGTCCATCCGCCATCATGCGCGGCCGGCAGCAGTCGGACCAGCGCCGGATCGTTATCCTGCACGGGGCCAAGCCGCCAGGCCTTTCCGAGCACGCCGCGCGCCGGCCGGCCCGATAGCATCGCGCGGATTTCGTCATGTCCGGCATCCTGGGCGAGCGGAACGCTGCGAAACGGCCAATAGGCGCCCGCGACTTCCTGCACCGTGAACGGCCCCATCTTGCGCGCATTGAGCGGAAAAGCGGCGATCAGCCGTCCATCGCTCTCGAAGCCGTGGAAAATCGCCTCGGGATGGGCGGCCCTATACCAGGCGGGCCGCAAAAATGCGTGTAGCGGGTCCGCCGCTTCGGTCAGCCGTTCCAGCGCCGCGTGCTGCGGTGCGACCCAGCGGCCGGCAAGCTTTCCGTCTTCGTTCGAGCGCTGCATCAGAATGGCGCATCTCCGCGGCATGAATGGTGTGCGATGCGGGCGGCATAGCCCGGCGGGCTTAATATGGCGTTTAGGATGCGTCGCGGGCGTGTGGTTTACACAATGTTATCAGCCTGAAGCTATGGCATAATCATGAAAACGCGCACGCTCGTGACCATCGATACGGAGCTGACCTGGCGGCATCATGTCGCCGGACTCGGCTGGCAGGATAATTATGCGCTGAGCATCGAGCCGGCCGGCGTCGGATTGAGCTACCAGCTCGAGACGCTCGACCGCCATGGCCTTAAAGGCTGTTTCTTCGTCGATCCCATGCCGGCCAGGCTGCACGGGCTCGATCCCGTGCGGCGCGTGGTCGACACGATATTGACGGCGGGGCAGGAGGTGCAGCTGCATCTCCATCCGATGTGGGAAGGGGCGCTGCCCGGCGGCGGGGTTGCCGAAGACACCGTTTTCGAGCTCACCGATCATGGGTTCGAAAAGCAGCGTGCGCTGATCGCGGAAGCGCGGGATTTTCTGGTCGCGGCGGGGGCGCCGGAGCCGATCGCCTTCCGGTCGGGCAGCTATGCCGTCGATGACGACAGCCTGCGCGCGCTGGCCGATATCGGCATTCGCTACGATTCCAGCCATAATGGCTGCGAAGGACCGTGGCCGAGCGCGCTGTCGCTGCCGCTCGATCATATCGCGCCGGTCGATCACAAAGGCGTGGTCGAAGTGCCGGTTTCCCAGATGCGGACCGGTAACGGCCGGTTGCGGCATATGCAGATTTGCGCCGTTTCGCTTCCCGAGATGGCGTATGCGCTCGACCATGCGGTCGCCAATGCGCATCCCGCTTTCGTAATCGTCGGCCACAGCTTCGAACTGGCGACACGCGGGGGCCGCCATGTGAATAGCGTCGTCCGCAAGCGATTCGACGGCTTGTGCGCGATGCTCGCCGAGCGGAAGTCGGACACGCCGACCGCGCATTTTACCGATCTTGCCGACTTGCCTCTGGGTCGCGACATCCGGCCCGTCGAAGGATCGCCGGCGCTGCTCGCGGGCCGCATGGTCGGCCAGCTCTGGTCCAACCTTATCGAGCGGCGCGCGGCATGACGGCCGCCGTCTCCCTGCCGCTGCGCTTTCGCGTCGGCGCGCGCACCATGTTTTCCGTGCGCCGGAAACTGGTGCGCATCGGTCTGTCGCTGGACGATGCGATGGCCGGGCAGGGAATCGATCTGCCCATTCTGTCGGGGGGTGCGGACGGCTTTTTCATCACCTCGCTCCCTGCGGATCAGATCGCCCCGATCATCGCTCGCCATCCGGACAAGATCGCCTTCGTCCGGCAGCGTTATGCGCGCCGCTATGCCGATCTGACGGGGGGCTTCGACGATTATCTCGCCACCTTTTCCGGCAAGAGTCGATCGACGCTGCGTCGCAAGATACGCAAATTCGCGAAACTCTCCGGTGGCGAACTCGATTTCCGCGCCTATCGGACGCCCGACGAGATGGCCGAATTTCACAGGCTCGCCCGGCGGGTTTCGGAAAAAACCTATCAGGAGAAGCTGCTCGATTACGGGCTCCCGGACGACCGGGAATTCGCCGAGGATATGCTGGCCGCCGCAGCCCGGGACCAGGTGCGCGGCTGGCTGCTGTTCGCCGAGGAGCGGCCGGTCAGCTATCTCTACGCACCGGCGGACGGCGATACGCTGATCTACGCCTATCTGGGCTATGATCCCGAATGGAGCCGGCATTCGCCGGGCACCGTGTTGCTGGTCGAGGCGATACGGGAGGTCGTCGAGGGCGGCCGCTTCCGCCGGTTCGACTTTACCGAAGGCGACGGTCAGCAGAAAAAGCGGTTCGCCACCGGCAGTCTCGATTGCGCGGATCTCCTGCTGCTTCGCAAGACCATGGCGAACCGCGGGCTGATCGCGGCGCTCGCCGGATTCGACCAGATCGTTGCGTTCGCGAAGCGGTTGCGGCCGGGATCCTGATACAGGCTGCCTGCTAGCCGATTTCGGTGTCGAGTTCGCCGAACAGCGCGCGGATATTGGTGAGGCGCGGCCGCTCTTCTTCCATCACCGCGCGAAAGGCGCGCGTCTTGAACGCCGCGACATCCGCCTCGGGCAGCGTTCTGCCCTCGGGAATCGTGGAGATCAGGATGTCGATCAGTCGCTCCGCGCCATGGAGCCGGCCCCAAAGATAGTCATTCTCGCGATAGGCGCGGCTGAAAAAGGCGCCGAAGCTGTTGAACTCGATCCCCTTGAGTGTCTCGTCGGCGCCCCCCTCGCGGATGGACTGTGCGTCCTCGGGGGCGATCCGGTCGACCTTGACGGGATCGAACTCGTCCAGCCCCTCGCCCTGCAACAGCGGCAGCGTCGCGATGTCGTAAAAGGGAAATCCGAGATAGGCGAACAGCATGATCCGCTTTTCGGCCTTGGGAAGCGCCGCCAGCGCCGTCGCCAGCAAATTTTCGGCGCGGGTATCGGCGGACTGGAGATCGCGAGCCGTCGACAGTCTGTCGAGCGCCGTTCCGGGTGCCTCTATGGCGTTGCGGGCCGCTTCCACCATCTCGTCATCGTAGAATTCGCCACGCTCACGATCGAGGTAATCGCCGAGCGTGGCGTAAATCGCGTCGCGCATCGCGTTGAGGAGATCGGGATCGCATCGGCCGCCCTCTTCGATCTGATGCAGGCTGCGCAGCATGAAGCGCAAACGGCGTGTGCGGAACAGCAGGTCGTGCTCACGGAAAAAGCCGATCGCCGCGTCGCTGGCGCCGACATGCGAAAGGGCTTCGGAGGTGTTGAGTTGCCGCTCTCCGATCTCGTTCCAGATCGCGCGGCGCAGGGCGCGATCCGGGGTGCCGCCCGATCCCGCCAGGTTGCTCAGCATCGTTACGATCTCGTCGACGATGCCCGACAGTTTGAGCTGGCCATAGGATGCAAAGGCGTAGCCGGCTTCCTTGACCGCGAAATTCTGGGCCTTGGAGCGCCATGCCGCCAGACGCTGGGGCGTCGGTCGGTTGAGAAACAGCGTGCGCCCGAAATCCTCCTCGATCGCCGCTTCGACTTCCGGCCGGATCGCCTCGACGATCCGCCGCATTCGCATGATCCGGCGCGACCGGCCTTCGATCGCTTCCAGATTGTCGCGGATCGGCTGTTCGCGCGGAATGTCCGACAGGGCGCCGAATATGGCCCGGAAGAATCCCGGCACTTCGTCATCGCCATCGCCGATTTCGATGCTGCGGATGCCGGGCTTGGGATCGATATAGACGAAGCGCCGATCGACCTCGCGATGGGCCGGGCGATCGCGCAGCGCATCGATTGCGGGACCGAAGGGCGCGTTGGCGAGGACGGAACCGTCGATCAACGCCGTCGTCTCCGCCGTTCCCGCCGCGCTGTGGCGGGGGAGGACCCGCTGGAGAAATTCAGTCCGGCCCGGCCATGCGATCTTGCGCCGCGCGAGTACTTCGTCGAGCTCACGCACCGTGAACGGCGGAAAAGCGCCCGGAAAACTGGCTGTCGCCCGGGCCGCGAAAGTGAGCTCGGGAATGCTGCCCAGATTGCGGGGCGTCATTCCCTGATCGGTAAAGGGCAGGGTGAGCCGATGTTCGGTTTCGACGATTTCCGGCGGGGAGTTCAGGTGCAGTCTTTGAGGATGACCGTGAAAATCGGTGACCGTGACGAACAGGTCGAGCGGCTGACCGTCGGGCAATAGCGGTTCGGTCGCGGGCGTGGTTTCCATCGCCTCGAACGCGTCGAGGATCAGGTTGGTGAAGCCCTTGCCCCCGAACGGCGGCTGGAACCATTTGGCCCGGACGAAGCGCGAAAGCTTGGCGCTGACCTCGTCCTGCGCCTCGGGATCGACGGTCGTCGCCACCGTCCCGCCGCGCCGCCGGGCGACGGCCCAGGCGATCGGCACCGCCCAGAATTTGGTGAATCGCGAAATCGGTCGTTTGTCCGGCGCGAGCAGCACATCGACATCGGCCTTGTCGAGCCACAGGTCGGTCAGCGGATCGAGCGATTTACCCGAGGCGATCGCTTCGGCGAGGAAAACGCCGTTGATGCCGCCCGCGCTGGCGCCCGCGACGATATCGACCATCGCCCGCAACTTGACGCCGCAGGTCCGCTCTATGGTGTCGAGCAGTTCGCGATAGACGCGCTGGGAGGTATCGGCCGGTGCGAGATCGTCGTGAAAGGCCCGGCTGGCGCGCGTCAGCCGCCATATCTCCTTCGTGATCCCGTGCATGTAGATCGCAAGACTGATGCCGCCATAACAGATCAGGGCCAGGCGCAGCTCTTTCTCTCGCATGCGACCGATGCTGGCAGGCGCTGTGCGCTTTGTCGAGCGTTTGCGGGCGCGCCGTCAGGCCGCGGCGTCGCAACCCTGGACGGGAAGATAGAGCTTGATCGTGGTGCCGATATCGAGCTCGGACGAAATTTCGACATGTCCGCCGGACTGTTTGGCGAAGCCGTAGATCATCGAGAGCCCGAGACCGGTTCCCTTGCCGACTTCCTTGGTTGTGAAAAACGGTTCGAAGGCATGGGCGATCGTTTCCTCATCCATACCGCATCCGGTGTCGATGACCGATATCACCGCATAGTCGCCGGCTATCAGGTTCGGATCGTTCTCCTCGATCCGGCAGCCCTGGGTCTTGAACCAGAGCTGCCCGCCCTCCCGCATCGCGTCGCGGGCGTTGAGCGCGAGGTTGAGCAAGACATTTTCGAGCTGGTGGCGATCGACGAAGACCGGCGCGATATCCTTCTCGAGGATCGAATCGAAGATGACGTCCTCGCCGATCGTCCGCTGGATCATATCGCCGACATCGTCGATCAGGGCGTTGAGATCGGTCGGGTGCGGCGCCAGCGACTGGCGGCGTGAAAAGGCGAGCAGGCGCTGGGTCAGCGCGGCGGCGCGTTTGGCGGCGGCACTGATATTTTCGAGATGGCGTTCGACTTTCTCGTCGCCATGGTTCTTGAGGCGCAGTTCGAGCAGCTGAATGCTGCCCGATACGACGGTCAGCAGATTGTTGAAGTCGTGCGCGATGCCGCCCGTCAATTGACCGACCGCTTCCATTTTCTGGGCTTGGTGCAGCGCTTCTTCGGTAATCGCGCGTTCTTCTAACGCTTCGGCGATCCGGGTTTCGAGCGTTTCGTTGAGCAGCGCGAGCTGTTCTTCGGCGGCATGGCGGGCCGTGTCGTCGCGCATGGTCAGCACGCCGCCGGCCTGGCTGCCTTCCGAATCGAACAGCGGTTGCGCGGTTCCCATCGCCAGTATCTCGGTGCCGTCGGGTCGCCGGATCCGCCAGCGCGCGTCGACGACCGTTTCGCCTTGGAGGACGGCCCGGGCCAGCGGCAGTTCGAGCGGCGGATAGGGCGCGCCATCGACCGTGAACAGATGATAGCTGTCCGAATAATCTTCCGGGTCGATCTCGAGATTCTTGACGCCGTGCAGCTTTACCGCCGCATC
This sequence comes from Pseudomonadota bacterium, assembly GCA_039180285.1. Taxonomy (GTDB): domain Bacteria; phylum Pseudomonadota; class Alphaproteobacteria; order Sphingomonadales; family Sphingomonadaceae; genus Parasphingopyxis. The sequence goes on along the minus strand of JBCDDN010000046.1, from coordinate 12,112 downwards.
GTTGACGAAAATGATCTGGCCGAGAGCGTCGGTGACGATAACGCCTTCGCCGAGCTGGCTCATAATCGCGGAATATTCGAGGGGAGGGAGGTCGGCGCCGTGGAGCGGGATAACCTTCTCCCGGCTATTGGGCCGAAGGTCGGTGATATCGGCGTGCAGCGCCGTCCAGGATTCGATCGTGCCGTCTTCGCCGCATTGCGGCACGGCCTTGATCGCGACCCGCCGCCAATCGCCGTCCCGGTTGCGTATCCGGTGGGTGCGCAGAAACTGGTGCCGGCCTTTATGGGCGACCTGCCATTCGCGTTTCGTGGTTTCGATATCGTCGGGATGGATCGCGTCCATCCAGCCATGGCCGCGATATTCGGATTGCGATTGTCCGGTCAGTCTTGCCCAGTCGGGCTCCGCGCCGTCAAAGGCGGAATCGGCGGTGAAGGAGCAGACGAATGCCTGGGCTTCGGCGAGGGATCGGCGAAGCGACGCGTCTCTGCCGCTATCGAGCGTATCCTCGATACTCATATCCGCCACGATTCCGCTCCCCGTCGTCACTGCCGCGCTGCCACCTTTTGTCTCCCAACATGGTTAAATAGTGGTAAATCTTTGGGCCGTTTTCCGAGCATTCTCAAATTCCGAACGGTACGATCCTGTTTGCCGCGTCATGCCCGATATCGGCTGGGCCGAGATAGGCGATACCGGCACTCTCACACCAATGCCGCACGATCTGTTCGGCCGTCATCCCGAAATCCATATCGTTTTCGATGATGTCGCTGCATCGGCCGAGCCGGATACCGGCGATTTTCCGGATCTCGGTATTGGCTGTGATATGGTGAATAGTCCGGTCAATTTTATAGAGATATTCAGATACTTCCTCAAGCATTATGACATGGCCTGTAAGGTCGGGCTGGAGCGGCGTGCCGAGTATCTGACTGAGCGTGATCATGTTGAAAGCGGCAGCCGGGCGGCCATCTTCGAGCGACGGTTCCAGCGTTTCGCGATCGCCATCGACCAACCAGCGCAGGGCCCGCTCGACCGCCGCTTCTCCGCCGTCGCGCATGATATCCTGGCACATCGGTCCATGGGCGACCCGATATCCGGCCGCGTAAAGCCCTGCGAGCAGCACCCCGGCATCGCTGTAACCGAGATAGGTTTTGGCTTTGGCGGCGGGCTTCAGTTCGTCGAGCGCATTTGCCGCGATCCGGCAGGCGCCATAGCCGCCCCGCGCGAACCAGAGCGCGTCTAACGCCGGATCGTTGGCGATATCGAGAAAGGCGGCGGTGCGCTGGGCATCGCTGCCGGCGAAATGGCCGTGTTTCAAAACGCTGTTGGGGTGAACGATCAGTTCGGGTGGATTATTCGGAAAAAGCGCCTGAGCGAGCCGCTGGACGCGGCCTGCCGTCTCTCGCGAGAAGGGCGAGCTGGCCGCGACAATGCCGATCCGCATCGCTTTTTTTCCCACCCGACGCCTTTCTGAAATTGAAAAACCGCGCCGCTCCCCATAGCGAGGCGCGATGACAAAGGACAAATCCTATTTCTTTTGCGGGATCGGCGGAAGCGGGATGCTGCCGCTGGCCAGCATCTTGCGCGGCCGTGGTTTCGCGGTGTCCGGATCCGATCGTGCGCTCGACCAGGGGCGGACGGCGGACAAGTTCGAATGGCTGCGGGCCCAGGATATCGCGCTCTTTCCGCAGGACGGCAGCGGATTAACCGATAATGATCAGATACTTGTCGCCTCTGCTGCCGTGGAGGACACCGTGCCTGACGTCATGGCGTCACGCGAATTGGGGCTGGCCCGGATGACCCGGCCGGAATTGCTCGCTGGGCTGTTCAACGCCGCGTCGCTCTCGATCGGCGTCGCGGGCACCAGCGGCAAATCGACGGTGACCGGGATGATCGGCTGGATCCTGCACGATTGCGGCCGTGATCCGACCGTGATGAACGGCGCGGTGATGAAAAATTTCGTATCGGACGACACGCCCTTCGCCAGCGCGCTGGTGGGCCAGGGCGACGCCTTTGTCAGCGAGGTCGATGAGAGCGACGGCTCGATCACGCTTTACGCGCCCGATATCGCTATCCTCAACAATATCTCGCTCGATCACAAATCGATCGACGAGCTGCGCACGCTGTTCGGCGGATTTCTGACGCGGGCGGGGCGGGCGATCGTCAATCTGGACGATGAAGAAAGCGCGCTGCTTGCCCAAGGACTATCGCCGGACGCCCTCTATTCCTTCGGTTTCGACGCCGATACCGATTTGCGGGGTGGCAACCTCGTGGAGGCGCCGCTGTCCGTAACGTTTGACGTCACCGAAAAGGGCGAAACGCAGCCCGTCCGGCTCGCCATACCCGGGCGGCACAATGCCGCCAACGCGTTGGCCGCGCTGGCCGCGGCCCGGGCCTGCGATGTACCGTTGGCCGATGCGGCGGCTGCGATCGGCCGGTTTCAAGGGCTTCGCCGAAGGTTCGAGATTGTCGGAACGGCGGGCGACGTCACGGTCATCGACGATTTCGGGCACAATCCGGACAAGATCGCCGCGACCCTCAAAACGCTCCACGCCTTTCCCGGCCGTCTTCTCGTCTTCTTCCAGCCGCACGGCTATGGCCCGCTCAGAAAGATGGGACCGGAATTGATCGCTTGTTTTGCCGATAATCTCTCTGAAGAAGATCTTCTAATCCTTTGCGATCCAGTCTATTTTGGCGGGACGACGGACCGTAGCGTCGGCAGTGATGCCATCGTCGACGGCGTCACGCAGGCGGGGCGGACGGCCATGCATATCCCGGCGCGGACGGAGAGCGGCGCCAAGCTGGCGGAACTGGCCAAGCCGGGCGACCGGATTATCGTGATGGGTGCGCGCGATGACACGCTTTCAGTGTTTGCGGCGGACGTGCTTAGCCAGATCGAATCCTGACTTCGTCATTCCCGCGAAGGCGGGAATCCAGATCGGGCGTTGGAACTGGATTCCCGCCTTCGCGGGAATGACATAAGCGTTGACGCACATGATCTCTAGTATTCCCCTTTTGTTCTCGCTAAGAGACCGTCATGGCCAAAGCAAAGAAACGCTATGTCTGCCAGTCCTGCGGGTCGGTCGCGTCGAAATGGCAGGGCCAGTGCGCGGATTGTGGGGAATGGAATACGCTGGTCGAGGATGCGGGCGGCGTCGTGACGCCATTTCAGGCCAAGCATAATCTGCAATCCGGTGGGAAGACGGTCGATCTGGTCGGGCTCGATGCCGATATCGCCTTGCCGGAACGGATCGGGACGGGGATCGCCGAGCTCGATCGCGCGCTCGGCGGCGGGCTCGTCGAGGGGTCGGCGACCTTGCTCGGCGGCGATCCGGGCATCGGCAAGTCGACCCTGCTGCTCCAGGCCTGCGCCATCGTTGCCGGGGCCGGGCGTGACGTCACCTATATTTCGGGCGAGGAGGCGGCCGACCAGATCCGGCTGCGCGCCCGCCGGCTGGGCCTGGGCGATGCGCCGATGCAGCTCGCCGCCGCTACATCGGTGCGCGACATTCTGACGACATTGGGCGGCGACAAGCCGCCGGCACTGCTGATCATCGATTCCATCCAGACCATGCATAGCGACCTGATCGAGGGTGCGCCGGGCACGGTCAGCCAGGTACGGGCATCGGCGCAGGAGCTGATTCGCTTCGCCAAGGAACGCGGCACGGCGCTGGTGCTGGTCGGCCATGTGACGAAGGACGGCGCGATCGCCGGTCCCCGCGTGCTCGAACATATGGTCGATACGGTGCTGAGTTTCGAAGGCGAGCGCAGCCATCAATATCGGATATTGCGGGCGATCAAGAACCGGTTCGGCGGCACGGACGAGATCGGCGTGTTCGCCATGGCCGAGGCGGGGCTCGAGGAGGTTGCGAACCCGTCCTCCCTCTTTCTCACCAATCGGCAGGACGATGTCAGCGGCGCCGTGGTCTTTCCCGCGCTCGAGGGAACGCGGCCGGTGCTGGTCGAGATCCAGGCGCTAGTCGTGCGGCTGGCGAGCGGGGCGACGCCGCGCCGCGCCGTAGTCGGCTGGGATTCGGGGAGGCTCGCCATGATTCTCGCCGTGCTCGAGGCGCGCTGCGGGCTCAGTTTTTCGACATCGGAAGTCTATCTCAACGTGGCGGGCGGCTATCGCGTGGCCGATCCGGCCGCCGATCTCGCGGTTGCCGCGGCCCTGATTTCCGCCCTCGCCGAACGGCCGATCGCGGCCGACACCGTGGCCTTTGGCGAGATATCGCTGTCCGGCGAAGTGCGCACCGTGTCCCATGCCGGCTTGCGGTTGCGCGAGGCGTCCAAACTCGGTTTCGCCCGAGCCCTGTTGCCCTCCGCGGTCGAGAGCCGCGAGAGCGGGATGACGCTGCAGGGCTTTTCCGCGCTGCGGGCCTTGGTTGACCATTTGCTGGACCGCGCTTAGCGGGCACGCATGACTGCACTCGATGCGATCGTATTGATTCTGGTTGGCGGTGGCGCGATCCGGGGGTTCATGCGCGGTTTCACCTATGAGGTGATGACTCTGCTGTCCTGGCTGTTCGGGGTGATCGCGCTCCGGCTGTTTCACGGCGAGGCGACGATGTTTCTTGGGGGCTTCGTCGGCGAAGGTGGCGCGGCGCCGGTGCTCGCCTTCGCGCTGGTGTTCGGCGGAGTATTCTTCGCGAGCCGGTTTATCGGCCGCAAGCTCGGCATCGGGGTGCGGGAATCGATCATCGGACCGTTCGACCGGATACTCGGCATCGGGTTCGGGGCGGTCAAAGGGCTGATCGCGATCACATTGCTGTTCCTGCTCGCCAATCTCGCGACCGATATCGCGTATGGCAGCGCCGCCGAGCGTCCCGGCTGGATGCGGGAGTCGCGGACCTTCCCGCTGCTCAACGCTAGTGGCCGGGCGATCATCGATTTCGTGGAACTGCGCCGCGAGCGCGAGGACGAGACTCAATGAGCCGAAGCGCTCGCTGGTATTTGCGCGAGAACCGATTAAATCGGGCGGATGGCCGCCACGCTCTACAATGCCGAGATTCTGCGACTCGCGACCGAGATTCCGCACCAAGAGCGGCTGGACGCGCCGCATGTCACGATCGAGAAACGCTCGCCGGTCTGCGGCAGCCGGGTGATCGTCGATGTACGGATGGATGGGGACGGCCGGGTCGCCGCACTGGGATTGGAGGTTCGCGCGTGCGCGCTCGGCCAGGCGTCGGCGGCTCTGATGGCGCGGCACGCGGTCGGCAAGCGCGCCGATGAACTCGCCGATGCACGCGATGCGTTGACCGGCTTTCTGAGCGGCGCGCGCGCCGATCCCGGTCCATGGCCGGGCCTCGAAATCTTCGCGCCGGCCATCCCGCACAAGGCTCGTCATGCATCGATCCGGCTTGCATTCGAGGCGGTGGCCGACGCCGCGGGCCAAGCGCGGATCGCCGCCTGATGGCCGGGGAACAAGCCGGCGATGCGCATGGTGGCGCCCATGGCGTAACCGGCGAACTGCTGCTCGACGGCTTCATTCTGCTTGGTGCGGCGTTGGCGTTCGTCCTGCTGTTCCGGCGGCTCGGGCTCGGCGCCGTTCTCGGCTATCTGATCGCCGGTATCTGTGTCGGGCCGTTCGGGCTCGGGCTGATCGACAGCGGAGAATCGATATTGGCGGTCGCCGAGATCGGGATCGTGCTGCTGCTCTTCCTCGTCGGCCTCGAACTCGCGCCGGCGCGGCTCTGGCGGTTGCGCCGGGATATCTTCGGGCTCGGACTGTTGCAGGTCGTGGTGTGCGGCGTCGCGATCACCGGGCTCGTTCTGCTCGGCACGAGTTTCACGATCGCCGCGGCGATCGCCATCGGTATGGCCCTCGCCTTGTCGTCCACGGCGCAGGTCCTGCCGCTGCTCCAGTCCGAAGGGCGGCTCAATACGCCGCTGGGCGAGCGGGCCTTTTCGGTTCTGCTGTTCCAGGACCTGTCCATCGTTCCACTGCTCACGCTCGTCGCCGTCCTCTCGCGCGCGCCGGCCGATCCGGGCGCGGCGCCCGGCTGGCTGCTGGCTATCTACGCGGTGGTCGCCATCGTCGGCCTCGTCTTTGCCGGGCGGTTCATCCTCAATCCGTTGCTCGCTCTGGTCGGCCGCTTCGCCGAGCGCGAGCTATTCATCGTGACCGGCCTCTTCACGGTGTTCGCCGCGGCGGCGCTGATGGATTCGCTCGGCCTGTCTATGGCGCTCGGCGCGTTCGTCGCGGGCGTGATGCTCGCCGATTCTCCCTATCGGCACGAGCTGGAAGCCGATGTCGATCCGTTCCGTTCGATCCTGCTCGGGCTGTTCTTCCTCGCCGTCGGGATGATGCTCGACGTCGGTGTCGTGCTCGCCCAGCCGCTGTTCGTTATCGGCATGGCCGCCGCATTGGTGGCGACCAAGGTCGCGATCATATCGGGCCTTGCAATGGCTTTCGGCGTCAAGGCGCGGTCGGCCTTCGTCATGGGCCTGTTGCTCAGCCAGGGCGGCGAATTCGCGTTCGTCCTGTTCGCGGAGGCCGAGCGGGCCTTGCTCGTCACCGGTGCCGCATCGAGCCTGTTCGGCGCGGTGGTGACGCTTTCGATGGCGACGACGCCGTTCCTGATGGCGCTGGCCAAACGCTTCGGCGGCGTGAAGGCATCGACGCGCGACGATCTGGACGGCCCGGAAGACGCGCCGTCACCCGGTGCGATCGTCGTCGGCCATGGCCGGTTCGGGCAAACCGTGTCGCAAATGCTGATGGGCGCCAATATCCCGGTCACGCTGATCGATTCGAAGCCCGATCAGATCGACCTGTCCGGCGAGTTCGGCCGCAAAGTCTATTATGGCGACGGCTTGCGGGTCGATCTGCTGCGCGAGGCCGGTGGAGACGAGGCGCGGGCGATCCTGTTCTGCAACGACGGGACGGAATTGAACGCGGATCGGCTCGACGCGATCCGCATGGCGTTTCCCGATGCGAAAATCTTCGCCCGCCTGTTTGATCGCCGTCATGCGCTGGAGCTGGGCGATCAGGATATCGACGGCACGTTCCGCGAAGTGCTGGAATCGGCTATCACGATGGCGCGCACCGCGATGGAGCGGATCAATCTCGACGAAAGCCTGATTGATCGGGTGGAAGAGGAGTATCGCAAACGCGATTACGACCGGCTGGCCCTGCAACGGAAAGAGGGGAGCATGTACGCGGGCGCAGAAATGAGTTTCGGCGGACCGGAATCGCTCGATTTCGACGGGACCGAACCGCGCTAGAATCAGCGGGGAATTTTGCACCATCGTCATTATCGTCATTGCGGGCGTAGCGAAGCAATCCAGAGCAACAGGAGATGCGCTTCGCGACTCTGGATTGCCGCCTCGCCTTGCGGCTCCTCGTAATGACAGTCGGATTAATCGAGATCTAGGGCGCCCCATCCAGAAACGCCGCCACATCGTCCAGATCGACGTCGCGGGCGAGAAACGTCTCCCCGATCCCGCGCGCCAGTAGGAAGGGGAGGGTGCCGCCCTCCATTTTCTTGTCGTGCCGCATATGGGCGACGAGCCGGGCGCCATCGGCGTCGACGCCGGCCGCGGCAAGCCCGTCGGGAAGGCCGGTCGTCGCGAAATGCGCGGATACCCGTTGGGCATCGGCATCGCTGCACAGCCCGGTACGGGCGGAATAACGGAAAGCCAGCACGATCCCAGCCGCCACGGCTTCGCCGTGCAACAGCGCATCCGAAAAGCCGGTTTCGGCTTCGAGAGCATGGCCGAATGTGTGACCCAGATTGAGCAGCGCGCGCCGTCCGGTCCGTTCGGTTTCGTCCTCGCCGACGATCCGCGCCTTTGCGGTTACGCTGCGCCGGATCGCCTCGATCTGCGCGGCGCGGTCTCCGGCCAGCACATCCACGCCATGGCCCTCGCACCAGTCGAAAAAATCGGCGTCGTCGATCAGGCCATATTTGACGACTTCCGCATAGCCCGCCCGCACCTCGCGCGGCGGTAATGTGTCGAGCACGGACGGATCGATCAGCACCATGCCCGGTTGATGGAAGGCGCCGATCAGATTCTTGCCCGCGCGGCTGTTGATCGCCGTTTTACCGCCGACCGAACTGTCGACCTGAGCGAGCAGGGTGGTCGGAATCTGCACGAAGCCGCAGCCGCGTTTGACGATGGCTGCGGCAAACCCGGCAAGATCCCCGATCACCCCGCCGCCCAGCGCCACGATATGATCGCCGCGCTCGACTTCCAGGGCGAGCAAGCGGTCGGTTAGTGCTTCGAGCTGTTCCCAACTCTTCGTCCCTTCTCCCGCGGGAAGGGTGACGACATGCGCGGCGATGCCGGCGCGGTCGAGGACCGCCTCGAGCCGGGGCAGTTGCAATGCGGCAACCGTCTCATCCGTCACGACGATCAGGCGATCGCGCGCGATGAACGGCGTGAGCGCGTCCAACGCATCGTCGAGCAACCCGTCGGCGATCCGGATATCGTAACTGCGGTCGCCCAATGCGACGGGAACGACGGTCATTTGGCGAGGGCCTCCAAAATGCGATCGACGGTATCTTCATGCGCGCCGTCGCCGCTTTGCACATGGATCGGCGCTTGCGAATAATAGCGATTGCGCTTCGCGGCCAGTTCGGAAAGCACGATTTTGGGATCACTGTCGCGCACCAGGGGGCGGGTATCGCGGCGCGAGACGCGTTCGGCGAGGATGTCGATATCCGCATCCAGCCAGACGGCGGTGGCCTCTTTGAGGATCAGTTCGCGGGTTTGGGTGTTGACGAACGCGCCGCCGCCGGTCGCGATTACCTTGATCGAACCGTCCATCAACCGGGCGATGACGCGGCGTTCGCCGTCCCGGAAATAGTCCTCGCCATAATTCTCGAAAAGCTCGCCGACCTTCATTCCGGCGGCGGCCTCGATCTCGTCGTCCGAGTCGACAAATGGCAGATCGAGGCGGTTTGCGAGCCGTCGGCCGATGGTCGATTTGCCGACGCCCATCAGCCCGATCAGCACTATCGGCTTGTCGATATGGGATTTTATCGCGGTCGGTGGGGAATTTTGGGATGGGCTAGGCGTCATGGAAATAGGGGTATAAACAGTCTGCCCGGTCGCAGCAAAAGCTCGCAAGAGCGCTGGTCATAATAAGGTAACTGTCGCATATGTCGCGTTCGCTCTTGCTCCTCCTCTTTTTTTTGGTGGGTCTGGTGGTTTTCATCTATTATCTTTCTACGATAGACACCGAGGTCGAACCGCAATTGATCGAAGAACCGGTGGCCGATGAAGCGCTGGAAAACTAGCTCGCTCATAGCTTTGGGGATCGGTGCCAGCGCCTATGCGCTGATCGTGCCGGCGTTCGGGCAGGACGCTCCGGAATCGTTGCTTCCGGAAGGGTTCGGCGATCCCGTGCCGCCCGCGCCACCGCCACCACCGCCTCCTCCCGCGGCGACCCCGGCTCCTGCGGCGCCCTCGGGACCGGCTCCATCGGCGCCGGTGCCGCGACCCGCCGGTCGCGACTTCGCACTGGAGAGCGAAGGCGATATCGACGAGTTCGACGTTACCGGTCTCGATCTGGCGTTCGAGGACATCCCGCCCGAATATGAACTGCCGCCCCAGGCCCGGCGCTCGCTCACGATGGTCGGCCCGCTGACGGCGGACAATGGCGGCTATGGCGAAAACGCGTTTGACGGCGCGGACGGGCGTTATCTGTCGCGCCTGATGCGCGAACTGGATGCGCCGGGGCCCTCGCGCTGGATGCATATCAGCCTCCGCCGTGCCTTGCTGAGCCGAATTCCGACGCCCGATGGCGTTGTCGCGCCGGACTGGGTGGCCGAACGCGCCTGGCTGCTCCTGAGAATGGGCGAGGCGGACGGGGCCCGGATGCTCGTCCAGCGTGTCGACAGTGATCGGCATACACCCAAGCTTTACGCGGTCGCGATGCAGACCGGGCTTGCCACCGCCGATCTGGCGAGTTTCTGTCCGTTGGTGAGCGGGGCGCGGCGGAGCGCGGAATCGCCGGCCTGGATCATGGCGGACGCGATCTGCGCGGGCCTCGGCGGCGAAAGTGCCCGGGCGACCGCGCAGATGGCGAGTGTCCGCAATGCCGAGTTGACCAACGGTTTCGATATGCGGCTCGGCGATCGCGCGGTGAACGCCGGGGGCAGCGCGCAAGCGGTTCCGATCGACTGGACCGGCGTCGAACAGCTCAATGCATGGCGCTTCGGTATGGCCAGCGCGACGGGTGTGGAGATTCCGGACGAGCTATATAGCGCCGCCGGCCGTCAGGTCGCCGCATGGCGCGCCCGCACGCCGACGATCGATTTGGCGGACCGGATTGCGCCGGCGCGGACCGCGGCGGTGCTCGGCGTGTTTTCCAACCAGTCGCTCGTTACCATGTACAGCGCACTTCTGGCCGAACTCGATCCGTCGGCCATTCCCGGATCGACCACCGATTTTCTCCGCTCCGCCTATGTCGATCCCGATGAGGGCGGGCGTGTCGGTGCGATGGAAACGCTCTGGACCGAGGACGACGGACCGGATGGCCGCTATGCCGGTTTGATCCTGACCGCACGTGCCGCGGCGCGCATCCGGCCGACCGCCGATCTGGCGGATTCGGCCCACCATCTGATCGGCGCGATGATGACGGCGGGGCTCGATATCCAGGCGGCGCGCTGGGCCTCGGTGGTGGACGATGCCGACAATGACGAAGCCTGGGCGCTGCTGGCTGTCGGTGCACCGCAACCGGTCCTCGATGTCGATTTCGAGCGGGTCGAGAATTATGCCGACGATGCGGGGTCGGACGGACGCCACCGGGCCCGATTGCTGGCGGCGGCGCTGGCCGGGCTCGGGCGGCTCGACGCGGATGAGATCGGCGATGCCGACCGCACGTTCAATCTCGGGTTGGCCCGCGAAGATATCTGGTCGCGCCAGCTCGAACGGGTCGCCCGCGGCCGGCGCGCAGGTCTCGTCGCCCTGATTTCGGCGATCGGCATGCAGTCCGATAGCTGGGCCGGCATCCCGCCGCGCCACCTCTACCATATCGTACGCGCCTATCGCCTGGCCGGACGCGAACCCGAAGCCCGGATGATCGCCGCCGAAGCCATCACCCGCGCCTGATCCGGTGGCGAGCGACCGCATCGCCCAGCCGCCCGGCGACGACGCGCGCCTGATCGCCCGGTTTCTCGAAATGCTGGCCGCCGAAGCGGGCGCGGCGCGCAATACGCTGGCCGCTTATGAAGCCGATCTGCGCGGCGCGTCCGCTGCTCTCGAAGGCGGACTGGCGGATGCAAAACGGGCCGATCTCGAACGGTTGAGCGCCGATTGGGCGAACCTGGCGCGGTCGACCGTCGCCCGGAAATCGGCGGCACTTCGCCGGTTTTTCGGTTTTCTGGCCGATGAGCGGCTGCGGAGCGACGATCCCTCGGAAGCGCTACCGCGGCCGGGATCGGCGCGATCGCTGCCCAAAACGTTGAGCCATGCCGATATCGGCCGGATCTTCGATACGCTGGAGCGCGAGATCGCCACCGGAAAACCGCTGGCGGTCCGAATGGCGGCCCTGATCGAACTGCTCTACGGATCGGGCATGCGAGCGAGCGAACTGGTCGCCTTGCCGCGCGGCGCCGTCCGCCGGGGTTCGCCGTTCCTGATCCTCACCGGCAAGGGCGGCAAGGAGCGGCTCGTCCCGATTTCGGATCGCGCTCTCGATGCGGTCGACCGGTGGCGTGCACATGTTCCCGAAGACGCGCGCTGGCTCTTTCCGTCCGGCAAGAGCCATCTTAGCCGGATCAGGCTCTATCAGCTGGTCAAGGAACTGGCCGCAAAGGCCGGCATTCCGCCCGACCGCGTCAGCCCGCATGTCCTGCGTCACGCCTTCGCCACGCATCTGTTGGAGGGCGGCGCGGACCTCAGGACGTTGCAGACGCTGCTCGGCCATGCCGATATCGCGACGACGCAGATTTACACCCATGTCGATAGCGCCCGGCTCGTGGCGCTCGTCAATGCCCGTCATCCGCTCGTTGACGCGCCCGGCCCGGAGGCTTAGGGACGGGACCCGTTACCTACGCCGCCGCTGTTGGTAGGAGAGGCTCAAGATGCAAGCAATGCGGGCTAAGGAAATGCGGGCATATTCTAGCCTGTATTGCGCCGTCATATTTAGCCTCTCCTACCAACCCCTCCG
>JBCDDN010000045.1:0-30637 GCA_039180285.1 Pseudomonadota bacterium | reverse complement strand
TAAACTGGAGCATGAGGTGGGATTCCTCCTAACCCTGCATAACAGCTGACTCTACCATAAAACAGCATCATCACTCCGCACCGCGCTGAAGGCCGATCCGGACGGGTATATCGCCCAGCCGACTCTCGCGCTCTCGACCGTTCCGACGCTGACCGAAAAGGGCATCAAGGGTCGGCACGTCGATTTCCGCCCCTTCTGCCTGTCCGACGGCCGAAGGGTCACTACGGTGCCCGGTGGATTGACCCGCGTCGCGCTGCGCGAAGGATCGCTCGTCGTCAATTCGAGCCAGGGCGGGGGCACCAAGGACAGCCTGGTGTTGCGCCCCGACAGCGAACAGCCAGAGCCGATCGACTGATGCTCGCGCGCACCGCCTCCTATCTCTACTGGATCGGCCGCTATATGGAGCGCGCCGAATTCACCGCGCGCCTGGTCGAGGCAACGGTCCGGCTCGACGCACTGTCCGCCAGACCGGCCGGCGAGGGCGCTTGGGAGAGCGCGTTATCGGTGGCCGCCGCACGCCATGATTTCGGGCAAACCGGCGAGTCGATCACCCCGAGCAACGTCGCCAACTATCTGACTTTTTCGAAGGACAATCCCAATTCGATCCGCAACTGCCTGTACAATGCGCGGATGAATGCCCGTGCCGTCCGCACCGCGCTGACCCGAGAAGGATGGGAGTCGATCAACCGCGCCTGGCTCGGCATCGAAGGCCGAAGCGCGGTCGGCAGCGCCCAGAGGACGATCAACCTGCTCGAAGCGCTGATCGCCGAAAATCGCGGGTTCGAAGGCGCGCTCCACCGCATGTTGCGGCAGGAAAGCTTCTATTTCCTGATGCTGGGCGAAAGCATCGAGCGTACCGACAACACTGCCCGGCTGATCGACGTCAAATATCACATCATCCTGCCCGAAGGAGAGGAAGTCGGTGGGCTGGTGGACCGCGATCAATGGGGAACGATCCTCCAGACAGTCTCCGCCAATACCGCGTTCCGCTGGCTCTATAGGGATGGCCTTTCGGCCCGCAACGTCCTCGACATGCTGATCCTGCGGCGTGAACTGCCACGGTCGATCGCGGCGACTGTCGATGAAACCGTCACGCTGTTGGCCGGCCTCGGCCGTCTGACCGGTTTCCAGGGCGAGGCGGACCGGATGGCGCGGTTGCGACAGCAGCGGATCGGTGCGACAGGCATCCGCGAGATCATCACCGGTGGCCTGCACGAATATCTTCAGGCCTTTATCGAGGAAAACCGTTTGCTCTCCCAAGCCATTACCCGACAGTTCCGGTTCGATTAGGGCCAAGACCTCGATGCGCCTCCATATCGATCATCGCACGGACTATGCGTTCAGCGAGCCGCAACGGCGGCTCGTCCAGCTGCTGCGCGTGACGCCGGTCGACTTTGCGGCCCAGCATGTCGTCAAATGGCATATCGACGTCGATTGCGACGCCAAGCTGCGCGGCCATCGCGACGGCTTCGGCAATCGGGTCACCATGCTCTATATCGACGGCCCGGTGGAAGAGGTCGAGCTTCGCGTATCGGGTGAAGTGCTGACCGATAACCGCTCGGGCGTCGTTGAGGATTCGTCCGAGCGCCTGCCGGCCGAGGTCTTCCTCCGCGACACCCGGCTCAGCCGGGCCGACAAGGCGATCCGGAAATTTGCCACGGATATCAAGCGAACGAAGCGCGACCCGCTCGACCGGATGCATTTGCTGATGAGCCGGCTGCTCGACGAAATCCGGTTCGAACCGACCCTCGACGCCGTAGAACGCGATGCGGCGACCGCCTTTGCCGCGAACCGAGGCGTGTGTCAGGATCATGCCCATATCTTCTGTGCCGCCGCGCGATCCATGGGCATTCCGGCCCGCTACATCTCGGGTCACCTGTTCCGCCGCGACGGCGAAGAGCAGCAGGAAGCCAGCCATGCCTGGGCCGAAGCCTGTCTGCCGTCGATCGGCTGGACCGGCTTCGATCCCGCCAATGGGATCAGCCCCGACGACGCCTATGTCCGGGTGGCCTGCGGCCTCGACTATCGCGATGCCGCGCCGGTCGCCGGCCGCCGGATCGGCGGCGGCGGCGAGACGCTTTCGGTCGATGTCCGCGTGACCCAGGCGCGAGACCAGAACCAGAATTAGGGCCGATACCGGCGCCGCCTGATCCACATCTTCGCTGAAATACGGGCTTTTCGGCACTCACCTTCCCCGCTACGCGCATATCCTTCGGCCATTATCATCGGATTCGCATGACCTATTGCCTTGGAATGTTGTTGAAAGACGGGCTTGTGATGATCGCCGACACGCGCACCAATGCCGGTGTCGACAACATCTCCTCCTACAAGAAGCTTCACATTCTGGAGCAGAATGAGGACCGGACGATCATCGCCTGCACGGCCGGTAATCTTTCGGTCACCCAATCGGCATTCGCACGGCTCAACGAAGGGCTTCAGGAAGATGACGACGGCGATGGCCCGCGTTTCCTGTCGGACATGCCTAATATGCACCGGGTGGCGGGTCTGGTCGGCGAGGCGCTCCACAGCGCGCGCGACGATATCAAGGACGCGGCCGGCGAAGACAGCCAGTACAGCTTCTCCGGTTCGATGCTGCTTGGCGGCCGGTTCAAGGGCCGGCCCCTGCGGCTCTTCCATATCTACAAGGAAGGCAATTTCATCAGCTGCCAGCCGGACCGGCCGTTCATGCAGATCGGCGAGACCAAATATGGCAAGCCCATTCTCGATCGCGCGCTCGAATATGAAACGCCGCTCGACGACGCGGTGAAAACCGGCCTCGTCTCCTTCGATTCGACGATGCGGTCCAATCTCAGCGTTGGGCGGCCACTCGATCTCGCCATATTGCCCGCCGGGGACGACAAGCCCGCCCAGTTCCGCCGGATCGAGGAAACGGATTCCTACTTCAACATGCTGTCGTCGCAATGGGCCGTGGCGCTCGCCGAAGCGCGCGCCGCGATCCCGATGCCGCCCTTCATGGAAAGCGAGAGCTAGCGCTTGCGCCGCTCTATTTGGCGGTAACCGGCAATCTTGCCGTGGCCCCGCCCTCTGCGACCCCCGGTTCGAACGCTTCCCAGCCTTTGGGCGTCAGCCTTTCGAGCGGGCGATAGCGGACTTTGTACCGCATCCGCGGCGCGCCCTCGACCCAATAGCCGAGATAGACATAGGGCAGGCCGGCCTTGGCGGCGTGCACGATATGATCGAGGATGATGTAATTGCCGAGACCGTTACGCTCGGGATGCTCGGGATCGAAGAAGCTGTAAATCATCGACAGACCGTCCGACTGACGATCGGTGAGGCAGGCACCGACGAGCCGTCCCGGCGCGCCGCCGACGCTCGGTTCGCGATATTCGATCATAAACGTATCGACCGGCGTCTGCTCGACCATATCGGCGAAATCCATCTCGTCCATGTCGTGCATTCCGCCATCGGGATGGCGGACGTTGAGATAGCGGCGCAGCAGCGAGAACTGCTCTTCGGTGGTCCAGGCTTCGCAGGCGCTGACTTCGAGATCGCCGTGGCGGCGCATCAACCGGCGCTGGGTTGCGTTGGGCCGGAACTCGGTGGCGATCACGCGCACCGAAACACAGGCCTGGCACCCCGCACAGCTCGGCCGATAGGCGACCGATTGGCTCCGCCGGAACCCGATCCGGCCCAGCGCCTCGTTCAGCTCGGCGGCATGCGGGCCGCGCAATTCGGTAAAGACTTTCCGCTCGGTCTTCCCGGACAGGTAGGGGCACGGGCTGGGCGCCGTTACGAAAAATCTGGGGAACCGGAATGGTGCACTCACGGAAAAACCGCCTTCGCGTTAATCATCGACTATGGGGCGTATTTATGGCTTGGCGGCCGGGTGATGGAAAGGCCGTTTACCCTAAAAAAAAGGTTAAGTTCGACCGGATCGGCAGTTTCTTGTGAAGATTAACCAAAAGGCTTGACCGTGTTTGTGGATAACCGTTTCGGCCGTCCCAAATTGGTCCTGATTCTGCTTCGTCGCGCCGAGCGGTGTTTTCAGGCGGGAACCGACTCGGATGGCAGGAAACCCGCGCGAACCGCAAAATCGATCTGGCGCCGCATCAGCGCCCGGTCGGCATCAGGCCCACCAACCCCCATAAGGGCTCTCATATTATCTTCTGAAAACAGCGGATTGCGCTGAAAATAGCTGGTGTATAGCGCCGCGACCCGGCGATGGAAACGTTGCTCGATTGGCGAGAGCATCGCCGGATCGAATTGCTCCGGCGATATCTGCTCAGGGTTGGAGAATTGTGGATATTGGCGGACCAGCGCGAAAAAATCGGCGACCGGCATCGGCGCGCCCGCGACAAGATGAAAGGTGCGGCCCGTCGCTTCGTCGATCCGCTCCGCAATAGTTGCGATTCCATTTACGGCATGATCGAGCGGAACGAAGTTCAACGTCGCGTCCGGGGTCGAAGGGATCGTCCGGATTCGGCCCTCGGCGAGCAATTTGAAGGCCATATAGATGGTGTCGAATCCGGCGATCACACCGTCGCCCGATCGCCCGACGACGATGCTCGGACGCGCGATAGCGGCACGCAACCCGTCCGCCATGGCCTGCCGGACCAATGCCTCGCCGGCGAACTTGCTCGCTTCATAGGGATTGGAGAAGCGTTCAGGCCGGCGTGCATCGTCTTCGGCGATCGGTCCGTCCCGCTGACCGCAGACATAGGCCGTGCTCACCTGAACGAATGCTGCCGGATCGCCGGACTTCGCCCGTGCGAGATCCAAGACATGGCCGGTCCCATGAACATTGACCGCCTCGTAAATATCCGGGTTGGCGTCGAACTGGACGATCGCGGCGCAATGGACGATACAATCGACCTGCTCCGCCAGCCGCGCATAGGCGGCCGGTCCGAGACCAAGCCGCGGATCGCGGACATCGCCCTGGACGAGCCGAATTTCGCCGGGCGCCGGCGCGTCGCCTTCCCAATCGGCGGTCGGTAACCGCTCGCCCTCGCCGCGTAAAACGAACCGATTCTTGCGGACAAGGCCGATCACACGATGGCCCCGATCGGCGAGTGCGGCCGATATCTCGCCGCCGAGCAACCCTGCCGCCCCGGTTATCAGAAAGCAGGGCAAATCAGCAGCAACCCGACACCGCGTCGCCCGCCGGCGCGGCATCGAAGGGCATCAGATCGCCGCAGCCGGGGAATATGCCGTAATGGGTCGAGAAATCGCCAAAAAATTCGAAATGCTCGGCGAAGCGCGTATCGGCTAGCATCCGCCAAGTATTGCCGCACACAGCAAACATCCGACCCTTTTCGACAACGTGATGGCCGTCCAGCGTAAAGGCGCGTTCATGGCCGGGGATCGTACCCTTGTAGCGCACGGCCTGGCCATAATCCTCGCAGGCGGGCTCCAGGCGATCGAGCTTGAACAGCCGATAGGTGGCGGAGAAGAAGCGGATGCCGTCCACCTTCTCGGCGACCGCCGGGTCGCCGATAGCGAGCGGCCGGTCGGTTACGAGACGCGGATCGCGAAAACCCGCGTCCTTGGCGAGCATGTCGAAATCGCCCCAATAGAGCGCCCCGGACAGGCACTCGCCGTGCAGTACCGGATCGGCCCGCAGCGGCTCCGGCACGCGGCGCTCGGCATAGACGTCCGAAAAGTAGAATTCGCCGCCGGGCTTTAGCAGCGCATGCGCGTCGCGGAACACCTTGGCCTTGTCGGCGACGAGGTTGATGACGCAGTTCGAGACGATGATGTCGAAGCTCGCAGGCTCGAGACCCAGCGTATCGAGCTGTTCGATATCGCCCTCGACGAAATCGACATTGCGATAGCCGAACCGCTCGGCATGCCAATCGAGATGTTCGCGCGCGACGGCGAGCTGTTCGGGCGTCGTATCGACGCCGACGACGCTGCCCTCGGGTCCGGCGAGCTGCGCCAGCAGATAGGCGTCCTGCCCGGATCCGCTACCGAGATCGAGGATGCGCATGCCCCGAGCCGCTTCGGGCGCGATCAGGCCGCAACCATAATAGCGCGCCTTCACATCGGGATGGACATGGGCGAGCGCCTCGCGAACCTCCAGTGCCGGCGCCTCGATCGTACAGCAGGCGTCCGTTTTCAGATCGGTGGAGCCCTGTAGCACCTGCCCGTAATAGTCGCGGCTATTCTCGATGTTCAAAGCGTGTCTCCGGCGGGAATGACTGTTGCAAAGGGTTTCGGAACAGGCTGGAGATCGGTTACACAAATGCACCGCGATTGTAACCTTTATCGCCACCTTCCCGAAAAGCCCGGTCGAGACATCGCGGCATCAGGGCGCGACGCACAGGGACGTGACAGAGACAGGGAACAGGCATCATGAAACGCACCCATGACGTAATCGTAATCGGCGCCGGATCGGCGGGCCTCACGGCGGCGGGCGGCTGCGCCCAATTCGGGCTGAAAGTCGCGCTCATCGAGAAAGGCCCGATGGGCGGCGATTGCCTGAATACGGGCTGCGTACCCTCCAAGGCGCTGATCACGGCCGCGCGACGCGCTCAAGAAATGCGCGAGAACGCCAAATATGGCATCACCGATGTCGAGCCGGAGATCGATTTCCAGGCCGTGCACGATCATGTGCAGGGTGCAATCGAAGCCATCGCCGTGGACGACTCGCAGGAACGTTTCGAAGAAGAATTCGGCGTCGAGGTGATCCGCGGAACCGCAAAGATGATCGACGGTTCGACCATCGAGATCAATGGGCAGACGCTGAAAGCGCCGCGCATCGTGCTCGCCATCGGCTCCAAACCGTTCATCCCGCCGGTCGAAGGTATCGAAGACGTACCGTACCTCACAAACGAGACGATTTTCGGCCTGACCGAACGCCCCGATCATCTGGCGATCATGGGCGGTGGCCCGATCGGCATGGAGATGGCACAGAGTTTCCGCCGGCTCGGTAGCCAAGTCACCGTCATCCAACGCGGAAAAGTGATGGACAAGGATGATCCAGAAGCCGCGAAAATCGTCGTCGACCGGTTCCGCGCCGAGGGCGTCGATATTCGCGAGAGTACGAACGTCGTGCGGGTATCCGAAACCGAGACCGGCATCCGCGTCGAAACCGACAACGGCGATCCGGTGGACGCAACCCATCTGCTCGTCGCAACGGGCCGCACCTGCGACTTTGCCGGCTTCGGCCTCGAAAATGGCGGGATTGAATGGAGCCCGCGCGGTATCGCAGTCGATGCGCGCCGCCGCACGACCAACAAGAAAATCTATGCAATCGGCGATTGCCGGGTCGGCCCGCGCTTCACCCATGCTTCGGGCTATGAAGGTTCGCTCGTCATACTGCAGATCGCGCTAGGTCTGTCGGGAAAGGCCGATTATTCGGCGCTTCCCTGGGTCACCTATAGCGATCCCGAGCTTGGCCATGTCGGCATGACCGAAGCGCAGGCGCGCGAGAAATATGGCGACAAGGTCGCGGTGACGAAGCAAGAGTTCGCTGAAAACGACCGGGCGCGGGCCGAGAATGAATTCGAGGGTTTTCTGAAGATCATCCGCAAGGGCAAGAAAGTGCTGGGCGCGACGGTCGTCGGTCCACATGCGGGCGAGTTCCTCTTGCCCTGGAGCCTCGCGATCGGCGGCAAGGCCAATGCTTTCGCCATCGGCGGCGCGATCGTCCCCTATCCGACGCGCTCGGACATTTCCAAGCAGGCCGGTTTCGCAATCTGGGAGCCGACGATATTCGGTGGCCTGCCGAAACGATGGGCACGTTTCCGCGCCAAATATTTGCTGTGACCCGTATTCCTGCGTAGGCAGGAATCCAGGGTGGCTAGCGCATGTTTTCGCGGCCCTGGGCTCCTGCCTTCGCAGGAGCGCGAACCATTTAAGGATATCCCGCCATCGCTACCCAGCCGCTAGAAGGCCCCTCGCCTTTCGAAATCGCCGATGCCGCACCGCTCGATCCGACCAAGTTCCGCGATCCCGCGGTCACGGCCAAGGGCGAGCCGCGCGCGACGGTTGGACTCGAAAAGTTGGAAACGCTCTGGTTCAACACGGGCACGTTGTGCAACCTCGCCTGTAAGAGCTGCTATATCGAAAGTTCGCCGACCAATGACGCGCTCGTCTATCTGACGCTGGCCGAGGTCGAGACCTATCTCGACGAGATCGAACGGGACAGGCTCGGCACGCGCGAGATCGGCTTTACCGGCGGCGAGCCCTTCATGAACCGCGATATGGTGCTGATGCTCGAAACCTGCCTTGCACGCGGGTTCGCAGTGCTGGTGCTGACCAATGCGATGCGGCCGATGCAGCGTTTCGAAGAGGCGCTGCTCGGTCTGAACGCACGCTATGGCGAACGGATGACGTTCCGCGTCAGCCTCGATCATCACACGCAGGCCGCGCACGAAGCCGAGCGTGGACCGAATAGCTGGGCCAAGGGCGTCGCCGGGCTACGATGGCTGTCCGACAATGGCTTCTCGATCGCCGTCGCCGGCCGGCATCTCGCACATGAAGACGATGCGATGGCGCGTAAGGGTTATAGGGCGCTGTTCGTCGAGACCGGCATCCGGATCGACGCGGCCGATCCGGCGCGACTTGTCCTGTTCCCCGAAATGGATGCGAGCGCCGACGTGCCGGAGATCACGACCGCCTGTTGGGGTATTCTCGACGTCGACCCGAAGAGTGTGATGTGCGCGTCGAGCCGGATGGTTGTCAAACATAAGGGCGCGGCGCGGCCGATGGTCACCGCTTGCACGCTGCTGCCCTATGGCGAAGACTTCCAGATGGGCGAGACGCTGGCCGAGGCGAGCCGTGACGTATCGCTAAACCATCCCCATTGCGCCCGCTTCTGCGTGCTCGGCGGCGCGAGCTGCACGGTGTAATCAAACTCCGTTAGCCCTGAGCTTGTCGAAGGGCGTTTATCGGCTGGAAACCGACGGTTTCGATAGCTCGGACAACAACTCCCAATCACCGTCTGCCAAAGCCTGCTTTTTTCTCGCGCCGCCAGCCCTTGATCTGCTTTTCGACTTCTAGGGCCTCCAACCGCGTTTGGAAGTTTTCACTCTAAACGAATTCAACCGGCCTTCTCTTGTAGGTGTAACCGGTGAAGTGGCCGCTTTGATGCTGGCCCATCCGCCGCTCCAGATCGTCAGTGTGTCCGACATAGAAACTGTCGTCCGCGCACCGGAGCATGTAAGTCCAGAACGGCATGACCCTGCTCTACAAATGAAAAACGCCCTTCGACAAGCTCAGGGCTAACGGCGTGACATACGCCTATCCATACGGCGAAAGTGCTGAGCCTGACGAAGCACGTCTCTCAACTACCGCTCCCCGAACACGCGCTTCCCGACCGCGTCGAGCTTTGCCAGCATCGCCGGATCGCGCGCATCGGGCGCGGTGATGATCGAGATGTCGAGTACTGTATCCAGCGGGTTGGCGGGCCTTCTGTCGGGCAACGCCTTGGCGAACTCGACGACCGTGCGCGCGGCCATATCGGCATTGGCCGACAGGGTGGCAAGAATGTCGTGCACCTCGACATGGTCTTCGCCGTCGCGCCAGCAATCGTAATCCGTCACCATCGCGACGAGCGCATAGGGCAGCTCCGCCTCGCGCGCGAGCTTGGCCTCGGGCATCGCCGTCATCCCGATCACGTCGCAACCCCATTGGCGGTACAGCTCGCTTTCCGCGCGCGCGGAAAATTGCGGGCCTTCCATCGCGAGATAGGTCGCGCCGCGATGCACATCGGCGCCCGCGGCTTTCGCGGCCGCCTCGGCCCGGTCCGAGAAGCTCGGACAGACCGGATCGGCCATGGACACATGCGCGACCAGCCCGGTGCCGAAAAAGCTTTTCTCGCGCGCGAAGGTACGGTCGATGAATTGGTCGACGATCACGAACTTCCCCGGTGGCAGGTCTTCGCGCAGTGATCCGACTGCCGAGAGCGAGAGCATGTCGGTGCAGCCCGCGCGCTTCAGCACATCGATATTCGCGCGAAAATTGAGCTCGCTCGGCGGGATGCGATGACCCTTGCCGTGGCGCGGCAGAAAGACGAAACGCTTGCCGGCAATCTCTCCGATCACCAGTTCGTCCGACGCTTCGCCCCAAGGGCTATCGACCCGGATAGACTGGGCGTTTTCCAGGGCATCGATCGCATATAGCCCCGAACCGCCGATAACGCCGATCACCCACTCATTTGCGCTCATTCCGCCCCCTCCGTTCATCGGCAATGCAGATAAGCGGCACTAGTGCAGGAAAGTGAATCGGGCTAGGCGCAATGCGACAATTGCCGACTGAAAATTCTGGAGATGGTGATGACATTCCTTTCGCGCCTTGCCGGCCTTTGCCTCGCCATGATGGCTTTCCACGCCGCGCCCGCCGCCGCCCAATCGAACATCACCGGCAACTGGTTGACGGAAGATAATCGCGCGATCATCGCCATCGCGCCGTGCGGATCGAATATCTGCGGCCGGATCGCGCGCATTCTCGTCGATGTCGAAGAAGGTCAGCGCGACGTAAACAATCCCGACCCCAATCTACGCAACCGCCCGATCGAGGGCGTACGAGTACTCACCGGCTTCCGGCTCGACCGGGGTCAGTATCGCCATGGCCAGATCTACGATCCGGAAAATGGCCGCAGCTACAATGCCCGCCTCCGCCTGAATCGCAACGGCACGCTGCGCGTCACGGGCTGCGTGCTCGGCGGCATTATCTGCCAATCGCAGACCTGGACGCGGCGTTAGGGCCGAAAAGCCGGTTCGAACGCTGACCGCCGTCAGACGAAGCTCCGATAACCGATGCCGGTGAGTATCGGACCGATATGATCCATGAAACGGTTACCCTGCGATCCGTTGGTCATGATAACGATGCCGCGCCGATTGGCCGTATCGCCGAGTCCCATCGAGATATATTGGCCGGCGTTAAAACCCCAATGGTCATAGGCGACGCCGCCGTTGCGTGGCTCGAGAGTCCAACCGTAACCGACAGGGCGGTTCGGACCGTTTTCCGATACCTCGGATCGCGTCGTGAGCATCATCTGCCGCAATTCCTCCGAGATTTCCGATCGGCGCCGCGCGCGGCCCGGCATCATCAGGGTCAGGAACTTCGCATAATCGCCCGGCGTCGTGCGCAGACTGGACGCGCTGTCGATAAAGGCCGATCCTGGCCGGTTCACGCGCCATAAAGGGCGGTCGGCAAGACGCGGATGGGTGTGCGGCCGCATCACGGCATGCGCGGCGTTCAGGTCCGCCGACGTCCAGCTCGTGATCGGCCTATCCCAGCGCCGGGCGACCTCATGCAGGCGCCACCCCTGTTCGCGCGCGAATTGCAGATCGGAAAGCGCTGCCTCCCCGTCCTCGCCAACGACATGACCATAGACCTCGCGCGCATCGCGGCCCGGCAGCCAGGTCATCGCCATGTCCGAAAGCCCCGCCGGCGCGAACAGATATTCGGCGACCAGATCGTGCAATCCGAGGCCGGTAATCGTCTCGCACACCTGTTGCAGCCAATGGAACGCTTCGCCCGAATAGGAATAGGCCGTGCCCGGCGCGAAGGCAGGCTGAAGGACGGCATTCTCATCGTCCGCAGGCCGCCAGTTGGGCAGGCCGGTCCGGTGAGTAAGGACGTGCCGCACCGTGATCGCGGCGTTCCAGTCGCTCGCCACATAGTCGGCGGGCCGGTAAAAATCGGCAAGCCGGTCGTCGAACCCGATCCGACCCTCGTCGATCAGTTTCATGACGACATAGACGAAGAGCGGCTTTGTGAGCGACGCCGCCTGAAACAGCGTCGCCTCGGTGACCGGGCTTCCGGTTTCGATATTCGTAACGCCATAGCCCTTCTGCCAGGCCAGCGCACCATCTTCGATGATGGCGAGGCTCACGCCGGGCACGCGATATTCGCGCATCGCGGCGATCAACGCTTCTTCGGTTTGCGCGTCCGGAATCCAAGATTCCCTGGACTGCGCAAAGGCAGCCAAGGGAGCGGCGGTGGCGGCGATCATCCCACCGCTCCATTTCAACGCTTGTCGACGATTGAGTTCAAACGGCACAGACGGGGCTCCTCAGATATGGTGTGATAGTTGTAGAAATTGGAAAAATAGAAGGCGAGAATTATGCCTTCACGACTTCCTGCTCGATCGTGCCGAACGTCGCGTGGCCATGTTCGTCCTCCATCCAGATGCGCACGGTATCGCCATGCGAGAGGAAGGGCGTCTTCATTTCGCCGTGGAGGATCTTCTCGACCATCCGGACTTCGGCGAGGCAGCTATAGCCACGGCCGCCTTGATCGATCGGCTTGCCGGGTCCGCCATCCTCATCGCGGTTGGACACGGTGCCCGAACCGATGATCGAACCGGCGACGAGGCTGCGCGTCTTGGCGAGATGCGCGACGAGCGTCCCGAAATCGAAGGTCATATCCTCGCCCGCATCGGCACGGCCGAACGGCTTGCCGTTGAGGTCCACCATCAGCGGGCCGTGCAGCTTGCCGTCCTGCCAGTTAAGAAGCTCGTCCGGCGTCACGAAGACCGGCGAGAAGGCGCTGGCCGGCTTCGACTGAACGAAGCCGAAGCCCTTGCCGAGTTCCGCCGGGATCAGGTTGCGCAGGCTTACATCGTTGACCAGCCCGACCAGCCGGATCGCGTTCAGCGCCTCCTCTCGGCTCGCGCCCTGCGCCACATCGCCGGTGACGACGACGATCTCGGCCTCGAGATCGCAGCCCCATTCCTCGTCCGGCAAGGGAATCGGATCGCGCGGCCCGATAAAGCCGTCCGAGCCGCCCTGATACATCAACGGATCTTCCCAGAAACTGTCCGGGATCTCGGCGCCGCGCGCCTTTCGCACGAGCACAACGTGATTCACATAGGCCGAGCCGTCCGCCCATTGATAGGCGCGCGGCAGCGGCGAGGCGGCATCGCGCTCGTGAAACCGCTCCTTGGGGATAACGTCATGGGCGAGATCGGTCGCCAGATTTTCGAGCTGCGGCGCGATCGTTTCCCACTCGTCGAGCGCGGCCTGCAGGGTCGGTGCGATATGCGACGCGTCCGCGCACCAGGCGAGATCATGGCTGACGACAACGAGCTTTCCGTCCCGGCCGCCCTTAAGCGATCCCAATTTCATCTGTATCTCCTGATCGAATGCGAGCCGTCCATATCGCGAGAACGCATCCGCGTCCAAAACCGTTTCGACCTATTCGAAAATATCGGCGACGCTTTCATCGCCGAACCCTTCCTTGGCCGCGCGCAGATTGACGTAGATCGCGGCGAGCGCCGGATAGGTAATGATCAGAGTCAGCGCACCGAGAAAGGATTGGGCGATCATGAAAGGCGTCATCCCGTCCAGCGAATTCGTCATCGCCGGATCGGCCATCATGATCGGCATCGTCGCCGCACTGATGGCGCTCGACACCATCATCACGACGAACAGATAGATGATGATCATCCCCAATATCTTCCAGCGGTGCCCGCTCGTCAGCGACCAGCTGCGCCCCAGGCTCGCAAAGATCGTTATCCGCTCCTCGATCGCCGCCGGAACCGCCGCGATCCAGACGATAACGATGAACAGTAGCAGCGGCACGATCACCAGGAACAACAGAATGACGGCCGAAAATGCGGCGCCGATACCACCGGCCGCGCCTGCCACCAGACCGAAAATCGCCAGCATTGGTAGCGCGATGACGGACGCCGCGGCGAGGTAATAGACTATGGTGATACCGAACACGGGTAGAAAATAGCGCAGGGCGGCCGCGAAGGCGGCGGCAAAATCCAACGGTTTTCCGCGCAGATCGCCAAGTACCACGGCCGTCATGCCGGCTTGCGCCGCGACGGCACCGCAGATCGTCACCAGCCAGCCGATCACGAAGGTGGGCGTAAAGACATCCAGCAAACCGCCGGAGAAAACGGATTGGGCGTTGACGAACAGGCCGAGGCTCTGCAGTGCCACACCGGCATATATGGCGTTGGGCAGACCGGATAACAGCATGGCCAATACAGCCAATATGAGGAAGTTTCGTCCGATGCTCCCGAACAGGTCGGAAACCGTCTTGCTGAAACTGAAACGCGGATATGTTCCCGCCTCCGATACCATGCGCCGTCCCTATTCTGTCTGCTTCTCCTGCCGCCCGCAAACCCAGACTTTCGCAAAGCCTCCGAAAAGTCCACCCTCGCCATGGCCGAACCGGCACGGTATGCAGGCCCCGGTCGCGAGGGGAATAGGCATTTCATGACGGCAGCGGCACCGCCGATCGCAAATGAGAATAAGCAGGATTTCGACTCTGCCTATGGCGATCTGGTTGAAAGCGAACGGTTTCAGACGGAGATGTCGCGCTTCGAAGTGCCCGAGGCCGATCCGCCGGATTGGCTGTTGCGCTTGCTCGAATGGCTCGAAACGCTCGGCCCCTTCTGGCAGGCGATTTTCTGGGTTTTCGTGGTCGGGATCGGTGCCTTGATCCTGTTCAGTGTCGGGCGGGCCCTATATCGCCGGCTCGGCGACCGGCCCAAAGCCGTCGAAGAGGCGGAAGACCGAGAACTCTGGCGGCCCGAAGCGCGGGCGGCACATGGCCTGCTCGGGGAAGCGGATGCGCTGGCGCAGCAGGGCCGCTATGCCGAAGCCGCGCATCTGCTCCTGTTTCGCAGCATCGCGGATATCGAGGAACGGCTGCCCGATTTCCTCCAGCCGGCGCTGACCAGCCGGGATATCGCCGCCGCCGAAGCCTTGCCGCCCCCCGCCCGTTCGGCCTTTACCGCGATCGCGCGGGTCGTGGAGCGCGGCATATTCGCGACCCGCCCGGTCAACGAGCAGGGCTGGACGGAAGCGCGATCCGCCTATGAGCAGTTCGCATTCGGGAAGAGTTGGGCATGAGCGATACGGCCTCGCCTTTCAGCACGCGCACGGTCATCCTGCTGATCGTTGCCGGAATCGTCGGATTCGCGGCCTTCCTGATACTCTCCGCCTATGCGCCGGAGCTGAGCAGCGGACGCGATGGCCGAGCCCATGGGCTGTCGACCTCCGCCGTCGGTTTCCGGGGCATTCACGATCTGCTCGAAACGACCGGCGCGGATGTCGACTTTATCCGGGACGAGAACATCACGGAGAATAATGGCCTGACGATCCTTACCTTGGAGCCGACCAGCAATGTCGACCGGGTCCGCCAGCTTATCGACGACCGCTGGGGACCGCTGCTGATCGTTCTGCCCAAATGGGCGACATTCCCGGTCGATGGCGAACGGGATAGGGTGCAATGGGTCGGGTCTGGGGCCGGAACGAGCGTTGCCTATATGCTGTCCGATATCGCGCGGATAACCGTTTCCGGCAGTGAGACTGCAGCCGGCACGCGATTGCAGAGCGGGATGCTGAACGAGGTGACGTTCGCAGCGCCGGACAATCTCCAGACGATCGCGGGCGACGATCTCACACCGCTGATGGAAACGGGCAAGGACGAGTTCGTCCTCGCCAATGTCTACAATACGCAGATATATATTCTTTCGGATCCCGACCTCCTCAACAACCAGGTGCTGGCCGATCCCGATCGCGCCCGGGCGGCGCTGTTGCTGCTCGAGGAATTGAATATCGACCGGGGGCCCTACCGTTTCGAACTCGTGGCCAACGGCTTCGGGGGATCGCGCAACCTGTTGACGCTCGCCTTCGATCCGCCTTTTCTGGCGCTGACCCTGTGTCTGTTCGCTGCTGCGTTGCTGGCCGGATTGCAGGCGCTGTACCGGTTCGGCCCCGCCCTGCGCCCGCCCCGCGCCATCGCCTTCGGCAAGCGCGCGCTCGTCGACAACAGCGCCGAGTTACTGCGTCTGGCGCGGCGCGAGCATCTGTCGAGCCAACGCTATGTCGCGATGACGCGCGACGCCGCCCTCGCGGCGATCGGCAATCCCCGGCAGCTCGACGGCGAGGCGCTCGACCGCTGGCTCGACGGGCTGGGCCCCAAGACCATGCCGACATTCACATCCCTGGCGCTTGCCGCCGATCGCGCGCAAAACCGCCAAGAGATACGCGACGCCGCTAGGGCGCTGTACGACTGGAGAAAGGCCGTCACCCATGAAGGTTGAAGACATCAAACCGCTCGGCGAGAGCATCCATAGCGAGGTCGCCAAGGCGATCGTCGGTCAGGACGAGATCGTCGATCACCTGCTGATCGCGCTGTTCTCGGCCGGTCATTGCCTGCTCGAAGGGCCGCCGGGTACTGCCAAAACCTTCCTCGCCCAATGTTTTTCGCGCGCGCTGGGCCTCGATTTCGGGCGCATCCAGTTTACGCCGGACCTGATGCCGAGCGACATTATCGGCGCCAACCTGTTCAACTTCCAGACGAGCGAATTCAAACTGACCCGTGGACCGATCTTCTGCGAACTGCTCCTTGCCGACGAGATCAATCGCACCCCGCCCAAGAGCCAGGCGGCGCTGCTCGAGGCGATGCAGGAACGTGCGGTGACGATCGACGGTGAGACGCACAGGCTGTCGGAGCGTTTCATGGTGGTGGCGACGCAAAACCCGATCGAGCAGCAGGGCGTCTATCCTCTGCCCGAAGCCCAGCTCGACCGGTTTCTGTTCAAGCTCGCCGTCGGTTATCCGAGCGAGGCGGAGGAACAGAAGATCGTCGCCGTCCACGGCAGCCGGTTCGGCGCGCCCAAGGCGGGCGATTTCGAGATCGAGTGCAAGGCCGATGGCGATGCGATCGCGGCCGCTATCGAGGCAGTCGCCACGGTCAAGCTCGTGCCGGACGTCACCAACTATATCGTCGCGCTGATCCGCGCGACGCGCGAAACGGCCGATCTCGACGCCGGGGCCAGCCCGCGTGCCGCCGCGATGCTGGCGAGTGCGGCACGCTCCTCCGCCGCTCTGGACGGGCGCGACTACGTCATTCCCGACGATGTGAAAGCGCTCGCCCCGGCCGTATTGCGTCATCGCGTTATC
The DNA here is from genome assembly GCA_039180285.1 of Pseudomonadota bacterium. Taxonomy (GTDB): domain Bacteria; phylum Pseudomonadota; class Alphaproteobacteria; order Sphingomonadales; family Sphingomonadaceae; genus Parasphingopyxis. The sequence goes on along the minus strand of JBCDDN010000045.1, from coordinate 13,802 downwards.
CTGTCGGCGGCAGCCGAGATCGATGGGCGCGACGCCGACGGCATCGTCGCCGGGCTGATCGAACAGGTCGAGGCGCCCCGGTGAAGTTCATCATGGTGACATGCACATGATATATCCCACCGCTCGATCCGTCGTCCTGACCGCGCTCGGCGCGCCGGCTGCGCTCGTGATCGGCGTGGTGATACCCCAATATTGGTATCTGGGGCTGATCTGGATCGCGATCATGGCAGCGCTGATCCTGCTCGATGCCCTTACAGCCAAGCGTGCCGAACGGCTCGACGCCGAGCTCGACAAGCCGCCGACGATCGGGGTCGGCAGCCCGTTTACCGTGACCAGTCGGCTGCGCTTCCTCTCCGGTCCGGACGGCGAAGTCGATCGCCGCAATACGCCGCGTCATATCGAGATCGCGCTGAGCATGGACGAGAAGCTCGACGCGGGCGGCGGCCGCCGGGCCGGCGCGCGAATGATCGACGGTCAGGCCGAGATCGATACGATCTTCACCGCCAGCCGGCGCGGCACGGCGACGATCGGCCATCTGTGGACGCGCTGGACCGGCCCGCTCGGTCTCGCCTGGGTTCAGAAACGCGATTTTTTCGGCGCGGAAATTCTCATCACGCCCGATATCGGCTTCGTCCAGGATAAAGGCATCCAGCTCTATCTGCGCGACGCCGCCTATGGCCTGATCGCCCAGATGGATCGCGGCGACGGCACCGAATTCGATTCGATGACCGAGTTTCAGCCCGGGATGGATCGCCGGACGATCGACTGGAAACAATCCGCGCGCCACACCGAATTGCTGGCCAAGGAGTATCGGACCGAGCGCAATAACCATATCGTCTTCGCGCTCGATGCCGGGCGGACGATGTGCGAGCCCATAGCGGAGCTCCCCCGCATCGACCGGGCGATATCGGCCGCGCTCCTCACCGCTTACGTCGCGCTCAAGGCCGGCGACCGGACGAGCCTGTTCGCCTTTGCCGGACGGCCGCAGATCGCGAGTCCGACGGTCGCGGGAACGCGCGGTTTCTCGACGCTGCAACGGACGGCGGCCGATATCGATTATGCGCCGGAGGAGAGCAATTACACCCTTGCGCTCACGACATTGGCGGCGCAGCTCCATCGCCGTTCGCTGGTCGTCGTCTTTACCGATTTCGCCGATCCGACGAGCGCGGAACTCATGCTGCGCGCGGCCGGCCGACTGCTCGACCGTCACCTCGTGCTATTCGTCGTACTCCGCGACGCCGAGTTGACCGCGCTCGCCAATGAAAAACCCGAGGACTCGACGGACGTATCGCGCGCCGTGGCCGCACATGCCCTGCTGCGCGAGCGAGCGATCGTCATCGCCCGGCTGCAGCGGATGGGCGCGCATGTTCTCGAAGCAGGCCATGACGAAGTCGGCACGCGACTCGTGGCCAATTATATCGACCTCAAGCGGCGGAGCCTGCTCTGATGGAACAAGTAGCCGAACAGGCGATCTTCAGCAGCACGACGTTTCGCGAGGAGCGCGAAGCGGATTGGGCGCGGCTCGAGGAGCTGCTGCGCCGCGCCGAAGGCGGATCGGTACGCAGGCTTTCCGACGAGGATCTGCTCGAACTGCCCGTGCTCTACCGTTCCGCCCTGTCGGCGCTTTCGGTGGCGCGCGCGACATCTCTCGATATGGCACTGATCGCCTATCTGGAGGGTCTGTGCACACGCGCCTATTTCTTCGTCTATGGCGTCCGCACCAGCCTGAGTCAGCGCGTGGCCGCCTTCTTCACCGACGACTGGCCGACCGCCGTCCGCCGACTCTGGCGCGAGACGATCATGGCCTTTGCGCTGATGATGGCCGGGACGATCGCCGCTTATCTTCTCGTGAACACCGACCCAAGCTGGTTCAACGCCATCATTCCAAGCGGCCTCGCCGGCGAACGCGGGCCAGACGCCACGACCGAGGCATTGCGCGCCACATTATACGACGATGGCGGACGAAACGGGCTTGGCGTGTTCGCCACCTATCTCTTCACGCATAACTCGCAAGTCTCGATCTTCGCCTTTGCGCTGGGCTTCGCCTTCGGCGTGCCGACGGCATTGCTGATGGTCTATAACGGCGCGATCCTCGGTGCGTTCGTGTCGCTATTCGTCGAGCGGGGCCTGGGCTTCGAGCTGGGCGGCTGGCTGCTCATTCACGGCTCGACCGAGCTGTTCGCCATCATATTGGCGGGCGCGGCGGGTCTCCATATCGGCACGAAGATCATCTTTCCGGGCATGGAAAGTCGGTTGGCCGCTGCGCGCCGGGCGGGGCGCACGGCCGCAACCGCGATGATCGGCGTGATCGTGATGCTGATGTTCGCCGGCCTGCTCGAAGGCTTCGGCCGCCAGCTGATTACCGACGACTGGACGCGTTACGGCATCGCCGCGGCGATGTTCGCGACTTGGTGCGCGTATTTCTACATTCCGAGGCTGGGCCATGACGGGCGTTAGCGCTACCGTGCCAACCGGCGGCACGCAACGCACGCTGATCACACCCGAGGGGGTCGATCTGCGGTTGAGGCTCGGTACGGCCGGGCAGCGCGCCGGCGCCTTTTTGATCGACTTCTTTCTGCTCGTCGCGATCCTCGTGCTGTTCACCATCATCCTCATATCCGCCGGTATCGGCACGATCGGGGCCGGAGCGATCGAGGGGGTAGAACTCGTCGCCGTGCTCTGGCTGCTGGGCTTCTTCCTGTTGCGCAACTTCTATTTCATCGCGTTCGAGATCGGCCGGCGATCGGCGACACTCGGGAAACGTGCGGTGGGCCTCCGGGTCGTCGCGCGGGACGGCGGCCGGCTGACCGCCGACGCGGTGATCGCGCGCAACCTGATGCGCGAAATCGAGATATTCCTGCCGCTCTCCTTCCTGTCCGGCGGCGAGGGTGTGGATGGCCTGATCGCTCTGATCGGCCTGCTCTGGGCCGGCCTTTTTCTCTTCTTTCCGCTGTTCAACAAGGATCGGCTTCGGGTTGGTGATATCGTCGCGGGCACCTGGGTCGTACATGCGCCACGCCGCAAACTCGAAATGGATCTCGCCAGCGGGAACGGCGAGACAATGAGCGAGTTTGCGTTCACCGACGAACAGCTCGACGCCTATGGCGAATATGAACTTCAGACGCTCGAAAATGTACTGCGCGCGGGCAATCCCGAAACCGAGGAGAATGTCGCCGCGACGATCCGCGGGAAGATCGGTTGGGAGTGGCGCGAAGAGGAAGACGATCACGCCTTTCTCGGTGCCTATTATGCGGCGCTCGGCAAACGGCTGGAACGTCGCATGCTGTTCGGCAACCGCCGCCGGGACAAGTTCGACACGGGTGAAAGCCGGAGCGGCTAGCGAGAAGGCACTATTTTCCAAAGTTTCACTTCGCTTGGGCGCCGGGCTGGCTTCTTGTTTGTCAGACTCGACCTGTCGGTCGAGCGCCGCGCCAGCCCACACCCCCTCCCGACCTCCCATTTAATGGTACCCTGTTGGGAGGTCGGGAGGGGGTGTGGGCGGAGATGGCACAGGCTCCGGCGGCGCGAAACGTCGTTGGATGCCATCGGAGGGCGGTGCGGCGACGTTGCGTCAGCAACGTTCTGACAAACCTAATCCCGGAGCGGCGATTTCCTGCTAAGGAAATTCTGACAAATAAAAGCCTTAACTCCCGGGCCAGCTCAGTCGGCCGGTACTGTCGATCCGCACTTGGCTTTCGGGAAAGTCGCGCGCCGTGAGCACGGCGGTCCGCTGGGCCGCGGCGTTGCTGCGATCAATATAGGGGCCGCCAGGGCGATCCTGCCGCGCCGAGACGATTTCCGCAGCGACGAGCGCGCCTTCGCCATCCACTTCGAGCCGGGCGATCGGCGCCAGTCCATTATGGCCCCGCACGTTGAACCGGCCATAGGTCCAGAAATTGCCGAGGCTGTAGGCGATGAACCGGCCCTGATAGACCTCCACGGCGCGCGGAATATGCGGTCCATGGCAGAAGACGATATCGGCCCCGGCATCGACCGCCGTGCGCGCAAAGCGGAAGGGGTTGCCGCGATCTTCTTCCAGATAGATTTCGGTTTCGCGCGTCACCCGGTCGTAACGGGCGCCCTCCGCGCCGATATGGCAGGACACCATCACGATATCGGCCTGGGCGTCGGCCGCACGTACCATCTCGCCGACGCGCGCATAATCGTGCACGCTGAGAAGACCGGGATTGTGGCCGAATGCGACCAGCGCGACACGCCGGCCATCCTCCAGTGTCTGGACACCGATCCGCATACCGTCGCGATCGCCGCCCGCAACGGCGATCCCGGTGCGGGTCAGGTTGGCGATGGTCGCGTTCCGGCCACTCTCGCCGAAATCGCGCGCATGATTATTGGCGTGGGACATTAGCGTAAAACCTGCACGCCGCAGATAGTCAGCGTGGAAAGGCGGGCTGCGGAAGACGTAGCAGAATTCCGGGTTACCGCAGGTCTTGGCATCCTCGTCGCTCGAGTGGATCGTGCCTTCATAATTGCCGAACACGACATCGGCGGCGCCGAACATTTCGACCAGGTCCGTGCCCATAACCATGGCGGGATCGCCGCCCGGTATGACGCGCGGGTCCATGCCGGGCTCGGGCCAGTCGCTTCCCATCATTATGTCGCCGACACCGATGACTGTATAGGTGGGCGGTTCGTCCAGGCCGTCGGTGAGCGCCGCGGCCCCCACACCATCCGTTGCACCGGAGGCTGCGGGATCGGGCAGCGCAACCGGTGCGGCTGGCGGCGATTGATCGGGATCGGTCGTGACGGGCTGGTCCGTCGCAGGAGATTGGCCCGTCTGCACGGGTGTCGATACCGGGGCCGTCAGAGCCGGTGTGCAGGATCCAAGGCCGATACCGACAACCGCCGCAACCGTCAGCAGCATGCCATAATGTGAACGGATCATTATGCCTCTTTTCCAGTCCCCGGAATCGCCCCCGCGCGATTCTCATCGCGAAAGTAGCAGAGCGACGGGTCGATCGGCGAGTCGTTTCCGCGAAAGCCCATATTTAGGAAGAATTCATCAAGTTTCATTTCAAAACTGGTTAACGGTCTATATTTTTCAAATGCTTAGGCGAAAATAGCTGACGGAATTCTTGTAATTTTGTTGCGCAGGTCGTCGTGTTGGGTCCACAGCTCATCGTAATATGCTTGTAATGCTGCACTGCACAATACAAATATGCGATCAACAAGGCACGGATGCGTCGCACGCGCGCGTATCTTGCAAGCCGTGAAATGCGACAGCGGGTCAGCAAATAGTTTTGAGTAGGTTTTGGCGCAGGCCCGCGCCATTTGGCGCACGTGATGGAGTTTTCATGTCCTTTGGGCGTAAACGAGTGATTTTTGGAATGTCGGCCATCGCCGCCGCTGCGATTGCGGCGGTCCCGATGGCGACCGGTTTCGCGTTTGAAAGCGACGCCGAAGTTCTAGACGAAGTTGATGGCGAGCTTTTGGCGGCCGGCGGCGTCGACACCGAACTGCCCGTTCAGGATGGCGACGTTGCCGAGCCGGTCATCCTGCTCGACGACGCGGCCGAACTGGTTGCCGAAGACGAGACCGAAGCCGAAACGGCGCCGGTCCAGGTAGCGGCGATCAACGATACGGTCGATTCCGATCTGATCTGCCTGGTCAAGATCGTTCGCCACGAGGCGGCCAACCAGTCGATGACCGGGCAGCTTGCCGTCGCGCAGCTTGTAATGAACCGCGTCAATTCGCCACGCTTCCCAAACACGATCTGCGATGTCGCCCATCAACGGGGCCAGTTCTTCAATACCAATGCGTACAACCCGTCGCGCGACGATCAGCGTTGGGCCAATGCGATGGAAGTGGCGATCGATGCCCGTAACGGGATCAGCGATCCGGTTATCGACGATGCCGTCTTCTATCACGCAGCCTATGTATCTCCGCGCTTCCACCGGTCGCGGCCGCGTGTGGCGCAAATCGAAGACCATATCTTTTACCGGTAGAGTTGCCCCCTTCTCTCCGGGTCGCAGAGGCCGTCTCCTCGTTTCGAGGAGGCGGCCTTTTCTATTCGACCGAAAAGCCGGGCCCGTGGGAATCGTCCGCGCGCGGTTCCGCATTCCTATCGTCGCCAACCCTTGCGCCAACCATATCCGCATCGTCCGACCCGAACTGCAGCGCTTTGACGGCGTCCCACCAACCGCTCATCGTCGCGACGGGGCGATCAAGATAGAGCCGTTCGGTCTGCCGATACCAGCCATCGGTCAGCGCGACCACCCGTTCGCTCTCGGGCCCCGGCGCAAGCTCGAACGCCCAACCGCGCAGCGCCGCGGCGTTGAAAAGCAAGAGCACCGCCATCGCCGCGGCGATCGCGATCGACGTCCAGAGCAAGCCGCTCCCTTCCTCACCCTCGAATGGCGGCAAATCGACGGGCGAAGTCATGTCCATTCCGCCATGCGGGCCGGTCAGCGGTGCCGTTTCGGGAGGCTCGGCGAGCTGTGTGTCGGTATCGGTCATCGCTCTCCTTTCCGCCTAAAACTGATAATAGATGAATGGCTCGACGCCTTCGGGCCGCATCGCGTCGATGATGAGGATCAGGACACCCGTCGCGAGGCCGACCAGAGCGGCGGACTGGGTCCGGACGCGGACCGCCGCGCGCTGGATCGCATCGGGCGGCAACGCATGGAGCGCCGTGCCGAAGATGATCATCGCGAGGCCGAGCGGCGCCAGGGTCGTCGTCGAAAAATCGAACGCGGCGATGCCGACCAGATACTGGCTGGCGTCGGCGAAGGTCGCCGAGCGGAAGAATATCCAGGCCAATGTCACGATATGGAAGGTGATGATGATCCCGGCTGCGGGCGGTAGAGCCGGCCAATGCCCGGGCCGATATTCGCGCCATACCCGCTCGATCACGAGCACGCCGCCATGGATCGCGCCCCAGATCACGAAGTTCCAGTTCGCCCCGTGCCACAGGCCGCCGAGCAGCATCGTCGTCATCAGCGCGAAATAAAGCCGCGCGCGGCCATGCCGGCTGCCGCCCAGCGAGATATAGAGATAATCGCGCAGCCAGCTCGACAGGCTGATATGCCAGCGCCGCCAGAAATCCTGTAGCGAGGCCGCCCGGTAGGGCTGGTTGAAATTGTGCGGGAAGCGATAGCCGAGCAATGCGGCGAGCCCGATCGCCATGTCGCTATAGGCGGAGAAATCGCAATATATCTGCACGGCATAACCATAGGCCGCGAGGATCAGATCGAAGCTCGAATGCGCGCCAGGATCGAAGAAGACCGGATCGACGAATTCGGTCGCGAGATAGGAGGCGATCACGGCTTTCTTGAACAGCCCCCAGACGATCAGCAACAGGCCCATCGCAGCCATACCCCGATCCATCTTCGGCACGCTCTGGAATTGCGGGATAAGGTGGGAGGCGCGGACGATCGGACCTGCGACGAGGTGCGGGAAGAAGCTCATCAGCAGCACCATGTCGAGCAGGCGCGCCGGCTCGGTCTGCCGGCGATAAATGTCGATGAGGTAGCTCATCCCCTGGAAGGTGAAGAAGGAAATGCCGACCGGCAGGACGACCTGCATGATGGTAAGGTCGCGCTCCCAACCGAGCCCTGCGAGCAACGCCGCGAACTGCTCCATGAAAAAGCCGTAATATTTGAACCAGCCGAGAATGCAGAGATTCGCGATAACGCCGAGAATGAGGAAGAGTTTCCGGCGCTTCTGATCGTCCTGGTAGAAGAGGATCAGCCGCGCCGCGCCCCAGTTGAGAAAGCCCGACAGGATCAGCAGCGCGACAAAGCGCCAGTCCCACGCGCCATAGAAGAACCAGCTGGCGATCAGCAGGAATATCTTGCGCCATTCGTTCGAGCCCTTGAGCGCCCATGCGATCACATAGACGGCCAGGAAGAACAGCCCGAAAGTTAGGGTCGGGAAAAGCACCGGGCGTTAGCGTTCGCTGCTCGCCGCTGCCGCTCTTTCGAGATCGGCAAACAGCATTTGACCGATCCTCGCGCCCCCGGTCTGATTGAAATGAACATGGTCGCCGCGCATCAATGCCGGCTCCCGGTTGCGCCAACGATGCGCACCGCACCGCCCGCCCATGGCCGCGTTCCAGTCCCAGAACGCCAATCCCATGTCGCGCGCCACACGCCGCTGCCGGTCCCTGAGTTCGGCAAGCAAAGTGGGTGTGTACCATGGCCGCGCACCACTATTGACGCCCGGCGGATCGGCGCAGGGCACCGGCGTGCCGAAATTATCGGCGAGCCCCCGATTGCGCGTATTGGCATCCGGCGCACCGATCAGCAGGACCGGGATTTCGCGGCCCGCAAGCCTACGGAGTCGATTGATCTGAACACGCAAATCGCCTTCGAACTCGGACGGCGTCAGCTGCTGGGAAAAGCCTTCATTGGTCCCGAATGCGATGACCAGAAGATCGGGCGCATAGGCGGCTAGCTCCGCCGCGGCGACTTCGTCCGTCGACCGGCCGACATGGACGAATTGCGACCCGCTGACGCCAAGATTGGAGAGCGTGACGCCGCCCTCGCGCATCATCGTCGCGAAGGAGGTCACCGTCACGATGCGATCATCCTCGGTCGTTACCGATGCGCCGAGTTGCGGATAGTCGCTATCCATCGTCCGGCAAACGGTCGCGCGTGCAGGCGCATTCAGCGCGAACCGCTCGGTTTCGAAGCCGAGCCGCATCGTCAGCGTGCCTGCGCCCGGCTCACTGATTGCGCAGACGATGATCCGGTTGAACCCCTGGTCCGGGGTGTCGGCCGTGATCCCCAGCGTCTCGCCCTCGGCCCGCGCCGTCTGGCTGAAACCCGACAGGCCGAGCGGGCGCCCGTAATTGGCATAGCCGCGGCCGAAGAAGGAATTCACTTCCCAACCGCTCGTCTGCGACGCCGTCACGCCCCAGGTGAGATAGCCCCCATAGGGACGCCCTGCGGCCAACACGCCGCGCCCGCCATGGCCGTACCGCCGCCGCAATTCCTCGCGCCAGCCGTTGGTGATCATATCGCCCGCCGTATGGCTGTCGCCGATTTGCATGATATGGACGGGATCGCCGCGATCGCGCTCGCTTTCGGCCAGCTGCTCGAAAAACGGCGCGAGATTTTCCGCATAGCACAGGGTTTCCGTGCAGACGTCCGGCGTGGACTGGGTCGCCGCCAGCGCCGCCAATAAAATACCGGCCTTCATCCGTCCGCTTGCCCTGCCGCATCGTCGTCATTGGCTGCGTTGCGTCGATCGCGTTCGCGCATCGCCTCGGCCCGGGCGCTGTCGACATAGCCGCGGATCCGCTGTTCAAGCCCGCGCGTCAGGAAGCCGTAACCCTGGCCCGTCATATGAATGCCGTCATTGGCGCGAGCCAGCGTGCGTTCGCCGGTTTCGGGATGGGGGAGATAGGCGGCATATTGTCCGGCCTCATCGACGCTCAGCGAAACCGTGTCGATAAAGGGCACGCCGAGCTGCCGCATACGCGCGGCGTAGAACGCATTCTGCTGCTGAATCTGCGCGTCAAACGTCTCGCGCCGCATCTTGGGCATGCCGACCCAATAGACGATGGCCCCGCGATCGCGCAGCAGCTGGACGATCGCGTCGATCCGCTCGCCAACGATCCCCTGCCATTCCTCGCTCATGAAGGCCGCCCCGGAATTGCCGGTATAGATACCTTGTGTATCGTTAGCCCCGAACGAGAGAACCGCAATATCGACCGGCTGCTCGTCAAGCCTTTCGGTCATATCGTCGAAGATATTGAGGCTGCGATAGCGGGTGAAACCCGTCGATTGGCGCGCAAACTGATGGACGACGAAATTCTCGTCGCCGCGAAATCCGCGATACAATGCTGCCCAGAGGCCGTCGCCGAAACTGTCTCCGAACACGCCGATATGGACGGGTTCGCCCGCGGCAAGCGCGTTGGTCAGACTGCGGTTGAACTGCACCGCGCATTCGCCCGGCACCGCTTCGGACGTCGTGCTTTCGTCGGCCAAGACGACCGGCGGCGGCGCGCTTGCAACCGCTTCTCCGGTCTCACCGCTGCCCAGAAAGGCGAGGCCGATCACCGCACCCACGGCAATACCGACGAACAGCACGGCCGTTCGATCGAGCAACATAATCAGCTTTTCCACCTGCGCCTCTCCGTCTTCTGGCACCAATGCCGGGCGTTCATGTCCAATGCCGAAAGGCTTGGCAAGCTTCGCGCGCATTTCAGTGCCATAAGAGCATGGTCGAGAGGTGATGAACCGGGGGATACCGGTTGCTCATCCCCCAAAAAGGGGGGACGAACGCAGGTTGGGTTACTTAGCCGGCTTCAGAGTCTTCTGATAATAGGCGGCGGCCTCCTCATGATCGGTCCAGAAGCCGCGCGGTTTTTTGCCGTCGAGTTGATCAATCAGAATGCCGAGATGGGCATGCCAGCCGGCTGCCGTGTCGGACAACTCCGCGAAATCGGTGGGCGGTGACTGAATCAGAACGAGCCTCACCCTGTCGCCCTGTTCGGACAGCTCGATACGGGTCCAATGATCCTCGCTGACGCCTTTGAAAACCAGCAAATGGGGCGATTCGATCTCGATGATCTGCGCGTCCAGGTCGATCCCGCCCTGCATCGAGGCATAGCGTTCGGGCAAGGGCTCGTGCGACAGATGATCGTGATTGAACGCCATCGTGTAGCGATCGCCGGGCTGGGAACCGGTCGTCCCGCCGCAGAACCATAGCGCGCGCTTCGCTGGATCGACCAGATACCCCCAAACGCGCTCGATCGGGCCCGGCAGATCGCGGGCAAAACGCAATGCGCCATTCTCCAACTGCGTTCCATAATCTTCTTGCATTATCCGTTTCCTTTCGGTGTCCGATCGATCGATTAGGCGCCCGCGGTGACGGCCTCACGATAATGGCGCATAGCTTCTTCATGCTCCGACCAGAAACCGCGCGGCGCATCGCCGGCGAGATGATCAATGAGCAATCCGAGATGCGCCTGCCAGCCCGAAGCCATGCCCTGGACTTGAGCCAGTTCGGCCGGAGGCGTTTGAATCAACACGAGCCGGACGCGGCCATCGGCCTCGTTCAGTTCGATTTGCGTTTCCTTGCCGTCATTGTCCCAGCGGAAGACGAAGAGGTTGGGCGGGTCCAGCGTTATGACCTTGGCGCCCATTTCCGCGCCGCCGCGCAGGCCGGCATGGCTATCAGGCACCGGTTCGTCGGTCAGACCTTCATGATCGAATTTCATCACGAAGGAATCGCCCGGTTTCGCTCCGGTCTCCCCACCACAGAACCATAAGGCGCGCTTTTCCGGGTCGACCAAATATTCCCAGACCCGGTCTATCGGGCCGGGCAGGTCGCGCACGAACCGAAGCGAGCCGTTCTCCAACTGGGTGCCGAATTCTTCCTTCATGTCTGGTCTCCCTCTTCGAGCAGTTCGGCCAGCCGGTCGAGACGGCCGTTCCATTTGCGCCGGGTCTCCCGGACCCAGTCTTCCATCGCCGCGAGCCCATCGGGATCGAGGCTGTAAATCCGCTCGCGCCCGCGCCGCTCGACCTTCACCATTCCGGCATCGCGCAGGATTTTCAGATGTTGGGAGATAGCGGGCGCACTGGTATCGAAATGGCCGGCGATGTCGCCGGAGCGCCGATCGGCTTCGGACAGAAGCCCGACGATCCTGCGCCGCGTCGAATCACCCAATGCTGCGAATCTGTCCATGCGACTATATTTAAGTCTTCGATTAATTAAGTCAATGCTTAAGTAAATAGCGCTGGGCAGAATGGCATATGCGTGGCACGGTTTGGCCATGGCAGGGCTTTGGGAAAGACATGTCGTACCGCGCCTGATCGGCTTTTGCTGCACGCAGCCGCCGATCATGAAGCGCCGCGCCAAAGTCGTACCGCGGGCCAGCGGTCGGGTGCTCGAACTGGGGGCCGGCGGCGGCGCAAATTTTGCGCTCTACGATCCGGAACGCGTGACGAGCGTGAAAGGCGTCGATCCCTCGCCGGGACTGCTCGACCGGGCGCACGATGCGGCCAAGGCTGAAGGCGTACCGTTCGATATTACCGAAGGTATCGCCGAGAACCTGCCGTTTGACGACGATGCGTTCGACACGGTGCTGGCCACCTTCACGCTCTGCTCGGTACAGGATCACGCGCAATCGCTGGCCGAAGCCCGGCGCGTGCTGAAACCGGGCGGGCAGCTGCTATTCTGCGAACATGGCGCCGCGCCCGATGCCGATGTCGCCAAATGGCAGCGCCGCATCGAGCCTGTATGGAAGCGGATCGGGGGCGGCTGTCATCTGACCCGCCCGGTCACATCGGCCGTCGCTCAGGCGGGATTCAGCATTGTCGAGCAAGATCAGGGCTATATGGAAAAATCGCCGCGATGGGCCGGCTGGGTCGAATGGGGAGAAGCCCGGATATGATGGCAAGACTGACGACGGCGATTATCGCTTTGACGCTGACCGTACCTGCCGCCGCCGCGCAGCGCGGATATTCGGTCACCGGGTTCGATCGGATCCAGGTGCAGGGGCCGTTCGTCGTACGCGTCACCACCGGCCGCGGTTCTTCGGCCCGGGCGGAAGGCGATTTGCGCGCCATCGACGAGATTTCGGTTCAGGTCGTCGGCAACACGCTGCGCGTCCGGCGCAATCTCTCCAACAATTGGGGCGGCTATCCCGGCGAGCGGCGGAATCAGTCCGCGACGCTCTATCTCACCACGCATCAGATCGAACAGGCGACCGTCGTCGGTACCGGCGATCTCGAGATCGATCGGATGGAGGGCGGACGCCTGATCGTGAGCCTGGGCGGCAATGGCCGGCTTTCGGTTGGCGACGTCGAGGCCGATCATGTGGCGCTGGCGGTAACCGGCGCCGGCGTGATGGAAGTCGCCGGGCGGGCGGAAACCGGACAGGTGACGGTGGAGGGGCCGGGAACGGTATCGGCCGCTGCGCTTACCGTCGACGATCTCAGGGTACGCGTCAACGGCCCCGGAAATGTTGAGATCACAGCGGAACGCGAAGCCGATATTACGTCGGTCGGCAACGGTTTCGTGACGGTCGGCGGCAATGCCGCCTGCACGGATCGCAGCGTCGGATCGGGCCGGGTGGACTGCGGCAATTTCCTGAACCGGCGTTAGTTTGTCTGACTCGACCTGACGCTCGAGTGCCGCGGATTCTTTTGTCGGAATTTCCTTGACAGGAAATCGCCGCACCAGCCCGCAACGTTGCGACAGCAATGTTCTGACGAAAGATTTCTCTAAACCAATCCCAGCCGCGCCAGCTCGTTCAGCATCTTGGGCGGCATTTCGGCGATACCGTCCTCATCGCCATCGAAATCCGCGGGCGCATCCTGGCCCTTCAGATAGCGCCAGCCCTGATGGGCGCGCTTCGGCCGGGCGCGAACCGGAATGAGCCTGGGGTCGAGCCGGATATTCCAGCGCCCGTCGTCACTTTCGACGAAACCCAAAATACGCTGCCGCACCACGAGACGATGCTTGATGATCCAGAATAGCGAACCGCCGATCAGTTCTTCGTGGCGCGTCGGGCGATAGCGGGTTGTGATCGTGACTTCGCCATTGGCGACACGCAGCGCCTGGCGCTCACGGATGCGATTGATGGAATCGCAGCCCACAGCCGGCTTGGTGATGTGCAGTGTCGCCATAGCGCTGATTTGGGCAGCAGAGCGCCGGTGATCAAGCGGGCAGTTTTTGTCAGACTTTCTCAGATCTTCGGCATTCGCCTCAGGCGCGGCACCGGGTTTCGATTTGTCAGACTCGACCTGACGGTCGAGCGCGGCACCGGCCCTCTCCCCCTCCCGACCTCCCACTAGGATATACTGAATGGGAGGTCGGGAGGGGGAGAG
>JBCDDN010000044.1:0-31579 GCA_039180285.1 Pseudomonadota bacterium | reverse complement strand
GTCCATCGTCGCGGCGCCGTCATGGACTTCGCCGATCTTGTACGACTTACCGGTGTAATAGAGGATGCGTTCGGTCGTGGTCGTCTTGCCGGCATCGATGTGTGCCATGATGCCGATATTCCGATACATATCGATCGAGGTATCGCGGGCCATTGTTATGCTCCATTGCCGGTATCGAACCGGCGGGTCAGTGTTTAAATTTTACCAGCGCCAAGACTACCAGCGATAGTGCGAGAAGGCGCGGTTGGCTTCGGCCATCTTGTGCGTGTCTTCGCGCTTCTTGACGGCGTTACCGCGATTATTCGCCGCATCCATCAACTCGCCCGACAGGCGCGCCGCCATCGTGTTTTCACCACGACCGCGGGCCGCGCCGATGAGCCAGCGGATGGCCAGCGCCTGGGCGCGCTCGGGGCGAACCTCGACCGGCACCTGATAGGTCGCGCCACCGACGCGGCGGCTGCGGACCTCGACACCCGGCTTGATATTGTTCAATGCGTCATGGAACACCTGCATCGGATCGGCCTTGGATTTGGCTTCGACCTGATCGAGTGCGCCATAGACGATACCTTCGGCGACGGACTTCTTGCCGTCATACATCAGGTTGTTCATGAATTTGGACAGGACCACATCTCCGAATTTGGGATCCGGCAGAATTTCCCGCTTTTCGGGACGGCGACGGCGTGACATATCGGTAGACCTCTTCGATCAATCAGTTATTTGGGGCGCTTGGCGCCGTACTTCGAACGGCTCTGCCTGCGGTCCTTCACGCCCTGCGTGTCGAGAACGCCGCGCAGCACGTGGTAACGGACGCCGGGAAGGTCGCGTACACGACCGCCGCGGATCAGCACCACCGAGTGCTCCTGCAGATTATGCCCTTCGCCCGGAATATAGCTGATGACTTCGCGCTGGTTGGTCAGGCGAACCTTGGCCACCTTGCGCAGCGCCGAGTTCGGCTTTTTCGGGGTCGTGGTATAGACGCGCGTGCAGACGCCCCGCTTTTGCGGATTGGCCTCCAGTGCGGGCACTTTCGATTTGACCCGTTCGGGTTTGCGGCCCTTGCGAACCAGTTGATTGATCGTTGGCATGAAGCCCTTCACCTTTGTTCAGTTACTCTGTCACAGGCACGCTGTACGTTTTTCCCGAGTCCCGAAATGCCGGAAGCCGGAAACGCACAAAGGCCTTCCGGCAACCGCTAACGGCTCCGCAAGGCCCCATACACGCCAATGGCAATGTTCAAGCTCGTCGCACCATATCGAATCGCGTCTGGGTTGAACCCCCACCACCGATCCTCGGTACGGGCGGCGATATAGCGACGGCCCGGCAAGCGGTCAATGGCCGCCCACGCAAGAATCTCCAAGGCCGAAACGGGCTGCAGACGGCACGTATCGAAACAGTTCGACGCGTGTCCCAAAACCGACATTGCACTGCAACATAATCGCATCAATTGGCGAGTAGGCATCGGCGCGCTCCCGGCGGTTACCCGCCGCACGACTTTCAGCCAGAGAAAGCCATGTCCATGACCCCAATGACCCGTTTCGCCATCTTTACCCTGCTCGCCGGGACATCCAGTACAGCGGCGCTCGCCCAAGGCACCGCCACGGGCGACGCCGTGTTCACGACCGAACCGATCGTCGTCACCGCGCAAAAGCGCGAAGAGGCGATCACGGACGTACCGCTGACCGTGACCGCCTATTCGGGCGAGACGCTCGAGAATATCGGCATCGACGAGTTCGACGAACTGTCCGCCTTCGTGCCCGGGCTCAACATCCAGGAACAGAGCGCCAACAATCCGGGTTTCGTGATCCGCGGCATCACATCGGATTCCGGCAGCGCGCAAATCGCGCCGCGCGTGACCATCTATTATAACGGCATCGACGTCTCCCGCTCGCGCGGCTCCTATTTCGACCTGTTCGATATCGAGCGGATAGAGGTGGTGAAGGGCCCGCAGGCGACGTTGTTCGGCACTGCGGCAACGATCGGCGCCCTCTCCGTCGTCACCGCCCGGCCGACTCCCGATCTGAGCGGTGCCCTTTCGGCCTCTTACGGAAATTACGACGCGCTCGAGTTCACCGGCATGATCAATGGTGGCACCGAGGATATCGCGGGCCGCCTCGCCTTCGTCTATAAGGAACGCGACGGTTATATCCGTAACATCGCCGGCGAACCGGGCACGGCCAGCGAGCAGATCGTCGGCATCGACCAGGACGATCTCAACGGCATCGAACAGTTCGGCATCCGCGGATCGCTGCGCATCTTTCCGACAGACGACAGCATGATCGACCTCATCCTGACCTATGAACAGCAGCGCAACAGCGGGACGGCTTTTACGTCTGGATCGATCCCGCCGACGGGCGGCGCAGCCGATCCGTTCGGCTTTGCCGAACTGGGCGGATCGCCGTTCAGCGAGAGCGTGCTCGGCATCCGCGATCTCGGGCTGGAGCGTGAGGTGTTCGACGCCAGCCTGACCTTCAACGCGCCGATCACCGACTCTCTCTCACTGACGTCGATCACCGGATATCGCCGGTTCGACAGTCTCGAGACCTTCGACGCGGACGGCTCGGCGCTCTTCTATCTCGAATTCGCCGAAGACGCCGAGGGCGAACAGATGAGCCACGAAACGCGCATCACCTATGACGGCGAGATGTTCCGCGGCTTCGCGGGCTTCAATATTTTCCACGAGGAAGGCACGCAGCGCGTTCCTTTCTCGACCGACGAAGGCACCTATATCGCTTGCGCGCCGTTCGGCGCCTTCGCACCGATCCAGGCCAACCTGTCCACCGCGCTGGGCGGCGCGGACCCCTGTGTCGCTGCTGACGGCACGCTGAACGCGGCCAATGCGACGGCGATCCTCACCGGTGGCGCTGCGACCGTCTTGCCCTATCAGAGCGTCTTCGAAAATGGCGGCAAGAACAGCAGCTACTCGGTCTTCGCCGATGCGACGCTCGATCTCGGTCGGTTCGAGCTGACCGCTGGCCTGCGTTACGTGTACGAGGAACGCCAGTCGACCTACAGCGCGACCCAGCCCGGAAGCGCGATCTTCGCCGGCCTGGGATCCCCCGGCATTCCATTGCTTGGCGCTGCGAATACGGGCGGATCGGTATTCAGCGCCGAAGACGAGTTCGATGCCTGGCTGCCGCGCTTCAACGCATTGTATCGCATCACCGACCAGATCAATATCTACGCCACGGTATCGAAGGGCCGCCGCGCGCCGGTCATCGATCTCAGCGCGCTGGCGACGGCAGCCGGCGTAGTGCCGGATGTCACGTTGGTCGCCAGCGAGCGCGTGTGGAACTATGAGGGTGGCATTAAGGCCGATATTGACGGCTTTTTCGGCTCAGTCGGCGTCTTCTATCAGGACTATTCGAACTTTCAGACCAGCTTCTTCGAAGAAGGTACCGGGCAGATCGTACCGATCAATGCCGGCGAGGCGAGCAATTTCGGTGTCGAGATCGAGGCAGCCTATCAGGTGATCCCCGAACTGCGGCTATTCGCCAACTATGCCTATATCGATGCCGAGATCGATGCGCCGGCGGCCGGCGGCGCGACGCAATTTGTCGGCAGCCGCTTTCGGTTACAGCCCGAACATTCGGCCTCGGGCGGCGCGCAATTCAATATCGATATCGCAGAGGGCACCGAATTCTTCCTGACGCCGACCGTTACCTATCAGAGCGAAGTGTTCTTCGAAGTTCCCAATACGCAACTGACAAGCGAGGACGGCTATGTGCTCGTCAATCTGCGCGGCGGCGTGAGCTTCGACGATGGCCGCTACGAGATTGTCGGTTTCGCCCGCAATCTGTTCGACGAGGAATATCTGATCGACGCCGGAAACACGGGCGGCGGCTTCGGACGGCCAACCTTCATCGCCGGCGAACCCGCGCTCTACGGCATCGAAGTCGGCATGCGTTTCTAGCACATAGTTTTGGTGCTCGGGGCATCGATAGAAAAACTCGATCAGTGTAAGCGAAAAGCTTCCCGGTCCCGGCGGTAACGTCGGGGCCGGGCATCGCGAACTCCCTTATGACCGCGCCGACACTTCGGCAGACCAGCAACGGGAGAATGAAGATGATCAAGCAAATCCTTTTCGCAACGGCTGCCATTACTGTGGCGCTCGGCGCGACATTGACGGCAACCGGCCCTGCCGCCGCTCAGACCGGCGATGCAGTCACGACGTTCCAGCTTTCCGGCGCTATGCGCAGCGTATCGCTCGGCGAAGCGATGGCCGATCCTGACAGCCGGGCCGAATTCGGGCTGGCCGGCCGCCCGGTCCAGACGGTTCAGCCGACCGGCGACGCGTCCGATGCGGCATCCGGCGCTGCAGCGCGCAGCCAACCCAGCCCGCGGCTCGCCATGCTCGATGGTTTCGACATCGCCGAACAGCGTTTGCGCGACATCATGATCGGCGACGGTATCGATATCGTGCGCCCACGGCGCATGATCGGCCTCGCCGGGCTCGCCAGCGACGATCATGATTTCGGGAATACCGGTTTTTCCGAAGTCGATGCCTTCCACACCGACCCGTCTCCGTCGCAGATCGGCATCCGGTTCAGCTTCTGACTGCGCTTCTCCCCTTCGCGCAGTCCCATTGCGGCCTTCCTGCTCCCCGACGGGAAGGCCGCTTTTTTTCCGTCCGGTTTTCGCTACGGCATCGGATAGGTTAGCAAGCGCGGTGCATGGCTTTCGATGATCTCCTCCGTTCGGTACGCGATTGCCGGTTATGCACAGGCGTGGTTCCTGATCCCGTCCGCCCGGTTCTGCAAGCCCATCGCAGCGCGCGCATCCTGATCGCTGGCCAGGCACCCGGACGCAAAGTGCAGGAAAGCGGCATCCCGTTCGACGATGCGAGCGGCGAGCGGCTGCGCGCCTGGATGGGCGTCGATCGCGCGACTTTCTACAATCCGGAGAAAATTGCGATCCTGCCCATGGCCTTTTGCTATCCCGGCAAAGGAAAATCGGGCGACCTCCCGCCGCCGCCGATCTGCGCCGAGACTTGGAGAACAAAGCTGCTGGCAGAACTGCCCGAAATCCGGCTGACTCTCGTCATCGGTCAATATGCGATGGGCTGGCACCTCGATACCCCGCACCGCACGCTGACGGACACGGTCAGGCATTGGCGGGATGGCGATCCGGCCGCATTGCCGCTGCCCCATCCCAGCCCGCGCAACAATATCTGGCTCGCCAGGAACCCATGGTTCGATGCCGATTTGCTGCCCGAGTTGCGCCGCCGTATCGCCACCGCGCTTTCCGCATAGACCGTTGTCCAAAGCCAACTTGACTCTCTTTGATTAACGAATATGTTAATTAACAATATAGCGAACCAAAGAGAGTCACATGTCCGATCTCACCACAACTTTCGCCGCGTTGGGCGAACCCACGCGGTTCGCCATTGTCGAACGGCTGCTGCGCGAGGGCGAGCTTAACGCCGGCGCGCTGCGGCAGGGCGCATCGATCTCCGCACCGGCAATCTCACGCCATCTGAAAGTGCTGCGCAAGGCGGGCATCGTCGTCCAGCGCATCGACAGGCAACAGCGTATCTATGCGGTACGCCCCGAAGCCGTGCAGGCGATCAGCGCCTGGACGATGAGCCACAAGGAATTCTGGCAGGGCAGTTTCAACCGCCTCGCCGCCATTCTCGACGCAGAATCCAACACCTAAGGGAGGCAAACAGGATATGAGCGATCTCAAGATGGAACGGACCTTCCCGGCCGCGCCGGAAACCGTTTTCGATTATCTCACCAATACCGAATATCTGCTGCAATGGTGGGGCCCGGAGGGCATTTCGGTAGCCAAGCACAATCTCGACTTTTCGAAGCCCGGGCCCTGGCATTCGACGATGACGAATGCGGAAGGCACCAATTACACGGTATCCGGCGAAGTCGTGACGGTTGAAGCGCCCAGGGCGGTCGAATTTACCTGGGCCTGGCACGACGAGAATAACGAGCGCGGCCATGAAAGCCGGGTGCGTTTCGAAGTCGCGTCCGACGGCAACGGCGGCACCCGGTTCACGATGACCCATTCCGGCCTCGCCGACGAAGAAAGCGCGGCGAACCACAATGGCGGATGGACCTCGTCCTTCGTCAAGCTCGAGCGGCTGCTCGGCTGACCCCATCCTCGACCCCCAACGAAGCAAGGAGCAGACAATGCCGAAATATGTATTCGCCTATCATGGCGGCAAGGCCCCGGAGAGCCCCGAAGAAGGCGAGACGGTGATGGCCAGATGGCAGGCCTGGTTCGCCGATATGGGCGACGCGGTCGTCGATGGCGGCAATCCGGTCGGCCCTTCCAAAACCGTATCGGCGAACGATGTCGCCGATGATGGCGGTGCCAACCCCCTGTCCGGATATTCGCTCGTCCAGGCGGACAGCATCGACGCGGCCGTGGAAATTGCCAAAGGCTGTCCGGTGCTCGATCATGGTACGGTCGAGGTGGCCGAAGCGATGGAGATGTAAGAGCGGCGATCCTCCGGCTATTCTCCGACGGAGCGTCGATCGCGACACGGTCGGCGCTCCGTTTTTTGTACACGACGAAACGCAGGAAACCGGATCGAGCCTTACACAGCCCGCCAGACCTTTGATCTGGACCGCCGGTTTGCCGCCCGGCAAAGGGGGCGTCGCACCATGAACAGGCTGGCCCTCCCTTTCACTCTTCTCCTCGTCGCACTCGGCACGCTGGCTATGGCGCCGTTTCTCTCGGGCCCCTTTCCGTCGCGCGCGGCCGCCGAGGGGCTATCGATCATACTTGACCCGCCGCAACCCGACGCCACGTCTTCGGGAGCCGATATCGTCGCGCTCGACGGTCGTACCGGCCTGATCGACTATAACGAGATCGACCGTCGGATTACCACCCTGATGGAGGAAGAGACGATGGTCGGGCTCGCCGTGGCGGTAATGGAAAATGGCGAGATTACCTTCGCCAAGGGCTATGGCGAGACCATGCACGGCAGCGGCGACCCGGTGACGGCGGACACCGTGTTCCGCTGGGCGTCGCTGTCCAAGGGCGTCGCCTCGACGACGATCGCATTGCTCGCGGAGGACGGCGCCTTGCGCCTCGATGCGCCCGTATCCGGTTATGCGCCGTCTCTGCGTTTACCCGCAGCCGGACATCTGCGGATTACCATCACCGACCTCCTGTCCCACCGGCTCGGCATCGAACGCAACGCGCTCGACAATCGGCTCGAAGCGGGAGAGGATCCGCTGATCCTGCGCACCGCGCTCGCCAACCACCGGATCGCCTGTCCGCCCGGCACCTGCCATCGCTATCAGAATATCGGCTTCGACGCCGTGAGCGAGATCGTCGAGGAGCTGACCGGCCAAAGCTATGAGGCGGCCGTGCAGCGTCGCCTCTTCCAGCCGCTCGGCATGCGCAGCGCCAGCCTGTCGCGCCGCGGCCTCTTCGAGAGTCAAAGCTGGGCGCGCAGCCATCGCGGGGCCGGCGAGGAAGTGGAAGTCGTCGAGCCCTATTACCGCATACCGGCGGCCGGCGGCGTCAACAGCTCGATCCGCGATCTGGCCCGCTGGATGCAGGTGCAGGTCAATGGCGCGCCGGATATCGTACCGCCATCGATCCTCGCCGTAACGCATCGCCCCGTGGTCCGCACCGAGCGCGAGGATCGGCGCAACCGGCGCTACGCCGAGCGACTCTCCAACACCCGCTACGCGCTGGGCTGGCGGGTTTATGACTATGCAGGCCATACCGTGATCACGCATCGCGGCGCGGTGCGCGGCTATCGCGCGATGGTCATGATCGATCCGGCCCGGCGAACGGGTGTCGCAGTCCTCTGGAATTCCGGTAACGGCCGCCCGTTCGGCATTCCGATGGACATTTTCGATCAGTTTTACGGGCTGCCCGACGCCCATTGGACCGAACCCCCCGCCGCCCCGGCCGGATAAGCCCGAATAAGACAGTCGCCGTTCAGATCGGGACCGGTAGAGCCTGTTTCCATGAAATCTTCCCATGTTTTCCTGACCGGCCTATTCGGTCTTGGTATGATCGCGGCCCAGTCGGGATGTGCACATTTCGTCCGCGAACAACTCTATGCGCCGCCGGTCGGGCCGATCGCGTCGCCCGATTGGGACGGCGCCGCTCCCGAGCGCATTTCCGTTACGACCGAAGATGGGCTCGATCTGACGGGCCTCTATTGGGCACCGGCCGACGGCCATGATTCCATCATCCTCGTGCTGCACGGGCGGCGGGACAATGCGGGGCGGATGGCCGGCTATGTCCAGCGTCTGATCGAAAGCGGACATGGCGTGCTGGTCGCCTCCTATCGCGGCTTCAACGACAATCCGGGATCGCCGACCGAAGCCGGATTGATTACCGACGCGCTGTCCTTCCACCGCTTCGCAAGCGAACGGCTCGGCGAGGATGGCGATGTGTATGTGTTCGGCCACTCGCTGGGCGGCGCGGTCGCGATCCAGCTCGCCGCGCGCGAGACGCTGGCAGGAGTCGTCACCCTGGGTACGTTCAGCGATCTGGACGAAGCCGCGCCCTATTTCAGCGAGATATTCATCCCCGACAATTGGGAGAGCATCGTTGCGCTGGCCGGAGTCGAGGAACCTATGCTGTTCATTCATGGCGCCGAAGACAGTCATGTCGAACCCGCCAATTCGCGCAGGCTATATGATGCGACCTGCTCTCGAGCGGCATTGGCGATAATCGCGGGCGTCCGCCACCGACCAAATTTCCGATTGATTCAACCGCTGATCGTCGAATGGCTCGATGCTCTGGAAACCGGCAGGGCAAACGAGATTTCGCTCGAAGGGAATGCCAGCTGGGAAAGCAAGGCCGCCTGCGACGGCAACGGCGATTAGGTCGAAAGTCTATACAGTCAGCCTATAGGCACGCAGCGCTTCATAGTGCGGCCGGCATCGTTCATAGAGCGCGCGATATTCGTCCGGCAGTTCGGCCGGCCCCCGGTCGTCGCCTTCGAAACCCGTGCTCGTCTCGACCCGTCCATACCAATGCGGCGCCCAGACGCCGTCGGTATCGCGTCGCCCGGGCTCCCAGCTCAGCATCGCCGTGTCCCATGGAATGCCGAGCGCTTCGCATAACGCCTCCAGCATCGGCCCCGGCGCATCCAATATGTCCGCGCCCTCGACCACCGGCGGCGCATGTCCGAGCCGATCCGCCTCGATCCGAAAATAGAGATGCAACCGTTCCAGCCCCATATCCTCGAAGGACACGACCTCCATCTTCTTGGCATAGCTGGCAATCATCCGCTTGGGATCGCGAATCAGAAAGGCATGGCGATGGCCGTCAAGATCGCCGATGCTTGCCGGTCCGACCATCTCCGAGGGCATGTGCTTCTGGTACCAGATCGGGCGGCCGTCGGGCGGATCGCCGTTCAGCGTTCCGGTTACCGATCGCCAATCGCAATCCATCGCTGCGATGATCTCGTCGGCCATCGGGTGATCGAAGCCCGTATCCTTCAGATAGGCGCCATAATAGGGTTCATCGCTGACGAACGTATCGGCCCGGCTCCCGAAACTGCGCATCATCGCGGTCGAGATGTTGCGCGGACCCGACCACATAGCGATCCGGACGGTCATGAGTATGATTTCTCTGTCAGAATTTCTCTAGTGCGAAATCGCGGCACCAAATTCTGTTTGTCAGGCCTTCGGCTTCGCCTCAGGAGCGTTTGACAAGCAGACTGCATCACGGCCGCGACCGCGCGGCGACATCGGTCGCCAAACGCGCCGCATAAAGCTGCTGCAACCGCTCGACCATCGGGCCGCGGCCTTCGGTCAGCATGCGCCCATCCACTTCGATCGCGGGAACCACGCCGGCGAACGTTCCGGTGACGAACGCCTCGTCCGCGCCGTAAACGTCGGTCAGCGAGAAATTCTTTTCGAAGACCGGGATTTCCGCCTCGCGGCACAGATCGATGACCGTTCCACGCGTGATTCCGCCCAAACAGTAATCGCCGCTCGACGTCCAGACTTCGCCGCTCCGCACGATGAAGAAATGCGTAGAGTTGCAGGTCGCGACGAAGCCGTGCGGATCGAGCATAAGCGCCTCGTCGGCACCGGCCTTGGTCGCCTGAATGCAGGCGGTGATACAATTGAGCTTGGAATGCGAGTTCAGCTTGGGGTCTTGCACCGCGGGATCGCCGCGCCGGACATGGACGGTGAAGAGACGGATGCCCTTTTCGACGATGGCCGGGAGCGGCTCCTTATATTCGGGCACGATTACGATCGTCGCCGGCGAGACGACGACCCGCGGGTCCTGATAGGGTGTCGAGCGGATGCCGCGCGTCACCATCAGGCGGATATGAACGCCCTCGCTGTCGCCATTGGCGTCGAGCGTTTCGTATAGGCGGCGTTCGAGCGTTTCGCGATCGATGCCGATATCCATATCTATCGCCTTCGCGCCCTCGAAAAGCCGATCCATATGCTGGTCGAGAAAAGCGATGCGGCCTCGATGCACACGCAATCCCTCCCACACGCCATCGCCCAGCATGAAGCCGGAATCGAAGACGGATATCATCGCGTCGGCGCGCGGCACGACTTCACCGTTGATGTTGATCAGGATCTCTGCGTTGCGCGGATCCTCGCGATAGTCATGCGTTCCCTTGCCCATCGCCGGGCTATACGCAGCGTTCAGCGTCCGTTCAAAAGAAAAACGGCCCCGAAACGAGTGCTTTCGACAGGTTCCGTCGATTCGACCCGAGTCGCCAACGATTCATCGCGACCCGGTTCGATAGATTCGCGATTTAACCACATTGTTGCTAGCCGGTTTGCACAAATTTCAATTCACAGGGTTGCACGTGTCTAGAAATGAAAAGGAAGGCCCGGGGCTATGGTCCCGGTTCAAGGGCCTGTTCCCTGATCATGAGCTGCATATCCGCTCCGGCGGGAAGCTGCGTTTCTTCAGGATTTCCAGTAAGTTACAGATCCGCGTCGTGTCCATTGCGGCGCTGGGCGCAGCCGCTTGGCTCGCCGTTACGCTGATCATGGTCGGCCTGCAGGTCAAAGGCGCGAGTGACCGAATCGCACTTGACCAGCGCGAACAGGAAGTTTCCGAAACCGAAGCGCGTGTCGCGGAATATCGCGGATCGGTAGAAGATCAGGTCGTCCGCGTCGAAAGGCGTCAGGCGGCGCTCGACGCGCTCGTCCGCCGCCACTTCGGCAATCTTGAGATTGAGGAGGGTGCCGAGGAAGGCGCGGAGGCTTCGGACGAAGTCGGCGACGCGATTCCCGAGGCTGCCGCCCTGCGCGAATTGGAGCGCCATCAGGTCGCCTTTGCCCGCGCCCTGCGCATCGCAGTCGACCAACGCACCGTCCGGACCGCCGAGGCCATTCGCGAATTCGGCCTCGACCCGCGCACTATGAACCGCCAGGCACAAGGTGGTCCGCTTCGACCGGTCCGCACGGCGATCGCGATGACCGGGGGCATCGATGGCGAAATCGCGGATCTGGAAATCGCGCTCAACCGCCTCGCGGTAATGGAACTCTCGCTGCGCGCGATTCCCTCGGCCCAACCCACTGCCTATGGCGCAATGAGCAGCCCGTTCGGTCTACGCCGCGATCCGTTCACCGGCGCGCGGGCAATGCACAACGGCATCGATTTTCGCGGTCCGCATGGTATGGGTATTCTCGCCACGGGCCCGGGCCGGGTTACCTTTGCGGGTTGGAAAAACGGCTATGGTCGGACGATCGAAATCGATCATGGCGCGGGCGTTGTCACGCTATACGCACATCTTTCTGCTATAGATGTGCGAGTGGGGGAAGAAGTTGATCGGGGGGATCGTATCGGTCGGATGGGCAATACAGGCCGTTCGACCGGAACCCACTTGCACTATGAAGTGCGCATCAACGGCCGCGCGGTGAACCCCCGGCCCCTATTGGAGGCAGATCGCGATGTTCTCGAAATCCAATCCGTCGCAGAACGAAGAAATGGCAATGCCGTCGAGCTCTGACAATCGATCGACTTTCTCGGTCATCGGCTCCGACGTGACCGTGACCGGTGATATCGACGCTTCGGTCGATCTTCATGTCGATGGCCGCGTCGAAGGCGATATCCGCTGCGCAACGTTGGTCCAGGCCAGCAACAGCACGGTGAAAGGCGGTATCAGCGCCGAGCAAGCCCGCATCGCCGGCCGCGTCGAAGGATCGATCGCCGCAAAGGAACTGATTGTCGAAGCATCGGCCAAGGTGGTCGGCGACGTCACCTATGAAAAGCTGAGTATCGAAACCGGCGGCCATGTCGAAGGCAGCTTCCGGCACAAAAGCGCCGGCACGCTGAAGAGGGAAGAGCCGAAACCGGCACAGGACGCGTCGCTCAAACTGGTGGACGAGAAGCCCGCCGATACGGACAGCAAGTCGAAAGCCTCGCAGGCATCCGCGCTCTGAGCGGCTTTCTCCGGGCTGCGCGGGCTAGCGCCGGTCGAGCGCTACCTCGCCGCCCTGGATGACGACATCGACATCTTCGAGTGCGGTAATATCGGCGAGCGGGTCGCCGTCCACGGCAATTATATCGCCATAGCGGCCCGGCGCGATGGCGCCGAGATCGGCCGTCCGGTCGAGCGCTTCGGCCGCATTGACCGTCGCCGCCTGGATCGCCTGTAGCGGCGTCATCCCGAACCGCACCATCCGCGCAAATTGCCGCCCGCCCGTCCCGTGCGGATAGACGCCGGCGTCTGATCCGAAGACATGCCGCGCGCCGAGCTCGACGGCGCGGCGGAAGCTTTCCCGCTGGATCGCCCCAACCTGCCGCTCTTTGGCGAGATTTTCTTCCAGCACGCCGTTCGCCTCGCCCTGGCTCAGCGTATATTCGGTGTTGTAGATGTCCATCGAGAAGAAGGTCCCGCGATCAATCGCCATGCGGATCGTCTCATCGTCGAGATAGCTCGCATGTTCGATCGTATCGACGCCGGCGCGGATCGCCGTGCGGATGCCGGCATTGCCGTGGGCATGCGCCGCCACCCGCATGCCGAGCATATGTGCTTCCTCTACTGCGGCGCGCACTTCCTCCTCGGTCATCTGCTGCATACCGACCTCGGTGCCGCGCGAGAACACTCCGCCGGTCACGCAGATCTTGATCAGGTCCGCGCCGTAGCGCCGGTTTTCGCGAACCTGGAGCCGGATGGCTTCCACGCCGTTCACGCCGCGCTCACCGTCGCGCAATACAAACGAGGGCGGGAGTCCGTTCATATCGCAATGGCCACCGGTCGGTCCGAAGGAGCGGGTCGCGGCCACAATGCGCGGCCCCGGATAGAAGCCGCTCTCGATCCCTTGTCGCAGCGCGACATCGGCATAATCCTGCGCACCGACATTGCGGACCGTAGTGAATCCCGATTCCAGCATTGCGCGGGCATTAGGTACGCCAAGCGTAATCCAGAAACTATCCGTATATTGGAGCCGCCGATAGCCGCCGATTTCCGGCGACGTCGTCAGATGCACATGCATATCGATCAGGCCCGGCAGGATCGTCATCCCCGGCAGATCGAGCCGCTCGGCATCTTCGGGGAGATTATCGGGCACAGCGCCGGACGAAACGGAGGTGATCCGGCCATCGGTCACGACGACCACCGGATTGTCGACCGTTCGGCCTTCCAGCACATCGATCATGTGGTCGGCCGTCACGACCAGCGTTTCGGCATGGGCGGCCGAGGCGCACGACAACAGAAAAAGGGCGACGAATAGTCTGGCCATCATGGTCCGGTCTCTCCTTGTCCGTCATTCGCTATGCTATAGCGACATGCGTCAGTCGAGTGGGATACGAGAAAGCCATGAGCGATGATTGGAAGCTGCCCTGGACCGGCCGGTGTCTGTGCGGCGATCTGCGGTTCGAGATCAGCGCACCGCCCCTCCTGTCCATGGCCTGCCACTGCCGCGGCTGTCAGAGATTGACGGCGAGCGCCTTTTCGCTGTCAATAATGGTACCAGCAGAGGGTTTTCATGTGACAAAAGGCGAAGGCGTAAAAGGCGGCCTGCGCGGTCCGCACGACCAATTCTTCTGCGACAGTTGCAAGAGCTGGGTCTATACCAAGCCGCACGGCATCGATTGGATCGTCAACGTCCGCACGACGATGCTCGACGAGCCGGGCTGGGACCTACCGTTTATCGAGGTGATGACATCCGAGAAGCTACCCTGGATCGATTTACCGGTGGACCGCGGTTTCGAAGCCTTCCCCGAGATGGACGACTATCAGCAATTGATCGCGGATTATGCGGAGAGCAGCAAGCGGCCGGACCCCGCCTGATCAGATATGCAGCACCCTGTCATAAGCGTCGAGTACGCTCTCATGCATCATCTCGCTGAGCGTCGGATGCGGGAAGACGGTGTGCATGAGTTCCTGCTCGGTCGTTTCGAGCTGCCGCGCGACCGCATAGCCCTGGATCAGTTCAGTGACCTCCGCACCGATCATATGCGCACCCAATAGCTCGCCCGTCTTGGCGTCGAACACGGTTTTGACGAAGCCTTCCGCCTCACCCAGCGCGATCGCCTTGCCGTTGCCGATAAAGGGGAAGTTACCGACGCGGACTTCATGCCCGGCATCTTTCGCCTGCGCCTCGGTCAGGCCGACAGAGGCTACCTGCGGCCGCGAGTAGGTGCAGCCCGGAATATTGTCGGTCGTGAAGGGATGCGGGTCCTTGCCGGCCAGCTTTTCGACTGCGATCACGCCCTCATGGCTGGCCTTGTGCGCGAGCCAGGGCGGACCGGTGACGTCGCCGATGGCAAGGCTGCCCTCGACATTGGTCCGGCCGAAACCGTCGACTTCGATATGGCCGTT
Source organism: Pseudomonadota bacterium (assembly GCA_039180285.1). Classification (GTDB taxonomy): domain Bacteria; phylum Pseudomonadota; class Alphaproteobacteria; order Sphingomonadales; family Sphingomonadaceae; genus Parasphingopyxis. Next base: position 16,848 of record JBCDDN010000044.1, on the reverse strand, counting down.
CTTCGCGGTCTTCACGCCGAGCGCGTCGATGCCGATATCTTCGGTATTGGGCACGATGCCGATGGCGACGATGGCGTGGCTGAACTCGCTCTCCGTCACCTTGCCTTTGGCGTCCTTGATTGCGGCTTTCACCGATTTCCCGCCGGCCTCGAGCTTTTCGACGCCGGCGCCGGTCATGATCGTCATGCCCTGCTTCTTGAGCGTCTTGAGCATATGTTTCGACACATCCGCATCCTCGACCGGCAGGATACGCTCGAGCATCTCGACGACCGTCACCTCGGCGCCGAGATCGGAATAGAAGCTCGCAAATTCGATGCCGATCGCGCCCGAACCGATCACGAGCAGCTTGGACGGCACTTCTTCGGGCACCATGGCGTGGCGATAGGTCCAGATGCGCTTGCCGTCCGCCTTGGCGAAGGGCAGGTCGCGCGCCCGCGCCCCCGTAGCGATCATGATCGACTTCGCGGACAGTTCGGTGGTCTTGCCATCCTCGGACTTCACCGACAATTTGCCCTTGCCCGTGATCGTGCCGAAGCCTTCATGCACATCGACCTTGTTCTTCTTCATGAGCCCGATGACACCGCGGTTGAGCTGCCCGGCCACCTGCCGCGAGCGCTCGACGACCTGGGCGAGATCGTAGCCCGGATTGTCCGCCTTCAGCCCATAGGCATCGGCATGGCTCATATAATGGTAGATCTCGCTCGTCCGGAGCAGCGCCTTAGTCGGGATGCAGCCCCAGTTAAGGCAGATACCGCCGAGCAATTCCCGCTCGACGATCGCCACCTTCATGCCGAGCTGCGACGCCCGGATCGCCGCGACATAACCGCCGGGCCCGGAACCGAGAATGATAAGGTCGTATGGGTTGGCCAATTGCGGCTCCTTTCCTACCCGGCGATAACCGAGATATAATCGCCATGAACCCAACCCGAATTGCACGGTCCGTCATAGGCGCGCGGTTGGGGTACGAGATCGGTGGCTTGGCAATCCAGAAGCTCCCCGTCCGCTCCGGAGCCGTAGACGATGCCGATCCAGCCATCGCCCTCCCCGTCGCAGAGCAGCACGCGTGTTCCCGGACCTAGCCGGTTCAACTCGGTTCCGCTGGTGGACGGCGACGCGCGCACGGACAGATAATTGTCGCCGCGCGGGTTCAGATTGGCGACTTCGCCCAATGCACCGCATGCGTCGAAATCCGGCCCGTCGAGCCCGATCATAACGGGACGGTTTTGGCCTACCGATTGCGCGCCGGCGGAAACCGCTGCCAGCGCCCCACATAAAGGCAATAACATCCATCTCTTACGCATTCCGCTTCTCCCCTGGCTATCCCTCATCGACTTTGACAAACGACCACGCCGTTTGCGGGTCCATCCCGTGTTTGAACGCCTGGTCGATCCAAACCATCCCGAGCGGTTCCATCTTGCGGGCCTTCTTGATCCCGCCATAATCGATGGGCTCGAAACCGATATCGCGCAACAGGCTGCTGACCAGCGCCTTCGCCTCTTCATCTTCTCCGGCGACGAACTGGATCGGACGGATCGGAAAATCATGGGCACTCGCCATGACCGGCGATCCGACCTGATTGAGTGTCTTCACGACTTTCGCATCCGTCTGCCCGGCCAGTATCTCGCCCGCCGATGTTTCGAAGCCGACCGCCAACTCCAGACCCTCTTCGCTCATGGTCAGCGGGTTCGTGCAATCTATGAGGACGGTGTCGGTCAGATCACCGCACTGTTCCAGCGCGCTTTGCGCCGCTCCCCAATCTACCGCGAGTATGACGACCTCGCCCCATTGCGCGGCGCCCTCGGTCGTATCGTGCGGAATATCGTCGCCATTGTCATATTTCTCGTCCGCCGGATCACGAACGCCATACACAACCTCATGTCCGGCCTTGTTGAACATCGGCCCCAATACACTACCGACCCGGCCCTTGCCGATCACCGCAATCTTCATCGCCCATCTCCTTAGCTACGCCAGCATTCCCAGCGGGTTTTCCACCAGCTGTTTGAACGCCTGCATGAGCTGGGCGCCGTCCGCACCATCGATCGCGCGATGGTCGAAACTGCCGGTGGCGCTCATGACGGTAGCGATCTGCAAGGACTCATCGATGACATAGGGCCGTTTTTCCCCCGCGCCGATCGCCATGATCATGCCCTGGGGCGGATTGATCACCGCATCGAACTGCTTGATGCCGAACATGCCCATATTGGAGATGCTCGCCGTACCGCCCTGATATTCGTGCGGCTGGAGCTTACCCTCCTTGGCGCGGCCGGCCAGTTCCTTGACTTCGGTCGAGATGGCCGAGAGTGATTTTTCGTTCGCATTGGCGACGATCGGCGTGATCAGGCCGTTCGGAATGCTGACCGCCACCGCGATGTCGGCGCGCCGGTAGCTGATCAGCTGGTCGCCCGCGAAGGACACATTGCATTTCGGCACCTGCATCAGCGCAGCGGCGAGCGCCTTGATCAGCAGATCGTTGACCGAGAGTTTTATGTCGCGCGGCTCGAGCGATTCGTTCAACTGCTTGCGCAAATCGAGCAATGCGTCGAGCCGGATATCGACGGTGAGGTAGATATGCGGAACGGTCTGCTTCGCCTCGGTCAGGCGACGCGCGATCGTCTTGCGCATGTTCGAGAGTTTTTCGGTCTGGTGCGGGATATCGCCGACATCGACCGAAGCGGGGGCTGCCGCGACCTTTGCCGGAGCAGCCGCGCTACCGCCCTCGAGCGCCGCCTCGATATCGGCCTTGACGATCCGGCCATTAGGGCCGCTGCCCGACAGGCTGGCAAGATCAAGGTCGTTCTGTTCGGCAAGACGGCGCGCCAACGGGCTGGCCGCAATCCGCTCTCCGCTGGAAGCGGAAGCGGCGGGTGTGGGTGCGGGTGCCGGTGCAGGAGCGACCGCTTCTGCCGGTGCGGGAGGAGGAGGCGCGGGTGCGGGTTCCGGTTCGGTCTTTGCCGGTGTGTCCGCCTGGGTCGATGCCGGAGCCGGAGCCTCGATGCTGCCCGTATCCTCGCCTTCTTCGGCGAGCATCGCGATGACCGTTCCGACCGCCACCTCGTCCGTGCCTTCCGGCACCAGGATCTTGGCGAGCACGCCTTCATCGACCGCCTCGAATTCCATCGTCGCCTTGTCGGTTTCGATTTCGGCCATGATGTCGCCCGAACTGATCTCGTCGCCCTCCTTCACCAGCCATTTGGCGAGCGTGCCTTCCTCCATCGTCGGGGAAAGCGCGGGCATTTTGAGTTCGATCGGCATGGCTTTTCCTTGGCTTCGAAGATCGGCGTCTAGCGAAGCATTCCATGCCGCGCCGCCCAGCGCGCGTAAAGGGAGAAGACTATCTGAACGGCGATCAAAATTACCGAGAAGATAACGCCGAACGGTCCATAGGCCTCCATCCCATTTCCGAACGGCAGATCATAACCGAAGAAACCGATCGCCATGAACGCGGCCGTCGCCCAGAATGCGCGCTCGGCCATCGTCTTTCGCAATAGCAGCAGGATCGCGGCGATCACGCTCAAAAACACGCTGGTCGTCCACAGCAGGCGTCGCCATTCGGGAAACGCCTCGATCATCGCCAGCATTTCGGGTGGGAATTGGGCGAGATAGTCCGGATCGACCGTCAGGGTCATATAGAGATCGTAAACGCCGAAACCGTTCCATAAGAGCGCCAGCAGACCCACAACCCAGAAAATCGCATTGCGCATGTCGCGCCCCTCCCCATCGGATATCCGCGGCGAAGGTAGCGGCGAAACGCGGCTGCGAACAGCCTGAACGACGGCCACCCGCTTGCCAGACGGCCGATATTGTCCCAGTCTTCGCCCGAATTGGGGGAGGGACGCCATGCGGACCTATTTGGTGGTCATCGATGAAACGCCCGAGGCGCGGGCAGCGCTGCATTATGCCGCAGTGCGCGCGATCCGGCTTGGTCGGACCGTGGAGATCGTTGCGCTGATCCCACCCCAGGAATTCGTCAATTGGGCAGCCGTCGAGGCAACGTTCGAAGAAGAAGCGAAGCTGCGCGCCGAGGCGGCCGTCGCCCAAGCCGCCGGAGAGTTGGTCGAGGCGACCGGCGTTCAGCCCCAAATCGTCGTCAAACGCGGCGATCCCGCGAAGATGGTTCGCGAGGCGATCGACGAGAGCGAGAATATCGCCGGCATCATGCTGGGCGCAGCCGCCGAAGGGCCGCCCGGCCCGCTCGTTTCGCATTTTGCCGGAACGGTCGCGGGCCAGCTCCCCTGTCCCGTCATCGTCGTACCCGGCGCGCTCAGCTTCGAGGAGCTGGAAAGGCTGGGCTAAGCTCCGCTGTCTTTTGATACGGCATGCAAAAAGGGCGGCGGGATCGCTCCCGGCCGCCCTCCTGGTTTCCTGCCCCCCTCAAGCAGGTTCCCACGCTATCTGCAGTTGCAGTTCCGCGAAGAGGAACGCCGATGCGCGGCGCGGCGCGTATTGCGGCGCGGGGCGATATATTCGACTTCTTCCTCGATAAAGGTGGTGGTCGTCACCGCAGGGGTGGGATTGACCACGATGGTCGTCGTCGCGCTTTGTGCAACGCCGTTGGAATGGCTCACCGAATAGGCATCCGCGCCGTTGACCGCGACATGGGTCTGAACCGGCGGCGCATGGTGGACCGGGGGATGGGCGACCGGCCGTTCGTCATGGCCATAGTCATAATCGATCTGCGGCGCCGCCGGCGGATAATAATCGCCGCGGCCGACATATTCCGGCACCGGCGCGCGATCGTCATAATAGCGGTCGTCATGGTTGTAGCGCCCCGAATAGCGACGGTCTCCATAATAGCGGTCGTCGTAGCGATCCGCCCGACCGGCCGCGCTACCGATCGCACCGCCGGCAATCGCGCCGAGCGCACCGCCGATGATCGTGCCTTCGGTCCGGTTGCCGCGACCCGCGATCCGGTTGCCCGCGATGCCTCCGATGATGCCGCCCGCGATCGCCCCCGCCGCGGCGTCGCCGCGATTGTCCCGGCGATCGTCATAATAGCGGTCATCATAGCGCCGGTCATCGCGATACCGGCCGCCGGCATAGCCGTCATACCGGACGCCATACCGATAATCGGCGATACGGCCACGGCCGTCGACCAAATAGGCATCGTCATAATAGCGGATCCAGCGATAGCCGCGGTATGGACGGGCCAGGCCGTAATAGGGATAGTTCACGACATAGTAGCGCGGCGTCAGGAAATACCGCGGCAGAAACCCGCCCACGAAGAAGCGCGAACCGCGATGGAAGAACCGTCCGCCGCGATGATGGACGAAATGCCGTCCGCCGCCGTGCCGCACAAAATGCCGTCCGCCGCCGCGCCAGACGCGCGTGCCGCCGCGATGGCCGCGCATCCCACGCATTCCCTGTGTGGCGAGCGCCATGGCGCCGGTCGACGATGCCGCGCCGGAGTCGGCTTGCGCCTGTGCGGGTGCCGAAATCATCGTCATGGATGCCAAAAGGCCCAGAAAAGCTAAGCTGCGCATATTATGCCCTTCCCATAGAAACATACGGCCAAAGAGCGTCCCATCCCCCGGCGTTCACAGTTTCTTAACAGTTTTGAAAGGGCTATACCACGGCGAGACCCGACGATTTCCGTCCCGATATGAGGCAGATTCTGCGCTAACCGGGCTCAGGAAGGGGCAATTCTCGGTCCGATCAGAGTTACCAGCGTTCCGCACCCCTCGGCATCGGCCGCATCGAATCGCGCCTTGGACGGACTATCGATATCGAGCACACCCAGCAGAACGCCGTCGACGACGATCGGCACCACGAGTTCGGACGCCGATGCCGCATCGCAGGCTATATGACCGGGAAAGGCCTCGACATCCGCGACGATCTGGGTTTCCCGGGTAGCGGCAGCCGTGCCGCAGACTCCCGCGCCCATCGCAATCCGGATGCAGGCCGCCTTGCCTTGGAACGGCCCGAGGACCAGTTCGCCGTCGATCGCGCGATAGAAACCCACCCAGTTGATGTCGGGCATATACTCCCACAGCAACGCCGCTGCATTCGCCATGTTGGCGATCGGATCCGGCTCGTCGGCGGTGAGGCCGTCGAGGGCGGCATGCAGATCGGCATAGAGCGCGGATTTGTCGGCCGGCTTAGCGATGGAGAATTCGTGCATGATGTGTTCGCTTGCCGCTTGTGATGGTTGATCGAATTCTTGTGCGTTCTTTCGCTCAGACTCAACCTCGCGGTTGAGCGCCGCTCCGACGGAATTCTTAATCCAACCGCGGTTTGGACCGCCCTTTCTTGATCTGCCCGCGAACCTTCTTGCTCTCCACCCTGCGCGCTTTCGCGGCACGGCTGGGCTTGGTCTTGATCCGCCGCGCCGGTCGATGATGGGCTTTTTTGACGAGCGCTTCGAGCCGCGCCATGGCCTCACGGCGATTGGCCTCCTGGCTGCGATGGTTGCGCGCAGTGATGACGAGAACGCCATCGACCGTCATCCGGCTGCCCGCAAGCGAGCGTAACCGGCGATGCACATGCGGCGCGAGACCGAGCGCGAATATGTCGACACGCAGCTGCACCGCCGTCGCCACTTTGTTGACATTCTGCCCGCCGGGGCCCGTACCCGCGAGATGCCGCTCCTCGATCGCATCGGTCGGAATCGCGTTGCTGTCAGGAAGCGGCATGGTCCGGAATATCCCATCGTCCGAAAGTGTCTGGCAACAGCGCGTGCGCATCGATCGCCGGTTTGCCCTCCCGCGGTACAAAGAGAGCGACGGCATGAAGCAGCATCGGCCCGTCGCCGTCCCCATAGACCGGATCGCCGGAAATCGCCACGCCGAGCCCGTTGCGGGCATGTACGCGCAATTGATGCGTCCGCCCGGTTTCCGGACAAAACTCGACCAGCGTTCTACCTGCTGCGATCGCAAGTTTCGTCCAATGGGTCCGGGCGAGCTTTCCCTTCGGATCGGGCTCCACCCACCACCCCCGCTCCCGCGTCGAGCGTTTGGCGAGGGGAAGATCGATGATACCCGTTTCGTCGGACAGCGCGCCATTGAGTACCGCCCAATAAGTCTTCCGGACGATCCCCTCTTCGAAACTCCGGTTGAAGCGCCGAAGCGCTTTCGGGTTACGGGCGAGCAACAGACAACCGCTCGTATCCCGATCCAGCCGATGGACGATCATCGGATCGCGGGCAAAACTCATGCGCAATTCGCTCAGCCGATCCTCAAGGCAATCGCCACCACGCTTGGGCCGGGTCACGGCGAGGCCGGCAGGCTTGTCGATGACGATCGCCTCGGCGTCCGCAAACAGGATACGGTCCGTCAGCATCGGGCCGCAGTGACAGCCTCGCGCGATACAAGCAAGATACGGAGTTAAATCGCCCCGTCGATCACCGCCCGGGCCGCGTTGACCTTCTCCTGGCCATGCATCATCAACTGATCGGCCGAGAAAATCTCGATATCCTCGATACCGAGAAATCCAAGCATATGCGTCAGATAGCCGCTCAGGAAATCGATATCGCTGCCGATATCGGTTCCGCCGGTCGCGATCGCGACATAGGCTTTCTTGCCCTTGAGCAGTCCGACCGGCCCGTTCTCCGTATAGCGGAACGTCTTGCGGGCGCGGGCGACCAGATCGATCCATGCCTTGAGCGACGCCGGTGCGCCGAAATTGTACATCGGCGTTCCGATGACGAGAATGTCCGCGGCCTGCAATTCCGCGATAAGCGCGTCGGATTGCGCGAGCGCGCCTCTATGCGCTTCGTTTCGGCCTTCTTCCGGCGTAAAATTCGCGGTGATCCAGTCGGCATCGACGAAAGGCAGGCCCTGGGCGACGTCTCGGGCCACAATCTCGGCTTCGGGACATCGCGCCTTCAGCCGATCGATCAGATGGTCGGCAAGCGCGCGGGAATACGATCCATCATACTGGCCGCTGGCATCGATACGTAGAATTGTCGGAGCGGAATTATCGGTCATTGGAATCTCCATCGATTGAAAAGAAGCGGGAAGGACATCGGAGAGGTGCGGAAAGAGGGGCCAGTAAGCCCCTCTTTCCCCTTGTTTGCGACGGCTAGCGTGGGGCAGTCGGCACCTCCGCGAGCAGGAATTCGGCATTGTCGAGCGCTTCGATGCGAAGATCGGAAACGTCCGAAATCGCGGCGGCGTCACGGGCGTCGAGATCGACGCCGCTCACGTCGAGCCGGCCCTCCGAGACGACCAGATAGCCGCGAAAGCCATCGGCCAGTTCGTGGTGGATTGCCTCGCCTTTACTGAGCGTCGCGCCGGATAGCCTGGCATCGGCCCGGATCCACAGCGCGCCTTTTTCAAGATCTGCATCGAACCCGCTGGCCAGCACTTCGAGCTTGCCGGCGCGATCGCCCTTGGGAAACGCCTTCGCGTCCCAGCGCGGCGTGCCTCCCTTTTCGGTCGGCTCGATCCAGATCTGGAACAGCCGGGTTTCCTCGTCGCCGAGATTGAACTCGCTATGTTGGATCCCGGTCCCGGCGCTCATCACCTGGACGTCTCCGGCCAGCGTATGGCCTTCATTTCCCATGGAATCGCGATGCGTAATCGCACCCTGGCGGACATAGGTGATGATTTCCATGTCGCGATGCGGATGGGTCGGAAAGCCGCTTTGCGCGGCGATCTCATCATCGTTCCAAACGCGCAAGGCGCCCCAGCCCATACGAGCCGGATCGTAATAATTGGCGAAGGAAAAATGGTGGCGGGCGTTGAGCCAGCCATGATCGGCATGGCCGAGACTGGCAAAAGGACGTTTCTCGATCATCGGAGTACTCCTCGATTGGTGTGATGCGTTGACACCGAGATAGGGGTTTGCGACTACGCATAAATAGAAACATCGGAAAACTATCGTTTCGATTTTATGTCTAATCTGCCAGATCTCGAAGCCTGGGCGATCTTCGCCAAAGTCGTGGAGTTGCGGTCCTTCACGGCCGCTGCGGACGATATCGGGGTGTCCAAGGCGACCGTATCTAAAGCGGTAACCCGGCTTGAGAAATCGCTGGGCGTGCAACTGCTCCACCGCAGCTCGCGCCGCCTCTCGCTAACTGAAAGCGGACGCGATCTGGCCGGACGAGCTCAACAATTGCTGAGCCTGGGCGAGGAAGCGGAAGACACGGCGCGCGACGATGCCGCCAATCCGCGCGGCCTGGTCCGCCTGGCCGCCCCGATGAGCTTCGGCATCGCGCTGGTCGGCGCGGTGGTGCCCGATTTCCTTGCTCGCTATCCGGATATCGCGGTCGATCTCCATTTGAGCGACGATGTGGTCGACATCATCGGCGGCGGCTTCGATGCAGCGCTCCGGATCGGTGCGCTGCCCGACAGCAGCCTCAAGGCCCGCCGCCTCGGCCCGGTCGATCGCTTCCTCGTCGCCTCTCCCGAATATCTCGAGCGCCGCGGTCGTCCCAGCCATCCGGCCGACCTCAAGACGCATGATTGCCTGTGCTACGCCTATCTGCCCAACCCGGAGAGCTGGCGCTTTACCCATAAGACTGGCGAGGAGGCGCAAATCAGCCCCAGCGGACCGCTGCGCGCCAACAATGGCGATGCCATGATGCCGGCGATCAAAGCTGGGCTCGGCATCGCGCTGGTGCCGGACTTCATGCTGGCGCAGCATGACCGCGAGCAATCTCTGGTACGGCTCCTGCCCGATTGGTCGCCACCGCCCGTCGCTTTACATTTGGTAACCCCGCCGGGCCAGGAGCGTCCGGCTCGGGTCACGGTTCTTATTGACTATCTTGCCGCGCGCCTGACGCAACTATGCGCCGAAAACCCGGTTTCCGAGCCGAAAAATCAGTGAGTCGAAAATGTCACACCCGCGCGACTCGTGGAATTAACGGGCCTTTAACCTTTTGCCTTCATACATTCGATGGTTAATGAATTGCACTGAGCCGTTCGGGACGGCGTCTCGTTCGGTGCCACAAACAAGGGGTAACCTGATGCGTGTGCTGCTGATCGAAGACGAGCCTACCACGGCGAAGAGCATCGAAATGATGCTGACGACCGAAGGGTTCAACGTTTACACCACCGATCTTGGCGAAGAAGGCCTCGATCTCGGCAAGCTGTATGATTACGATATCATCCTGCTCGACCTGAACCTGCCGGACATGCACGGCTATGATGTGCTCAAGAAGCTGCGCCTTTCCAAGGTACAGACGCCGGTCCTCATTCTTTCCGGCATCGCCGAGATGGACAGCAAGGTGCGCAGTTTCGGTTTCGGTGCCGACGATTATGTCACCAAGCCGTTCCACCGCGAAGAGCTGGTCGCGCGCATCCATGCCGTGGTGCGCCGCTCCAAGGGTCACAGCCAGTCGGTCATCAAGACCGGCAAGCTCGCCGTCAATCTCGATGCCAAGACCGTCGAAGTGGACAGCAACCGCGTTCACCTGACCGGCAAGGAATATGCAATGCTCGAGCTGTTGAGCCTCCGCAAGGGCACGACGCTGACGAAAGAGATGTTCCTCAACCATCTGTACGGCGGGATGGACGAGCCGGAGCTCAAGATCATCGACGTCTTCATCTGCAAGCTGCGCAAGAAGCTCAGCCTCGCATCGGATGGCGAAAACTATATCGAAACCGTCTGGGGCCGTGGCTATGTGTTGCGCGATCCGGAAGAAGAAGAACAGGCACAAGTCGCCTAAACGAACATCCCTTTCAGGGGCGGGGTTTCCAAATCCTGGTAAAGGGGCGAGGCCGTGGCATGAAAATGCCGCGGCCTCATTTTTTTACGCTATGATGACCGGCTTGATTGACATCCAGATGCCCATCCCGATCATAAATAGATTTTCGGTCAGGGAGACGAAACCGAGCGGCACATTGCTGTCACCGCCGACACAGGCGCATTTGAGTTCGCGTTTGTCGATATAGACGGCTTTGAACACGCTCGCCGCGCCCACGGTGCCGATGAATAGTGCCACGGGGATCGCGAACCACATCGCTACCCCGGCGATCATCAGCACGCCCGCCAGACCTTCGGCATAGGGATAGACATAACCGTAGGGCACCCAGCGCTTCGCCAGTAGATCGTAGTTCAAAAACATGCTCGAAAAGCGCTCGACATCGCGCAGTTTGAGGTACGCCAAACCGCACATAGAAAAAGCTACGAACCACTCGACCGTGCGCAGACTCAGCCAGCCACCGGTCGCGACAAACGCCGCGCCGAGCGCCATCAGGAAGGTCATGGAGAAAAGCGCGATGACGGGGCGATATGTCGTATCGCTGCGCTCGCCCCTCGGCTTGTCGAGGCCAAAATAGACCCGCAGCGCGTCGTAGCCGCCGATCCGCTCGCCATCGATGAACGTTTGCCGAGTGGTCTCGACATCGTGCTCGTCCTTGAACGCGTCGGCCTCCGGCCGCGTTTCGAGACAGTGATCCTCGACGGCAAAGCCCCTGCGTTCAAGCAGCCATGTCGACTTGATGCCGTAGGGGCAGACATGGCCGGGCATGACCATGCGGTGAAGCGTGGCGGTCTTACTCATCGCTTCGCTTTTTCGAACAGCGTGACGAGCTCGTCGAACTTCTCGCGTTGCTCGGCCTCGTCGCCCGAGGCTATGGCTTCAGATACGCAACAGGCCGCATGATCCTTGAGTATCTCGGTTTCGGCACGGCCGAGCGCCGCCTTGATCGCCTGAAGCTGGGTCAGGATGTCGATGCAGTAGCGGTCCTCCTCCACCATGCGCGCAACCCCGCGCACCTGGCCCGCGATGCGGTTGAGCCGGTTGATCTTGGATTGCATTCGTTCGGTCGGCATGACGAAGCCACCTGTTGATTATACCCTATGGGGGTATATAGCATCAACGTCGGGCGCATCAACCTTGCCACCGGGAAGACGTTAGAGGCCGTTGCTTCAGGCGTTCTTGATCGTCAGCCCGCCATCGACCGGTATCACCGCGCCGGTCAGGAAGCTCGCCGCAGGCAGGACGCAGGACAGCGTCATATGCGCCACCTCTTCCGGTATCCCGTAGCGGCGCATCGGCACGCGGCGTTTGGCGTAGATCGTCTTATGCTCTTCGGGGATCGCATCGGTGATCCCGGTGCGGATCGGGCCCGGGCAGATACAGTTTACGGTGATCCCTTCGCGCCCCAGATCGACGGCCAGGCCGCGCGTCAGGCCGATCACGCCATGCTTCGCAGCGACATAGGGGCTGTTGCCGGGCGTCGCGCCGAGCCCCTCGGTCGAAGCGATATTGACGATGCGCGGGCTGTCGCTTTTGCGGAGATGCGGAAGCGCGGCGCGGATCATCCGCTGATGCGCGGAGAGCATGACGTCGAGCGTCGGGCCCCAGCTATCCTCGTAATTCTCTTCGCCGATATCGGCGGGAATGGCGAACCCCGCATTGTTGACGAGGATATCGATTCCGCCGAACCGCTCCGCCACTTCGTCGACGACGCGCGCGATGGCCGCCGTATCGGACACATCGAGCGCCCATGCGGCCGCTTCACCGGCAACCTCAGCGTCCGCGATCTCGGCCACGACGGCGTCGCAGGCCTCCTGCCGAAGATCGGTGACGGCGACTTCCGCGCCCTCGGCCGCGAAGAGACGCGCCGTGGCGTGCCCCATGCCGCTTGCCGCGCCGGTGACAATCGCGACCTTGCCGGCGATCGACCTGCTCAATGGTTGATAGGGTTCCATCCCTTACTCCCAGCAATCGATATGGTGTGGCCTATCCACCCAGCGTCCCCTCGCGCGAGCGTTCGGTGACCTGTTCGTAGAGATCGTCGCCCCAGCCGGCGGCTTTCTCGCCGAACAGGAAATCGGGCGGCACGACTTCGGGGCCCTCGCCCGGCGGGAGCGGAGGCGTGTAATAGCCAAGGGCATAGCTCCCCATCGCATAGCCGAGCAGCGCCCGGAGCTCGGGATCGAGCTCCCTGGCGATCTCCGGCGGGCAGGACAGATACTGGTTCTCCTCCTGCCGCAGCCAGCCCAGCGCATAGGTGATGTTGAGGCCCATCCGGTCCGCACCTGAATTATTGGCCCCACCGCCATGGATGACGCTGCCCGAATAGACGAGCACCGAGCCTGCTTCCATCTCGGCCCAAGTCAGTTCGTCTGCGGTCGGCAGCCGCGTATCGTGGTCCCATAGATTGCTGCCGGGTGCGACCTGCGTCGCGCCATTCTCGAAGGTGAAATCGGTGACCGCCCAGATCGTGTTCAGCTGCGGCTCGATTACGCGTTGCAGATAGCCGCCCCAGGCCAGCCGGTCGCGATGCAGCGGTTGAGCCGGCTGCCCGTCGCGGATGCGGATCAGCTGGGTGAGATGGAGCTGGAAGCGGTCGCAAAAGGGCAGCAGGAATTTCTCGCAGGCGCCGATGATACTGGGGTTCATCACCAGCTCGCGGCAGGCCGCGGAGCGGGCGACCAGTGCGCCGGTGCGGGTTGTCTTGCGGCCCGTGAAATCGTCTCGTCCGAGTTCGGTCGCCTCAACATAGGGCATGATCTCGTCGGTCAGCCGGGAGAGCTGCTCTCCGGGCATCAGGCCATCGACGATCAGCGCGCCTTGTTCCGTCAGCAGCTTTGAAATCGCCGCGGGTTCCACATGGGCATCGACATGGGTGATTGCGGTCATGGTTTCGATCTCCTCCGGTCGAACCGATCCTAACCCAGATGATCGCGGAATTCGAATACGCTCACAATCCGCGCTCCGGATAGCGCCGGATATAGTCGGGAAGCGGCGCCGTACAGCCGATCGCCGGTTCGGGCTCGCCGATCGAAAGGCGAAGCGGCACGCGGCCGGCCCAAATCGCGGCGGCCTTTATCGGATCGTCGGCATCCACCGGCCCGGCGTTGATCTTGGTGACGCATTCGGCCAGCGGAATCGCAATCACACGGACATAATCGAGATAGGCCGAATCGACCGGATCCATCTCCCGCCAGCGATCGGGAACGATATGGGCAAAGACCTTTTCGAGGCAGGCGAGCTTCTCGTAGCGTCCGAGAATTTCCGCGCCAGATCCATAAATGATCGCCGACCTATAATCGAAGGAATGGTCGGGAATCGTTTGGCCGAGATGCAACCCGTCGATCAGCGACACGCTGATGCAGCATTCCGCGCCATCCGCCAGATGGGCGAGCAGAGCATTATCGCCCGCGCCGTGCAGGACGATCCGCTCGCCGTCGCGCAGAGGGATCATCGGCTGACAATGGGGATAGCCGTTCTTCACGATCGCAACGGTGCAGGTCAGCGCCTCGTCGAGGATCGCGTGAATGGTGGTCTTGTCATATGTCGCGCGGTCGGCCTTGCGCCTGACCTGTGTCCGCTCGGTTGCCGGATAGCGATCATCGGCTGTTTGCGGCATCGATATTCTCCCCATTTATGCGCCGGAACGGGCAAGGCAGTGTACCAGTCGGCGCCCGGTCTTGCCCGGCCCCGTGTCGGATTTCCCGATGCTTTGGTCGAAAGCGGGGAGCGCCCATGAAGGAGCCGGGTTAACGTTCGGAGTCACGGGATCATCGCTTGGGGGGCGACATGCCATATCGCAATCCGAAACTCGATCGCCGCATGTTGCTCGGCACCGTACCGCTGGCCGGCGCCGCCCTGCTTGCGGGACCGGCTTTTCCGCTACGCGCGCAAACGGCCGATCGGCAACCGGCGCGACTCAGACGCCTCAACTGGGCCGGTATCATGATCGAACATGGCGATGCCGTGGTCTATGTCGATGCGATCCGCGCCGGCGATGGGGAGACGGTCGACGCATCGTCCGACCGCCGCGTTAAATATGCGCTGATCAGCCACGCCCATGGCGATCACTACGATCCCGCCTTCCTTCTCGAAACGATGGGCGATCGGGGCGTGCTCTTCCATGAGGAAAACATTGTCGTCGATCAGCGACCCCTGCGCCTCAATCCGGTCGCCATGTGGGAGCCGGTTTTCATGCCACGCTCGGGCGCCGACATCGTTGCCTTTCCCGTTCCGGCATCGGACGGGTTCGGCGACCATCAGGTTTCCTGGGTCGTCGAATGCAACGGCAAGCGCCTTATCCATTGCGGCGACACGCTCTGGCATGGGCGCTTCTGGGATATCGGCCAGGCCTACGGGCCGTTCGACTGGACCTTCCTCCCGATCAACGGTGCGCAGCAGGATCTCGGCCGTTTCGAGATACTCGGCGCGCCCGGCGTACTGACGCCGGAACAGGCGGTGGCCGCGGCCCAGGCTCTGCACGCCGAAACCATCGTCCCGATCCATTACGGCAACCCCACGCCGCCGGTCTATGTCGAGGAAGCGGATCCAGAGGCGCGGCTCCGGATGGCCGCGGCCGAGGCTGACGTCGCCGTACGCATCATGGCCGTGGGCGAGGAGCTGCGCTGGTAGCATCGGCGCCGAGCCGCGCCAGTTGAACAAAAGGCGGTGCTCGTGCATTGATTGCATTGCGGCATGGCAAAACGTTTTTTTGACGAGATCTGGGGCCACAGCCGGGGGCGCAAACCCCGGCCCGGATTCGATTCCATCGCCCGCTGGATCCGCGAGACGCCGAAAAAGGAACTGCGCCGCCGTCAGGATTCGGCGGAAAGCGCCTTCCGCCAGCTCGGCATCACCTTCAACGTCTATGGCGAGGAAGAAGAAGCCGAGCGGATCATTCCCTTCGATATCGTACCGCGCATCTTCACCGCCGACGAATGGAGTACGCTCTCCGAGGGGCTGGAGCAGCGGGTCACCGCGCTCAACATGTTTCTCGAAGACGTATATGGTGATCGTAAGATTCTTACCGACGGAATCGTACCATCCGATCTCGTGCTCGGCAATCCGGGGTTCACGCCGGTCGTCAACGGCCATCGTCCGCCGCACGGCGTCTACGCCCATATTTGCGGGATCGACATGGTTCGCACCGGGCCGGATGAATTTCTCGTGCTCGAGGACAATGCGCGCACCCCCTCCGGCGTCTCCTACATGCTTGAAAATCGCGAGGCGATGCTGCGCCTCTGCCCCGAATTGTTCGAGACGTTCGAGGTCGAACCCGTCGACCGCTATCCGGATGCGCTGCGCGAGATGATGCAGGCCGTGGCGCCGGAAAGCGCGCCGAACCAACCCTGCTGCGTGCTGCTGACACCCGGCCATTTCAACAGCGCCTTCTACGAACACAGTTTCCTCGCCGACAATGTCGGGATCGAACTGGTCGAGGCCGCCGATCTGGTGGTCGACGACGATATCGTCTGGATGCGGACGATCGAGGGGCGCAAGCGGGTGGATGTCATCTATCGCCGCATCGACGACGATTTTCTCGATCCGCTGATCTTCCGGCCCGATTCCATGCTCGGCGTACCGGGGCTGATGGCCGCCTATTTCGCCGGCAACGTTACGCTGATCAACGCACCGGGCGGCGGTATTTCGGACGACAAGGCGATCTATTCCTACATGCCCGAAATCGTGAAATATTATTCGGGCGCAGACGCCAAGCTCCCCAATGTCGAGACGTGGCGCTGCCGCGAGCCCGACGCGCTCAAATATACGCTCGAAAATCTTGCCGAACTGGTCGTCAAGAAGGTCGACGGGTCGGGCGGCTACGGCATGCTGGTCGGCCCGACTTCGACGACCGAGGAGATCGCAGAATTCCGCACCGCGCTGAAGGCCGATCCGGACGGGTATATCGCCCAGCCGACGCTCGCGCTCTCGACCGTTCCGACGCTGACCGAAAAGGGGATCAAGGGTCGGCACGTCGATTTCCGCCCCTTCTGCCTGTCCGACGGCCGAAGGGTCACTACGGTGCCCGGTGGACTGACCCGCGTCGCGCTGCGCGAAGGATCGCTCGTCGTCAATTCGAGCCAGGGCGGGGGCACCAAGGACAGCCTGGTGTTACGCCCCGACAGCGAACAGCCAGAGCCGATCGACTGATGCTCGCGCGCACCGCCTCCTATCTCTACTGGATCGGCCGCTATATGGAGCGCGCC
>JBCDDN010000043.1:0-31608 GCA_039180285.1 Pseudomonadota bacterium | reverse complement strand
CCGCTGTTGGTAGGAGAGGCTAAAGATCAACCCAATGCGGGCTACGGACAGGGGGGCATTTTATCGCCTGTATTGCCCCGACATATTGCGCAACTCCAACCAACCCCTCCGGGGCGCGGTATATTTTGGCGCCGGCAGCGGCAGAAAGGCTTGAATATGCCCGCATGTCCTTCGCCTTCCTTTCTTGCCGACACCAAAATATCCTCGCGCAGCGGCGGCGCAGGTGACGGGTCCCGTCCCTGACCGCGCGGCTATGCAGCATTTTCTAGACTTCGAAAAACCCATTGCCGATTTGCAGGCGCGCGTTGCCGAACTGCGCGACACCGCCGATTCCGGTTCGCTCGATATCGATGCCGAAGTCCGGCGTTTGCAATCGAAATCGGAAAAGATGCTGCGCGATACCTATGCGCGGTTGACGCCGTGGCAGAAGACCCAGGTCGCGCGGCATCCGAACCGGCCGCATTTCAAGGACTATGTCGCCGGTTTCGTCGACGATTTCATGCCACTTGCCGGCGATCGGGCCTTTTCGGACGATCTGGCGATCGTCGGCGGGTTCGGCCGCATCCATGGCCGCCGCGTTCTCGTGATGGGGCATGAGAAAGGCGACAATACCGAAAGCCGGCTGCGCCACAATTTCGGGATGGCCAAGCCCGAGGGCTATCGCAAAGCGATCCGCCTGATGAAATTGGCGGACCGGTTCAGCCTGCCGGTCGTGACGCTCGTCGATACGCCGGGTGCCTTTCCGGGCATTCAGGCGGAAGAACGCGCCCAGGCCGAGGCGATTGCGCGCTCCACCCAGGCCTGTCTTCAGCTCAACGTGCCGATCGTCGCCGCGATCGTCGGCGAAGGCGGTTCGGGCGGCGCCATCGCCCTGTCGAGCGCCAACAGCGTGCTCATGTTCGAACATGCCATCTATTCGGTCATCTCGCCGGAAGGGTGCGCATCGATTCTCTGGCGCACGGCGGACAAGGCGGCTGATGCGGCCGAGGCGATGCGGATCAGCGCAAGCGAACTGAAAAAGCTCGGCGTGATCGATCGCGTGATTCCGGAACCCGTGGGCGGCGCCCATCGCGAGCCCGATGTCGCGATAGCGACGTTGGGCAAGGCCCTGGGAGAGGAACTCGACAAGCTTGCCGCCGTTCCCGGCGAGAAGCTGCGTTTGAAACGGCGCGCCAAATTTCTCGATATGGGAAAATAGGGGGCGGCAGATAGTTGCGGAACGAAATCGCCTGCGACACGATTACACTGCCATAGACACAATATGGAGGGTCATGTCGTGAAGCTCAGACTGGCATTTTTGATTTCGGCCGCCGCTCTAACCGGCAGCTGCGCGGGGCTGCCGTTTCCGGGCTCTGGGCCTGCCCCCGGCGATGCGATTACCGGGCGCGAACGCCAACAGGGCGCGCAAGTCCATGCCCAATTGCTCCAGCAGTTCGGCGATTCCTACTCCGGGCCGCAATCGGCCTATGTCGTGGGGATCGGGCGGAACATCGCCCTACAGTCCGGGCTTTCCAACGCGCAAACCGATTTTACTGTGACGCTTCTCAATTCCCCGGTCCACAATGCCTTTGCGGTACCCGGCGGCTATATCTATATCACCCGAAACTTGGTCGGGCTGATGAACAGCGAGGCCGAACTGGCATCGGTGCTGGGGCACGAAGTCGCGCATGTCGCCTTGCGTCATTCGGCCACTCGCCAGTCGCGCAATACGATCGGCCAGATTCTCGCCGTCGGGCTTGGTATCCTGACCGGATCGGGTGAGATCACAAATCTCGCCGGACAGGCGGCGCAGCTTTACACGCTCAGCTACTCACGCGAACAGGAATATGAAGCTGACCAGGTCGGGGTCCGCTATTTGAGCGGTGCCGGTTACGACCCCTATGCTTCCGCATCGATCCTGGCCTCGCTTGCCGCACAGACGAATCTTCAAGCCTCGATCCAAGGTCGCAATGCGCGCGCGTTGCCGGAATGGGCGAGCACGCACCCCAACACCGCCGAGCGCGTCTCGCGTGCGCGCACCATCGCCTCACAATATGCGCCGCGGCCGGGCACAGGTATCACCAATAGAGAGTCGTTTCTGAACGCAATCGACGGCATGCTGTATGACGACGATCCCAGCCAGGGCATCATCGATGGCAACACGTTTCGGCATCCCGATCTGCGCCTGCAATTCACGGTACCGCAGGGTTACACCATGCAGAACGGCTCGACCGCGGTGGTCGTGACCGGACAAAGCGGACAGGCGCAATTCGGTGGCGGCAATCATTCCGGCTCGCTCGCCGATCATATCGACCGGGTGTTCCGGGAACTTGGCGGGACCAACCGCCGCATCGATTACGGCACGATCCGCAATACCCGGATCAACGGCCTGCCGGTCGCCCAGGCCGGCGCCCGGCTTGCCAGTGGATCGAACCAGGTGGACGTGACGGTTACGGCCTATGATTTCGGCGGGAACCGCAAATATCATTTTCTAACGGTGACCCGGGCGGGGCAGGGTATCGGCCCGTTCAATTCGATGTTGGGATCGGTATCGCGCCTGTCGAGTTCGGAGGCGGCGGCGATCCGGCCGCGGGTCATCGATGTCGTAACCGTGCGGCGTGGCGACACGATCAGCGGTCTGGCGTCGCGGATGGCGTATCGCGCCAATCGGGAAGAACGGTTTCGGGTGCTGAACGCGCTGGGCTCGGGCGACACGTTGCGCGCGGGCCAGCGGGTCAAGCTCGTCGTGTACGGCCGCTAGCGACCGGGCGGCAGGCAAAAGAAAACGGGCGGCGAATTGCTTCGCCGCCCGCTAACTTAGTCAACGAAGTCGGACTTAGTCCATTTCGTTGGAAACGTCGTTGAACGTGTTGCTCAGGTTGTTACCGAGCGTGCCCATCGCCGTGATAGCGGCAACGGCGATCAGAGCGGCGATCAGGCCATATTCAATAGCGGTCGCGCCCTTGCTGTCTTTCAGCATGTTACGGAAGAATTTCATTTCTGGTCTCCTTGAGTTCCAAATGCAGGTTTCCAAATACCCCGCCAGTCCAACTCGTTTGAACCGACTTTCCGGGTTCTAAGGCCGAGGTCTTGCTAAAGACTTAAAGTCGAAGATTTTTGCGCGATTAACCAATAATAAGTTCGACGGAACGGGTGGGGCGCTTAGCCCGCCGAGGTCACGTCGTTGGACACATCGTTCCACATATTGGTGGTCGTACCCGCAACGACGCCGAGCGCGCCGACCATTGCAAGCACGATAAGCGACACGATCAGACCATATTCGACTATGGTCGCCCCGCGCTCATCGCGCACAATTTTCCCGAGCCCGTTTTTCATGGCACCATACCCCAAATTTTCCATACCCATGGATAGCTCTCGCATTTCCGGCTTAACAAAGTGATAAGACTTCGTATGAACGCGCCCTTCTTTACCGTTGCCGCCGCCGCTCTTGTCGATCGCGATGGGCGAATTTTGGTTCAGAAACGGCCGGATGGCCGCCCGATGGCCGGGCTCTGGGAATTTCCGGGTGGCAAGTGCGAACCGGATGAAACCCCCGAAGCCGCGCTGATCCGCGAGCTTAAGGAAGAGCTGGGTATCGAGACGCACCGATCCTGTCTGGCGCCCGCCTGTTTCGCGAGCGAACCGCTGGGCGACAAACATCTGCTCCTGCTGCTCTACGTCTGCAGAAAATGGGACGGGATCGTGCAACCGCTCGAATCGCCCGAACTGAAATGGGTCTATCCGCGCGAGCTATATATGCTGGACATGCCGCCGGCGGACCGGCCGTTGATCGGCCTGCTCGAAGCGCTGCTGTAGAGCAGCCCGATCAGGCTGAAAAACCGTCATTGCGAGCGCAGCGAAGCAATCCAGAACCACAGATAAATTCGTTAGCAGTTCTGGATTGCTTCGTCGCTTCGCTCCTCGCAATGACAATTCGATACAATCACCCATATGTTAACCGCGTTTTTTCAGCACATCGGCCAGCGAAGAGGTCCCGCTGCCGCGCGCCGCCGGTTTCGGTTGATCGGGCGAGGGCGCCCAGCCGGTCAGATAGACGATTTCGAAGGTTTCGCCGGTCTTGCCGTCCTGTCGCAGCGCCTCGAATGCCGCATGGGCTGCAGCGAATGCGTATCGGGACAGTGATGGTCCGCCGAGCAGGCTTGCATTGGCGGAGCCGCGCAGATCGCCCACCAGCCGGGTCAGATCCGGATAGCGGACCGGAAGCGTCTCCCCGTCCGCGACCTGCAGCGCGAAGCCAGCGCGGCTCAGCAGGTCGCCGGCCGCCCGGATATCGATCTGCGGATGAATGCGGGGCGCCGCGCCACCGGCTGCGAGATCGGCCTGCAACATCGCCTGGCGCAACGCCGGAAGACTGCCCGATCCCAGGAAAGCGCCGAGAAACAGGCCATCGGGACGCAAAATACGGCGGATCAGGGCCAGTGCCCCGGGAAGGTCGTTGACCGTGTCCAGCGTTCCCGCCGCGATCACCAGATCGACGCTTTCATCGGCAAAGGGAAGCCGGTCTTCATCGCATTGCACGCCTCTGGTTGCGCGGGCCATGCCGAAACCGGCATCCGCCGTAACCGCATCGATCCCCAGGGATTGAAGCGCCTTGGGGATATGATCGCCCGCATATCCGAGGATGAGCGCCGTCGCGAATGTGCGCTGGACTCCGCGCAGCCGCTCGACCAGTTCCGCGGCCATATGGTCTTGAAGAAACGCATGATCGACCCAACCGCGCAGCGCCCGGTCGCGGCGAATGCGGCGCAGCGCGCGGTCGAACGGTTTGTCCTGGGCGGTGTCGGCCGATTCCATGGCCGGGCTTGTGCCCCGCGCCGGGTTGGGGGACAAGATCGAACATGGCCGATCTCTCGACGATCCTTGCTGGCGTAGCGAAACCGGTGATCGATTTCGCGCTGCCGTCGCGCTGCCCCGCATGCGGCGTGATCATCGATGGCGACGACCGGTTCTGTCTCGATTGCTGGCAACAGCTCGATCATCTCGACCAGGGTTGCCGGCAATGCGGCGATCCGCGGGTCACCGTGGCCGACAGCGCGACGCTATGCGGCGCTTGCCTCGCCGATCCACCGCCCTTCGATACGATGCGGGCGGCGGTCCGCTATGGCGATGTCGCGCGCATCATCGCGCTGCGTCTCAAATATGGCGGGCGGATCGGACTGGCGCGGACCATCGCGCGGGCAATGCATCGCCATATGGACGGGCTGGAAGATGCGCTCATCGTGCCGGTACCCCTTCATCGCGGCCGTTTGTGGCGGCGCGGCTATAACCAGGCCGCGCTGATCGCCCGCGCATTGGCGCGGGACGGAACGGACCGGTTGGCGCTCGATGCGCTGCGCCGAACCCGCGCGACCCCTTATCTGCGGGCGATGGGCGCTTCCGAACGGGCGAAGACGGTGCGCGGTGCTTTCGCCCTGAACCCGAAATGGCGAGCGGCGATTGCCGGCGCGCGCGTAGTTCTCGTCGACGACGTCTATACGAGCGGTGCGACGGTCCGGGCCTGTGCCAGGATACTGAAACGGGGAGGCGCCGGTGAAATCCATGTCCGGTGCTGGGCCAGGGTCGCGGCAACCGACGATGCGGACTATTGACGCAGACGCTCCCACTTCACACATGGATAGCATGGCAAAAGTCGAAATCTACACGAAATTCCTCTGCGGCTACTGCGCCCGCGCCAAGAATCTGCTCGCCAGCAAGGGCGTGGAGTTCGAGGAGATCGACATCACCATGAACGCGCTGAAACGCGACGAAATGTTGGGCCGCAGCAACGGCGCACGCACCGTACCGCAAATATTCATCGACGATCATCACGTCGGCGGGTCGGACGATCTCGCCGCGCTCGACGCGGCCGACAAGCTGGACGCCATGCTGGCCGCCTGATCGCCGACAATGCGGATCGCCCTTCTCCAGATGACCGGCGGGATCGATCCCGCGCACAATGCCGCGACGATCGTCGATGCGCTTGGCGAGGCGAAGGCGGGTGGTGCGCAGATGCTGTTCACGCCGGAGATGAGCGGGCTGCTGGACCGCGATCGCAAGCGCGCCGCCGGCCATCTCGCGGTCGAAAGCGAAGACGGCGTTCTGGCTGCCGTTCGCGAAGCGGCGGCGGAGCAGGGCGTGTGGGTGCATCTCGGATCGCTGGCGTTGCGTGCCGACGCGGACCCCGCCCAAGGGTCTGGGCGTCTCGTCAATCGCGGTTTCGTGATCGACGATAGCGGCGCGATCCGCGCCCGGTATGACAAGATCCATTTGTTCGACGTCGATCTCGATACCGGCGAAAGCTGGCGCGAATCCTCGGTTTATGATGCGGGCAACCGGGCCGTGATCGCCGATGTGCCACTCGGCGCCCTTGGCCTCTCCGTCTGTTACGATCTGCGCTTCGCCGATCTCTACCGCGCGCTCAGCGACAGCGGCGCGACGGCGCTCGCCATTCCCGCCGCCTTCACCGTGCCGACGGGCAAGGCGCACTGGCATGTGCTTATGCGCGCTCGCGCCATCGAATCCGCCGCTTTCGTGATCGCCGCGGCGCAATATGGCCATCACGAAGACGGCCGCTACACCTATGGCCACAGCCTTGTCGTCGATCCCTGGGGCGAGGTCCTGCTCGATATGGGCGAAGGGACGGGCGTCGGTTTCGCCGAAATCGATCGCGAGCGGCTCGACGACGTCCGCAAACGCATTCCGGTTCTGCGCCACCGCCGCGCGTTCACCGCGCCGGAGCCGGCGGCATGATCGTCTTCGATCTGCAATGTGGTGACGCGCATGTGTTCGAGGCCTGGTTCGGTTCGAGCGCGGACTATGAAGAGCAGCGCGAAAAGGGGCTGGTCAGCTGCCCGATCTGCGGTTCGCAGGATGTCGGCAAGGCGCTGATGGCCCCCGCCGTAGGCGCGAAGGGCAATCGGAAGGCGGATGTGTCCGCGCCCGGCGGGGCAGGGGACAAGTCCGTGCCCGTCTCGAACGCCAACCCCGATGCCGCGCAGATGAAGGCGATGCTCGAAACCCTCGCCAAGGAACAGGCCAAGGCGCTCGAAAATTCCGACTATGTCGGCGAGAAATTCGCAGACGAAGCGCGCGCCATGCATGATGGCGAGCAAGACGAACGTCCGATCCACGGCCAGACGAGCATCGAGGAAGCGAAGGCGCTGCTCGAAGACGGCGTCCCCGTCGCCCCGCTCCCCTTGCCGATCCGCCCGCCCAAAAGCGACAATTGACCGAATGGCGGCGGCGGGCTAGCGGCTATTCGAACACCCGTTAGCCCTGAGCTTGTCGAAGGGCGTCCATCGACGGAGAAACGCCCTTCGACAAGCTCAGGGCTAATGGGATAGAATAGGCTGTCTCGCATGACAGCCGGAAGCGCCCGTAGCTCAGTCGGATAGAGCATCGGATTCCTAATCCGGGGGCCACAGGTTCGAATCCTGTCGGGCGCACCAACATCTCGTCCAAAAGTCCTTCGCTGCGCTCAGTGTACTTTTGGCCGGAGAAATTGTGCCGATCATCCTGGGGTGGGCCCGGCGGATGATCGACGCGTTTTTGGTTCGAAGATTCTCCTTTCGGGCGCACCTTTTTTCTTTGACCCTCAAACGCCGGGCGGCCGCATCCGCGGCCTTGGCTTCGCGCCAATAAGGCGCGGCGGCCGTTCGGCCTTGCGAACCCTGTGGGTTCGATTTCCCGCTCTCAAGTCGCATCATAAGAGCAAAGCCTTCGCCGCGCCCGTCTCGACCGGGAAAGCCGTTCATGTCCCGTAGAACTGGGATGGTGTAGGCCGATAGTGTGGGAGACCATCGGGGGTGAACGGCATGAAATATCTGGGTCTGGCGGCAGCTATCTCCATCGTCTCCAGCGCAGCGCATGGGCAGATAGCGGATGTTGCGGTCGAAATCGTCGGCCATTTTCCGGACACCAAAGTCAGGATCGTCGATCATTTCGAAGATGAAAGATGGCAGGTGGTCGGCACATGTTCGTCGTCACCCGACATGGCCATCCAGATTGTCGAGCATTTCGAGGATCTGAAGGTCAGGATCGTGGACCATTTTCCCGACCGGATAGTCTGCATCACCCGGGCGGATAACCTGGATGCAGAGACCCGCCGCCTGCTGAATTTGACCGATTGACGAGTAGCCTGCGTCAATGCGGCCGCACCATGGCTGGCACGCTTTCCGTTCAAAGGGCCCTTCGCCCCGCGATCGCCTCTAAAACTCTCCGGCAACGCCGATCCGCGCGATCGTATTGTCGCCTGCGCTGTGCGAAACCCCGGCGCTGAGGGCGAGGGGGACATCCAGGTCGAAGCGATGCATGACGCCCGCGCTGATGCCGACATTCCCGCGATAATAGGCGCTGTTGACGGCATAGCTTGTGCGTCCCGGCGCCGAGGGCATGGGCGGGCTGACGAGGGCGGCCGAGGCGGCGATCCCGCGATTGGTTTCGCGCCGCTCATATTCCGCAAGCATGAACAGCTCGGTCGTCTGGCCTTGCAAGGCCGCGATGCTCGTCGAGTTGGCAGTGATCGCCGCGGTGTTTGCGGAGATTGCCGTGCTGTTCGATGCGATCGCCGTGCTGTTGATCGCGATTGCGGCGGTATTCGCGTTGACCTCGGCCGAATGGGCGGCGAGCGGGGTCTGCGACACCATGGCCGCCCGGGCATAGGCTGCTCCGGTCGTACCGGTGCTTGTCGGCCCGGCGGTCGCCGCGCGCATATTGCCCACCGCTGCCGGCACCGCAGCCATTCTTACGGCGCCGTTGCCGGTTGAGGACGCTGTGGCCGAGGCATTGCCGTTTCCACTCCCATCGGTTGCGGGGAGCGGGGTCGCCATTCCGCCTGTCGTCATCATCGCACTGTCGACGGGCGTTGCCGCGACACCCGCGCCGCCAGCGGGCGACGAGGCGACGGAAACCGCATTGGTCGCCATCGCGGCCGAGGCGCCGCTTGTCTGCGGAGCGACCGAGAGCATGCCGGACGAGTTGACGGTGACGCTATAAGTCTGCCCCGCCGGAACCATCGCGCCGAGACCGGCCAGGGTGTATGTCGCGTTCGCATTGCCGATCGCGATATTGTTGGTGCCGGACGCCACCGCGCCGACGCCGATCGCGACCGAATTCTGGAACGCCGCGCTCGATGCCCGGCCCAATGCCAATGCATTGACGCCGCTCGCGACGGCGTTGGATCCGAACGCGGTCGCATTTTGGCCGGTCGCGCTCGAAAATGCGCCGATCGCGGCGCTGTTGGTCGCACTGGCCTCCGCCTCCCGCCCGAAGGCGGCACCGTTATTGCCTGTGGCTTCGGCTTCGTAGCCGACACTGACCGTGTTTACGCCGTCGGCATTTGCCGAACTGCCGATCGCGAGCGCGTTCAACTCGAAAGCCGAAGCATTTGCGCCGATCGCCGTCGAATTCTCGTCGAAGGCAAGCGCATCGACGCCGACCGCCAAGGCCTGATCGTTAGAGGTTCGCGCGTTGTTTCCCAAAGCCGTCGAGCTTTCGCCATTGGCCAACGCACTTGCACCAAAAGCCGATGAGCGCACGTCCCCGGCAGATGCGTTGCTGCCAACTGCCGTCGACATGAACCCTCTAGCATTGGCTTCCCGGCCGATCCCAACTGCGAAACTGTTGATCGCTCGGGAATTCATACCGACCGCTACGGCGGCCATTCCACTGGCGATGCTCTCCGCCCCGATGGCGGTGGCGGACTGAGCGCCAGTGGCACTCGCGCCAACTACTGTCGCAGCGCCTTGGGCGTTTGTTTCCGTGCCGATCGCGATCGCGCGACCGCCGTCCGCCTCGGAATCCGTACCCATTGCAATGGCATTGAGCGAATTCGCACTCGCGCGCAGGCCGATGGCACTCGCGCCGCCGCCTGTCGCCGAAGCCAGTGATCCGACAGCAAGAGCAGCGCTTCCGTCCGTTCTTGCCTCATTGCCCAATGCGGTGGACGCCGCGCCGGCGGCGACGCTGTTCGCGCCATAGGCCGATGAGAAACTGCCGATTGCCGAAGCGTTGCTGCCGACGGCGGTGTCCGCGATTCTATCGGCGGTCGAATCCCGTCCTATGGCGGTCGCCCAGATATCCGATGCATCGGCATTCAGCCCCAGTGCAACGGCACCGCCCCCGGCGGCGCTGCTGTCAACGCCGGCGGCAAGGGAGCTGTCACCCGACGCCGATGCGCCGGAACCGACCGCGGTGGCCCGATTCCACGCATTCGATTGAACACCGAGAGAGACCGAGCGTTCGCCGTGCGCGAGCGAGGAAACGCCAACGGCGGTCGCATTTAGTCCGCTCGCTTCCGCTGCCCGGCCGAAAGCGGCAGCGTTGGTATTGCTGGCCTGTGCGCCGACGCCGACCGCCACTGCATTCTGCGCGGTCGCTTCGGACAAGGCGCCGACAGCGACCGAGCTTGTCGCGTTGGAGAGTGCCTGCCGCCCGATGGCGGTCGCATTGGTCGCCGATCCGGTCGACGACCCGTTGCCGCACTCCAAGGCGGAGGTTCCGCCCGTTCCATTGACGCAGCCCACTCCGGCTCCCTGCGGTTGGATGTCGCCCGCAAACAGCGCTGCGAAGCCCGAACTCGGAAGATCGGTTGTACCAAGATTCCCCAGATCGTCGGTCGTTACAAGTCTTATCCTTCCGGTTTGCACGTCATTAGACGTTGCCATTGCCAGACCCGGCACGGTCAATGTCTGCGTCCCTGTGCCCAGGACTATCTGATTGATCCGTTCCGCGAATGCTCCGACGCCAATGACGGTAGAGTTCTGGTGGACGGTGTTTGCACCGCGGCCGATCGCAAGAGAGTTAACGCCTCCCGCTCTCGCACCTGTTCCGATGGAGATCGCGTTCGGGTTTCCTGATGAGGATAGTGCGCCGATTGCGACGGCATTGTCATCGCCCGTGCTCGCCCTGCGGCCGATGGCTACCGAGTTCGTGCCTCCGGCACCTGCCTCAGCGCCAAAGGCAGAGGATCGCAATCCGTTTGCCACGGCGGTTGTGCCGAATGCCGTTGAATTTTGGCTGCTTGCTTCCGCGCCTCGGCCGAATGCGGACGAGTTGACACCCCATGCAAGTGCGCCGGTGCCGACGGCCGTCGCATTCAGCATCGTCGCTTCCGAGAATGTGCCGATCGCGATCGCGTTCGTTCCGCTTCCAAGAGTTCCGCGGCCCAGCGTGATCGCATTCGTGGCGGAAGCCGCTGCATCGGCCCCGATCGCTATGGCGCTGACGCCATGCGCGAGTGCGCCCCTTGAACCCAAATCGCCGCTATCGCCGCCGATTGCGATTGCGCCGACTTCAATGCTTTCGCTTTCATTGCCGATCGCGATCGTTTCCCCGGCGCTCGCCAAGGCCTCCTGGCCGAGCGCGGTAGCGCCTTCCGAATTGGCTATGGCTGACTCCCCAACCGCGGTGCTGTCGTTCGAAAGCGCGTCCGCTTCATGGCCAAGCGCCGTCGCATTGTCGCCGGATGCAAGGCTTTCCGCGCCCAGCGCCATGCTTTGAGGTCCGGTTGCCTGTGCATCGTAACCCAGCGCCGTTGCCCGAATATCCGTCGCGCGCGAGAGCGCTCCGATCGCGGTGGAAAAGGTTGTCGTTCCGGTAGATGAGGAGGTGCCGCATTCCAGTGATGAAATGCCGCTGGATCCATTGACGCATCCCGGGCCCGAGCCCCGTGGCTGCGTTCCATCGCCAAGCAGCCCAGCGATCGCGCCCGCGCTCAATGCCGTCGTTCCGAGGTTGCCGCTCGCGTCCGTCGTCACCAGTCGCAGCGTGCCCGATTGCTGCGCGTTCGAGGCCGCGCTCGGCAGACCCGGCGCGGTCAGCGTCTGCGACGCCGTGCCGAAGATGATCTGGTTCGTCCGCGTCGAGGTCGCGCCGACGCCGATCGCAGTGGAATTTTGGAAGGCGGCACTGGCGGCGCGGCCCAGGGCGAGGGCGTTTACGCCGCTGGCTCGTGTGCCGGTGCCGAGGGCAACGGCGTTCTGCGCGGTGGCCCGGGAAAGCCGTCCGAGCGCGATGCTGCCATCGTCCGTCGCGGCCGATTGCATGCCGAGGGCTACCGAGCTTGTTCCGGATGCCGCCGCCAAAGTGCCGATCGCCGTCGAGGCGATATCCGTGCCCTCGGCCGACCGGCCCAAAGCCACCGCGCTGTCGGCACTCGCATTGGACCCACTGCCCAGCGCTGTCGAGTTGCGCCCATTGGCCCGCGAGAAGCGACCCACCGCCGTCGTATTGTCCTGCGGCGCCGTCGCCAGCTGGCCCACAGCCGTGCCGTTGGCTCCAGAACTCACGGCATCCGCACCCACGGCCGTGGCATTGGCTGCTATGGCCTGAGCGCCATCGCTATCACCGTCGCCGCCATCACCCCCGATCGCGATGGAGCCGGCGGTCGTTGCATCAGAGAATGCGCCAACTGCGACCGCGCCGGTCCCGCTGCCTTCGGCGAAATTGCCGACAGCGATAGCGGAATCCGAACTTGCGCGGCTCCCGAAACCGACCGCGGCTCCCCCAAATCCCGTAGCGACCGCGGATGGGCCCATTGCGGTCGCGCGTCCGCCGTCGGCAAACGAGTTAAGACCGATGGCGGCCGAGTTGTTGCTGGCGGAACTCGCCGCGCCGATCGCGACGCTGCTTGAATCTTCGCTCGTTGCCAAATCTCCGATCGCTACCGAACCATCCTCGGCGCTGGCGAGTTCTCCGATAGCGACACTGGAAACACTGGTCGAGGAGTTGGTGGAAGCGCCAAAACCCAAAGATACGGACCCTGGCCCATCCGCTACACTGCCTTGACCCACGGCCACCGAATTTTCGGCCCTGGCGCTGGCCGAATCGCCAATCGCGATCGACCTCTCCTCCAAGGCCTCCGCAAACCGACCAAGCGCGGTTGTTCGCTCCGCAGTCGCAGAAGCATCCCAACCGAAGCTTGACGCGCCATCGCCGGTTGCTTGGCTGTCCCCGCCAACGGCGGTCGATGTCGCGAAACCGGTGCTCGATCCCGTGCCGCACTCCAGGCCCGGACTCTCTTCGCACGCCGCGCCGGCTCCCTGCGGTGTATCGATCGCGCCGCCGAGCAGCGAGGCGAGGCTGCCGCCGCTGAGTGCCGTGGTGCCCAGGTTGCCGCTCGAGTCCGTTGTGACAAGCCGCAACGTCCCGGATTGCTGCGCGTTCGAGGCCGCGCTCGGCAGGCCCGGCGCCGTCAGCGTCTGGCTGGCCGTGCCGAAGATGATCTGGTTCGTTCGGGTCGAGGTCGCGCCCACGCCGATCGCGGTGGAGTTCTGGAAGGCGGCACTGGCGGCCCGGCCCAGGGCCAAAGCATTGACGCCATCGGCCCGCGTGCCCGTACCCAGCGCCACCGCGTTCAGCGCCGTCGCGCGCGAGAGCCGGCCCAGCGCAACGCTGTTGGCGTCCGTCGCCGCCGATTGCATGCCGAGGGCTACCGCGCTGGTGCCCGAAGCGGATGCCAAAGTGCCGACCGCCGTCGAGGCGATGCCCGTGCCCTCGGCCGACCGGCCCAGCGCCACCGCGCTGTCGCTGTCCGCGTTCGATCCACTCCCAAGTGCGGTCGCGTTGCGCCCTTCGGCGCGGGAGAAACGGCCGATGGCCGTCGTATTGTCCTGTGTCGCCGTCGCGAGCTGGCCTAGGGCCGTTCCATTGACGCCCGAGGTCGTCGCGTCCGCGCCGATCGCCACGGCATTCGTCGCCGACGCCTGCGCGCCGAGCGTGCCGGCATCGCTGCCGTCGGCGCCGATCGCGATCGTGCTGGCGGCGGTCGCCCGAGTGTTCGCCCCGAGCGCCGTTGCATCGTCCGCCGTCGCGTCCGCATTGGACCCTACGGCCGTCGTGCGCTCCTCGGTCGCTTCGGTGGACCGGCCGATCGCGGTCGAATTGGAGCCCAGGGCTTCGGCGTCGTAACCGACCGCCGTATCGTTAAACCCGCCATTGGCTTCCGCAAAAGTGCCCACCGCCGTCGATTGGGTCGCGGCGATCGCGGTATTGCCGATCGCCGTTGCGCGTACGAATGCGCCCGTGTTCGAATTGACGCCGCATTCGGTGCTGGCCTGCCCGGCCCCGACATTGCACGACACCGTGGCGTCGAACGGTGTCTCACCGCCGGTAAACAGCGCGGCGAGGCTATTCGAACCCATGGCCACGGTGCCGAGATTGCCGCTCGGATCGGTCGTAACGAGCCGCAGCGTGCCCGACTGGACGCTGTTCGACGCCGAGGCGGGGAGCCCCGGCACGATGAGGGTCTGCGAGGCCGTGCCAAGGATGAGACGGCTCGTTTCGGCCTGCGCCGATCCGGCCGATATCAGGCCTGCGGTCAGGGCGAGCGAAAGACAGATTTTGCGGAACAGATTATGGGCGTCGGACATGGCGCATACCCCCCTATTTGCGCCGAAACAGCGATTTTGCGATTCCCCAGCGCAGAAAAAGAGCTAGCATGGAACGGTTTAGCGAAGAAAGAGGCTACCCGAATAACATGGAAGCGGATCGGTCCGGCTCGGCGCGTCGGCCCGGTATCACTCGCATTCGTACCATGCCGAGGCTAACCAGAACCGACACATGACAAGCCGCGCGACTCGCGAGACGATCCCATGCCCATCACGACATTTCCCGAACTCCCACCCATTCGCCTCGGTCTGCAATCGGCGAAAATGGGCAGCTGGATCCGCACCCGGCTTTGGGCGCAGGTCATGGTCGCGCTCGTTCTCGGTATCGCCACCGGCCTGCTGTTCGGTCCCGAGACCGGGCTCGTGTCGCCCGATACGGCGCGCTGGCTGGGCGCCTGGCTGGCGCTACCGGGGCAGTTGTTCCTCGGCCTGATCGCGATGGTCCTCGTGCCGCTGGTTTTCGCGTCGATCATCGGCGGCCTTACCGGCAGCGGATCGGGCGAGGCCCTGCAACGGATCGGATTGCGGTTCGCCGGCTTCGTGCTCGTCACGACCTTTGCCGCCGCTGGAATCGGTATCGCGCTGGCGACCGTTCTGCGCCCGGGTTCGGGTCTTGCAGGGTCGCTGCCGGTCGCCGATCCGGCTGCCGTTCCGGATGGCGAGCCGGCGATGTTCGATCTCAGCATGGCCCCGGAAATCATCTCCGGCATTCTCCCCAACAATCCCACGGCGTCGGTCGTGCAGGGCGATCTGATGGCGATCGTGGTCTTCGCGCTGCTGGTCGGTATCGCCGCGACACAGGTTCCGCGGGACAAGATCACGCCCTTTCTTTCCGTGCTCGACGCGTTGCTGTCGATCTGTATGACTATCGTGAAATGGGCGATGTTTCTCGCGCCGCCCGCGGTGTTCGGGATGATGGCGCAGCTCGTCATGCGGATCGGCCTCGATACTTTGGTCGGCGTGTCCGCCTATGTCGGTACGGTGCTGTTCGGCCTGTCGCTGCTGTTCCTGCTCTATCTCCTCATCCTCGCCCTCTTTACCCGCACCGGGCCGGTCGCCTTTTTCCGGCAGGCCGGGGAAACGCTGCTGCTCGCCTTTTCGACATCCAGTTCGACCGCCGTCATGCCGAGCACGGTTCAGTCGGCCAAGCGGCTGGGCGTGCCGCGTGAGGTCGCCAATCTCGTCGCACCGCTGGGCGCGACGATGAATATGGCAGGCACCGCATTGTATCAGAGCGTCGCGATCATCTTCCTCGCCCAGATGTCGGGGATCGAGCTCAACGCCGGTCAGATCGTGCTGATGACCGTGACGCTCGTCGCCTCGTCGATCGGCGCGCCCGGCACGCCCGGAGTGAGCATCGCGATCCTCGTCAGCGTCGCGGCGGGCTTCGGTATCCCGGCCGACGGCATGGTCATCGTCATGGGCGTCGACCGGCTGCTCGATATGAGCCGTACCAGCGTCAACGTCGCCGGCGATCTGACGGCGAGCACGCTCTTGCGCAACGTGGCGATATCCGGCGAGGCGGCGAAGTCGGCGTCAAAGGATGCATTGTCCGATAGCTGATTAGCGGCGACGATTGACGCAAATTTGCGTCATTGCGAGGAGTCCTCGAATTGCAAAAAGGCCAATTGAAACCGCTTTCCTACACATAACCAAATAGGTTATTCGGGTTCCATGACTCAGACATCCGAACCCACCGCTCCGATCGCATCGGCCCTGCAACCGCTCGATACCGCGCCGTCCGACGCCCCATGCGTCGACGAGCCGCCGCCAGGCGATTACGCGACCGACGCCGAAACCGACGCCTTTTGGGACGGCGTCACGCATGGCATCCGATCGGCCGGCGGGGTGTCGTCGGAGGAGGAGGCGAAGCTCCGATGGCGGACGGATGGCTGGACGCCCGAGCGACAGCGGGCGTTCGTCGTCATGCTTTCGCTGACCGGCTCGGTGAAGGCGGCGGCCGAGGAGGTCGGGCTGTCCCGAGAATCCGCCTATCATTTGCGGCGCAAGCCCGAGGGACGGCTGTTCGCCCGGCTCTGGGACGCGGCGCGTCTGATCGCGCGGGACCGGCTGGCCGACGAGGCGATGGAGCGGGCGATGAACGGCACGACGGAGACGATCGTCTATCGTGGCGAGGAGACCGGGCGCCGGCTGCGCCACGACAATCGCCATCTGCAATGGACGCTGGCCCGGCTCGACCGCGAAGTCTCCCGCTTCGAAGACAGCGCCGCCCCGGCGCGGCGCGCGGCCTCCGCCTTCGACGCGCTGGCCGATGCGCTGGGCGCGGGGCCCGAAGATGCCGGGGCGATGCTGGCGATCCTCGACGAGACAGCGGACCGGCCGGAGCGCGCCGCGGTGAACGACGAGAAGGCCCTGATCGCGCAGTTCGAAAAGGCACGCGAGCTACTGCGCATCGCGCACACCGATCCGGCCGATATCGACATTTCCGATCTCGATCCTGGGGAGAGCGACGGCTGGACGGATGTCCAATGGGAGCGCGCCGAGCGGTCCGGGCAGTTCGCGATCATCGACAAGCGCGAGGAGGCGGATCGGCGGTGATGGGAGGGGCGGTGAGCGGATCGCCGGAATTTCGCGCCATGGGGTGTGTGAAGCGGTGTGAAGTTGTGGGAGATTTCTTGACGAGTTTCGAAACGTCATTGCGAGCGCAGCGAAGCAATCCAGAGCGGCAAGCGACATCGCCTTGCCGCTCTGGATTGCCGCGTCGCCTGCTGCTCCTCGCAATGACGAAGACTGCTGGCCAGTCCGCTCTGCCTTCCGGCCTCCCACAAGTGTACCCTGAATGGGAGGTCGGGAGGCAGAGCGGGCGGAGATGGCGAAAGGCTCCGGCGGCGCGAAGCGTCGTTGGATGCCATCGGAGGGCGGTGCCGCGCCTGAGGCGAAGCCGAAGGTCTGACGAGTTAAGCCGCCAGCGCACATCCTTCCAGCGTGATCCGGTGCATGACCCGACGCTCACCCTGATAGTCGTTGAGCGCATAGTGCCAGGTGGCGCGATTGTCCCAAAACGCGATCGAGCCCGGTTCCCAGCGAAAACGCGTGACGAACCGGTCTTGCGCGGCATGGGCGTAGAGCGGCATCAGCAGCTTCATGCTGTCCTCGCGCGACCAGCCCTTGATGCCGATCGTGAAGGCGGCGTTGACGTAGAGGATCTTCTTGCCCGAGAGCGGATGGGTGATGACGACCGGATGGACGACATCGTCGAGCGCGTCGGCGGCATCGGCATTGTGCAGCCGCTCGCCGGCGTCGCTCTCGCTGCGATAGGCGGCTTCGCCGCCGAAGATGTGCTTGCTCGAATGGACGGCATCGAGGCCGTCGAGTCTGGCCTTGGTCTCGTCATCCAGCGCGTCGTACGCGGCGGCCATATCGGCGAACATCGTGTCGCCGCCCTTGGGCGGCAGCTCGCGCGCGACGAGGATGGAACCCATGGCAGGCTCTGCGTCGTAGCTGTGATCGGTATGCCAGCCGCCGCCGATATTGGTCGTCTGATCCGGTTCCTTGCGAACCTCGGCAATCTCCGGATAGCCGTCGACCGGGGTGAAGAAGCGGTTGACGTTGATGTCGCCCCAGCGCCGGGCGAAGGCGATATGGTCTTCGGGCGTGATAGTCTGGTCGCGGAAAAAGATGAGGCCGTAATCGGCGAAAGCCTGGCGGATCGTCGCGAAATCCGCATCGCCGAGCTTCTGCGACAGATCGACATTGCCGATCTCCGCACCCGGTCCGGTGCACGGTGTGACGCTGATCTGGGTCATGGCGGGGTCCTCCTTGCGCCATGTACGTTCGGTCAGCTTTACGTTGGCGTCAAGACTACCTAGCTCTGGCGCTATAACGTCAATTCTGGGAAAAGGCAGATTATGAGCGATTATGACGAAACCATGGATGGCGATCTGGTTCGGTCACAGGCGAAGATTCCGGTGCCGGACGATGTTCAGGACGCAATCCGGACGCTGATCCGCTGGGCCGGTGACGATCCCACGCGCGAGGGCCTGCTCGATACGCCGCAGCGGGTCGGACGGGCCTGGAAGGAATATTGCCAGGGTTATGAAGAAGATCCCGCGGTTCACCTGGCGCGGACCTTTGAGGAGGTGGGCGGCTATGACGAGCTCGTGCTGCTCAAGGACATTCCGTTCCAGTCGCATTGCGAACATCATATGGCGCCGATCATCGGGACCGCGTCGATCGCCTATATGCCCAAGGAACGGGTCGTCGGCATATCCAAGCTGGCGCGGGTCATGAACGGTTTCGCGCGCCGGCTGCAGGTGCAGGAACGGATGACGGCCGAAATCGCGAAATGCATTTGGGATCATCTCCAGCCGCATGGCGTTGCGGTTGTCATAAATGCCAGCCACAGTTGCATGACGGCGCGCGGCGTGCGCACGCCGGGCGTGAAGATGACGACGTCACGCCTGCTCGGCTGTTTCCTCGACGATGACAGGAGTCGCAAGGAAGTGCTGTCGCTGATGGGTTATTAAGGTTAGACTGGTCACCATGATTGTCATGAAACGTATCCCGGCCCGGGGCTGGATAGTGGCGGCGAGCGCGCTCGCGCTGGCCGGGTGCGGCGAGAGCCAGCTCGGAGAGACCGAAGTCACGACCAATGAGGTGACGGACGAAGCGGCGGAAGAGCCGCAGCGGCTGACGCCGGTCGATACGCCGCCCGAGATCGAAGTGCCGGCGCTCGGTCCGATTTCCTATGCCGAAATCGAAGTGGAACTCGAACCGGGAGCCGGATGCAGCGCCTTCGACGACGGCAAGGCCTTGCTGGTGGCCGTCGAGGGGGATGCGATCGCGCGGCCCTATGGCACGATGCGGCATTTCGAGTTCGACGGCGACTTCGATGCGCTGTGGGATGGCGGAACCTTCACCGCGGGCGCCATCACCATCATCGTGACCCCGGAAG
Organism: Pseudomonadota bacterium; assembly: GCA_039180285.1. Classification (GTDB taxonomy): domain Bacteria; phylum Pseudomonadota; class Alphaproteobacteria; order Sphingomonadales; family Sphingomonadaceae; genus Parasphingopyxis. Next base: position 12,327 of record JBCDDN010000043.1, on the reverse strand, counting down.
ACGGGGAGGGCGAGCGGGTCGAAACGCAGCTGGTCAAATCCGCCAGTATCCTGATCCGCGAAGAGGGGCAGGAAGACGAAGTGGAAATGCGCGCCGAATGGCTGTGCGGCGCGTAATCGCCGGGCCCTGAAGGGCTAGCACTGGCCCCAGCGGCGGAACAGATTCTGCTGGACGGTTTGGATACGCGTGAAGTTTTCGGTCGACATGTTCGCGCCTTCGAGTGCCGCAACCTCGTTCAGTTCCGACAGCAATTCGCGCTTGGCCGGATCGGCGATCTGGCTTTCGATGAACGTGATGCCGACGATCCGCTCGCCGTTGCTCACCTCCTCGACCTCGTGCAACGTCGTCGATGGATAGACGATCGCCGAGCCGAGCTCGCCCTTGAACCGCATATGTCCGTCGCTTTGTTTGACGTGAAGCGCGCCGCCTTCATACTGGCTGGGATCCTGCAGGAAGATGGTGCAGCTGATGTCCGAGCGGATCAGCCCGTCGACCGACCGCATGAAAGCCATGTCGGGATGCAGGCCGTAATGCATGCCTTTCTCGTAACGGGTGATCAATGGCGGCGCGATCTTCTTGGGAAAAGCGAAATTGCGGAATTCCTCGTTCCGCAGCAGCGCATTGGACATGATCGTCGACGAGCGCTTGTACGCCTGCTCGTCGTTGAGATGGAGATTGTTCTTCACCAGCGAGTGGGGGTTGCTGATCTTGCCGTCGACAAAGGTCGCGGTATCGATGATCTCGCGTAGCTCCTTGATATCCTGGCCATTCAGCAGGCCGTATATCATCTTGAACATCGTTACGTCCTCATATGCTCGTTCAATAGCCGATCCACTACCGGGTGGCGGGATGCCGCGTCGTTGAGCCAGGTCAAAGCCTCGGCAATCCCGTCTTGATGCTTTGCCCGGGCTTGGGCAAGCAGCGTTTCGCGCAGGTCGGCGCTATATTCATGGTCCGGCGCCTTGGAATATTGCTTCATCAGCGGTCCCTCAGTGAGCGCGGATACTGTATCCGACCCAGCTTCCGTTCCGAAGAATCGCGCGATATCGGCGAGGCGTTCCGCGGGATTGGCAAGGAAGTCGTCAAAGTCGAGCCACCGGACATGGCCGTTCGGAACGCTGTGTGCGGCGGCATCGAGCGCCGTCATCTCGCTGAGCCAGCTCATCGCCGCGCGGACCGGTTCGGAAAGATCCCAGAGTCGCCAGTCCTCGGTGCCGAGCCGTTTGTGCAATCGATGGAGACGAGGGGAGGCAAGCATCGCGAGCTCCTGCCGCGAATTGTCCCCGGCGAGGATCGTCTCGATATAGCGCTGCGGCGAGACGGTCAGAAGCAGGGCTTTGCGATCCGGGCCGAGCAACGGTCCGGCGATCTCGCCAACGAAGCTCGTCGCCTTGATGAGACTGCGATCGTCCGGCCGGAAGGTGCGCGACAGCCATCCGATCGCGGTTTCCATGCGCTCGTCGAACCGGTCCGGCGACCAGATGGCATGGGGTTGGCCGCTCGTCGCGGCGAGATCGGCGAAGTTCCGCAATATCTGCGGTTCGCGGAGGGAGAAGACACCGGCGAGCTCGCCAAGCAATCGGGCGATTAGCGTTGATCCCACATGGCCGATATGGAAGATGAGATCCGCATCGCGCCGCCCCGCCTGGTCCATCGCCTCCAATTCGTCCCATCCGGCCCATTGCGGCTGGTTTTTCTGGGTGAGCATGCGCTGATCGAGAAAGCTTGCCTGACGGTATTCCTCCTCGGCCATGCGGACGAGCAGCACTCGACCGGTGGTCGCATCCATTTGCTGGGGAAGCCAGACGGGCCCTTGGGCGAAGGCCTGGGCCAGAGGGGATGCGGAAAACGGTTCGGTCATTGCCGCCCACCCCTAAAAAGGAAGCGGGCGGAGCGCCAGTCCGAAAGAACCAATCGCTCCGCCCGCTGTGTTACTATGCCTATGGAGTTCAGGCGGCGTTTTTGCCGTCTTCTTCGTCCGATGCCTCGTCTTCGGCTTCGTCTGCCTCGGTCGCGTCCTCCGTGTCCTCGGTCGTGTCGCCTTCGGCCGTATCGTCGGTGGCTTCGGGCGAAGGAACCGGTTCCGGATCGGGTTCGCCCTCATCGTCGAGCGCGGCGATTTCGCCCGGCTCGGCGTTGGGATCGAACTCTTCGGTGAAGCCCTGTTCGTCTTTCTCGAACATCTGAGCCATGACGTCGATGCCCTGGGCCTGAAGTTCGGCCTCTTCCGGCGATCGCGCAACATTGACCTTTACCGTCGCGTCGACCTCTGCATGCAGTTCGATGCGAACCTCGTGCATGCCGATCGCCTTGATCGGGCGTTCCAGGACGACCTGCTTCTTGGTCACCGCTTCGCCCTTGGATTCGAGTTCGGCCACGATGTCGCGGACCGAAACCGAACCGTAAAGCTGGCCGGTGTTGGACGCCTGACGGATCAGTTCGATCGTCATGCCGTCGATCTTTTCGCCTTCCGTCGCGGCGGCTGCGCGGCGCTCTTCATTTTCCTTTTCGAGCCGTTCGCGATTGGCTTCGAAAATCTCTTTGTTCGCCTTGTTGGCGCGCAGGGCTTTCTTGTTCGGCAATAGGAAGTTGCGGGCGTAACCGTCTTTCACGGTCACGACATCGCCGATGGTGCCGAGGTTGCCGACGCGTTCGAGCAGAATGATATCCATGATGCTGCTCCTATTTCACGATGTAGGGCAGCAGGCCGATATGGCGGGCGCGCTTGATCGCCTTGGCCAGCTCGCGCTGCTTCTTCGCCGAAACGGCGGTGATGCGGGACGGGACGATCTTGCCGCGCTCGGAGAGGAACCCCTGGAGCAGCTTGACGTCCTTGTAGTCGATGACCGGCGCGTCATTGACCGAAAAGGGGCAGCTTTTGCGGCGGCGGAAAAATGGGCGTGCCATGATCTATATCTCCTCGGTCGCCGGTCTAGCGATCGTCGTCGTCGCGGCTGCGACGCTTCGAATCGCGTTCATTCTTGCGCATCATGACCGACGGGCCTTCTTCATGCTCGTCGACGCGGATCGTCATGTAGCGGATGACGTCCTCGTTAATGCGAGTCTGGCGCTCAAGCTCCTCGACGACCGAACCCGGGCCGTCGACATGGAGCATCACGAAATGCGCCTTGCGGCTCTTCTGGATCGGATAGGCAAGCGACTTGAGGCCCCAGGTTTCGGTGCGCGTCACTTTGCCTTCGTTGGATTCGATGATCTTCGTGGCTTCCTCGGCCAGCGTATCGACCTGGGCCTGGGCCAGGTCCTGACGCGCGAGGAAGACATGCTCGTACAGAGCCATGCTTCATTTACCTTTCTGGCCGATCGCTGACGCCGCACCATGCGAACGCCCCTCCGGCTTTCTTCAAAAATCAGGGGCAAAGCGCATGACGCCTCACCCCGGAAGCGGCCCATTTAGGGCTTTTGCCGCCCGTTGGCAAGCCGCCGGGGCGCAATCGCCGAAACGCCTCCGGTTGACACTGGTTGACACGCGGCCGGGGTAAACCGGGGCAGATCCGTGTCCTATCGGCAACCGTCGGAAGCGCGACCGTGTCCTATCGATCACCATCGATTACATTTGCGGGCATTCGCATGAGCACGGAACCGGCGCGGCCAGGGCAGCCGTCCGCACCATAGCATGGCGCGGGGGCCTGTAGGACAGGGTGAAGACCGCGCTTCGGCGGGAACGGCTATCGCTTACCGATTGTCAGAACGGGCGGTTCGGCGCATGACTAACCCCTTGAACCACATACCTTTTCTCCCGCAGCTCGATCCGCGCGACATATTCTACACGATCATCGGTGTCGCGCTGCTCGAGCTGACGCAATACCGATTCGCCAACATTTCGCTGATTTATGTCGCCATCGGGGCGGGGCTCGCTGACGGCTCTGGTCCTACTGGTAGTCCGGCCCGCCAGCGGTTTGCTGTCTCTGATCGGCTATTCCTGCGAGAATCTCGAGCGGCTGAGAGTCGCCTTTTTCGGCATCCGGGTCATGGGAACGGTATTCTATATCGCCTATGCGCAGAACCATGCCGAATTCGACGGCATAGAGAGCGTCTGGCGGATCGCCGCCGCGACCATTCTGATGTCGATCATATTGCACGGCTTTGCCGCCAATTTCGTCCTGGAAGAAGTTGAAGAAAACGCCCATCCTTATAAAGCGGACGATGAACCGGGCGATCCTGGCGAGGCCCGGGCGCTTTAGGATTTGTCGGGCCGTACCGGTTCAATCTCTCGCGGGCCTCCACATCGGTCCGACGGCGACGAGCAATATGATGACGTTGAACAGCGCGTTCGAGGCGTTGCCCGAGGCGATCGATCCAGCGCTATCCAGTACGAACCAGGAAAGCGCGCCGGTCAGCACCGCCCGGCGCACGCCTTCAGGCGCCGCATCGTAGACGCGGCCCGACAGGCACCAGATCATGACACCCCAACCGAGCAGGAACCCCCCGGTCAGCGCGGACAGAAATCGCGTATCGCCGGCCTCGTACGTCTGTGCGCCATCCACCGGCCAGCTTAGCAGATCGAGCGAGAACCGTGCAGGTTCCAGCGTCGCCTCCATCGTGCCCAGGAAGAAGACCGGCCCGAAAGAACCGACCACGACGGCCGTGATCTTCAGCCAGAATTTATGGAATCCATGAGACATGATTGCTCCCCGGTCGGCGTTCGGGGTATCGTAAACGCCCGACCGGAGTGAAACCAATTACCTTTCAGGTAATCGAACCGAATTGCGCCGCGCTGGCATCGCCTATGTCGCGTGCCGCGTCACCATCCAGGCCGCTATGCCGGTCGTCAGCGCGGCGGCGGTGCCGGCCGCCCCGGCCTCGAAAACCATCGCCATGCCTTGCGGTATCGCGAAGATGTTCATGGCGGCCGCCGCCAGGCCGACGAGAATGCTGATGACGCCCACGGCCTTGGCAATGCCGTTCGCGCCGGACACCAGGGCGAGGCCCAATCCGATACCGGCCAGTCCGATCAGCACCTTGGCCAGGAAGAAGAAGAGAAACGCGCCGGCGACGATGGTCGAGAACATCGGCGCGAGCGCTTCTCCCGCCATGGCCGCCGGTTTGAACATCGAGAGGCCGATGCCGACCTGGATGACGTTGAAGAGCCCCGAAAAAGCGAGCGCGGCCCAGGCCGTCTGTGCCGTCGTGCTGCGCACCGCCACCACCAATGCTCCGACGGCGATGATCGCGAACGCAGCCAGCTCGATCGTCCAGACCGTTGCGACCTCGGCCCAGCGTTCGGTGAAATAGTAGACGATATCGGCGTTGGTCACGCCGACCGCGGGGTCGGATGCCTGCGGTCCCCCGAGAGTCATCATGTAAAAAATCTGGGTGACGATCGAGAGGATCAATGCCGCCGCGATCAATGCGCCGGCGCGCCGCGTTGTGAAATCCATGGAAATGCCCTTGTTTTGATGGATCGATGGTTGAGCTTCGGGCCGCCGGGCTGAAAGGTTACGCCCTTTCCGGCAATGCCCGTTCGATGAACGAGGCATCCGTATCGCCAGGCGTCACCTAGAATATCGCATGGTCGCTGCGATCGATCGACACTTCGCCCGCGACGAGCTTTGCGTAGAAATCGAACAGGGTTTCGGTCCCGGTGGAGGGCGTCGCCGCGGCGTCGTATCGCCCGGTCTCGGGATCGAGGACGAGCATCGATTCGGTCGCATAATAGCGGCCGATACGGGCCAACTCCGCCTTGTCCGCCGCAGCCGGGACGATTCGCCCTATGGCGCCGAGCGTAACGATTATGGCGTCGAGCATGCGAACGGGCACATGGGTGAAGCGCGGTTCCCGGCCCAGCAGTGCGAAAAGATGCTCGCCCTGCTCTTTGGGTGTGATGGCGTCGCCGGGCCCGCCGATCGGCAGGATTCGGTTATGCCGGCTCTCATCGTCCAGACAGTCGGCAAGATAATCGGCCAGATCGTCATCGCCGATCGGCTTGCAGGCGGTACGCTCTCCATCGCCGAACAGCAGGAAGGACTTGCCCTTCCTGACCCGCTCCACCTGACCCGATAGAGATTTGAAAAACGCCGTGGGTCGGACGATCGAATAGGTGAGGCCGGATTCGATCAACGCATTCTCGAAGGCGAGCTTGGCATGCTGGAATGCGAGCAGCGGTTTCTGGACGCAGATCGCCGAAAGCAGCACCATATGCCGGACCTCTGCCGTCCGCGCGGCATCCAGCATATTCCTGTGCGCGGCATGGTCGATCGCCCAGGCGTCCTTGGGTGTTCCCGTCCGCGAAGCCATGCAGGAAATCACGGCATCGAACGCTTCCCCTCCAAAGCCGTCCCGAACGACGGATTCGGCGTCGGTCACATCGCCCGACCGCCATGTGATGCCGTCGCCGGGCGATACGCCGCTTTCGGCCGCGCCGCGCCGCCCGAAACAGACGATCTCATGACCGCGCCGGGCAAGCGCGCGAAGGGTCGCCCGCCCGATGGTTCCCGTGGCGCCGAGTAACAATACGCGCTTCGTATCGGTCGCTGTGAGCTTCGCTGAAGAGTCCGATAATTGCGTCATGGCTTGACGGCGGAATAGCCATAGAACATGGAAATATCCAAATTCCGCGGTTTAACGCTGCGGCCCGTATCTCGCTTCGATCTGCCTCAGGCATTCGGCAAGGGACCGTTCGGGCACCGGCTTGTATGTCCGCCCGGCGGGTGCGACGTCGGCCATCCGATCGAGGCGGAACATGCGGAAATCTTCGCGCAGTTCGCACCAGGCGATCAGCGTCCAGACCTTGCCCCAGAACCAGAGGCCGAGCGGCTGGACGGACCGCTTCGTCGCGGCACCCGCTTCGTCGCGATAGGCGAACGAAAGAACGTCGCGGGCGTCGACGGCGGCTTCGCATTCGTCGATCAATTGACGGGTTTGCTCGGTGATGCCCATCGGCGGCGCGAATATCTGAGTATTCGCCGCACGCGTCCGCTCCTTGTCAGGCAGTACGGCTTCGATTTTGATCAAAGCCTCTTCAGCGGCGCGGGCCATCGTTACGCCGCCCCAAGAGCGTACGATCCGCGCGCCGGCGACCAGCGCCACGATTTCGTCGCGAGTGAACATCAGGGGAGGGAGGTCGAATCCCCCGCGCATGACGTAGCCGACACCGGCCTCGCCATCGATCGGCACGCCCGTCGATTGCAGGTCGGCGATATCGCGATAGATGGTGCGCTCGGATACTTCGAGCCGTTCAGCCAGCATGGCTGCGGTGACGAGCCGACCGCCGCGCAGATATTGCACGATCTGAAACAGGCGGTCGGCGCGTCGCATGAGGGGTGTATAGCGGCTAGATCTTGAAGATGCCGAGCGAATTGCCCTCGGTATCGACGGCGTAGAAGAAAGACCCGGCGGGAATGGTGATTACGTCGGAAACGATCTCGCCGCCGGCTTCACCGACCCGCGCCATCGCATCGTCGAGTTCGAAGGGGACCGCCAGGTGCACGGTCGGCCCTTCGCCTTTCGAGGCCGGCGTCCCGGGATAGAGATGGCCGGCGGCGGCGCCGAGCGTACCCGAATAGGGCAGCATGGCCATCGGATTGGGGCCGGTGTCGTCGCGCTTCACCGGCTCGCCGAGAATCTTCTCATAGAAAGCGGCGGCGCGGTCGAGATCGGTCACCGGAATTTCCGCCCATACAAGGCGGTTGGAAGGGGCATCGGTCATCGGCTTGGTCCTTTCGGTTGGGAACAAGCCGGTACTGCCACACCCCTACTGACAGCTTGGTGTCAGGAGTGTTTGCGACGACGTCGATTTTTCAGATGCGCCAGGCGGAGCCCTCTACGCAGCTCAGCTCGGAACCGCTGAGCGGATTGACGAACTGGCATCCGGTATAATGCGCGCTTTTCCAGATGACTTGTGCGGCCGTCAGATGGAGTCCGGGCAGCTGCAGATAGATCGTCGCGCCGATATCGACCTCAATCGGTGCTTCCATAAGGAAACCGCCGGTCGTGAGATCGCGAATGTTCACGGTGAGCGGGCGTTTCTCGAAAACATGCGCCCTGGCGAGCACATCGACCCCTGTCCGTGGAGCCTCGCGCCGATCGACGGGCGGGCTGCCGAGATAAATTTCCGATTCGAGTCGCATTAATCCCCCAATGGCTGCTCGAAATAACCCGTTCCTCTTGCGCCTACCCGTTTAAGATTGGGCTTAAGAGGAGGGTTTACGAATCCTATAGGGTTCGCCGAGACCACGTATTTTCGCGCGGAAATGCGGGTAGTTTTCGTCCGCCCATTAGGATGGCGTTAAATATAGCCGAACAGATGCCCACCCACTTTGCGCATCTGGATCTCCTCCGCGCCCTCCGTGATTCGGTAGCGGCGGTGGTGACGATAGATATGTTCGAAGGGTTTGTGCCGCGAATAGCCGATGCCGCCATGGACCTGCATCGCGCGGTCCGCCGCGTCGCAGACGAGACGGTTCGCGCGATAGTTGCACATGCTGACCTTGTCGGAGAGACGCTTGGCGACTTCCGTTTTCGGCATCTGGTCCATCTGCCAGGCGGTCTTGTAGATCAACAGGCGAAGCATCTCGGCATCGGTCTGCAGCTCGACGAGCGGGAACTGGATCGCCTGATTGGCCGATAGCGGTTTGCCGAAAGGTTTGCGCTCTCCCGCATATTTCACCGATTCATCGATGCAATATTGCGCCGCACCGAGCGAAGAAGCGGCTTGGCGGATACGGTTTTCATGGACGAAATGCTGTGCGCAGGCGAGGCCCCATTCGGGGTCGCCCAGGATCGCATCGCCCGGCACCCAAACATCGGTCAGCGACACCTTGGGATGATCGGTCGGCATGTTGAAGGTCCATAGATATTCGCCGACCTTGAAGCCCGGCGCATCGGCGGGAACGATAAAGCAGGTGATGCCCTTGGCCGCGCCATCATCGCCCGATGTGCGTGCGAAGACCATGCAATGGGTCGCCACATGGCTGCCGGTCGTCCACATCTTCTCGCCGTTGATCAGCCAGCCATCGACACCATCGCGCGTTTCGGGAACGCCGCGCGTTTCCATATGGGTGGCGTCCGAACCATGCGCTTCCTCGGTCAGCCCGAACGTCCAGCGCATCTTGCCCTCGAGCATCGCCGGGATGAAGTCGCGTTTCTGTTCTTCGGTGCCGAAGTCGCGGACCATGAGCGGCTGGACGAGATTGCCGACGATCGAGCTTTCATTCTGCAGATCGTTATGGAGGCCCAGTCCCTTGGCGGCCAGATGCTCGCGGATCCGCGCCATGGCGAGGTTGGAGCCGTTCTTGCCGCCAAACTCCTCGGGCAGCGCGAAGCGATAATGGCCCGCGGCATCGGCGCGGCGGCGCATCTCGACGAGCAATTGTTCCCATTCATGGCGCGGCAGGCCGTCATTGTCCCAGTCGGTTCGCGCATGTTCGCGGCGATGGTCGAAAAAGCGGATATTGTCGTCCTGCTGCTGGAGCGGCTTGATCTCGGCTTCGATAAAGGCGTCGAGTTCGGCGAGATACGTCTCGATCTCCTGCGGGATTTCGAAACTCATAAGCGGCTCCATTGGTCTAGGGCGGCGGCGAGGCCGGGATATCGGGGCTGGTCGATCGACAACCGTTCGAGCGCGGTGAGGCGCAGATGGGCGAGCAAAGCGGGATCGGTGGGCGCACAGCTGCCGTCGGCAAGGCTTTCGCACAGTCCGTCGATCGTGAGGCCAAGCGCGCAAAGCCGTTCTTGCTGCCGCGCGGTGAAGACGGGGCCGAATTCCGTTTCTCTTTGCAGCATCCCCATCGCATTCTTCGCGACCCGTGCCTGAAAGAGATCGCGCCCCTTGGCGTTCGGGATGATATCTTCGCGATCCCAGTCGATCAAAGCTTCCAGAAGCTCCCCGGCATGCGTTTCGCCGTCATGTTCGAGCCGGGCGGGCGGCCGCCAGTCGACGCGCTCCGTCGCGCGCTCTCCCAACATGGGATCGAAGAGGAGCAGCAAATCGACTTCGACTTCGCTGACGCGCCGGCCGATTACGATCCGTTCGAGCGTACGGTCCGCGCCCGATCGCCAGATCTGCGTCATGCCAAGGCAGCAAACGCCCCACCACAAAGTCGAGTAGATCAACCAGAAATCGAAGCGGGGCCGGTCGGCCGGCGCGCCGCTCGCCTCGGCATAAGCGGCAAGAAACGCGTCGATCTCGCCGAACCCGCCGACTGGCCTGTCATGCCGCGTAAAACGCCAGCTCGGGGTGCAGATATAGGCGAGATCCTGAACCGGGTCACCGATATGCGCGAGTTCCCAGTCGAGAATCGCCGCGATACCCTCGCTATCGATCATCAGATTGCCCATGCGGAAATCACCATGCAGCAGCCTGGGCTCGGCCGGCTCTGGCAGATGATCCGCCAACCAGCGCAACGTATAGTCGAAAACCGGAATATGCGCGCCATAGTCGCGGTAGCGCTGTCTTAGGCCGTCGAGCAGCATTGCCGCATCTTCCCGCGGAACGTCCTCGGGCAGCATATCCAGCGGTATCGCGTGGATTTTTGCGAGCTCGCGCGCGCATTGCTCCGTCAGCACTTTTTCCGCCCCGGCGAAATCCGGATTGCCCAAAATCTTATGCGGCAGCGTTTCGCCGGCGATCCGCGTCATCAGATAACCCTGACCCAGGCCGTCATCCGGTTCGAGGATTCCGAGCATCGGCGGCGCGGTGATGCCGTGATCGCCGGCCAGCGCGATCAGCTCAGCCTCGCTTTCCATGGATATCCGGGCAAGTTCTTCGCTGCGTTCGCCGCTGCCGGGAGCCCGCCGCAACACGAGTTCGCGCGCGCCGCAATCGAAGCCCCAGCTCTCCATGTTGGCGCCGCCCGTCAGCCGCCTCAAATCGGCGATCGCCGCTTCCTCATCGAACAGGCGCGCGCAAAAAGCGGTGAGCTGTGTTTCGAAGGCGGCGTCGGACATGGCTTGACGCTAGCGGCAACCGGGCGGGCCTTCAACGCTTGCATCGCGATGCCGCGCTGCCTAGTCGGAAACCGGAACAACAGGGGTCGATCATGCGGGCATTTATCTTTCCGGGACAGGGCAGCCAGGCGGTGGGCATGGGCGCGGCGCTGGCCGAGGCAAGCGCCGTCGCGCGCGAAACCTTTCAGGAAGTCGACGATGCGTTGGAGCAGAATCTGTCCACTCTGATGCGTGACGGGCCGGAGGACGAACTGACGCTGACGGAGAATGCGCAGCCGGCGATTATGGCCAATGCCATCGCTACCCTGCGCGTGCTCGAACAGGAGGGCGGCGTCACTTTGGCCGAGAAGGCCGATTTCGTTGCCGGACACAGTCTCGGCGAATATACGGCGCTGTGCGCGTCCGGCGGGTTCGATCTGGCGACGACGGCGCGGCTGCTCAAACGACGCGGCCAGGCCATGCAGGCCGCGGTGCCGGTGGGCGAGGGGGCCATGGCGGTGTTCCTCGGCCTCGATTTCGAACCGGCGCGCGAAGTGGCCGAAGCGGCCGGAGAGGGCCAGATATGCGTGATCGCCAACGACAATGCCCCTGGCCAGATCGTGATTTCGGGTCACAAGGGCGCCGTAGACCGGGCCTGCGCGCTGGCCAAGGACAAGGGCGCACGCCGGGCGATGCCGCTGGCCGTTTCCGCACCGTTTCACTGTCCACTGATGAAGCCGGCGGCCGATGCGATGGAAGAGGCGCTGACGGGCGTCGAGATTCATCCGCTATCCGCGATGCTCTATGCCAATGTCACGGCATCCGCCGTCGGTGAGCATGAAGCGATCCGCGGGCTGCTCGTCGAGCAGGTGACGGCGATGGTCCGCTGGCGAGAAAGCATCGCCGCGATGGCCGAAGAAGGCGTGAGCGAGTTCATCGAATTCGGCGGCAAGGTCGTCGCGCCGATGGTCAAACGGATCGCACCCCAAGCCGATCAGAAGAGCGTGGTCTCGATGGACGATATCGAGGCTTTGGCGGGGCAATTGTGATTCGCGCGGAGGCACGGAGACGCGGAGAAATCGAGGACTTGGACGAGATTTCGGGAGATGTCGTCGACGCGGCCCTGAAGCTGCACCGGGATTTGGGGCCGGGTCTCCTGGAGAGCGTCTACGAGATGCTGCTGGCTGCCGAACTCGAACGGCGCGGTCATACGGTCTCCCGGCAGCAGTCGGTCGATATTGAATATGACGGATTGCACTTCGCCGGCGCATTCCGGATAGATTTGCTTGTCGACGATTGCTTACTGGTGGAGATCAAATCGGTTGAACGGTTGAATGCTGCGCATGCCAAACAGCTGCTGACCTATCTGAAACTTACCAAGCAGCCCGTTGGGCTGCTTATGAACTTTGGTGGCGCGACACTCAAGGAGGGGCTTAAGCGGAT
>JBCDDN010000042.1:0-32296 GCA_039180285.1 Pseudomonadota bacterium | reverse complement strand
GTTTTAATTGTATCATTCTGGGTTTGAAATATTTTGTCTATTTTTATCGGTATTTAACTTCTCAGGCAGAGACAATATTATCACAGAATAAATTTCTGTAAGAAATTCCAGTGTCAGATGTTCAGTATGAATCTTTTGGGTTTTTGCCTGCGAAGAATGTGATAGGTCCAAGAAGTTAATGAATTTATTGATCTTAATCGGGTATTACTGATCGTTACAGTCTTCCTGCTGCCCTTTCGTCGTCAATAGGGTCGGGGAATTCCGGTACGGTTGTATGATGCTCGAGGCTAGACATTATGATCAATCAACTTTGCCTTTCCAGATGCCTCTACTTGCGATAACATGATCGTTCGCGATCGTGATGCTGATTCACTTGAGCCTTGCGGCGTTACGTTTCCGGTATGTCGAGAAGCCGGTATTTTGGGGGATACAATGAAATTCAGCACCTCTTCACGCCGTCGCTTGCTGATCGGCACGTGTCTGGCGACGTTGGCTGGCTCGCCAATGCCCGCCGCGGCGCAGGCGCAGGATATGCCCTCGGCGAACCAGAGCAACTGGGATCCGCATGCCGAATTGGTAGTGCGGCCAGGCACTTATGAAACCGGCGGCGCGGTCGAGATTTTCGTGCCGATGGCACAGGACGAGGATTCACTGCTGTTTGTCGATGCCCGGATCGGTGTGAGTACCGAGGCGGACTATTATGGAAATTGGGGACTCGGATTTCGACAGATCGTGACACCCGATCTCTTGATCGGCGGTTACGGTTTTTTCGATGCGACGCGTGCCGAGACCGGTCAGGACTATTACGCGGTTACGTTCGGCGCGGAGCTTCTGACCACCGATTTCGATCTGCGCGCCAATGTGCACATCCCGACGAGCGACGGACAGTTTGTCAGCACGACTGTGGCGGACAGCGGCACCGCCATGGTCATGGACAACCGGATCGTTGAATCCTTCGCGACGCAACGGATCGACGAAGCGGCGATGACCGGTTTCGACGTGGAAGCCGGCGTTCGGCTTTTCTCGGATGAGGACGATACGCAGGAGTTTCGGCTTTTCGCGGGCGCCTATCGATATTGGAGCGACAGTGTCGAGGATTTGACCGGCGGGCGGGCGCGTGCCGAGTATCGAATTCACGATGCCTTCGGCTTAACCGGCTCGCAGCTCAACATCGGGGCGGAGGTCACGCATGACGGCGATCGAGGCACCGAGGCGAGCGGTAACATTCGCTTGCGTATCCCCCTCGGCGGCAGCCGTTCAGCGGCCAGGCGCGCGAACCTCACGCCGATCCAGCGCCGGGCGACGGAACGGGTGCGCCGCGAACTACCCGTGCGCACCCGACAGCGGATAACGACCGGCACGCTAAATCGCGCAGCGATCGACGCCCGGACGGGGGCTGCATTCGGACCGGTCTATTTCGCTGACGGCGCCAATACCCTGGGTGCGGGCAGTTCCGACGATCCGACGACTTTGAGCGATGCCATCGCCCGCGCCGGGATCAACGGTATCATTGTCGGCGAGGGCAATAACGGCGAGATAACGACCGATGGTGTGACGCTGGCTAACGGCCAGCAGCTTGTTGGTGGGGGCACGACGGTTCAGGTGCGGCTGCGCAATGGCGGGCTGCAGGATCTGGCGCTTGGCGAGGCCGCGGGCACGATCGCCAACGGTTCGCCCGCCACCGACACGATTATACTGAGCAACGGCAATCTCATCCGGAATCTCAGCCTGACTGGCGGACGCAACGCGATCGCCGGCTCCGGCGTTTCGGCCGTTGCGATCGACGCCGTTACGACAACTGGCCCGGCGGGAACGGGTATCACGTTGGACGATATCGGCGCGATTTCCATCACCAATTCGGTCATCGGCGGCGGAACGGCCGGCGGCGTTATGATCACTTCAGGAGCTGGCGATACGGTATTGGCGCTGGCGGGCAATGCGGTGTCGGCGACCGGCGGGAATGTCGTATCGCTCGACGGCAGCGCCGGTGCCGGCAGTTTGACCGTTACCGACCTCACCGACACGACCATCCTGGGCGGCAATGGCGAGACTGGCGGGCTGATCGCCGAAAGTATCGCTTTCGACGCCGATCCGGCGACCACCGGCATCCAGACGGTTGCGGGCGGCGATCTTGCGGCCGGCAGCGCGGCGGATCGCATCGGCGGGCCGGGCGTCAGCCTGAATAATGTCAGCGGCGGCGTGGCGTTCGGCGATGTCAGTGTCTTTACGGACGGCGGCGCGGGCCTGTTTATCCGCGATGCCGGCGGCAAGGCGGGCAGCTTCGCCTTCGCCAACACCTCGGGCACGATCGACGCGATAGGCGGTGCGGCGACCGATATCGATCCGGTCACGCTTAACTCCGTTTTCGATAGTCTGACATCGTCGGGCAGCGCCAATTTCGGCGTCAACCTCGATACCGTCGCCGGCACCTTCACCGTTACCGGCGCGACGACCGTCAGCGACGCTGCCGTTACTGGCATCCGGATAGCCGGCCCGAATGGCGATATCGTTTTCGGCGACACCGACATCGCCATGACCGACGCGACGACGGGCGTCGACGTGTCGATGGCCGAAGGGAATGTTACCTTCGCGACACTTGATATCGCGGGTGACGGAACCGCGGGTTCGGTCGGCATCGATATGGCGGGCTCGACCAATAGCGGCGATATCGTAACCACAGAAAGCGGCGATATCACCGGTGTCGATATCGGCGTCGACCTGACCACCGCCGCGATCACCGGCAGCTTCCAATATGGCGACGGATCGAACACCGATGCCGATGGCGCGGCATCGACGATTCAAGCGACGACGCCGATCGTCTTCATGGGCCTCGGCGCGACTGGCGACTATAATTTCCTCGATGCGAGTGTTGTCGGTGACACCAGCAACCTCGCCGGCAACAATACGACTTTGTTCTTCATCGACTCGACGGCCGGCGCGGGCACCGCAGCCGATCCGGGCAGCGTTGCGCAGGCCGAAGCGTCAGGCGCCGATATCTTCGTGCTGGTGAATGACGGGACCGGCACGATCGATAGCGTGGCATCGGGCGGCGACGATACTTTCTTGCTGACGGCCGGTCAGCAGGTCTTCTCCTTCCTCAACCAAAGCTCGTTCGATGTCCTGCAGGGGGGGACGCCGGTCAATCTGCGCGTCAACGGCTTTGCTTCGGGCGACAGGGTGACGATCGACGATCCTACCGGCAATGGCGCCGCGGAGCTTGTCTCCACGCTTGGCGATGCGCTGACGCTTGGTGGCAGCAATATGATCGACAATGTGCTGATCGGTGACAGCGCTAACGCTGGCATTGTCATTGGCAACCTTTCGGATCCGTCGACCATCACGAACAGTACCATCAGTTCGGTTGGCATTAGCGGCGGGAGCGGCACCGTCGGCATCACCGACAGTCTAGTCGGCAGCGTCACCATAGATGGCGGCAGCACCGATGTGACGATTGCGAACAGCATGATCGCGCAGAATGGTTTGGATGCGGCGATCTCGGTCACCAATGGTCATATCGGCACATTCGTCGTTGATGCCGCTTCAACCGTTACCGCGACAAATGGCGACGGCATACAGTTCGACAACGCCGACGGTGCCTACGACTTCGCGGGCGCCATTACGCTCAATGACAGTGATGCCGGGATCAACATCCTGAACGGTTCATCCGGCACTTTCAACTTTGACGGGGCGACGTCGATTATCAATGATCTGAGTCTCGATCAGGGCATCCGCATCAATGACAGCATGGCCAATGTCACATTCGATGGTTTTGTCGACATCGACCTGTCGGGCGGTCTCTCCACCGGTATCCAGATTCGAAACAGCGCCGGCGGCAATTTCTCGTTCAATGGCGGACTCGACATTCTCATAGATGATCTAGGCACTGCGGTTGACGCATCGGGAGGGGGAAGTCTGACAATTGGAGGCAGTGATAACGATATCACTGCTTTTGCGAGCGGTGTCTTCGTATCTGATATGGATATCGCGCTCAATTTTGATACCGTTACCTCAATAATCGAGAGCGCGGCGATTTTCTTGCGCAACGTCGATGGCACGATAGATGTTACGGGCCAGATAAGCAGTGGCGGGTTTACCGGCGGCGCGGCGGGAATCGCGATCATCGACAGTTCGGTCGATGCCAGCTTTGCCGTAGTCGAGCTGGAGGAGCAATCGCTTACTATCGAGCGGTCGACCGGAACGGTTACCTTTACCGATACGGTTACGGTTACGAATCCGGCGGCTATTGCGATCGATATCACCGGCACGAACGGCGATATCGGCTTTGCCGATGTCGTCATAACCGGTCTTGGCGCGTCGACCGGCATCGATCTGACAGGCGCGGAGGGCAATATCGGTTTTGCCTCGATCGATATCACCGGCACCGACGCGGTGGGGAGCACCGGCATAGACCTGTCCAACTCGACCAATAGCGGTAATATCACCACCACCAATCCGTCTTCGATCACAGGCGCCGAGACCGGTGTCGATATTTCGAACGCCAACGTCACCGGCACTTTCCAGTTCGGCGACGGCTCGGATGTCGATGCCAATGGCAAGGCTTCCACGATCACCGCTACGACGTCGATCGATGCGACGGGCGTCGGCGCCACCGGCACCTATAACTTCCTCGATGTCGATTTCGGCGGCAGCAATCCGGGCGGGGCGACGGGTGTATTCGATGTGCCGACCTTCTTCTACTTCGCCGATACGGCGCAAGGCGCGGGAGACGGCTCGTCCGCCGCCAATGCCGGTACCGTGGCCGACGCGGAAGCCGCAAGCGCCGATGCGCTGATTCCCGTCGGAGCAGCAGCGAACGCCATCGACGTTGACACCGGAATTGGGACCAATGCGCTCGATCTCGACGATGCACAGGATCTCTTGGGCTTTGCACCGGGCGAAGATACTATCGATCTCGGTGTTGCGGGGCCCGCCAACGTCCTGCTTTCGGCCATGCTCGGCCAGGCCATGAATATTCATGCGGACGGTTCGCCGGCGCTCACCCAGGGCACTGGTGGTGCTGTCGTTACGCTCGCCAATGGTAACATGATCGACAGCATCACGATCGACAATTCCGGCGGCAATGCGGCTACCGGCTTAAGCGGCAACGCCATCAACAATCTTATGGTCTCCGATCTAACCATTGCCGGAACCGTTGCCGGCATCGATCTCAGCGCCGCTACCGGCATGCTGATGTTCGACGACACGACGGTCAACGTCACGACAGGGGCCGGCATCAGTCTCACCACAAGCCCCGCCGCCGCTTTCGGCTTCACCGGCGGGCTCGATATCGATACCGCGAGCGGGACCGGTCTGATCGCTACCGGCGGCGGTACGCTCTCCATCGTGGGCGCGGACAACACGATCGACGTGACCGAAGGTCGGGCGCTCATCTTCAACAGCATGACGCTCGACACGACCTTTGCCAGCGTCAATTCGGCACTAACCACCGGCGGACTGACCAATATCGATATCGACAATAGCGATGGCAGCTTCACCGTGAACGCGGCGACGCTGCGCACGGTAACCAATTCGAGCTACGCCAATATCGATATCACGCAAAACGACGGCACGGCGACCCGATCGCTGACCGTCACCCTCGACAATATTGATATCGCGCAGGCCGCTGCAGCGCCGTTTGTTCTTATCGCTAGCGAGTTCGGTATCCGCGTTCAGACGATGGGAGACGATGCCGCCATCGTCGCCATCACCAATTCCACCATCCAGAGCGAAGATAGCGCCGTCCGGCTGCTCGGCTTCAACGACCGGATCACGGTAACGGATTTCTCCAATATCACGCTGCTGAGTGATGCAACGGCTGCCGAGCCAAGGTTTTTCAACAACGGCGTGGCGTTCGAGGGTGTGATCTTCGACAGCGATCTCACGACTGCCGGTCTTCAGGAAGTACAGGGCGGAGTCTTCGCGGCGGGAACCGTCGCGACCCCCGTAGCAAGCGGCCTGATTTTTTCCACAAACGATACCGGAAACGGCAGCCAGGGCAGCATTGTCTTCGATGAATATCGGGTCAACGCATTCGATTCCGGATTGAGCTTGAGCGGTGACCAATCCGCGCTGACCGTCCGCATTCTCGATGGCGACATAATGGCGGCCGGCATTTTCCTAGATCCGACCACATCGACGGCGGTCGATATCACTCTTGCCAGCCTGACACTCGTCAGCAACGACGTAACGATCGGTACCGGGCTGACGGCCAATAATCTCACCGGCTCTTTCACGGTGACAGGGGCGGCCCGCATCACCGCACCGGAACAGAATATCGGAACCGGCCCCTTCGGTATCCGTTCACCGGTAAACGCGATCGGGATCAGCAACAGCGCGGCGGCGTTCCAATTCAACTCCATCGACGTGCTGACGACAAACATGCCGTCTACTTTCGGCGGAACGCAGGTGCGGCAGCTGACAACCGGCGGAGCCACCACGGGCATCAGCCTGACTAACAACAGCGGCAGCTTCACGGTGACGGGAGCGACCAGCATTGTCGATACAGTCGAAGATGCGATCCGCATCGCCGATACGTCCGGCGCGATCAGCTTCGGCCAGATTGCCATTTCCAACCCGCTGGCGCCGGCCACGGTCTTCGGTGCGCCTATTCCAGCGCTTCCGGCACGGGCCTCCGGCATTGAGATCTCGGGTACGATCGGTGCGGCGATCAGCATTGCCGATCTCGATATCGCGTTGCAGCAGGACGATGTAACGGGCATCGACATTAACGGCGCGGTGTTCAACGCCAATCTGACGATTGACGATTTCGACCTGACGTCGACCAGCGCGACAGGGACGCAGGGCATCGATCTGCGTGGTGTGACCGGTACTGGAACAATTCAGATCGGCGACACCGACACGGGAGGTGCTGACGCAACTATCGCCGGTGTCGATACCGGCGTGATCTTCGACGATGCCGCCGAGATCAATTTCATCTTCGGCGATGGCGAGGCGGTTGCCGATGTCGGCTCTTCGATCGCGGCGAACACCGCGATCGACTTTACCGACGATACCGGCGCAACGGGCATCTACAATTTCCTCGACGTTATTTTCCCGACCGCGGGCAGCACCGCCAATCTCGAATCCAGTATCGACATTTTCTATGCCGATCAGGGTCTCGATGGCACCGATAATGGCACCGCCGCCAATCCCGGCCAACTCGACGACGCCGCGGCCGCGACGGCCGATGTCATCGTCCTTGTCGATCAGGAAGCGGCCGGCGTGGGTACAACTGATACGATCGACCTCGGCTCGGCCAATCAGGGGGCGATCGGCACGTTGACGCTCAACGACGGACAGTTGCTCGTCAGCTTCCGCGACAGCGACAGCATCGATCTCACCACATTCGGCTTCACCGCTGGCGGTGCCCCTGCGAACATCCTGCTGACGGGGATCACCGCCGACGGCACGACGATCACCAATCCCAATGCCGGCTCGGGCGCGCCCGACCTGACGACGAGTGCCGCTGCAGCCAATGTCCTGACGCTGGCCGCGGCATCTTCGACATTTATCGACGGAGTTCAGATCGTCGGAAGCGCCGGCGCGGCGCAGGCGATACTCGCCAACGGCGCGAGCAGCATTTCAATCTCCAACTCCAGCATCGGAAGCGTTGCCAGTTCGGCGCTCGATTTTGCGGACGGCGGCGCGGCGACGGTGCTCAGCCTGTCAGGCCTGACGATGTCGGGTGGTGGCGGGCTTTCGGTCATCGATCTCGACGGCAGCGGCGGCGGATCACTCACGATCACCGACTTTGCCGACATTATCGTCTCCAGCACGGGTAACGAAAACGGCGCCGTCAACCTTGAGGCCGTGACCTTCGACGCGGATACGGGCACCGTTGGTATCCAGCAGGTTGCGGGCGGCGACATGGCTATCGGCTCTTCTGGAGCTCGGGTCACGGGAGACGGCCTGCGGCTCAACAATGTCCTCGGTTCGATCGGGTTCGGCGATCTCGATATCTTCAACGATAACGGCACCGCGCTGTTCGTCCGCGATGCGGGCGGCAAGGGCGGTAGCTTCGCCTTCGCCAACTCGTCGGGAACGATCGACGCAACCAATGGCACGGCCCTCGATATCGATCCGGTGGCGATGAACACGGTGTTCGATTCCGTCAGTGCGAGCGGTGGCGCCAACGGCATATTGCTCGATACGATCTCGGGCAGCGTCGCCATCAATGGCGGTGCGATCAGTGGTACGACCGGCAATGCCGTCGATATCAATGCTTCGACGCTGAATTTCAGCTATGCGGGCACGATCGCCAACGGGGCGGCACGCGCGGTCGAGATCACCAACCAGTCAGCCGGGACGATCACATTCTCCGGCGCGATCGACGAAGACGGTACGGGAATCAATCTGGACACCAACACAGGCGCGACGATCAATTTCACCGGCGGACTCGATATCGACAGTGGCGGCTCGGCATCTGCGGGTTTCCGGGCGGCCAATGGCGGCACACTTATTGTCACCGGCACCAACATGATCAATACGACGACAGGCCAGGTTCTGGACATTCAGGACATCGTGATCGGCGCATCGGGCGTGACTTTCGATAGCGTGACGACGACCGGAACGAATGGTTTGGATAGCATCGTGATCGACGACGTTACGGGCGGTACCGTCACGCTGACGGCGGTCGATCTTGACGGTACCGCCACGTCAACCGGCCTGAACGTCATGGGTGACGCGCGTTCCAGCGCTATCGTGATATCGGGCGGCACGATCGCCAACGGCGTGCAGATCGGTCAAGGCGGCACGGGCGCCGTCACCATCGGCGCCAATGTAAGCAACGACGCTGATACCGCTTTCGTGGTGCAAAATCGCGGTGCGGGTGCCGGTCTGGTGACGATGAACGGCACGGTCACAAGTTCGGTCAACGCGGTGAACATCACCGGCAATAGTGCCGGAACGGTGACATTCTCCAACACGGTCACCGGCACGGGCGCCAACAGTGTCGGCGCGGTGAACGTCTCCGGGAACAGTGGTGGGGTGGTGACTTTCAACGGGCTTGTCGATCTCGACATGGTTGGGGTTGGCGTTGGGGTGAACCTCGATACCAATACCGGGGCGACGATAAATTTCGCCGGTGGCCTCGATATCAACGGAGTTGGGGGCGCCGGCTTCACCGCGACCGGCGGTGGCACGGTGTCGGTAACGGGAGCCGGTAACAGCGTCGCTACGACAACGGGTACCGCCGTGACCATCAGCGGCGGCACGACGATCGGTGCCTCCGGCGTGACGTTCCGGAGCGTCAGCACCAATGGCGCTACTAACGGTATCGTGCTGAACAATAGCGGCGCGAGCGGCGCCTTCACCGTGACGGGCACGGGAAGCACGCTCGGTAGCGGCGGCACGATCCAGAATTCGGCTGGCAGCGGCGTATTGCTGACCAACGCACGGAACGTCTCGCTGACCAATCTCGACATAACGACGACCGGCCTGCATGGCATTCAGGGAACGACCATAACTAATCTCGATCTCACCCGGGTGCGGATCACCAATCCCGGAAATGCAGCGAACGAGAATGGCATCACGCTCGTCAATCTGCTTGGCACGGCGGCAGCCGGGCTCGATAGCCGGTTTGACAGCATCACCATCACCGGGGCCGCCGATAACGGGATTCAGGTCGATAACACCGCGGCGACGAGCGCCGGTAATCTGGGCAACCCGGACCTGCTCGCGATCGTCAATTCAACGATCCAGAATTCGGCTGTCGGCGGTATTCAGTTCATCTCGGGCGGCGCGAACGGCAATATGCGGCTCAACGTGACCGGCTCGACCTTCACCAACAACGCCGCAGTCGGCATCGCCACCAATGCCAATGACGGCATCGTGCAGGCCAGCATCACCGGCGGTAACAGTCTGACGCCGGGGGCCGGGACGCAATTCCGCGGCATTTCGGGCGGGGCGACATCGACCGGCCAGCTTTTCTTCAATGTCGATGGCAATACGATCACGCAGAACGGCTCCGCCGGAAGCGGACCTTCGGCGATCGCCTATGCCGCCTTCGATAACGCTACTGTAAACGGCACGATCGCGGACAACACCATATCCTCGACGACACCGGGTTCGGGTGCCGGTGGCACGGCCGTTTCTGGCATTTCGGTGATCAACGAGGGGAGTGGGACCAGCGCTGTCCTGATCGAAGACAACGCCATATCGATAACCGATGGCTTTGGGATTATCGCCAACGCGCAGGGCGGCGGCACCGGCAGTTTCGGCGTAACGGTACGAGACAACACAGTGACCGTGTCCGGCCCCGATGCAGCGAACACCGCCCTGAGCTTTACAAATAGCGGCACGGCCGGTCAGACCATCTGTATCGCCGTCACCGGCAATACCCTGAACACGACGCCCGGCGCGAATGCCGATATCCTATTGTCGAAATCCGCATCAGGCACGTTCCAGGTGCAAGGTCTTGCGGCAGCGGACAACACTGCGCCGGATTTCAACGCAGATAGCCAAGCGGTCGAGATTTTCCTGTCTGGCCTGCAAACCAATTCGGTGGATACGTTGGTCAGTCCGTTTGGCACGGCAGGGTATGCGCCGGGGACGTGCGGGACACCGATTGCGTTCTAGGCGGGACGTTTGTGCAATACTGTCGTCGGAAGTGAGCTCTGTGGTCGGTTCAGGGGAGGGTCGTACGGAAAAGGCCGAAAACGGTCTCATGACGAAGAAAAAGTTGGACAAGGTGCCAAGCATAGTATTCAACTGATCAAAGCAGAGATAGTGAATTCTATTTCAATGACTTAACTGTCGATTGCGAATCCCGCTCTTTCCGCCAAAAATCCTCAATAAAATCAAAGAGCTTAATCAGCGCAATAGGTATTGCCGTTCGGGGAGCGCCACAACGGCTATCGCTGGCGGTCGATAAGGAAGGGCAGGTTAGGGGGTTTCCTGAATCATCCGTTCTGGCACCATATAAGAGCCTGTTCTGGCCCTAATGCGACGGTCGCGGAGCTGTATCCTCATACTCAGAAACACGCTCGGTCAGCTTCGCTTCTGCCCTATTGGAATGCGCTTATGCGGCCTTGCCATGCTGGATGAGGGATGCCTCGATGACTGTACGCACTGGATTCTCGACAATCACATTGCGTGGTGGTCGGATGATCAAATGGAAAGGCAGGGCTGCGAGCCTCTCGCCGATGCTCGGGCAGCTCGCTACGACCGTCTCTTCTGCGGCTCTCGCGACCGCGGCTGTGGTTGCGGCGCCCGCTCTGCTGTTTGCGGCAAGTCCGGCCCATGCGGCATGCACTCCGTTGGGCGGCGGAGCGTTCGATTGTACAACTTCGGAAACGACACAACAGACGTTGACCGCCACCGGCGTTATTCTCGACGTCGACGTCGATCAGACGATTACGTTCGATACGACAACATCGGGTTTTCCGTTTGGCAATGCATTCGTACTTCTCGGCGACAGCGGCATCGATTTTCAGCAAGATGCGCCGGGCGGTTCCATAACCGGGCGCTACTATGGCATCTACGCCAGAGATAGCGGCAACGGCGCCATCGCGATTACGACGACCGGTAGCGTGATTGGCGATACCATCGGTGCCGGTACCTATGACGGCATAAACGCGGCCACGACGGCGGGCGCCAGTCTTTCGATCACGACGATCGGTACCGTTTATGGCGGGCGAAACGCCATCAATGCCGTGCATAACGGTACGGCTTCTCTTTCGGGAGATTCTCTGACAATCGATGCGCAGGCGGCCGTTACGGGCGCCGGCGATGCTATTGTTGCTATCAACAACGGCACAGGGACGCTGTCGATCACCACCGCGAACGTATCGGGTGATTTTGCATTAGTGCCCGACGGTGTTGGGAGCGGCATTGTCGCGACAAATGCTACAACCGCCAATGATCTGACAATCGTTGCCAACGGGGCCGTTTCGGGCGGGAATTACGGCATCGTCGCAACCAACAATGGCGGCGGCGCACTGTCGATCACGACGGTCGGAGTTACAGGGGATATATTTGGCAATGGAACGGGCGGTGGGATTTACGCCTATAACTCCACTGTCGCCGGAACCACGCTTGGCATCGCTGCAACGGGATCGGTCACGGGTGGGTATCATGGCATCAACGCGGTCAACGTCGGTACGGGATCGCTGACGATAACGGCAGACGGAACGGTCACCGGCGACAGCGATGGGAACGGTGCGGGCTATGGCATTCGCGCGATCAATACGACATCGGGCGGAGTGACGATCTCGACGGCTGCGGTAAATGGCGGAAATACAGGCATCTCAGCGAGTAATCTTGCCGCGGGAGATGCGCTGTCAGTTACGACTACCGGCGCGGTTGATGGCGATACCGATGGTGATGGTGTCGGCTACGGTATTTCTGCCATCAATTCGGGAACGACGCTGACCGTTGATGCCGGTGCGGCTGTTTCAGGCGGCTATCACGGCATAGTGGCGACGAATAATGGCAGTGGGGCACTTTCGATCACAACCGGCACGGGGGCGGTTACAGGCGACGCCGAAAATGATGGCCTTGGCCTGGGCATCTATGCGGTCAACAGCGGCACATCTCTCAGCATCGACGCCGGCGGTGCCGTATCTGGCGGCAGCACGGCGATTTACGGCCTCAACAATGGTTCGGGTGCCCTTTCGATTATGACATCGGGTACTGTTACCGGCGATACATTTGGCGACGGTACGGGTAACGGCGTTGCGGCGGTCAATGGAGTGGGCGGAACCGATCTCACCATAGTGGCCGCCGACGAAGTTCGTGCCGGCAGCTCCGCGGTCTCGGTCGTCAATAACGGCACTGGAAGCATTTCGATTACATCCGGTTCCGGTGCGCTCGTCGGCGATACCAATGACGATGGCACGGGCGTCGGTATTTTTGCTCAGAATGCTGGCGATGGGCTGTCCATAGACGCAGGTGGTGACGTTTCGGGCGGCGCCAGTGCGATCTATGCGCGCAATAATGGCACCGGCACACTCTCTATCGACACGGCCGCTACGAGCATTGTGACCGGCGATACGGCCGGCGACGGGATCGGCGATGGCATCAATGCCGTAAACGCCGCGACAGCCGAAGATCTTACAATCGTGGCGCTTGGCGCGACGACCGGCGGGCAAAATGGCATTTTTGCCGACAATCAGGGCAGCGGAGACCTCTCGATCACTTCTGCGAATGCAACCGGCAACGACGGGAACGGCATCGGTGCGATCAATGCTGGCGGCGATCTGGCGATCGATGCATCGGGCGCGGTGTCGGGAAGCACTAACGGTATTTCCGTAGACAACCAGGGCAGCGGGGCGCTTTCGATCGCCGCCGACATGGCGAGTGGCAGCGGTGGCTATGGCATCGGCGCCAGCAATACGGGCACGGACCTCACCATTACAACCGGAGGCGCCATCTCGGGAAGCGATAATGCGATATCTGCCGCCAATAATGGTTCCGGCGCACTGTCGATCACGACAACGGGAACGGTTACGGGCGACAGCGATGGCGATGATAGCGGGAGTGGGATCGCCGTGGTCAACGATGGCACCGATCTTGTCATCGAAGTTCAGGGCCCGGTTACCGGCGGCTATGCCGGCATCTATGCCGACAATAATGGCAGCGGAACGCTGTCGGTTACGACTGGCTCCGGTCCGGTCTCCGGGGGAACCGGCGTCGGCATATTCGTTTCGGATGATGGCAGCGGTATCGTTCTCGATATTCAAGGGGAGGTGACGGGCGGCCTTGCCGGCATCTTTGCCGAAACCAGTGGTTCGGACGCCGATGTTACCATCGGCGCTGTCGTGACCGGCGGGAACACCCGCGCGATAGAGCTTGTCGGCATTGCCGGTGCGACCCGGCTCGAACTGCAACCGGGCTGGGACACGATTGGCGAGACAGTAGCTGACGGTGCGGGCAATCTGCTCGTTTTCGGCGGCGATGGGGAGAGCGCGTTCGATCTTGGCGATTTTGCCACGGCGGCCGAAGTGCCTGATTTTGCCGGCAACGAGTTTTTCGGTTTCGAGCCGATCCTGGCTAAAGAGGGCAGCTCGACTTTCACCATCACCGACGATCTCGGCGCCGGCCCCGCTTTTACCACGGCCGATATCGCCGATGGAACGCTCATCCTCGACGATGCCACATTGACCATGGCCGGCGGCGCAACGCCCTTCACGATTGCGGCCAATGGCATATTGGCGGTGAACGGTGTGAGCGCGATTATGGGTGACCTCACCAATGGGAACGTGATCGATCTTTCATCGACCAATTTGGCAACCGGCACCGTTCTGAGCATATCGGGAAACTATGTCGCCGCATCCGACCTCATTCTCGATGTCGATTTGTCTTATGGCGGAGGAGCTGACAACATGCCTGGCACGGATGCGCCGTTCGCCGACCAGTTGCTGATAGGCGGTAACGCGACCGGCATAACCAATATCGTCATTAACAATATTGCGGCCGTCGGCACCGAAAGCGGCACGGGCGACAATAACGGCAACGGCTTGCTCGACCCCGATGAGGGCATTCTCCTTGTTCAAGTGCTCGGAACGGCCGATGCCGAGGCCATCGACGGCGTAACGACGCGTAATCCCAATAATTTCGTGCTTGCCAACGGCCCGATCGTTGCGGGCGCATTCGAATATGATCTGGTGGTGTTCGATCCGGATGAGTCGGAATCGGGCGGGTTCGATTACGCGTTGGTCAGTGCCATCGATCCAATGGTCACTCCTATGCCCCCGTCCGGGCCGAACTTTCAGGACGCAGCGCCCGTATATGAGGCGCTAACGGCGACTTTGCTGTCGATGAATACGCTGCCTACCTTTCAGCAACGCATTGGCAGTCGGCACTGGGCGGGCGGTGCCGCTTCGGCCGGCGGCGAAATCACAAGCGGTTTCTGGATCCGCGGCGCGGCCAGTTTCGGCGACTTCAAGCCCGATCGCTCGACCACGGCGACCGACTATGACGTTGACCGGTACGAGTTGCAGTCCGGCGTCGACACAGTGTTGAGCCAAACCGATAGCGGTGCGCTTATCGGCGGCTTGACGGCGCATTACTCGACGGCATCGGCCGAAGTGACGTCCTTTTTCGGGACCGGAGATATCGACCATAGCGGTTTCGGAGTCGGTGCGACTCTGAGTTGGCTCGGCCAGACCGGTTTCTATGTTGATACCCAGTTTCGCTATAGCTGGTACCAAAGCGATTTGCGGTCCGACGCCTTTGGCAGACTGGCGACGGACAACGATGCCTCGGGCATCGCGGGCGCGATCGAGCTGGGCCATAGCATATCCGTAGGCGAACGCTTTACCGTCACGCCACAGGCTCAGATCAGCTATTCGGCGATCAGCTTCGACAGTTTTGTCGGTCCCAACGGCGAAAATGTGTCCGATGACGAAGGCGACAGCCTGATAGGGAGGCTTGGCTTCTCGGTCGATAGTCGGCGTTCATGGGAATCTGCGGACGGTTCGGTGAGCAGCTCGCACATCTATGGCATCGCGAATATTCATTACGAGTTTCTCGACGAGAATTCGGTGCGGGTTGCGACCACACAGCTGATCAGCAATCCGGGAAGCTGGACTGGGGAAGTCGGACTGGGCGGCAGTTACAGCTGGAACGATGGTGGTTTGGCGATATTCGGCGAACTGAGCTATGCCAATGGCTTTGACGATGATGGCCAGCGACTGGGAGCCAATATCGGTTTGCGGGTCGGTTGGTAGGGCACCGAAAAAGGGCGGTTGGCGCTTAATCGATTCTGCCCGCCTTGCTTGCGCCCGATTATATGCCTCGTCACATTGTGAGCCGAGGAAAATCATCCGAGTCCATGACGAGAAAGCTACTCAAAACGCGTTCCATCGCTCCATTGCTGCGCATCGATCCCGCCAGTACACTTTCGCTTCAGGCGCAGCTGCGCACGCGTATCGTAGAAGCAATCAACGCTTCCGTTCTGGTGCCGGGCCGTAGATTGCCTTCTTCCCGAAAACTGGCGAGTGAACTCGGTATCTCGCGCAACACGGCCTCGCTCGCCTATCAGCAGCTTATCGCGGACGGCCATCTGGTCGCGCGTGAGCGTAGCGGCGTGTTCGTCGCCGACAGCCCGGTTCTCGTCAAGCATCCAGCCCGCGCGATTGCGAGCCGGAGCCATGACGACACAGCATCGGAGGCGCGCACCAAAATGCATGCGCAGCTTGCGACATCGGTTGGATTTCGGTGCCCGCCAGATTGGCAAAAATATCGCTATCCATTCATCGAGGGGCGTTATGATCAATCGCTGTTTCCGGTGGCGGAGTGGCGAGAGGCGAGCAGGCTGGCTCTCGGTGTCAAAGAAATCGAAACTTGGTCGATCGACGATGGCGACGCCGACGATGAAATGCTCATCGAGGAGATACGTACGAAACTGTTGCCGCGTCGCGGGATCACGGCCCGGCCCGACGAGATATTGATCACCGCCGGCGAACAGCAGGCATTGCATCTTCTCGCCGAACTGTTCGCGAGGCCCGGTATAACCCTCGGCATGGAAGAGCCCGGTTTGCCTTCGATGCGCGAACTGGTTGCCTTGCGTGCAGCCGAGGCGCGCTATCTCGATATCGATGAAGACGGATTGATCGTTGGTCCGGAAATCTCCGAATGCGATATCGTGCATGTCAGTCCGAGCCGCCAGCGCCCTACTGGTGTCACAATGTCCATGAAACGACGCGAAGCGCTGATCGCGGCCGCCAATACCAACGATTTTCTGATCATCGAAGACGATTTCGAATGCGAGATGAACTATCTGCGCGAGGCGCAGCCCGCGCTTCATGCAATGACGGGCGGCGAGCGCGTGCTTTATGTCGCGGCGCTTTCCAAGTTACTCGCGCCGGGAATTCGCCTTGGCTATTTGGTGGCTCCCGCCGACGTGATTTCTGCCGCCCGACGCCTGCGCGGCCTGACGACGAAGCGGCCATCTCCGAACAACCAGCGCACCGCGGCCTATTTTTTATCGCTTGGGCATTACGATGCGATGCTGACGCGCCTCAACCGGGTTTGCGAACAGCGCCTGATCGCTCTGCGTGATGCGCTTAATC
This sequence comes from Pseudomonadota bacterium, assembly GCA_039180285.1. GTDB lineage: Bacteria > Pseudomonadota > Alphaproteobacteria > Sphingomonadales > Sphingomonadaceae > Parasphingopyxis. The sequence goes on along the minus strand of JBCDDN010000042.1, from coordinate 15,284 downwards.
ACTACCGGCCCGAATCGATCGCCATTCCGCCCGTCGACGGTGGGACGGCCTATTGGGTCAAAGGTCCGGATGGTCTTGATGCAAATCGGTTGGTCAAGGCCGCCGAAGCCAAGGGCATGGTTATCGAACCGGCGAGCGATTATTTTGCAGACCCGGTCGGTCGCAAGAATATGTTTCGGCTCGGTATAACGAGCCTGCCTGTCGATCGCATTCGCCCGGGTGTCGAGCTGCTTTCGCAGGTTATGCGCGATCTGGGCACCGAAACGGGTGACGGACGAATGGCGGAGCATGACCATCTCGCCGGGACTGCAGTGCGTAAGGCTCTGTCCGGCGCAACCTTACTCTATAAAACTGTCTATGGAGAACCGTGCACGATAGAAGTCAGGCGCAACGGAACATTGGTCGGTCGCGCAGGCTACGCCAATGAAGATCGCGACGAAGGCAAGTGGTGGATCGAAGGCGATCGTTGGTATCGCAGTTGGGATCGCTGGGCCTATGGAGAGAGCGCGGGCTTTTTCGTCGCTGTCGAAGGCGATGCGCTATACTGGCTTAACGACGATGGCCGGGTGGTCGACGGCGCTGTTATCGTGTCGGAGCGAACACAGAGCGCCTAATTCGCATCAAAAATTGGCTCCATCAATGGGTAGGTTCTGGCCCTAAGCCGATCGTCGTAACTCTGCAATCCTCCGGCGAATGAGGGAAGCGTGGAACGTTGCTCTTCCTCACTGGCGGTGGAGTAATGATGTCGACATTGGGAATAGCGGCGATCCAGTTGAACTGCGCGAAGCAGGGCAATATCGATTTGCTGGAACGCGAATTCAGAGCGGTTGCGAAGCGCTTTCCCTGGGTCGATATGATCGTTTGCGGCGAGCTTGCCGTTCATGGTGCCAATGTATCTCATGCCGAAGCACCAGGCGGCGAGACCGAGCAACGTTTTCAGAAAATAGCAAGTGAGACCGGCGTCTGGCTAATTCCGGGTTCGCATTATGAGCGGCGAGGCGAGGATATCTTCAATACTAGCCTGGTGATCGATCCCCAGGGTGAGATAGTCGGTCGATACGACAAGATGTTTCCGTTCCAGCCGTACGAGAAGGACGTCGCATCCGGCGTCGATCCGCTCGTGTTCGACGTTCCGAATGTCGGCAGGATCGGTGTCGCGATCTGCTACGACATGTGGTTTCCCGAAGCGATGCGGACATTGGTCGGCATGGGTGCGGAAGCGATCCTGCTGCCGACGATGACAAATACGATCGATCGCGATGTCGAAGTTTCCATCGCGCGCGCGAATGCGGCGATCAACCAATGCTACTTCATCGATGTCAATCTGGCCGGCGATCTCGGCAACGGCCGCTCGGTGTTTTTCGGACCCGGAGGCGAACATTTGCACGAATGCGGCACGTCCCGTGAGATTGTGGCGTTAGAACTCGATTTTGACCAAGTCAGGCGCGCGCGGGAGCGCGGATGGCATGGGCTGGGGCAAGTTCTCAAGAGCTTCCGCGATTCACCGGCACGCTTTCCACTGCACGAGAACCCGGAGACGCGTCGCGCGGCGATGCGCGATTTGGGCGCGCTCGAGATGCCTGGCGGACTGAAGGGCAATGCGGACGGAACACAACGGAAATTCAATGTTACCAAGATTGAGAGTGGGGGATAGCACCATGGCGAGACTGTCAAAAAACACGTTGTCGGAACGGAGCTCGAAGCTGGGTTTGCTGCTTTGCAGTACAGCGCTTTCAGCGGGTTTTGCGGGGCCGGCCTTGGCGCAGGATACCGGCGAACAGGAGTCAGTTGAAACCGCGGCGGCACAAACGTCTCAAGGACGGAATGTCATCGTCGTGACGGCGACCCGGCGTGAAGAGAATATCACCGATGTCCCTTACAATATTTCGGCCGTAAGCGGCGATACTATCGAGGCGGCGCGAATCTATGACGAAGCGGAGCTTCTGCGTTCGGTGCCGGGCGTCAGTGTCGTCGACCGGGGGCCGCGTAGCTCGGGCACGCTTAACCAGGTCCGTATTCGGGGCTTAAGCGTCGATGGCAATGGCTTGGGCGATTATGCCGTATCCTCGGTCGCCTCCGTCTCGACGTACATCAACGACACGCCGATTTTCGCCAATTTCCTGTTGCGCGATCTGGAGCGCGTGGAAGTCCTGCGCGGGCCGCAGGGCACGCTTTACGGATCGGGCTCGCTTGGCGGCACCGTGCGTTACATTACGCGCGATCCGGTACTCGGCGAATTTGGCGGTCTGGTAAGCGGTTCGCTGTCCAGCGTCGATGGTTCGGACAGCATCGGCTATACGATCGATGGCACGCTCAACATTCCGCTTGGCGAAACCCTTGCGTTGCGCCTGGTTGGCAGTTGGCTCGATTACCCGGGCATTACCGACTATGTGAATGTTTATGATCTCGACGGCGAAGGCCTGCCGGTTGCGCCAAATGGCGTGCTCGACCCGACCGCATCCTATCGTTCGGTGGAGGATGCCGATACTTTCGAAGCATGGATGGCACGGGCGACCCTGCTCTGGGAGCCCACTGACAATCTGAGCATCCGCGCGATTTACGCGCATCAGTCCGACGACGCCGGCGGCCGCCGTGCGCAGACGGTCAATTTCGACGGTTTCGGCCGCGAATATCAGCGCTATGAGAACGGCTCCGTGCAGCTCGAGCCATCATCGCGGGACGTCGATATGGCGGCGCTGGAAGTGAATATCGATCTCGGCTTTGCGACGCTGACCTCCTCGTCATCCTATTATGACAGGGGCGGCGAGATTGTCAGCGAGAATACCGGCTTTTATGCGCAAGCGGGCTTTCTCAATCTCTACTATAACTATCCCCGGCCGATCGCGACAGCCAATCGCACCTATGCGGACGAAGCGTTCGTGCAGGAGTTACGCCTAGTTTCCAACGGTAATGAAACGATCGATTACATCATCGGCGGCTTCTATCGCGATCAGCAGACCAGTGCGACGCAAATCAGCATATTGGGCGGTTTTCGGCGCTGGTTCGATACCGCATTTCCGTTCGCTATCGGCGCGGTAACCGGTGATCGCGATTTCGATTATCGGCGTGACGAAGAATTCGAAGAGATTGCGGTATTTGGCGAACTCACCTGGCATGTTACCGACCGGCTCGATCTGACCGGCGGTTTTCGCTATTTCGACAATACATCGCGCAACGATACGTTCATCGACTTGCCGCTGTTCGCCGGCCTGTTCACGCCGACCAATGCGTTTTTCGAGACCAGCGAGAACGACATTCTATTCAAGGGCAATATATCGTTCGAGCTCAATCCGCGCGAGCGCATCTATGCGACAATTTCCGAGGGGTATCGCAGAGGCGGCACCAACGCCGTTCCGCTGACCGGCACGTTCGCCGAAGACCCCGCCTGGCAGACATACACTTCCGACAATGTCGTCAATTATGAAGTCGGTATCAAAGGCACCCGCGGCGGCATCGTCTACGATGTCAGCCTGTTTTACATCGACTGGAGCGATCCTCAACTCAACACGGCGACGACCAATTGGGGTTTCTTCGCGGTGCAGAATGGCAGCTCCGCACGCACTATGGGCCTAGAGGCACAGATTGACGGCTATATCGGTGATCGCTTCCACTATAATATCGGTTATGCCTATGTGGATGCGGAGTTGACTGAGGACTTTTTCGCGCCCGACAACCTCGTAACACCGGTTGCGCTTGATGGTGCAAGACTGCCCGGTACGCCCGAGCATATGATCAATTGGGCCCTCGATTATACGGCGCCGATCTCGAACGACTGGTCGTTGTTCGCACGGCTTGATGGTTTCTACCAGTCAAGCACGCGTAATGGTGTCGGTGTATCGCCAACATTTAATGTGCCGCTTGAAGGTTTCTCGATCTGGAACGCGACGATGACGCTTTCGAACGGTCCGTTCAGCGCCTCGCTTTGGGTGAAGAACATCTTCAACGAAGAGGGCATCACCGGCGTATTCACCGAAGCCTATATGGGTACGGCGCCGGCACTCGGCTATTTCGGCAACGCCAACAAGCAGCTGATCTCATTGCCTAGGACATTCGGCCTCACCGGTACGTTCAGCTTTTAGCGGGAGGGGGATTGGTCGGCGCGGGACACCGTGCCGGCCGACATGCCATAATGCTGACTATGAATTCCGCCACGCAACCGCGTATTGAAGATGCCGACCGGTTTCTGCGGCAACGTCGGCCGCGGGATGCGCAGGCAATCTGCGATGCACTGCTGAGAGCGAAGCCCGGTCATATCGAAGCCAGGCTTGTATTGGCGCGTGCCCTGCAAATGCTGAGCGACGTCCGCGGGATGCTGGATCAGATCGACGAAGCGTTGCGGTATGACGGAAATCATATCGGCGCAATGCTGATGCGCGCCGAAGCCCTTACAGGACTGGGGCGCATTGCCGATGCCCGAGCGCAATTGAGCGCGCTCAAGACGGTTGTGGCTGATGACGGACGCTTGCTGGGCCGCGTCGCCGAAGTCGAGACGCAGCTCGGCGACCATCACGCGGCCCGTCACACTCTCGAAACCGCGCTGGGAAAGGCGCCCGGCGATGCGTCGCTGCTCTATAACCTTGCGTCGGCCGAGATAGCGATCGGCGATCTCGGTGCCGCCGAAGGCCGTCTCGAGCGGCTGTTGGCGATGTCGCCGCATGATTATGACGCTTACTATAATCGCGCGACACTGCGCAGACAGACGGCCGATAACAATCATATCGACGAACTGGAGACCCACTTGGCTGCGCTTTCCGGTAACCCGGGCGGCGAGATCCAGCTCTGCTACGCATTGGCCAAGGAATATGAAGACATAGGCGAATATGACAGCGCTTTCGTCCGGTTGTCACAAGGTGCGGCGACCCGGCGCCAGCATATGGCCTATCGCGTCGCGGACGATATCGCGACGATGGAAACGATCGCAGCGACGTTCGATGCGGATTATTGCGGGCAATGCCACGAGGCCGGTGGAGAATCTGGACCAGTCTTCGTGCTGGGTCTGCCGCGTTCGGGCACGACCCTTGTCGACCGTATCCTCAGCAGCCATCCCGAAATGGCCAGTGTCGGGGAAATCAACGACCTCGCGCTGGCAGTGACCCGGCTTTGCGAGGGCGCCAAAAGCAAAGAAGAATTGATCGTCCGGTCGGCAAAGATCGATCCAGCCGCGCTCGCCGGGGCCTATCTCGGTTCTACCCGCGAGCGCTGCCCGGACCCCGGTTTCATCGTCGACAAGACGCCGCTCAATTTCCTCTATATCGGGCTGATCGCCCGGGCATTGCCGCAAGCCCGCATCGTCCATGTCGTCCGCGATCCGATGGATGTCGGTTTCGCGATGTACAAGACGCTGTTCCGCATGGGTTATCCCTTCTCCTACGATCTGGACGACATCGGGCGCTATATCCGCGCCAAGGACCGGTTGATGGAGCATTGGGAAACCTATCTGCCCGGGCGGATCGTTACGGTGAAGTATGAAGACCTCGTCACCGATCAGGAGGCGGAGACTCGCGCATTGATCGCCGCCCTGGGGCTGGACTGGCATCCCGATTGCCTGGAGTTCCATGCCAATAGCAGCCCGTCTGCAACGGCGAGCGCGGCGCAAGTGCGCCAGCCCATCTACACATCGTCGATCGGCAAGTGGAAAGCCTATGGCCAACATCTCGATCCGTTGGCCAAAGCCCTGGAAGAACCGGCATGAGAGCGTGGTGCCTATTTCTCGCGTTGATTTGCGCGCCTCTCGCGACAGTGGATGCGCGCGAACTGTTGAGGGAGGATTTTCAGAGCGGCGAAGCTGAAGGCTGGTCCGGTACAGCAGGGCGCGGCGATGTCCGGGTTACGCAATATGGCGGCAATGCTTCGCTACGTCTGACGCGCGATGCCGCCGTGGTCCGCAGTTTCGATCTCTCGGGCGTTAGTCGTATCGATATCCGCGCATCCTTCGCCGCAAGCGAACTCGAAGGGGAGGATGCCTGCTTGCTGGAATTTTCCCCCAACGGGCAGGATTGGTACGAGATTGGCCGGGTTGTCGATGGCCAGGATGACGGTTTTACGATGCATGCGATCGGCGGCACGATCGATATTCAGGGTGAGGCCGATCGCGGCTATCTTGGTCTGCGTATTGCAGGCAATGCCGCCAACGACACCTGCTGGGCCGATACCATCAGCATCGTCGCGCAATTCTTGCCCGATGAACTGTCCGCGACGATCCCGTCGGACGCGTTCGAGCAGGGTGTAACCGCCGACCGGCCTTTCTCTACCGATGTCTTTTACGATACCGAAAACGCGCAACCGCCGTCCAACGTCTTCGCAGGGACGTTGGCGTTCGAAGGTGCCGAGGCCGCACACTTCGTCTTACGCAAAGACGATTTCGGCTATGCGCCGACCAGCAACAGCCTGACGACCTTGCCGCCATTCGTCATAGACCTTGTGCAGGACGATGGCCGGCTCATCCCCGCCGTCCGCACGGCTATGCCCAACGCTCATCCCGACTGGGAATGGATGTTCGCGCCGGGCAGGGTGTGGGACGATCCCGCCGAACCGGCCGCCACCCGGGCCGCGCTGCCCTTCGCTCTGATGGAGCGCAACGCCAATTGCATTCACAACGGACTGGCGACTTTCCGTTTCGATGACACCGGCGCAGTCTCCCATCTGATCTACCAGATCGGTTCGGAAACCTGCGCTTATATGCAATTCGATATGTGGGGTGCGGCGGCAATCAGCTATCGCCCCGGTGTCGTCCCGGATGCCGATACCATCATTGCCAACTTTCGCGATGAACGAGACGCGCGGATACCGACGCGCTCTATCGCGGGACTCGCTGGAGGGGGAGCGGGTGCTTTTGGCGCGCCCGATGAAGTCGCCCCGGCGGCGATGACGGCCTTTGGGTATATCGTTGGCGATGTTCATTATGTCGGCGGCTGCGATACGCGCTTTGGCAGCTATCGCTATTGCGACGAGATGATCCTGCCCTCCTATTCCTGGGCGAAATCGCTTGCCGCTGGGATCGGCGCGATGCGGTTGGAGGCGCTTTACCCCGGCGCGATGCAGGCGATGGTGTCCGATTATGTTCCAGCCTGTTCGGGATCGCGCTGGGTGGGCGTGACCTTCGAAAACGCCCTGGATATGGCAAGCGGGGTTCACAACTCGGACGTATATGATGTCGACGAAACGTCGTCCGATATGCGGCGTTTCTTTCTCGCCGACAGCCATGACGACAAGATCGAAATCGCTTGCACCGCGTTCGAGCGACGCGGCGCTCCCGGCACGTCCTTCGTCTACCGCACTGGCGACACGTATATCCTCGGCACTGCGATCAACGCCTATTTGCGTGAACGGACAGGTAGTCCGCAAGCCGATTATTATACCGACCTGCTCGTGCCGATCTGGCGCGAACTGGGGCTCAGCCCGATAACCATGGCGATCCGCCGCAGCTATGACGCACAAGCCCAGCCGTTCAGCGGCTGGGGCATGGTGCTGACCCGCAACGATATCGCACTGCTGACCCGCTTCCTTCAGAACGGCGGAGAGATAGACGGAGAAGCCATGTTGGACCGTGCGATGCTCGCCGCCGCGCTCCAGCGCGACCCGACCGATCGAGGTTTGCGGGCCGTCATCGACAGCCAGCGCTATCAAAACGGCTTCTGGGCTTGGAACGCAGCGCCATCGATCGGTTGTTCAGGCGAAGCATGGATTCCGGCGCTTTCCGGATTTGGCGGGCTTTCCGCCGCACTGATGCCGAATGGCGCGAGCTATTATTATGTCAGTGACGGCGGCGCGTTCACTTGGCGGCGGGCGGCACTAGCCTCCAACCGCCTCGATCCCTTTTGCGAGGCGATAAGATGATTGCAACGAGCGACACCTTATCCGAACCGCGCCGTTTCCCGACCGCCTCTCCGGGAGGCATAGTCGCGGGTATATTACTTGCTTTCTTGGCCACGGCCGGACTGTTCTACGTCAACATCATGGCGGCAATCGTCGATGGGCTGGTCAGTGGGCTCGGCTTTACGGATGGCCAGGCCGGCAATGTCGCATCGGCCAATATCTACGGCGCTGCGATAGGTGCGCTCGCCGCGATATTTCTTGTCGAGCGCGTCAATTGGCGCGTCTCCGCAACGATCCTGCTGCTGACATTGATCGCGATCGACCTCGCCTCGATCTTTGTCGCGTCTCCCGCCTTCATGGTTGCCATCCGTCTGTTGCATGGCATGGCGGGTGGCCTCCTCGTCGGCATTTCCTATGCCGTGATTGCGCGGACCGGCAATGCCGACCGGATCTTCGGCATCCTGCTTTTCGTGCAATTTGGCCTGGGCGGTCTGGGGGTCATGACTTTGCCGCGCCTCGTACCGATCTACGGCGCGCAGGCGTTGTTTTTGGCTCTAACCCTGTTCAGCCTTGTCACGCTGATCATGCTGCCATTTCTCGATCGCTATCGTGCGAAGAAAGAAGATAGCGCGACCGCCGTCGCGCCGATAGCGTGGAAGCCACTGCTCTTGACCCTCGCCGCGATATTCCTGTTCCAGGCAGCCAATATGGCCTTGCTTGCCTACATAATCCGCCTCGGCATCGATTTCGGCCTCGAGCGCGATTATGTTTCCACAGCGCTCGGCCTTGCAACCTGGGTGGCCTTGGCAGGCCCCGGCGTCGTTATCGTGCTCGGCCTGAAATTCGGGCGTTTCAAACCATTGGCGCTCGTCATGCTGCTGACACTCGCCGGGACTGCGGCGTTTCTCTACAGTGCTGACCCCGTCATCTATTTGCTCGCCAATTGCGGAACCGGAATCACCTGGGGCATGGTGATGGCCTATCTGCTTGGCATGGCGGCGCAGTTCGACGCGACCGGGCGGACCGCGGCCGCCGCCGGTTTCGTATCCAAAATGGGGCTCGCTTCAGGCCCATTGGTCGCCGGTCAGATATTGAGCGGAGGCTTCGGTTTCGCCACCTTGATCTGGATGGCTTTTGCCCTGTTGGCGATCAGCATGGCGGTCATGCTGATCCCGGCCAGAATGCTCGATCGCCAGCAGTCAGATATTTCTGGCTCTATCGCATAGCCCTTTCTGGCCCTTTCGATGCCATCCAGGCGACCGCAATAAAAAGCCGCGAAGTCTTTCTGAAAGGTCCGTATCCGTGATCTCCAGCGTCTATCTGAAATCCAAAGCCTATATCGATGGCCAATGGGTCTCGGCCGATGATAGCGCGCTGTTCTCCGTCTACGATCCGGCAAATGGCGACGAGATCGCGCAGGTTGCCGATTGCGGTCAAAGCGAGACCAGCAGGGCCGTCGCAGCCGCCGACGTCGCCTTTCGCGAATGGTCGATTCTGCCGAATGCCGCACGAGCTGATAAGCTCGTTTCCTGGCATGATCTGATGCTTGCGCATGAAGACGAACTTGCCCGGATCCTTACGGCCGAAATGGGCAAACCGCTCGCCGAGGCAGTGGGCGAGATCCGGTACGGTGCAAGCTACCTCCTCTGGTATGCCGAGGAAGCCAAGCGCATCTATGGTGATATCATACCGCACGCAACGCCGGATGCGCGTATGATGGTCATCAGGCAACCGGTCGGCGTTTGCGCGGCCATTACGCCCTGGAATTTCCCCAATGCGATGCTGCTGCGCAAAGCTGCGGCTGCGCTCGCCGCGGGCTGTACGATGGTCGCAAAGCCTGCCGAAGATACGCCGCTTTCGGCACTCGCCATTGCCGCTCTCGCGGAGAAAGCCGGTGTTCCTGCCGGTGTGTTCAACGTCATTCCGTCGAGCAATGCTCAAGAGGTCGGACTGGAGCTGACAAGCAATGCAACCGTTCGCAAAGTGTCCTTCACAGGGTCGACGCAAGTCGGACGCAAGTTACTCGCTCAATCGGCAGAGACGGTAAAGAAGATCTCGCTGGAGCTGGGCGGGAATGCACCATTTATCATATTCGATGACGCCGATATCGATGCCGCAATCGCCGGGGTTATGGCATCGAAATACCGCAATGCCGGACAAACTTGCGTCTGTGCAAACCGTATCTTCGTACAGCGGCCGGTCCATGACACTTTTGTCGAGCGGTTGGTGGCCGCGGTGGGTAAGCTGAAAGTCGGTCCTGGAGAGGATCCGGCTAGCGATATCGGGCCTCTCATCAATCAAGCGGCTTTGGATAAGGTTGAGAAACTCGTTGCCGAGGCGCAAAACGAAGGCGCGACGCTCTTGACCGGCGGCATGCGCGACGATCGAGGCGGATTATTCTACCGGCCGACGATCCTTGGCGACGCGACCAACGCCATGGCTATCGCTCAGTCTGAGATTTTTGGCCCGATCGCACCGATCATCCCCTTTGACGATGAGGCCGATGTTTACGCGCAGGCCAACGATACGCCCTATGGTCTTGCCGCCTATGTCTATACGCGAGACCTTGGCCGTGCCTGGCGCGCGGGGGAGGCGCTGGACTATGGCATGGTTGGTGTAAACCAGGGCATTATTTCGGCGGTCGCAGCGCCGTTTGGCGGCGTCAAACAGTCGGGCATTGGGCGTGAAGGCTCCAAATACGGCCTCGATGATTATCTCGAACTCAAATATCTCTGCCTGGGAGGCATAGCCGCATGAGTGCACACGCCCCAATTTCATCCCCCGTTGAAACGATGGCCAACGTTGATTGGCAGCAGCGCAAGGACGCAGCCATTGCACGCGGCGAAGGCAATCTTGCACCTGTCTATGTCGATCGCGCCAAGGGTTCCGAAATCTGGGATGTAGAAGGCACGCGCTATATCGATTTCGGGACCGGTATCGCGGTCTGCAATACCGGCCACATGCATCCCAAGGTGCACGCCGCGGTGACCGCGCAGCTCGAACGGTTCAGCCATAGTTGTGTGATGATCACGCCTTATGACAGCGCGGTAATGCTGGCCGAGCGGCTCAACGCCTGCGCACCGGGCCCGTCCACGAAAAAATCGATGTTCGTGACGACGGGGGCGGAAGCCGTAGAAAATTGTATCAAGATCGCCCGCTCCCATACGGGGCGTCGCGGCGTGATCGCGTTCGATGGCGGCTATCATGGTCGCACGCTGATGACGTTGGGCCTGACCGGCAAGGTTACGCCTTACAAAAACCGCTTTGGCCCGTTCCCCGGAGATATTTATAGAGCACCGTTTCCAATCGCTTATCATGGCGGCAGTGTCGAAGCTTCGCTCAGCGCGCTCGAAATGGTGTTCAAGACCGATATCGAACCATCCGATTGTGCGGCGATCATTCTTGAGCCGGTTCAGGGCGAAGGAGGCTTTTATCCGGCGCCCGACGAATTTCTTATCGCGCTCCGGAGAATTTGCGACGACCATGGAATCATGCTGATCCTTGATGAAATTCAGACCGGCTTCGGCCGCACCGGCAAGTTGTTCGCGGCCGAATATTCAGGCGTTGAAGCCGATCTCATCGCGGTCGCCAAAGGTTTGGCCGGCGGATTTCCCTTGGCGGCCGTGATCGGCAAGGCGGAGATCATGGATGCGCCGGAGCCTGGCGGACTTGGCGGTACCTATGCTGGTTCCCCCGTTGGTTGTGCCGCTGCGCTCGCGGTACTTGACGTTATGGAGGAAGAGAAGCTCCCCGACGCGGCTCGTCATATCGGCGAAGTATTTCGTGAGAGGCTCTTGGCGCTCAAGGCTGAATTCCCGTCGGTTGTCGGTGAGTTGCGTTGCGACCGCGGTGCGATGATCGCGATGGAACTGGTCGAAGATGCGGATCCCGATAAACCCAATGCGGCGCTCACAAAGGCCGTGGTCGGCGAAGCGCACAAACACGGCCTGATCGTTCTCACCTGCGGTACGCGCGGTAACGTCTTCCGTTTTCTCCCGGCGTTGACGATATCCGACGATCTCATTCACGAGGGTATGGATATTTTCGAAACGTGTTTTCGACGCGCAGTTCAGGGCTGATATGACTTGCAAAGAAGTCATATGATGAAAGTGCCGCATTTGCAGCACCGGAGGCATTGTCACGTTAGCTTAGGGCGCCGTGATCATAGGTGATGAATTCCGCAATTTCGGTCGACTGCGGACCGAGGGTGATCGGATTCTTTACGCCGGGCAATACGCACACATCGAATAGTTCGGTAATGGCACCATCCAGTCTCAGCCACTGCACGACATCGCCGGATTCGAGCGAAATGATCTGTACGCCGCACCAGGCGTCGGCGTCTTTCTCTTTCAGCTTCCCGTCCAATGCCAGTCCTTCGAAGCGGCCGTGGCGCGGTTTCGACAAGGTCACGAATGCATAACCATTATGAAACGCCAAACCGCGAAGGAAACCGGGGAAAAATGCCACCGGGTTGAACGATCGGTCTTTTTGATCGATCCATCCCAGCTCGCCGCCGCCTGAATTCAACACCCATAATCTGCCATCATGAAATCGCGGCGAATGCGGCATGGAAAGGCCATCGGCGACGATCTCGTCCGTCTCGACATCGATGATGATACCGCCATCATGTCGACGGTCTCTCCAACCATCGACGACGTCTGACCGGCAAACCGCCGTTACATATTTGGGTTCGCCATCGACCATCGCCAGCCCGTTGAGGTGGCAGCGGTCTTCAGCTGCAATCTTCGAGATAAATTCCGGTTTCCATATCGGTGTGAAGCTATGTGTGAGATGCGGTTCGCACAGGCAGCCATAGCGCGTGTTCACAAACACTATCTGGCCGTTTTTTTTGATGCCGATTTCGTGGATGTCTATATTGCCCGTCGTTTGCATATTGCGCGGCACGTAGACTTTGTCATGTGCGCCGTTTGCGATTTGGCCGGGCTGTAAGACATTCTCCATGCGGACAATCTGAGTCAGCGTGCCAAGATATAAGCGGTTCGCATCGCCGAACACACCCATCGCCTGAGGGTATAACGCCTCATGCAGAGCGAGTTTGCCGTCCTCTTGGGCTCCCACCAGATACAAGCGTCCGGTCTGGTATGACGTGAAAGCGAAAGACATCGTATTGGCGGTTAGAAAACTCGCTAACCCGCCGGAGAAATTGATGTCGATCTTCGCCGTGTTCACATCCATCCGGGGTGGAGATTCGGATGCTGCCGCACCCTCTGCGGTATCCTGCTTTTCTTTCGATCTATCGCGCTTATCGGCCAACATACTCTCCCGCCCATATCGGCATCGACCGGTCTATAGCCTGCCTTCGCAAGAGTCACAGCGAGATATTCCTATGACGCGAACCGTTCGAGCGGCGGTCAGGGCATTACCAACACCTACGATCCGCTGGGGCGGCTCTATCGGATCACGGGCGGCGCGGAGGGTGACCGGCGCTAACCGGCGCTATCTACGGAACGGGGGCCGGATCAGGTGCTTTTTGGCGGCGTTCGATACTCTGCCTAGCGGAACACATGGCTAATTTTTCAGCACCGGTGAGGATGCGAGCGCGTTCGTGGCACAGAAGATTTCCGATGATCGGTGCGGCGAGTTCCTGTCCTACACACCCCCACCCATGCTAATGTCCCCCAAACGGCCCCGCCGCTGGCTCTTTGATCCCGTCGATCCCCACCCGAACGGCTGCGTCCTATCGGACACAGCCGCCTGGTTCCCTGTGGCGAATAGGACGCGGAATCGGCGAAAAATAGGGCTCGTCGTGGAGACTATGTCTACTTCGGGCCATAAGGGCCGGCAGCCCCCCGATCCGTGTCAACCAGTGCCAACCGGCTGACCAGCGCGAGCGGCGCCGTATCGAGCAGCGACGGCCCGGGCCGGTTGCCGGCGTCGTCATGATCATGATCGACCCGGGTCTCGGCATCGCTGCCGCCGGCGATTATCATGGAGATTTGAGATCGCACGATTCGCTGCTCATTGGTCAAAATCTACCACAAGCTCATCACTTTTGGCGAAGGACTGGCAGCAGAGAACATAACCGCGCTCCACTTCATAATCTTCAAGTGCATAGTTGGCTTGCATATCGACTTTGCCCTCGACGACTTTTGCCTTGCAAGTCGAGCAAACGCCGGCTTTGCACGAAAAGGGTGCTGCAAGACCGGCGTCAACCGCGAGCTCCAATAGGGATTTATCGCTATCGATTGTATCAATCTGTTTGGTTACACCGTCTGCGGTTATCGAGATGCGTCGCTTTTTCTTGGTGTCCCGCTCTAATCGGCCAAACGCTTTCCGCGCGACTATGCCCTGCTGAGGTGTCCCGAAAAGTTCAAATTTTATCTGCTTTTTCGGGAGTCCTTTCTGTGCCAATACGGCGGAAGCGCTGCGCATCATTTCTTCCGGGCCGCAGATAAAGGCGTAATCGATATCGCCGACGTTGATCCAGCCATCGAACAAGATATCGCACTTTTCTTTGTCTATCCGACCCGCAAAAAGATCAAGGTCGCGTTCCGTGCTCAAAACATGGAGAATTGAAAGCCTTTCCATATGCGTATTTTTCAGATCATCGAGTTCTTCTCGAAACATGATCGTGCTCGCTGATCTGTTACCATAGATCAGCGAAATGCTTGAATTGGGTTCGCTGGTCAAAATGGTGCGAATAATGCTGATGATCGGCGTGATCCCGCTGCCTGCAGCGATAAGAAGATAGTGTCGGCTTTCCGACGAATTGATGGGAATATGGAAATTGCCCATCGGGGGCATGGCACAGAGACTATCACCTTCTTGAAGCTCTTCATGTATCCAGGTCGAAAAGCAGCCACCATCCACTTTCTTTACCCCGATGCTGAGATGGCCATCCGTCGGTGCGGCGCAAATCGAGTAGGACCGCCTTATCTCCTCGCCCTCGATTTCCTTCTTGAAGGTAAGATACTGCCCCTGAATAAATCTGAACTTCTCACGTTCACTTTCTTCCGGGAGCAGAGTTAATATGACGGCCTGATCTGTTTCCTTTTCTATAGAGGCTACTCTCAACGGATAGAAATGAGCCATTTTTCTCGAACTTTCGCAAAGTTAGAAGGGTTTGAAATGGTCAAATGGCTCCAGGCAGGACAGGCATCGATAGGCCGCCTTACAAGGGGTCGAGCCGAATTGGCTGACACACTCGACATCATTGGAGTTACAACGCGGACAGAACACATTGTCACTTGCGCTTGCGCGACCGCATATTTGAGGTGGAGCTATCCCGTAATCTTTAAGGGCCCTCTTACCTTTTTCACTGATCCAGTCCGTGGTCCAGGGCGGTGACAAACGGGTTTCAATTTTGACATTCTGGACGCCCTTTGCCTCCATTGCAGCTTCGATACTTAATCCGATAACCGACATTGCAGGGCATCCAGAATATGTCGGCGTGATTGTGATAACCAACTGGTCGCCTTGCCAGCAAACCTTGCGCACCATCCCCAGAT
>JBCDDN010000041.1:0-32322 GCA_039180285.1 Pseudomonadota bacterium | reverse complement strand
CGGGATCCCAGTGCGGATTGCGCAGGAAGCGCATATCGAAAACGAGATCGGCATTGCGCAATATCCCGCGTGCAAAACCGAAAGACGAAATGGTAACGACGAGTTCGCTCGGGCTTTCGAGGCCGAACCGTCGCCGCAGATCCTTTTGCAGGTCGTTGGCGGAGCAATCGGTCGTATCGATCACATGGGTCGCCCAGCGCCGCAACGGCGTCATGATTTCCCGTTCCAGCCTGATGCCTTGTTCGGCCGGCCTGTCGAGTGCGAGCGGATGGCGCCGGCGGGTTTCGGAGAAGCGTCGTTCCAGCTCGTTGCCGCTGCAATCCAGAAACACGGTTTCGATGTCGAGAGCATGGCTTTCCGCGATGGTCTTGATCCGCGCGACGATGGCATTCGCGTCGAATCCGCGAGTCCGGCTGTCGATGCCGATCGCGATGGACCGCTCGGCTTTCGACGGATCGAGCGGCACGCTGATCTCGAACAGCTTGTCGAACAGGCTGAGCGGCAGATTGTCGACCGTTTCCCAGCCCATATCCTCGAACGTTCGCAACGCCGTCGATTTGCCGGCCCCGGACATGCCCGTGACGAGCAGGATGCGCCGATCGGGCGGGTGGGCATCACTCATGACACCGCCATCGGCAGAGTGATGGTGAACCGTGCCCCGCTTGCCGAATCATCGCGATTTTCTGCCTCGATATGTCCGTCATGCCCTTCGACAATAGCCTTGGCGATCGCGAGCCCCAAGCCCGAATGCCTGCCGAAATCCTCGCCGGCCGGTCGCAAGGTATGAAAGCGGCGGAATATCTCGTCGATCTGTTCAACCGGAATACCGGGACCTTCGTCTTCGACGCTGATGTGAACGCGTTCGCCATCGCCGGTCGCCGCGATCCGCACCGTGCCGTTTTCAGGCGAAAAGGACACCGCGTTATCGAGCAGATTTTCGAGTACGCGAGCCAGCTGGGAGGCGTCTCCCATGACGATGGCGCTCCCGCTCCGTGGTCGCCCGAAGGCAATTCGCGCATTGTCATTGAGGCCGCGATCATCCCGGCTTTTAACGATAGTGCCGATCAGATCGCCGATATCGACCGCCTCGAAGTTCGTCCGCGAGAGTTCGGCGTCGATCCGCGATGCGGTCGAGATTTCCGTGATCAACCGGTCGAGCCGCCGCACATCGTCCTTGACCACATCGAGCAACTGGCTCTGCAATTCCGGGTCATCGACTTTGTGCAACGTATCGACGGCCGAACTCAGCGAGGCGAGCGGATTCTTGATTTCATGAGCGACATCCGCCGCGAATGCCTCGGTCGCATCGATCCGCTGACGCAACGCCTGGCTCATATCCGATAGTGCGCGCGCGAGCATACCGATCTCGTCGCGCCGGGACGGCAACCGGGGCAAGACCACTTCGCGCGCCCGCCCGAGACGTACCCGGCGGGCCGCCAGCGAGAGCCGCCGCAACGGCCGGACGATCGTACGCGCGAGAAACAGGGACAGCAGAACGGAAACAAGGGCTACCGCCAAGAAGATGATGCCGAGCCGCAACCGCTCCTGGCGGACGTCGCCCCGGATATCGCGCGCATTGGCCGTCACCAGCGCGACGGCGCCCGGATTCTTTTCGAGGGACACGGCCACCGACACCATTGGCGTCCGATCGGGCGCGAGGGCGAGTTGCGTCACGCCTCCGCCATTTTCCGGGATATCCGCCGCGAATTGCCAAGCCGAAAGCCGATCGACCTCGGGCTCCTCGAACCGTGGCAGCGGGTCGGCATTGACGATATTCTCGATCCCCTGGTCCATCCACCGCGCGACGCTTCTGCGCCACGGTTCGGTTGCCGGATCGCGATTTACATAGGTGGGTTCGGCGATCTCCCAGCTGTCGCGCGACAGGTCGCCGTCCGCATCATATATGCGTATCCGATGGCCGCTGCGAACGCCGAGCGCCGCCAAGACGGTGTCGCGCTCTTCCGGATCGGCGCGATCGATGACGTTGGCGATGAGTTCCGCCTGGGTTTCGGTTTGTCGGGTCCGCTCGTCGAGCAGCCTTACGCGATAATTGTCGAGCCAGAAAAAACTCCCGGCGAGCAAGGCTATGGCGAAGATGTTGACCGCGAGAATCCGGCTCGTCAGCGACCATCGCGCCGACCATCTCAGATCAAGATCGTCGTCCCGTTTCACCTATTCCTCAGCGAAACGATAGCCGACTCCATAGAGCGTTTCGATCGCGTCGAACCTATCATCGACCTGACGGAATTTTCGGCGCAGACGTTTGATATGGCTGTCGATCGTCCGGTCGTCGACATAGACATCGTCGGTATAGGCCGCATCCATGAGCTGATCGCGCGATTTGACGATCCCCGGCCGTTGCGCCAGCGATTCGAGGATCATGAATTCGGTCACTGTCAACGTGACATTCTCGCCGGCCCAGCTCACCCGGTGCCGCGCGGGATCCATATCCAACCGGCCACGGACGATGCGTTCGGGCAACTCTTCGCTCGGAATCTCGTCACCGGCGCTCTGCGAGGCGAGTTCGCTCCGCCGCAGTATCGCCCGGATGCGGGCGATGAGCAGACGTTGGGAAAAGGGTTTGGAAATATAATCGTCGGCCCCCATCGCAAGACCGAGCGCTTCGTCCAGCTCGTCGTCCTTGGATGTGAGGAAAATGACGGGAATGGCGCTTTTCTCCCGCAACCGGCGCAACAATTCCATGCCATCCATGCGCGGCATCTTGATATCGAGTACGGCCAGGTCCGGCGGGTTTTCGATCAGCGCCTTCAACGCCGTCTCACCGTCGGAATAGATGCGTGTCGCAAAACCCTCGGATTGAAGGGCGATCGAAACCGAGGTCAGAATATTCTTGTCATCGTCGACAAGCGCGATCGTGGCGGTCATGCGGTTACCGTAACTGAGGACTTTCGCGCCTGACTAGCGACCTCCGGACGTCGCGGCAATGGGCGGTTTTACCCGACATTTCCATGCCGCGCGTTGATTTTTCCGCCATCACCTGCTTAGGCCATAGGCAAGCGACGATGGCGCTTCCAAAAGCAGCCGCGTGCTTTCCGATTTTCTTAGGAGACCGAATTTGTCCTCTCGCATCCCCGCTTTCGACTTGACTAAACAGGGCGTCGATACCGGAACTGCCGATCTGCACTGGAACCTGACGACGTCGCCGCTGATCGAAACGTCGGTCCGGCGCGGCGAAGGGCGGCTTGCCAAACATGGCCCGCTGGTCGTCGAAACCGGCAAGCATACCGGGCGTTCGGCCAAGGACAAGTTCATCATTCGCGATAGCGAAACCGAGGACACGGTGTGGTGGGGCAAGGTGAACGTGCCGATGGCGCCCGAGCATTTCGCCGCGCTCAAGGACGATTTTCTCGCCGAGGTTGCGAAGAAGGATACGCTGTTCGTTCAGGATCTGTACGGCGGATCGCAGGCCGACCATCGGGTCCAGGTCCGGGTGATTAACGAACTGGCCTGGCATAATCTGTTCATCCGCACCTTGCTGTGCCGTCCGGAAGCCGACGAACTGCCGGGCTTCGAACCGGAATATACCATTATCGATTTGCCGAGCTTCCGGGCCGATCCGGAACGTCATGGAACGCGGTCCGAAACCGTCGTGGCCGTGAACCTGTCGGAAAAGCTGATCCTGATCGGCGGAACCAAATATGCCGGCGAAATGAAGAAGTCGGTGTTCGGTATTCTCAACTACAAGCTGCCCGCCGACGGCATCATGCCGATGCATTGCTCGGCCAATATCGGTGCCGGGGGCGATACCGCGATCTTCTTCGGGCTGTCGGGCACCGGTAAGACGACGCTGTCGGCCGATGCCAGCCGGACCCTGATCGGCGATGACGAGCATGGCTGGTCCGATACCGCCGTCTTCAATTTCGAGGGCGGATGCTACGCGAAAATGATCCGGCTATCCGAAGAGGCGGAACCGGAAATCTACGCGACGACGCGCCGGTTCGGGACTGTGCTGGAGAATGTCGTCATGAATCCGGAAACCCGCGAACTCGATTTCGACGATGCCAGCCTCGCGGAAAACAGCCGCGGCGCGTATCCGATCGATTTCATTCCGAACAGTTCGGAAGAAAATCTCGGCCCGGTGCCAAAAAACGTGATCATGCTCACAGCCGATGCGTTCGGCGTCCTGCCGCCGATCGCGCGGCTCACGCCCGACCAGGCCATGTATCACTTCCTGTCAGGCTATACGGCCAAGGTCGCGGGCACCGAGATCGGCGTAACCGAACCCGAGGCGACATTCTCGACCTGTTTCGGCGCGCCGTTCATGCCGCGCCATCCGAGCGTCTACGGAAACCTCCTAAAAGAGCGGATCGCCAAGGGCGGCGTGAAATGCTGGCTCGTCAATACGGGCTGGACCGGCGGCAAATATGGCGTCGGTCACCGAATGCCGATCAAGGCCACGCGCGCATTGCTCAACGCTGCGCTCGACGGCAGCCTGAACGACGCAGAATTCCGCAACGATCCGAATTTCGGTTTCGACGTGCCGATCGCGGTTCCCGGAGTCGACGACGCGATCCTCGATCCGCGCGGCACTTGGGACGATGGCGAAGCCTATGACGAAATGGCCGCCAGGCTGGTCGGGCTCTTCATCGACAATTTCAGCCAGTTCGAAGAGCATGTCGATCAAGGCGTTCGCGAAGCGGCGCCGACACCGGCCTGACGGGATAGAGACTGTCCCGCACCGTGCGCGGGACAGCCATTATCGCATTCGCTCACGATTACGCCGTTCAGGCGCCGCCGCCTTGTGCGAGCTTCTCCATAACCCGGGCGTGCAGCCAGATATTCATCTCCGCGCTGCCGTTTAGCTCGCCTTCATAGCCGAGCTCGCTGGCCAATTTTTTCCGATTGTCGAGGCTCGGATCCATATCGACGAGCCGCATGAGATCGGCGATCGACGTTTCCCAGTTATATTTCTGGCCCTTGGCCGCGGCCTTCTTCGCCAGCACAGCCTTCAACTCTTCTTCGCTCATCGCTTTGCCGGTCGCCGCCGCATTTTTGGCCTTCATCTCCGGCGATGCCGATTCATTGACCTCCGCCGCCTGCTTGAAAACCTTGTCCGTCAACTCTCCGAAAATACCCATAATCTGCCCTTTCGATCTGGAAGTGAAATGCGGACCCTTTTTTTGCCGCTCCGACCATGGGCGACTTATCGATTGCCTACAACGCCTAAATGACGGTTCGGTGAGGCGGTTACCGGCGATGGGGATTTACCGGTCTTCCGAAGACTGTCATTGATCATGCGACAAATATGGAGGCGAATATGGGGATTCTCGACGGCATACTCTCTCAGGCGGGCAATAACCTGAACCTCGAAGATCTGGCGTCCCGTGTCGGCTTGTCCACCGACCAGTTACAAATGGGCGCGGATTCGATTCTCGGTCAACTTGCCGGTGACGGCACGAACGATCCTCAGGAGGCAGCCGCCGAAGCCGCCAGTCAAACGGGTTTACCGCTCGATCGGCTTGAGCAATTGCTCCCGCAACTGACCGCGCAATTGGGGATCGGAGACGCGGCGGGCGAGGGCGGTGCGCTCGACGGATTGCTCGAACAGGCGAAGAGTTTTCTCGATCAGGACGGCGACGGCAATCCGCTCGACGATGTGGCCGACATGGCCCGGGGACTGTTCAACCGGAGCTAGCCGGCGGGTCGTCGTCTTGCGTCAGCGCCTCGATCGGCTCGACTGCGAGCCGATTGCCTTCCGCGCCGACGATCCGCATGCGCGCGCCCTCCGCGGCGTCCGGACCCGATGCCGACCAGACGCCGTCGCCGACCTTGACGCGTCCCGAGCCACCCTCGATCGGCTCCACAACCTCGACCGTCTGTCCAATCATCTGGGCGACCCGCGCATTGAGAAGCGGCGCGCTGGAAAGGATTGGATAGACGTCGAACCAGCGCTTGGCGACATAGACGGACGCGATCGAACTCAAGGCGAAGATCAGGAACTGGACCGCGATGGGAAGGGGCAGGGCGAACCCCAACAATCCGGTAAATATCGCGGCACCGCCGAGAAACATCAGATAGGCGCCCGGCGCGATCATCTCCGATATCAACAGAATGACCCCCAGGATCATCCAGAGGACTTCGCCGCTAATCTCGATGCCGCCAATATTCATCGGCTGCTCCCTACTCTATTGCCCCGATCGTGGTGGCCGTCCGGGAACGACCGCACCCTTTTCTCCATCGCCAAAGGCGTCTTTGGCGAGTTCGCCGATGCCGCCCAGCGTACCGATGAGCTGCGTCGCCTCGACGGGAAAGAGTATCGTCTTGGCGTTGGGCGAGGTAGCGAATTCGGACACGGTTTTCACATAGTCTTGCGCGATAAAGTAATTGATCGCCTGCGCATTGCCACCCGCGATCGCATCGGAGACCATCTGCGTCGCCTTGGCCTCGGCTTCCGCTTCGCGTTCACGCGCTTCGGCATCCCGGAACGCAGCTTCGCGCCGGCCTTCCGCCTCAAGGATATTGGCTTGCTTTTCACCTTCCGAGCGGAGGATTTCCGCCGTTTTCTCACCTTCCGCCTCAAGGATGGTCGCGCGCTTCTCGCGTTCCGCCTTCATCTGGCGCGCCATCGCATCGACGATATCGTGCGGCGGGCGGATATCCTTCACCTCGACGCGGGTGATCTTGATGCCCCAGGGCGTGGTCGCATCGTCGACCACCGACAGCAGCCGCGCATTGATCTCGTCGCGCTTCGACAGGGTCTCGTCGAGATCCATCGATCCCATCACCGTACGCAGGTTCGTCGTTACGAGGTTGAGGATCGCATTGTAGAGATCGGATACTTCATAGGCAGCCTTGGCGGCGTCGAGCACCTGGAAGAAGACCACGCCGTCGGTCGAGATCATCGCATTGTCCTTGGTGATGATCTCCTGGCCCGGAATATCGAGCACCTGCTCCATCATGTTCACCTTGCGGCCGACACGATAGAAAAAGGGCATGAAAAAGTTGAAACCGGGCTGCGCGACGGTCGTGAAACGGCCGAAATATTCGATCGTATAGTTATAGCCCTGCCGAACGATCTTGATGCCCAGCACGACGAAGATGATCGCCAATACGGCGATAAACATCACCAGCCCGAAAAAACCTTCCATCGCTCCGCTCCTTCCGAAATCCGACCCTCTTAAGCCTATATTGGGCGGATTCCGGCAGGCTGCCAAGACCTAATCCGCGCCCGTTGTGCGTCATTCGGCGAGGTCTGATGCGGTTCGTCGATCCGATAGCCGCAATCGCTTGCCCGGTCGCCTTGCGCCTGCCATGACACCCGCATGTTTCCGAGACTTTTAGCCGCTTTCGCGCTATTCTTTTCCCTTTCGCCGGCCATCGCCCAGACGCTTCCGACCGAGGCGGACCTGCGCCGGCATATCGAAATTCTGGCGAGCGACGATTTCGAAGGCCGTCAGCCCGGAACCGCCGGCGAAGCGCTGACGATCAGCTATATCGCGGCCGAATTCGCCGCCGCCGGGCTGTTACCCGGTTACGGGGGCAATTATTTTCAACCTGTCGCCCTGATCAGCCGCGCGGACGATGCCGTCCGTTTGCAAAGCCGGACCGCCGGTCGCACGCGCAGCCTTGCGGGCGACATATTCGCGCTCGGCAATACCGAACGGGTTTCGCTCGCGAATGTGCCGGTGACCTTTGTCGGCTATGCCCATGATATCGAAGAACCGGATGGCGGAACGATGGCCGAGCGCCGGTTCGATGGCGAGGCCGTGCTGATGCTGCGCGGATTGCCGGACGGCATGGCCGACGGTCCGTCGTTCCGCAGCCGCATCGCCTTTTTCCGCGAACGCGGCGCGACCGCGATCGTCGCGATCGTTCCACCCGACATACCCTGGGATGCGGCCGTTACGGGCATGCGGTTCCGGCAGACCTATCTCGCATCGCAAACCCTGGCGGCGGCGGAAGTCATCATCGGGGCCAGCCTCGCGGACGAGATGCTGGGCGACCTTGGCCTCTCGCGGGAATCGCTGGCCGCCAGTGCGGGCGCCGGCGGGTTCGAACCGATAACGCTCGCCCTCACGCTCGATATCGCAATCGATACTGTGATCGATCGCTATGACGGCGTTAACGTCGTCGCCCGTTTGCCCGGCAGCGGCGATGGCGAAGAGGCCGTGCTGTTTTCTGCCCACCATGACCATTTCGGCTTCTGCCGTCCCGACGCCCCGGACGATCGCATCTGCAACGGCGCGGTCGACAATGCGAGCGGCACGGCTGCGGTCATCGAAGTCGCGCGCGCATTGGCGACCGGCGAGCCGTCGGTCCGCGATATCCTGTTCGTGACGACGACGGCGGAAGAAAATGGGCTGCTCGGCGCCATCGCCTTTGCCGAGAATCCGCCGATCCCGCTCGAAGATATCATCGCCGTGTTCAACCTGGACACGATCGCGATCGCGCCGCGCGGCGCATCGGTGGGCATCATCGGACGAGGCATGACGCCGCTCGATCCGCTGATCGACGCGGTCGCCGAAGAAGCCGGGCGGACGGTCGATCGCAGTACCGAGATGAACAGTTTCGTCCGGCGCAACGACGCCTGGGCCTTTTTGGAACGCGGCGTTGCCGCCGTGATGGTTGGCGGTTCCTTTACCGATCCCGAGCTGCTGACGAACTTTTTCCGCGGACGCTATCACGGTCCGGAAGACGAGATAGACGGCATCGAGCTCGGCGGCGCGCATGAGGATACCCTGCTGCACATCGCCCTGGGCCGGGCTTTTGCCGATCCGGCCCGCTATCCCGGGCCACAACGCTAGCAACTGCGGCGCTTCCCTCCTATAGACGCGCGACAGCGAATCTGGAGCAAGGTGAACGCGGTCATGGAAATCAGCGAAGGACTCACATTCGACGATGTCCTTTTACGCCCGGCGGAGTCCGAAATTCTGCCCAGCGCGGCGGATACCACGACGCGGCTGACCCGCGAAATCGGCCTCAACATTCCGATCCTCTCCGCCGCCATGGATACCGTGACCGAAGCCGATATGGCGATCGTCATGGCGCAGCTCGGCGGTATCGGCGTGCTCCATCGCAATCTTTCGATTTCGGAGCAGGCCGGCGCGGTTCGGGCGGTCAAACGGTTTGAGTCCGGCATGGTCGTCAACCCGATCACGATGGCGCCGAACCAGACGCTGTCCGAGGCGCTGGAGCTGATGGAGCGTAACCGGATTTCGGGAATCCCGATCACCGAAAGCAACGGCACGCTGGTCGGCATATTGACCAATCGCGACGTCCGGTTCGCGGAGAAACCCGATCAGCCGGTTTCGGAACTGATGACCAAAGAGGATCTGGCGACGGTCGGCCAGGGCGTTTCGCAGGACGAAGCCCGGCGTCTACTGCATCAGCGCCGGATCGAGAAGCTCATCGTCGTCGATGACGATTATCGCTGCGTCGGCCTCATCACGGTCAAGGATATCGAGAAAGCCGTCACCTATCCGCATGCGACCAAGGATGATTCCGCCCGACTGCGCGTCGCCGGAGCAACGACCGTCGGCGACAAAGGGTTCGAGCGGACCGAAGCGCTGATAGATGCGGAGTGCGACCTGATCGTCATCGATACGGCCCATGGCCATAATCGGTCGGTCGGCGAAGCGGTGGAACGCGTCAAAAAACTATCCAACTCGGTTCAGGTCGTGGCCGGCAATGTCGCGACCGCGGAGGGCGCGCGGGCGTTGATCGATTCCGGCGCCGACGGGATCAAGATCGGCATCGGCCCCGGCTCGATCTGCACGACACGGGTGGTCGCAGGGGTCGGCGTACCGCAGCTGACCGCCGTCATGGAATCGTCGGAAGAGGCCGCCAAATCCAATGTGCCGGTCATCGCCGACGGCGGTCTGCGGACGTCAGGCGATGTCGCCAAGGCGTTGGCCGCGGGCGCGTCGACGGTGATGATCGGGTCCTTGCTGGCCGGCACCGCCGAGGCGCCGGGCGAAACCTTCCTCTATCAAGGTCGCTCCTACAAGAGCTATCGGGGCATGGGGTCGGTCGGCGCCATGGCGCGCGGATCGGCCGATCGCTATTTCCAGCAGGACGTGACCGAACAATTGAAGCTCGTTCCCGAAGGGATCGAGGGTCAGGTGCCGTTCAAGGGTCCTGCGAAGGATGTCATCCATCAACTGGTCGGCGGCGTGAAAGCGGCGATGGGCTATACCGGTTCGGCGACGATCGCGGCGCTCCAGCAGCGCGCCGCCTTCCTGCGGATCACCAATGCCGGCCTGCGCGAAAGCCATGTGCATGATGTCTCGATCACCCGCGAGGCGCCCAATTATCCGACGCGCTAGACCATGACGCCGGCCGCGCGTCTCCAGGCGGCGATCGACCTGCTCGACGAGATCATCGCCGCATCGACCGGCAACGGCCCTGCCGCCGACACGCTTATCAAGCGCTATTTCCGCACCCGGCGCTATGCAGGGTCGAAGGATCGCCGTGCCGTGCGCGATCTCGTCTATGCCGCGATCCGTCGATATGGCAGTGCGCCTGAAAACGGCCGATCGGCGATGGTCGGGCTCGCGCAAGACGAGCCGGCGCTTCGCGACCTGTTCGACGGATCGGATTACGGCCCGGCTCGGCTCGCCGGCAATGAAGTCGGCGCGCCGCCGAGCGCCATTCCGCCTTGGCTGCGCGCCAACTTCTCGAAAACCGTCGATGATGCCGATATCGCCAGCCTTTCCGGCCGCGCGCCGCTCGATATTCGGGTTAACCTGGGTCGGACGGAGCGGGATAGCGTAGTGGCCGCAATCGCCGATGCCGAACCCGGTGCGCTGAGCAAATCCGCGATCCGGTTGCCCGCGGGATATCCGATCGAACAGCATAGTCTTTGGCGCGACGGCGATGTCGATGTTCAGGATGAAGGCAGCCAGCATATCGTGGATTGTTGCGCGGCCGAACCCGGGATGACGATCCTCGATCTGTGCGCAGGCGGCGGCGGCAAGACGCTCGCGCTTTACGACCGGATCGGGGGCGATGGACGGCTGATCGCGTCCGATACCGATCGCAAACGTCTCGCACGCCTCATGCCCCGGGCCGAGCGATGCGGCATGACGGGTATCGAAACACGGCTTCTCGATCCCGGTCGGGAGAGTGTCATGCTGACCGATCTGGGGGATTCCGCGGATCTCGTGGTTATCGACGCCCCGTGTACCGGCACCGGTACCTGGCGGCGCAATCCCGAAGCGCGATGGCGGTTGACGGACGGTGCGATCGACCGCGCCGCAAAAACCCAATCGCATTTACTCGAAACCGCCGCGACCCTTGTAAAACCCGGCGGTTTTCTGGTTTACATCGTGTGTTCGCTGCTAGCACCCGAGGGGGAAGATCAGATCGCGCATTTCCTGCAATTCCGTTCGGATTTCAGCAAGGTATCGCCTGCTACGGCTGCGATAGAATCGGGCGATGGCTATATGCTGACCCCCGCGCGACATGAAACGGACGGGTTTTTCTTCGCAAGGCTGCAACGGTCATGCTAGAAGACCGCAAGGAAACTGTAACGGAGCTTATCATGCGCTTTTCGCCGCTCGCCATCGCCATCTCCCTGACGCTCGCCACGGTATCGAGCGGCGTCCATGGGCAACGCGGCGACGACGATATCAACCCGCGGTCGATCGCGCTGGTGGAGGAAGGCCGCGCCGCGCTGGCGGCCGGCGACAATGATCGTGCCGCTGATCTCGTCGAAAGCGCTCTGGCGGTCGATCCGCGCAACCGCGACGGCTTCGTCGCGCTCGCCGAAATCGCCGAAGCGCGCGAACTGCCGGGCAAGGCGATCCGCTATTATCGCGAAGCGCTGACCATCGATCCCAACGATCTCGCCGCACTTGCGGGGCAGGGGCGGGTGCTCGTGAGCCGCGGAGCGGTCGAGCGCGCGCGGCGCAACCTCGTGCGGATCGAAGCATTGTGCGAAAATCGGTGCGCGGAAGCGACCGAGCTCGCTTCGGTAATCGAATCCGGCCCGCCGGCTTCCCAGATGGCGGCACGCGAGCCGGTAACCCCGGTTCCCGAAGTCGAATAACCTAACTCTTTGACGCGGCGTCCGTCGCGCGGGCCAACGAGATATAGTCGGCAACCGACAACGTTTCCGCCCTTCGGGTCGGGTCGATGTTCAATTCTTCCATGGCGGTGCGCGCACCGGGCACGCTTTTGAGGCTCTGCCGCAGCATCTTGCGGCGCTGGCCGAACGCAGCCTGCGTTAGCGCGCCGATCATCTCGGCCGTAACGCCGTCCGGCGCTTCTCCTGGCGCGATGTAGACCACCGCGGACATAATCTTGGGCGGGGGAACGAAGGCCGATCTGTGAACTTTCAGCGCGATCCTCGCCGACGACCGCCATTGGGCGAGCACCGATAGTCGCCCATAAGCGGGATCGCCAGGCTGTGCGACGATGCGGCGAGCGACCTCTTCCTGAAACATCAAGGTCAGGGACTGCCACCAGGGCGGCCACGGTGCGACCGTAAGCCAGCGCACCAGCAACGCGGTGCCGATATTGTAGGGGAGATTGGCGACGATATGCGCGCCCGATGCACCCAAATCGATTTCATCGATCGCCATCGCATCGTCTGAAACGAGCGTGAGCCGACCGGGAAAAGGGGCGTTCAGTTCCTCCAATGCGGCTACGCAGCGCCGATCGCGTTCGACCGCGATCACATGCGCTCCGGCACCCAATAACGCCCGGGTCAGCCCGCCCGGCCCGGGGCCGACTTCATAAACGATCTTATCGGTAAGAGCGCCCGGGATGCTCGCAATCCGATCTAGTAGCTGACCGTCGAGCAGAAAATTCTGGCCAAGCGTCTTGTCGGCGCGCAGCCCGTGTCGGGCGATTACTTCACGCAGCGGCGGCAGCGCCGTCACGCGGCGACGCTGCCTTCCCGGAGAAGCCGTTGCTCGGCGCAGAAAGCGGCGAGGCCGATGGCGGCGATAGTCGCACCGGGATTGGCTTTGTCGGCGCCGGCGATCTCGAAGGCGGTGCCATGATCGGGTGATGTCCGCACGATAGGCAGACCGAGCGTCAGATTGACGCCCTCGTCGAAATGCAAGGTTTTCAGCGGGATAAGCGCCTGATCATGGTACAGGCACAGTGCGACGTCATATTTTGCGCGCGCGCTTTCGTGGAACATGGTGTCGGCGGCAAAGGGCCCCGACGCATCGATTCCCTCGTCACGGAGAAGCGCGATGGCGGGTTCCAGAAAATCGATCTCTTCGCGCCCCAATGCGCCGAACTCGCCAGCATGCGGATTCAATCCGGCAAAGGCGAGGCGAGGATTGTCGATGCCGAAGTTACGCGTCATCCCTCTGGCCGCCGCCCGCGCCTTGGTGACGATCAGCTCGACGGAAACGATATCGGGAACGTCGCGCAGCGGGATATGCGTGGTAATCGGCACCACCTTGAGCGTCGGGCCCGCCAGCATCATGGCCGCGTTGTCGCGCGAAACCCCGCATCTTTCGGCCACGAATTCGGTCTGTCCGGCATGGGAGAAACCGATATCGTAGAGCCGGTTTTTGGATACCGGGCCGGTTACCACAGCCTGCACCGCCCCGGATCGGGCCAGCCCGACCGCCAGTTCCAGCGAATCGAGCGCACATCGCGCCCCTTCGGCCGTGGGGAATCCCGGTTTGGTTTGCTCACCGCTTTCGACGGGAAATATCGGCAATGCCCGATCGAACACCGCCTCGGCCTCGTCCGGCGACCCGATTCGCTCCACCGGGCCGTCCCAAACAGCGCTCAACGAGCCGGGGTCGCCGACGGCGAAAAAGGGATGCAGATTGTGATCCCGACGTTTCGCCCAACTCTTGCCCGTAATTTCAGGGCCGATTCCGGCCGGATCGCCAAGCGAGACTGCTATCGGCGCCATGGCGACGATCGGCCTAGCGATATTCGATGACCGCATCGCGCCGCAGATCGCGCAGATAGCGGCGCGCACGGCGGTCCGCACGTTCCTGTTCGAGGCGCGTTAGAATGATTTCGGCATCGGGTTCGGCCGTGGCGGGCGGATCGTCCCGGCCGCACAATACGAGAACCCGGACACCGTCTTCGAGCGAACCGAAGGGTGTCGTCGCCTGACCGACCTGCAAGTTGCTGATATTGCGCTGAAGCACCTCCGGCAGGTCACCGAGCCTTACACCGTCATTCTGGACGATCTCGCCACCCAGATCAGCGGCTATCGTATTCGCCACACCGCATCCGCCGCCGGCTTGCGTCGCGGACGCCAAGGCTTCGACTTGAGGTTCCGCAACTTCGCGGGGCGTACCGGCTGGGAAACTAAGCGTTATCTGCGTGAGGCTGAGCACCGCATCGCGGGGATTGCCGACCAGGATCTGGCGCTGATCGATAAGCGCGATAATCGAAAAGCCGCCGGGAATCGGAATGGGCTGACTCACCCCGCCGACCGGCATCTGGGTGACGACAGCGGCGAGCTCCGGCGGCAACTGGGCCGGACGAAGCCACCCCAGATCGCCGCCTACAGCGGCCGTCGATGCCTGGGAGAACTGCCGCGCAAAAGCCTGAAAAGACCCGCCCTGACTGATCTGCTCGAGAATACGCTGCGCGCCGGCCAGCATCTCGGCCTGATTGTCCGGCCGGGCGGGAAGATAGATTTCGGCCACCCGATATTCGGTCTGACCGCGAGACGCCTCGAGCCGGTCCACGATATCCTGCACCTCTGCATCGCTGACGGCGACGAACGGATTGACGTAGCGGCGCAACAGCCGACGCCAAGCCAGTTCGCCCTCGATCTGGCGCTTCATCGAACGCGCCGAACTGCCTTGCGTGCGCAGAAATTCGGAAAATTGATCCGGCGATGCGCTCGATCTCTGAGCAACCTGAGCGAAGGTCGCGTCGATATCGGCCGAGGGTATGGTGATATCGTTGGCCCGGGCTTCCTGTATCTGCAACGTTTCGTCGATCAGGTTGCGGACGATCTGCATGCGCAACTGTTGACGCTCCGCATCGCCGATCTGGGCAGCGCTGTTGGCTGCGAGAAACAGATTGACCCGTTGATCCACATCGGTGCGGGTCACGATCTCGCCGTTGACGATGGCTGTGGGCTTGCGAATATTGGGATCGCGTTCGCCGAAAACGGTGAAATCGGCCGGCAAATCGAGCTGCGCCGCCGTATTGGCCATTTGATCGGCGGACGTCTGCGTCCCGCCCGCTGAAGCGCCAAGCGCCGCAATGCCCGCCGCCGCGAATATCTTGAAGGTCCGGCGCATTCCGCGCCCTCGATGCTGTTCACGCATTACTGTAATGAATCCTATATCTGCCAAGGCCCATCGGCCAGCATGATTACCGTCTCTACTAGAACGAATGTTCCTGAACCACAGCTTAGCGGCCCAAATTGGTTAAGGCAAAGCGTACCAGGAATGTATTGCCGCGCCGCGCGTCGCCCGTGTCGTCATAATCGCGCCGCCAGGTGAAGCCGAACTCGAGCCCTTCGTCGGAATATCCGAAGCCGAGACGCGTGCGCACCGGCTCGAATCCGTCCGATTGGGAAATGGGATCCTCCTCGCGGCTCGTGAGATCGATGACGGCGGACCCGAAAATCGACCAGTAATTCCCGATCGCGACCCGCGCGGAACTGCGCAACTCCTCACGATCCCGCAAATCCTCGACATTGAAAGTGATATCCCGATTGAGCCGCAGATAGCCGATCTCGGCATAGGTGGTGCGCGACCCGACGGTCAGATCGATCTCGTTGCGGCGCAGCTCGAGATTGTCCTTGTCGAGCCGGAAACGATGGGTGAGAGCCAGAAAGCGGCCATAGCGAATCTCGGTCCGGCCGACGAAATCGGAAAAGCGCGAGGCCAGGCCGGTACCGGACGGGAACAGGGTCGGCTCCCGGTTCAACCGGTAACTCTGCGCGAGACTGGTGCGGAGCGAGAAGCGCGGCAGATCGAGCGCATATTCGCCCCCATAGGTGACCCGCGCGCCGTCCTCGAACCGATCGTAACCGGGAAAGCGGTTGAGCGAAAACACATTGGCGCTTTCAAGCTCGATCGACCGCGAATCCTCGTTCGGAACCTCGAGATTGGACAGCGGCGGCGTGGCGACGAACTGAACGCGCGGGGTGAAGCGCTGCACACCGCCCAGAACCTCACCCACGAACGGCCAGGCGACGTCGGCCGCAACGGCGCCGATACCCCGGAACTGCCAGCCTTCCTCGCCCCGGTACAGGCTGGTCAGCGTGTCGGCATTTTCATCCGAATGGTAGGCGTCGCCGCGCACGAGCGCCGTCAGAGTGACGATCTGCCCCATCGTCGTGATGCGGCTCAAACTCCATTCCGCGCTGGCAAAAGCGCGTTGAGTATCCTGCCCCTCGGTGCGAGTGATGCCGAGCGTATTGGCCTGAAGCTTGATCGTACCGCCGATCAGATTCTCGTTCATCCGCAGACGATAGTCGATCACCGGGATGGCGATCGGCTGCTGGCCCGAATCGGATGTGACGCGCAGATCCTGCACGGCCCAGCCCGCCAGGGAGAAATAGCTGTCGATCCCGACCCGCTCGACGGCGACCGTCGAGCGCAACCGATCGTCGCGCGAGATATCGTAACGGCGCAGGAACGTGTCGTCGGTCGTCAACCGGCCCGAACCGCTGACGCTCCAATAGGGCGTAAACTGAAACCGGCCATTGCCCTCGATATAGCCGCGCACATCTTCGTTGCCGCTGGTCGTAAAACCGCCGCCGGGAAGGGGATCGCGACGCGTGCCATAGGTGATCATGCCGCCGATCTGGAAAGCGCCTTCCGCCGCCAGGTTCCGGTAATTGGCCGAAATCGAGGGCAGAACATCGGTATAGAAACGCGGCGTTATGGTCAGATCCCGATTGCGGGCGATCTGCAGATAATAGGGAATTCCGATTTCCAGGCCGTTGGTCCGGCTCAGCCGCAGATCGGGAACCAGAAAACCGCTGGCGCCGCCGGCCGAGCCATCGGGATGGGAAAAGGCCGGGAGCGCCATGATCGTGACGCCGAACAATTCGAATCGCGCATTGCTGTACCGGATCCGGTTCGTCTCCGGATCGTGGACGATCCGCGCGGCCGTGATCCGCCAACTCGGATCGCGCGGCTCGCCATTATAGCCCAGCGCACGATAGGGCGTGTAGGCGGCGTTCTCGAGCGTCGAGACGTTGTCGGTGCGATTCCCCCGCAGCGCCGCGAGCCGCCCGCCATTTTCGAGCACGATAAGTAGGTTGTCGACCATACCGTCTCGCAACGTGTCGGTCAGCGTCGCATTGTCGGCATAGGCGGTTTCGCCCTGCGGTGATCGAACGGCGACATTGCCGCTCGCCTCGACCGCCCCGCTTCGCCGGTTCCATACGACCCGATCGGCGCGCAACCGGGCACCTTCGCGCACCATCTGCACATCCCCGGTCGCCGTCACGATATCGGCCTCGCCGTCATATTCGACCGTCTGGGCGCTGAAAGCGATCTCGTCGGGATTCTGCGGCGAGGCGAGAGGCGGAATCTCGGTGTCCGTAAACTGAACAGGCGGGATCATCTCGCGGAAACCGATGGGCGCCTCGCCTTGGGCGAGGGCCGGGCTCCCGGAAGCGATCACGAACAATGGCAGCGCGGTAAGGCTGAGGATGGGGCTACGCGTCAAAATCATCACCGGTCAGAGTACGGACCTTCCGCCGCGCCTATCGCACCCCGGAAGCGATGCTGCAATCGCCTTTGCCAGAGCCGAAACGCTCGTCTATCGGGTGGATAGATCATCACACCCGTCATAGCGGCAGGAGAATAACGATTTCCATCACCGTCACATTCGCTTCGTCCGTTCCCGAAGACAGCTCCGCGCTGGTGCTGCCGCTCGGCAAGGGCGAGTCCATGGATATCGCTGCCAGCGGCCTTGACGGGGATGCCGCCGAGGCGCTGGTTCGCGCGGCCAAGGCGAACCGCTTCGAAGGCGATCTCGGCTCCTCTGTCGAGATTTTCAGCGCGTCGGGACCGGACGTGCGGCGGATCGTAGTGGTGGGAACCGGCAATGGCGACGATACCGAGTCGTTCGAAAAAGCCGGCGGCGCCGCGATGGCCAAGCTGCTGACCTCAGGAGAAACGCGGATCGCCTTCGATGCGCGCGGCTCCGGCGAGGCGGATGCCGGGTCGCGCATGGCGTTCGGCGCGCTCCAGCGCAGCTGGCGCCTCGACAGCTATCGCACCAAAGCACCGCCCAAGACCAAGCCGAGCGTTACCGACGTTACGGTCGTCGCGGGGGATGAGGATGCCACGGGTTGGGACCGTTTCGAGGCCGTCTATGCCGGTATCGCGCTGGCCCGCGAACTGGTGACCGAACCGCCGAACGTCATTCACCCGCAAGGTTTTGTCGAACGCTGCCGGCCGCTCGCCGATCTCGGCGTCCAGATCGAAGTGCTGGACAAGGACGAGATGGCCGAACTCGGCATGGGCGCTCTGCTCGGGGTCGCTCAAGGATCCGCGCAACCGCCCAAACTGCTCGTCATGCGGTGGGACGGCACCGGCGGCGCCCAGCCCAAACCCGTCGCCTTTGTCGGCAAGGGCGTTACCTTCGACACCGGCGGAATTTCCCTGAAACCGGGCCCGGGCATGGAAGATATGAAATTCGACATGGGCGGCGCCGCGGCGGTCGCCGGCGCAATGCGCGCTCTCGCCGGACGAAAGGCGAAGGCGCATGTCGTCGGCGTATGCGGCCTGGTCGAAAATATGCCGTCGAGCAACGCGCAACGGCCCAGCGATATCGTGACGACGATGTCGGGACAGACGGTCGAGGTTCTCAACACCGATGCCGAAGGCCGGCTCGTATTGTGCGACGCCATGCATTGGGTCCAAGAGAAATATGCGCCCGACGTCGTGATCGATCTCGCCACCTTGACCGGCGCGATAATCATCGCGCTCGGCCACGAGCATGGCGGATGCTTCTCGAACGACGACGCGCTCGCCGATCAGCTGCTCGCCGCCGGTTCCGCGAGCGGCGACGCATTGTGGCGGATGCCGCTGGGCAAAGCCTATGACAAGCTCATCGACTCGCCGATCGCCGATATCAAGAATGTCGGACCGCGCGAGGCGGGATCGATTACGGCCGCCCAGTTCCTGGAGCGATTCGTCCAAGACGGCGTGAAATGGTCGCATCTCGATATCGCCGGAACGGTCTGGATGAAATCGGCGTCCCATCTGTGGGACAAGGGCGCGACCGGCTTTGGCGTCAGGCTTCTCGACCGCTTTATCGCCGACAACCACGAAGCATAGCGGTTCCGCGTGCAGGTCGATTTCTATCAGCTGGCCGGCACGCCGATCGAAACCGTCGTTCCGCAGCTTGCGGCAAAAGTGTTGGAAGCCGGAGAGCGGCTGTTGATCGTTGCGGAGGATGAGCCGCTTCGGCACCGCCTCGACGAGGCGATCTGGTCCCATGATCCGTCGTCCTTCCTTCCCCACGGAATGGCGGGGGAGGGCAATTCCGACCGGCAACCGATCCTGCTGTCCGGCGCTACCGATGCGCCCAATGCGGCGAAGTTCGCGATGCTTGCCGATGGTCGGTGGCGCGAGGACGCGCTGACGTTCGAACGGGTCTTTTACCTGTTCGATGCGGACCGGATCGACGAAGCGCGTACGGCGTGGCGCAGCCTTTCTACCCGGGCGGATGTCGAGCCGCGCTACTGGAAGCAGGATAACGGCCGCTGGCGACAGGGGCCGTAAGGGGCGTGTGCATACTTGCGCCCTGGGCCGCTTCGCACTAAGCGGGCCGCAAATTCCCCACCCTGTCTATCGGAGTTCAGCCCATCATGGCCGTGACACGTACCTTTTCCATCATCAAACCCGACGCCACCCGCCGCAATCTGACCGGCGCGGTCACCAAGATGCTTGAAGAAGCGGATCTGCGGGTCGTCGCATCGAAGCGCATCCATATGACCCGGGAGCAGGCCGAAGGCTTTTACGCGGTGCATGAGGAACGCCCGTTTTTCGGCGATCTGGTAGCATTCATGACGTCCGGCCCGGTCGTCGTGCAGGTCCTCGAAGGCGAGGATGCGGTGGTCCGCAACCGCAAGATCATGGGCGCGACCAATCCGGCCGACGCCGATGAGGGCACGATCCGGAAAACCTATGCCGAGTCGATCGAAGCGAACAGCGTCCATGGTTCGGACAGCGATGAGAATGCCGCGATCGAGATCGCCTTTTTCTTCAACGAAGACGAGATTGTCGGCTAGGCCGCACATCGCGCGCGACGCTTGTAATGTTGGACAATGACTGCAATTCCGGGGACGCCTATGAAACAGCGTTTTCGGAAGAGGATACTGTATTGCGAAAATAGGAAAATATCGTGCGCGAAAAAAGTCTTCGTCGTGGCGAACTTGTCTACTTTGCAACACTGTTAGGCGCTAAAGGAACTCCGCCATCGCCTGAAGTTTCTTCGGCGCGACGAAGCTCCAGCTTTTCCGCAACCATCCGGCGATATGCTCCCAATCGACATCGGGCCGGTCGAGCCGGATCGCGATCCAGCCTGAGGGGCCGTAATAGGCGGGCCTGTAGTAGATATCGGGCTCGGCTTCGATCAGCGCGGCCTGCTCGTCCACACCGCTCGTCTTGACGAGCAGCGATATGGCGTCCTCGCCGTGATGGCGGATCGATACATAGGCGAAGAACTTGCCCGATTTCGAGGTCGCGATACGCCAACCCGGCGCGCCATGTGAGGATTGCGCGGCCACTTCGGGCAACGCCATCGCCAGCTCGCCGACTTTCGCAACGATCCAGTCCGGATCGGTTTCGCGCGTCACGAGATCCTCCAGCACATGCGGATAGAGCTGATGCTCGGCCAGCCGGATCCGCGTCGCCAGAGTATCCGGCGTGTCGCCCGGCAACACCGCCACTTCGGTCTGGCCGAGAATGGGGCCTTCATCGAGCGTCGGCGTCACCAGATGGACGGTGCAGCCAGATATCGTATCGCCGGCCGCGATCGCGCGCGCATGGGTATCGAGGCCCGGATATTTGGGGAGCAAGGACGGGTGAATATTGAGCAGCCGGCCCGACCATTTCCCGACGAATGCGTCCGAAAGGATGCGCATATAGCCGGCCAGCACCACATAGTCGGCG
Source organism: Pseudomonadota bacterium (assembly GCA_039180285.1). Taxonomy (GTDB): domain Bacteria; phylum Pseudomonadota; class Alphaproteobacteria; order Sphingomonadales; family Sphingomonadaceae; genus Parasphingopyxis. Next base: position 11,272 of record JBCDDN010000041.1, on the reverse strand, counting down.
TTCGCCTCGCGGATCTGGCGATCCAGAATCTCATCGAACGCCGCCCGCTCCATGCCTTTATGACTCTGGGCAAAAGTCGCAACGCCTTCGGCGGCGGCAAGCTGCAAACCGCGCGCATCGGGGTCGTTGGCCGCGACCAGAACGATTTCATAGGGGCAGTCGCCATGTTTCGCGGCGTAGAGCAAGGCGGCCATGTTGGTCCCGCGCCCGGAAATCAGGACCGCGACGCGCGCCCGATCAGCCATCGTGGCTTGCGCTCCAGTCGGCTGCGGCAGACCAGTCGCCGGCACGGCCCGTGACGGTGCATCCGCGGACGCCGCCCCGGACGTCGCCGATGCGGCGAACGGTTTCTCCGGCTTCAGTCAGCGCGGCGGAAACGCGATCGGCGCGCCCGGCATCGACGATCAGCGCCATCCCGATTCCGCAGTTGAAGGTCCGCGCCATCTCTTCGGGTTCGATATTGCCCTCGTCTTGAAGGAACGCCATCAGGCGCGGCTGCTCCCAAAGCGCGACATCGACATTCGCATGATGCCGGTCGCCGAGAACACGCGGAATATTCTCGAGCAACCCGCCGCCCGTGATATGCGCCATCGCCTTGATATCGCCGCTCCGGACGAGCGGGAGCAGCGGTTTCACATAGATGCGCGTCGGTTCGATCAGGATATCGATCAACAGGCGATCGGAATCGAACGGGGCAGGGTGGTCGAGCTTCCAGTCCTTGTCCGCCGCCAGCCTCCGGACCAGCGAATAGCCGTTGGAATGGACGCCCGAGGACGCAAGGCCGAGGATGACGTCGCCCGCCGCAACGCCGTCACCGGTCAGCGCTTCGCCGCGCTCAACCGCACCGACGCAAAAGCCGGCAAGATCATAGTCGCCATCCGCGTACATGCCCGGCATTTCGGCCGTTTCCCCGCCGATCAGCGCACATCCCGCCACTTTGCATCCGTCCGCGATTCCCGCGACGACGCGCTCCGCCACGCCATTGTCGAGCTTGCCGGTCGCAAAATAGTCGAGGAAAAAAAGCGGCTCGGCGCCCTGTACGATCAGATCGTTCGCGCACATGGCCACCAGATCGATCCCGATTCTGTCATGCCGGTCATAGTCGATCGCCAATTTGACCTTGGTCCCAACACCGTCATTGGCGGCGACCAGAAGCGGATCGGAATAGCCGGCCGCCTTGAGATCGAAGAAGCCGCCGAACCCCCCGAGATCGGCATCCGCGCCAGGCCGTGCCGTGGCTCTCGCCAAGGGTGCGATCGCTTTCACGAGCGCGTTACCGGCGGCGATCGAGACCCCGGCCTTCTCATAGCTGTAGGATTCGGTCGAATTTTGCTTGGCGTTCATCTTTATAGCGACTAGCCACATCGCTCTTGGATTTCCACGGCCAAGTCGTCAAAAGGCCCATAATGCAGTTCGTAACCCGTAATCTGAAAGCCATTCTCGCTGTCGCGCTGCTTGCAATCGGCGCGACGGGTGTGGTGCTGGCCCAGCAATCCCGCGAGAATCCTCGCGATTTCGGCTTCGACGCGGCGGCAAGCTACGAAGTAACGGGGATAACCGTCGATGCTTCGGGCGACGATGCGGAAGACGCGCGGCGCAACGCGTGGGAGCAGGCGCAGCGCGAAGGCTGGCGGATGCTCTATGCGCGAGTCAATGGCGGCTCGGCGTCCCAGGCGCCCAATCTCAGCGATTCGTCGCTCAGCGCCGTCGTCACGGGTATCATCGTCGAAGAGGAGCAGATCGGGCCGACCCGCTACGTCGCGCGGCTGGGCGTGATGTTCGACCGGGCCCGGGTCAGCCGGTATCTCGGCGTGTCGGGAGTCATCCGCCGATCGCCGCCGATGCTGATCCTGCCGGTCCAATGGATCGGCAACACGCCGACGAGCTTCGAGGAACGGACCCCATGGGAGCGCGCCTGGCTGCGCTTCCGATCCGGCGAAAGTCCGATCGACTATGTTCGCGCCAGCGGGACGGGGCCGACGCCGTTTCTCCTGACGGTCGGCCAAACCGGGCGTCCGGGCCGAGGCTGGTGGCGATTCCTGCTCGATTCTTACGGGGCGGCGGATGTCGTCGTGCCGGTCGTGCATCTCCAATATTCCTACCCCGGCGGGCCGGTCTATGGTCGATTTGTCGCCTATCACGGCCCGGACCGGCGCAAAATCACGCAATTTTCTCTCCGCGTGCGCAGCACCAACAGCCTCGACCAACTGCTCGACGAAGGCGTTCGGCGGATCGATGCGGCCTATGCCGCCGCGCTCGAAGACGGACGACTGCGCCCCGACCCGTCGCTGAACTTCGAGTTCGGTCTGGACGAGGACGCGCTGGAAGAGGCGCTCGACGAACTGGAAGGCAGCGTCGCGGCAGCGGAAACACGGCAGACGACCGCACCGCCGGACGTGAATACCGAAGCGGCGACAGCGAGCGGCCGCTACACCATTCAGGTGGTCACGCCGGATGCCAATGCGGTCCGGACCAGCGAATCGGCCGTCCGCGGCACCCCGGGCGTACGCGGCGCGTCGACGTCCAGCCTTGCGATCGGCGGGGTATCGCTGATGGAGGTCAATTATATCGGTGATCTCGATACGCTGGCATCGGCACTCGCGGCACGCGGTTTCCAGGTGCAGCGCGGCAACGGAACGTTGCGGATCACCCGAGGCGGCGCCGAAGGATCGGGTACGCCGGACGGCCAATGAACCAGATAGCACTGCCGCTGGACTGGCCGGATTCCGGCGAGGACAGTGGATTTATCGTCGATCCCGGCAATGCCGAAGCGGTCAAGCATCTCGACCATTGGACCCTATGGCCGGTACCCGTCACCCTGTTGACCGGCCCGCGCAAATCCGGCCGATCCACGCTTGGCCGGTTATTCTCGCGCAAAAGCGGCGGCACCGTGATCGACGATACCGATCTTTCGGACGAAGAAGCGCTGTTTCACGCCTGGAACGCAGCGCAAGCAAGCCGACGCCCGCTGCTGATCATCGCCGACGAGCCGCCACCGCGCTGGGCCATCGGCTTGCCCGATCTGCACACCCGCATCGCCGCAACGCCGAAGATTCATATCGAGGAGCCGAGCGACCAGCTGATCGAGGCGCGCCTCCATCATCATTTCCGCAGCCGCGGGCTCGCGGTGCCGCAAAATGCGATCGGCTATCTGCTGAAGCGGATGGACCGCAGCCATTACGCGCTCTTCCATCTGATCGAGACGCTCGATCGCATGGTCCTGGAGCGCCGCAGCCGGATAACGCTTGCGGTCATGCGCGACGCGCTCACCGAACTGGGTTTCATCGACCTGTAACCGGGAAGCGGCTACAAGAGGATCATGGACGATTACAATCCCGATCACATAACCGACGATTTCTCGCGCGAAACCGAGGTCGAGCCGGGCATGGAGGACCGCTATTTCAATCGCGAACTGAGCTGGCTCGGCTTTAACGATCGTGTTCTGGAAGAGGCACGCAACGCCGCGCATCCGTTGTTGGAGCGGCTGCGCTTCCTGTCGATCTCCGGCAACAATCTCGACGAATTCTTCATGGTCCGCGTTGCCGGTCTAAAAGGTCAGCATCTGCAGGGCGTGGAAATGCGCTCCGCGGACGGGATGACGCCAAGCCAGCAGCTCGCCGCGGTCGCGCGGCGCGCCAATGAACTCATGGAAGAGCAGCAGCGCGTCTGGAGCGAATTGCGCCAAGCACTCGCCGAAGCCGAGATTTTCGTACTCTCCGACGATGAAATCGACGGTGAGACGGCGGATTGGCTATCCGAGCATTTCCACAGTCACATCTTCCCGGTGCTGACGCCCCAGGCGCTCGATCCGGCTCACCCCTTTCCATTCATTCCGAATAAGGGTTTCAGCCTCGTTTTCGATCTGGAACGAAAAAGCGACGGAGCGCCGATCCGCGAATTGCTGATGGTGCCAACCACCTTGCCGCGTTTCGTCCGCCTGCCCGGAGAGACGGCGCGCTATGTCGCGATGGAAACCATCATCCGGCGGTTCACCGACATCCTCTTCCCCGGATATGATCTGGTGGGGCAGGGCGCCTTCCGGATCATCCGGGACAGCGATATCGAGGTCGAGGAAGAGGCCGAGGATCTCGTCCGCTATTTCCGCAGCGCTATCAAACGCCGTCGCCGGGGACGCGTCATCCGGCTCAAGCTGGAAGCCGATATTCCGGACGATATGGAGGAGCTGATCCGCCGCGAGATGGGCGGCGACGATGCCATCGTCGCGGAATCGAGCGGTTTTCTGGGCGTCTCCGATCTCGAGCAACTGGTCGAGGAGGATCGGCCCGATCTCAAATTTCCGCCGTTCAATCCGCGTTTTCCCGAACGGATTCGCGAGCATGGCGGCGATTGTTTCGCCGCGATCAAGACCAAGGATATCGTCGTCCATCACCCCTATGAAACGTTCGACGTCGTCGTCGCGCTGCTCAAACAGGCGGCCGAGGATCCGGATGTCGTGGCGATCAAGCAGACGCTCTATCGCGCCGGTAAACAGTCTGCCGTCATTCGGGCGCTGATCGATGCGGCCGAAGCCGGCAAGTCGGTGACGGCGGTGGTCGAGCTCAAAGCGCGGTTCGACGAGGAGCAGAATCTACTCTGGGCCAATGCGCTCGAACGCGCCGGAGTACAGGTGGTCTACGGCTTCATCGAGTGGAAGACGCACGCCAAGGTGACGATGGTCGTGCGCAAGGAAGAAGACGGTTATCGCACCTACTGCCATTTCGGCACCGGCAATTATCACCCGGTCACGGCCAGGATCTACACCGATCTGAGCTTCTTTACGGCCGATCCGCGGGCGGGCCGCGATGCCGCACAGTTGTTCAACTATATCACGGGCTATGTGCAGCCCGAAGGCCTCGAGCTGATCTCGATGTCGCCACGCGATATGCGCGACGATCTGATGAAGCTCATCGATGCGGAAATCGCCAATGAACAGGCGGGCCGGGGTGGCGCGGTCTGGGCCAAGATGAACTCGCTCGTCGATCCGGCGATCATCGAAAAGCTTTACGAGGCCAGCAATGCCGGGGTGGAGATCGATCTGATCATCCGCGGCATATGCTGCCTGAAGCCCGGCGTGCCGGGGATGTCGGAGAATATCCGGGTCCGCTCGGTGATCGGTCGTTTTCTCGAGCATAGCCGCATCGCCTGTTTCGGTAACGGCGCGGCGCTGCCGAACAAGGACGCACATGTCCTCATCAGTTCGGCCGACTGGATGCCGCGCAATTTTGATCGCCGCGTCGAATATATGATGCCGATCGAAAACCCGACCGTGCATGCCCAGATCCTCGATCAGGTCATGGTCGCCAACCTGATCGACAATGAGCAGAGCTGGCAACTCAACCCGGATGGCAGCTATGACCGGATCGAACCCGAGGGACGGCCGTTCAACCTGCATCGCTATTTCATGACGAACCCGTCGCTGTCAGGCCGCGGCGCGGCGCTCAGCGAACAGGGATCGATGCCGAAAAAGCTTCACGTCAAACGGCGTGGATAAGCCGGTTTCCAGCATCCTTGCGAGCGACTAGGGTTCCCGCCCGATGGCCGTGCTTTCTCTTTTCCGCTCGGAAGAGGCATCCGCCGCCGCCGATGATGAGGGGCGGACGGCGGTTATCGATATCGGTTCCAACTCGATCCGCCTCGTCGTGTTCGACGGCCATGGCCGATTGCCGGCATTCCTGTTCAACGAGAAGGTGATGGTCGGGCTCGGCGCGCGCCGCGATGCCGATGGCGCACTGCATGACGATGCGATCGCAGACGCCATGGAGATATTGCGCCGTTTCCGCTCGCTTGCCAGCGCCATGCACGTCACCGATCTCCGGACCGTGGCCACGGCTGCGGTGCGCGAAGCCGGCAACGGCGCTGTTTTGACCACGCAGCTTAAGGAAATCGGCTTGCCGGTCCGCCTCCTGTCCGGAACCGATGAGGCCAAGCTCGCCGCAATGGGCGTATTATCGGCGATACCGGATGCCGAAGGGCTGGTCGGCGATCTCGGCGGCGGCAGCCTCGAGCTGGCGCGGATCGAGGGCGGCGAGGTTCGGGAATGCGCATCCTTTCCGCTCGGCGTGCTCCGGGTCGCGGAATTGAGAAGCTCGGGAAAGAAAGGCGCACTAAAACGGGCGGTCGCCAAGGCGCTCAAATCGGCGGACTGGACGGTGAGATGCGCCGATCATCCCTTCTATCTCGTCGGTGGATCCTGGCGGGCATTGGCGCGCGTCGATATGCAACGGACCAAATTCCCGCTGCCGATCGTGCATCACTATACGATGCAACCGGAACGGGCGGCGAAGCTCGTCCGCCTGTTGGCGCGGATTGACAAGTCCAAGCTGAGCTGCGTCCCGTCCATGGCCTCACAACGCATACCCAATCTGCCTGACGGCGCGGCGATCCTCTCGCAACTCGTCAAACAGATCGGACTCGGCGAACTGGTCGTATCGGCCTATGGATTGCGCGAAGGCCTGCTCTACGAACGGCTGGACGACGAGACGCGCCGGATCGATCCGCTGATCGCGGCAACGCGCGAAGAGGGCGAACGACAGGGCCGCTTTCCCGAGCATGGCGATCTTCTCAACCGTTGGATTGCGCCGTTATTTTCCGATGAATCGGACACCGACAAGCGCATCCGGCTCGCCGCTTGCCTGCTCGCCGATACCGGCTGGCGGGCGCATCCCGAATTCCGCGCCGAACGCGGACTCGAAATGGCGTTGCATGGCAACTGGGTCGGCATCGAAAGCAACGGCCGCGGCAAGATGGCTCAAGCTCTGTTCACCAATTTCGGCGGCGGCGTCGGGGTCGTCGAGGAACTGGTCAATCTATGCAGCACGAAGGAACTTGAGCAGGCGGCGCGCTGGGGCCTCGCCATGCGGTTCGGACAAAGGCTGAGCGGCGGCGTTGCCGGACCGCTCGAGCTAAGCCGGGTTGCGGTGGAGGGCGAAAAGCTGATTCTCGCTATCGATAAAGGCGATGCGGAACTGTACAGCCAACCGGTCGCGAAACGGCATCGGCAACTGGCCGATGCGTTCGGCAAGGAACCGGAGATGCGGTTGTTGTAACCGGGTCTAGCCGCAGCGGATAGCGGTAACGATCAGGCCGCGGTCGTAGGAGATATTGAGCCGGTCTTCCCGGAAATCCATAGTGACTGCGCTATCGGGCGGAATCCAGCGCAGCACGCCGGCGCCGCTCTGTCGCATGGCCATAGCCGCAAGATCCTGGTTCGCCATTTGCCCGACCAATGCTTGCGACGCATCGGCATCGCAGGATCCGGCACCCGCCATCGGCGGTTCGTCCGTCACGGTCGCGCAACCGGCGGCGCTCAGGCTCATCAGACCGATCGCGCAGCTCCGGATCGCCATCCTATGCACTATTCTCCTCCTCGGTATGCGTCACTTTCAGCTTGCCGTCACGCACGGCAAAAGCCACGCGCCCCTCGACCAGATCCAGCGCGTCGCGGCCGAACTCCTCATACCGCCACCCGGCCAGCATCCCGATATCTTCGCGTTCACCCGCCGCAAGCTGCTCGAGATCGTCGGCTTTGGCGATCAGCCGTGAGGCGACGCCGATCTCGCGTGACCGGATCTTCAAGAGCAGTTTGAGAAGGTCCGCGACCAGCGCGCCTTCCTTGCCGAGGCCCGGTTTGCGGTTCTTGCGCGCCGGCAATTCGCTATCCGCCAACGGCTCGGCATTCCCGATGACCTGCATCAGCCGCGCACCGATATCGTTCGACGCCCAACTCGACGGCAGGCCACGGATCTTCGCAAGCGCCTTCTGATTCTTGGGCGGATGCGAGGCGATATCGGCCAATGTCTCGTCGCGGAGCAATCTGCCGCGCGGCAGATTCTTGTCCTGCGCTTCGCGTTCCCGCCACGCCGCGATAGCCTTGAGCCGTCCCAGCACGTCGGCTTTGCGGCTCTGAATGCGGACACGCTTCCAGCTTTCTTCGGGAATATTCGCATAGTTTGCGGGATCGGCCAGCCGTTCCATCTCCGCGTTGATCCAGACGCCACGTCCGGTATCGCGCAGCCGATCGAGCATCTTGGGAAACAGTTCGGCAAGGTGGGTGACGTCGCCGATCGCATAATCGAGCTGGCGCTTGTCGAGCGGGCGGCGGGCCCAGTCCGTAAAACGCGCGCCCTTATCGAGGCTCCGGTTCAGCAGGGCATCGACGAGGTTCGAATAACCGATCTGTTCGCCCAGCCCGAGTGCCATCGCGGCGATCTGGGTATCGAAGATCGGGTGCGGCGTCTTCCCGGTCAGGTTGTAGACGATCTCGACATCCTGTCCCCCGGCATGGAAGACCTTGAGCACATCCTCATTGTCCACCAGCAGATCGAGCAGGGGCGTAAGATCGATATCCTTCGCTTTCGGATCGACCGCGGCGGCTTCTTCGGCATTGCCGATCTGGATCAGGCACAGATCCGGCCAATAGGTGCTTTCCCGCATGAATTCGGTATCGACCGCGATGAAATCCGATTCCGCGAACCGGGCGCACAAATCTGCAAGGGAATCGCTGTCGTCGATCAGCGGATGGATATGCATGGAGCGGAATTATAGGCGGCAATCTCGCACGAACCTAGCGGCGGGCCGACTATTATGTGGAAATTGCCGGCCCGCCGCGGTTTAGGCGTATCGTTCGTCGTAAATGTGTTTTCTGCTAACCGGACGCGAGTTCGGATTCACATGTGTCCGCGTCGCTCGCGACGCGCGCGGTGAATTCCTCCATCGAACCGTCATCGCGGCCTTGCACGAAGGTGCCCTGATGCTCGGTGATTTCCGCTTCGACATCGGCCGAGGTCAGGCCCAGTTCCTCGCCCATCGACACTGCCGTCGCCATGATCGTGGCGGCGCGCGCCTCGCGATCGTCTTCGTCCGCACGAATCTCGGCGCGCTCCTCGTCGGTTTCGGCGAAGATACCTTGCGAACCGACCAGGTCGGATGACGCCGCCATCGTCGCACTGCACTCGACCGCCGAGCGATAGGCCATGCCTTCGGCGCTCGCCGGATCGTAGGACGCAGCCGCCGCTTCTTCCGCACCGGCTTCCTCGGTTTCTTCCGTCGCTTCGGCGTCGTCCGTGGATGCGTCTTCGCCGCCGGCGCATGCCGCGAGCGCCAGCGCGACCCCGGACACAAATGTGATCGTCAGTTTCTTCATTATTGCCTCCCTGTGTGAGAATTGGCCGGTGCGACCCTTCCACAAGCCGTATCGCACAGCTTAACGGCCTACGTCCATCCATGGGGAATGGCGCCAGTGCCCACATGCGAGCCGGTTGCTCGCGATCGCACCCGCAAAAAAGTTTTCAAAAGTTGGAAATGATCGGTGATAGTTGCGCGATGACGCCTTTACCGCCCTCCGGAACTGTCCCGAACGACGATTATCTGCTGTTCACGCCCGTGCCCGTGAAAGAGCGGCATAATGGCTGGACGCCGCTGCACCAGCGCGCCTTCATCATGGCGCTTAGCCATATCGGTAGCGTCAAACTTGCCGCGGCATCGGTCGGCCGGACCCGACAGAGCGCCTATGCTTTGCGTAAACGCAAGGGTGCGGAGAGTTTTGCGCGGGCGTGGGACCGGGCGCTCGACTGCGGGCAGGACAACGTGCTCGACCACGGCATCGAGCGGGCGCTGTACGGCGAGGAGCGAGAACATTTCTATCGGGGCCGGAAAGTCGGCACGACCCGCAAATATGACAACAGGGTTTTGAGGGCCGCCCTTTCCGCGCTGGACCGGAAAGCGGGAAGATAGAAAAATATGGCGAGGCCCGGTGAATAGGAAATTTTATTACTCGACACACCGGCAAGCGTGTCGCCTTTGAAAGCAATTCCCGCGTGCGCACATCCCGGCTTGCCAGTCCGGCCCTTTCCGCTATGGAGCCGCGCATGACCATGCACATATATCGCACCCACAATTGTTCCGCTCTCCGCAGTCATAATGTCGGCGAAGAGGTTCGCCTGTCCGGCTGGGTCCATCGCAAACGCGATCATGGCGATCTCGTCTTCGTCGATCTGCGCGACAATTTCGGGATTACCCAGATCGTGACCGAGGTAGACGGACCGGCATTTGCGACGCTGGAAAGCCTGCGCGCGGAATCGGTGATCACGGTGACCGGCACGGTGGTGGCGCGCTCCGCCGATCTCATCAACGCCAAGCTCGATACGGGCGAGATCGAAGTGCGCGCCCAGGCCGTGGAGGTACAGTCGGCGGCGGAGGAACTGCCGATGCCGGTAGCGGGCGAGGCCGATTATCCGGAGGATATCCGCCTCAAATACCGTTATCTCGATCTGCGCCGCGAGAGCATGCACAAGAATATCCTGCTGCGATCCCAAGTGATCTCGTCGATCCGCCGGCGGATGATCGACCAGGATTTCACCGAGTTCCAGACACCGATCCTGACCGCATCCTCGCCGGAAGGCGCGCGTGACTATCTGGTGCCGAGCCGCGTTCATCCGGGCAAATTCTACGCGCTGCCTCAGGCGCCGCAGATGTTCAAACAGCTGATCATGGTCGCGGGGTTCGATCGCTATTTCCAGATCGCGCCCTGTTTCCGGGACGAGGATGCCCGCGCCGATCGCTCTCCGGGAGAATTCTACCAGCTCGACTTTGAGATGAGCTTCGTCACGCAGGAAGACGTGTTCCAGGCGATCGAGCCCGTGCTGCGCGGCGTGTTCGAGGAATTCGCCGATTGGGACGGGCCAAAGGAGAAAACACGTGGACGGACCGTCGATCCCGATTTCGTCCGCATTCCCTTTGCCGAAGCCATGCTCAAATATGGCTCGGACAAGCCGGATCTCCGAAACCCGCTCGAAATCAGCGACGTATCGAGTCATTTCGAGGGGTCGGATTTTGGCCTGTTTGCCAATATCGTCGGCTCGGGCGGCGTGGTCCGGGCGATCCCGGCACCCAAGACCGGCGACCGCGGCCGGCGCTGGTTCGATGGCATGAACGAATGGGCCCGGGGTGAGGGCTTTGCCGGCCTCGGCTATATCAACCGCAAGGACGGCGCACCCTCCGGTCCGATCGCCAAGAATCACGGCGAAGAGAAAACGGCCAAACTGCTCGCGGAACTGGGGTTGGGCGAAGAGGACAGCGTCTTTTTCGCAGCGGGCAAGGAAGCCGAGGCCGTGCGGCTCGCCGGCGGCGCGCGGACGCGGCTCGGTGAGGAATTGGAGCTCATCGACGAGAATATTTTCAAATTCTGCTGGATCGTCGATTTACCGATGTTCGAATATGACGAAGATCAGAAGAAAATCGATTTTAGCCACAACCCCTTCTCGATGCCGCAGGG
>JBCDDN010000040.1:0-32830 GCA_039180285.1 Pseudomonadota bacterium | reverse complement strand
CCCGACCGCCCACAGGGTACACTTAATGGGCGGTCGGGAGGGGGAGAGGGCAGGTGCGGCGCTCGACCGCTAGGTCGAGTCTGACAAATAACTCTCGGTGCCGCGCTCTCGCGCTAACGAAAGTCCGACAAACTAAGCAATCCAGAACCGAATGAAATAGGCCACCGCCGTGACCGTGCCGACGCCGGCGAGCCAGAGCGCCACGAACCAGCCCAGCTTCGCCCAAAGGGGGCGCTCGCTATCGCCCTCTTCAGTGATAGCCGGCCTCGTCGACTTTCCCACGGAAAACCCAATAGGCCCAGGCCGTATAAGCGAGGATGATCGGTACCAGGATCGCCGCGCCGATCAGCATGAATATCTGGCTCTCGCGCGGCGCGGCGGCTTCGAAGATCGAAACGCTGCCGGGGAGTACATAGGGCCAGATCGAGATGGCGAGGCCGATCATACTCAGCAGGAACAGCCCCAACGCCCAGAAGAAAGGCCGGCTTTCGTAATTATTCTCCAGGTCGCGCCAAAGCATGAAGACGCACAACAGGACCAGCAACGGCATGGGTATGGTCACCAGCATGCCCGGCATCTCGAACCAGCGATCATAATATTGCGGCTCGACGAATGGCGTCGCGAGGCTGACCGCGCCGATCGCGATAAGCAGCATCGGGGTCAGCAGGATCGCGATGCGCCGCGCTTTGTTGTGGAGCTTGCCCGTACTCTTCATCACCAACCAGCAAGCACCGAGCATCGCATAGCCGACCACCAGCGCCGCGCCGCACAGCAAGCTGAACGGCGTCAGCCAGTCCCACCAGCCACCTGCATAGGCCCGATCCTCGACGGCGATGCCCTGTAGCAGCGCACCCAGCGTAATGCCCTGCGCGAAGGTGGCGACCACGGAACCGGCCGAGAAGCTGAAATCCCAGAAGCGGCGATGGCCGGGGTCGCGCCAGCGAAACTCGAAGGCGACGCCGCGAAAGACGAGCGCGAGAAGCATGGCCGTCAGCGGCGCGTAAAGCGCCGGTAAAATCACGGCATAGGCCAGCGGAAAGGCCGCCATCAGACCGCCGCCGCCCAGCACGAGCCAGGTTTCGTTCCCGTCCCATACGGGTGCGATGGTATTCATAGCCATGTCCCGCTGCTGGCCGACGGGGAACGCCTTGAACAGGATGCCGATGCCGAGATCGAACCCGTCCATCACGACATAGGCGCCGATCGCGAAGGCGATGATGCCCGCCCAGATGACGGTGAGCATGGGGTCGCTCATGCCGCGCCCTCCTCCTTGTCCGGCCGCGGATCGATACCGTCCTTTTCGAGACCGGACGCCGGCGTGATACCGGCCGTGCGGATCGGCGCATCGGCCACGTCGCTCTCCCCGGGCGCGGGCGCGTGGCTCATCAGCTTGAGCAGATAGATCGTACCGGCGCCGAACACGAAGAAATACACGACGACAAAGGCGATCAGCGATCCGGCGACCGCGGGCGCGGCGATGTCCGACACCGCTTCGGACGTGCGCATCACCTCGTAAATCACCCAGGGCTGGCGGCCGACTTCGGTGGTAATCCAGCCCGCGATCACCGCGACGAAACCGCTGGGCGCCATGACGAGCGCGAAGCGATGGAGCCAACGGCTATCGTAGAGCGTCTTGCGCCAGCGCGCCCAGAGGCTCCACAGGCCGAGCGCGAACATCAGGAAGCCGAGCCCCACCATGATCCGGAACGACCAGAAAACGATGCCGACCGGCGGCCGATCTTCGCGCGCCACGGTGTCGAGCCCGTCCAGACCTTCGTTGATGTCATGTTTGAGGATCAGCGAACCGAGACCGGGAATCGCGATCTGATAGCGCACCTCCTCGGCCTCGCTGTCGGGAATGCCGAACAGGATCAGTGGCGCCGCGCGTTCATAGCTGTCGAAATGCCCTTCCATCGCGGCGACCTTCATCGGCTGATGCTCAAGCGTGTTAAGACCGTGCAGGTCGCCGGCCAAAATCTGCAGCGGCGCGACGAGCGCGGCCATCCACATCGCCATCGAGAACATCTTCTTAACAGCCGGAAAATCCCGGCCCTTCAGCATATGCCAGGCCGCAACCCCGCCGACGACGAGCGCGGTCGTGAGGTATGCGGCGATAACCGTATGGACGAGCCGGTAGGGAAAGCTCGGCGTGAAGACGACGTCCCACCAACTGCCGTCGAGCACATATTGGCCGGCTTCGTTAGTGGTGTAGCCAACCGGCGTCTGCATCCAGCTGTTCACCGACAGGATCCAGAACGCGGAAATGGCCGTGCCGATGGCGACCATCAACGTTGCGGTGAAATGCAGCTTCTTGCCGACCTTATCCATGCCGAACAGCATGACACCCAGAAAACCGGCCTCCAGGAAGAAGGCGGTCAACACCTCATAGGCCATGAGCGGCCCGATGATCGGCCCGGCGCGATCGGAAAATACCGACCAGTTGGTCCCGAACTGGTAGGACATGACGATGCCCGACACGACGCCCATTGCGAAGGTGATCGCGAAAATCTTCAACCAATATTTGAAGAGCCGCAGATAGACGTCGTTCTTCGTCTTCAGCCAAAGCCCTTCGAGCACGGCGAGAAAGCTCGCCAGGCCGATCGAAAAGGCCGGAAAGATAAAATGGAAACTGACCGTAAAGGCGAACTGTATGCGCGCCAGCAGCAGGGCGAGTTCGGCATCGGCCATGCGCTTCATTTAGCCTGCGCCGAGCGAAATTGCAGCCCGGAAAATATGCAAAAAAGGCCGCTCCGATTGCGCCGAACGCAACCGCCAGCTCAGCCGAACACCGACCAGCCGGTTTGCGCGACCAGCGCCTCGAGCGCGATCGCGCCGACGGTCGAGGTGCCAGCATCGTTGAGGCCCGGCGACCAGACGGCGATGGCCCCTTCCCCCGGCGCGATAACGAGGACGCCGCCGCCGACGCCACTCTTGCCCGGCAGGCCGATGCGGAAAGCGAAGTCGCCCGAATTGTCGTAATGGCCGCAACTCATCATGACGGCATTGATCCGGCGGCAGCGTTGCGGCGTGAGGATCCGTTCGCCGGTGGCCGGATCTTCTCCGTCAAAGGCCAGAAACAGGGCTGCGCGCGCCAGCTGGCTGCAGGAAAGCGCGAGCGCGCAATGCCGAAAATAGGCGGACAGAACGATTTCGACTTCGTTATCGAGATTGCCGAAGCTGGCCATGAAATGCGCAAGGCTGCGGTTACGCGCGCCGGTCTCGCTCTCCGATTTCGCGACGGCATGGTCGATATCGATGCTCTGATCTTCGGCGTGATCGCGGAGCACGCGGAGCAGCTCGTCTATCGTCGCGTCGGCATCGCCATTTTCGACCAGATGATCGGTGACGACGATCGCACCGGCGTTGATCAGCGGGTTGCGCGGAATGCCGCGCTCATGTTCGAGCTGGATGATCGAATTGAAGGCGGAACCGGACGGCTCGCGCCCGACACGCTTCCACAGATCGTCGCCCATTTTTTGAAGCGCCAACGAGAAGGTGAAGACCTTGGAGATACTCTGGATCGAGAAGCACTCGTCGGCATCGCCGATCGTGTGGCAGGTACCGTCCTTCGTCGCGATCGCCATGCCGAACTTGTCGGGATCGATACAGGCCAGCGCCGGGATATAGTCGGCGACCTTGCCCGTGCCGCGATGCGGCTCGACCGTCTCGGCGACGGCTGCGAGAATTCTGTCGAGGTCCATGACTGCACTCATGCCGACGAACCGATCCAAAAGCCAAGCATTATCGGTCCATAGGTGACATATCGCACTCGGTGTATTATATACATAACACGCACCTTGAAATACGCGCGTCCGGACGGCATCTAGGAGCCAGATCCGAGGAGAAGGAACACACCATGGCCACCACACCGGCGAACGAAACGACGACCGCGACCAAAGTCGATACCGGGCTAACGCTCGACGCACCCGATCCCGTTCCCGCCGTCACGGCGGAAAAAGCTGCCGGCCTCGTGCCCGTGGAGCCCGAAAAACAGGCAAAGCTCGACGAGAAAGTCACCGGATTCGTCGACGAACTGATCGAGCTCGACGCGAACAGTCCCGAATTCGGCGAAAAGGTCGACCAGATCACCAATATGGGCCGCAAGGAAATCCAGGACGCGGCGGGCCAGTCGAATCGCTTTCTCGATCGTCCCGTTCGATCGATGGACGAGAACAGCGCGATCGGCACCGACCTGTCCGAACTGCGCCGCACGGTCGAGGATCTCGACCCCGGCACGCGCGGCGATCTGACGTCCCGGCGCAAGCTGTTCGGAATCATCCCCTGGGGCAGCAAGCTCAGAAACTATTTCGACAGCTATAAGAGCGCGCAGAGCCATATCGCCGCGATCCTCAAGCGCCTCGCGTCGGGCAAGGACGAGCTGATCAAGGATAATGCGGCGATTTCCGTCGAGCGGCAGAAATTGTGGGACGCGATGGGGCGGCTCGAGCAGATGATCTATGTCGCCAAGGCGCTCGACGCGAAGCTTGAGGAAAAGGCGGTCGAGCTCGAAGTCACCGATCCGGAAAAGTCGAAAGCGATCAAGGAAACCGCGCTCTTCTACATCCGCCAGCGGACGCAGGACCTGCTCACCCAGATGGCGGTGTCGGTGCAAGGCTATCTCGCGCTCGATCTCGTGAAGAAGAACAATGTCGAGCTGATCAAGGGCGTCGACCGGGCGTCCACGACCACCGTGGGCGCGCTACGCACGGCGGTTACCGTCGCCCAGGCGATGACCAACCAGAAGCTCGTCCTCGGCCAGATCACCGCGCTCAACGAGACGACGGCGAACATGATCGATTCGACGGGCGAGATGCTACGCACGACCACCGCGGACGTGCATCAGCAGGCCGCATCCTCGACGATCCCGCTCGAAACGTTGCAACGCGCCTTCCAGAATATCTACGATACGATGGACGAGATCGACCGGTTCAAGCTGGAAGCGCTCGGCTCGATGAAGCAGACGGTCACCGTGCTCTCCGACGAAGTCGAGAAATCCAAAGGTTACATCGCCCGGGCCGAAGGCGCGGCGAAAAGCCAGGCCGCACCCTTCGAAGCGATTGAAGGATAGGAGCACAGGTGCCCTCCAGCGACCGTATCCTCGCCCAGGCCGACGAGCTGCTCCGCCGCGTCTCGCCGCAGGCGCGCGAGCTGGCGCGGCGCCAGCGCCAGCGCCGGCAGCAGGAGTTGATGCGCCGGCTCCGCCGCTCGATCATCGCCGCGATCGGTATCGTGATCGGCATGATGGCCGTAGGCGGCATCATCAGCAGCATCGGCTTTTCCTGGTTCATGCTGACCTTGTTGCTGGCGACGTTGACCGCCTTCGCTTTCCTGATCTTCCCGCAGGCCGAAACGGTGACGCAGGAGAAGTTGATGGAGAGCGAACTGCCGGCGCTGCCGAGCAATACAGAATCATGGCTGGCCAAACAGCGGCTCGCCCTTCCCGCGCCGGCCAATCGCAAGCTCGACGAGATCGCGGTGCGGCTGGAAGAGCTTCGCCCGCAACTCGCCAATCTCGATCCGCGCGAGCCCGCAGCCGTCGAGGTGCGCCGTCTCGTCGGCGTCGAGCTGCCCGAACTGGTCGAGGGCTACAAACGCGTGCCCGACCATCTCCGCCGGGAGGAAAGCCATGGCGGCCGGACGCCGGAAAACCAGCTTGTCGACGGCCTCGAGATCGTCGAACAGGAAGTCGGCCGCATGACCCGCCAACTCGCCGCCGGCGAGCTCGATGCGCTGGCGACGCAGAAGACCTTCCTCAAACTCAAATATCGCGGCGATGAGGATATGCGGGACGAATAGTTCAGCAGCCCGCCAACACCTCGATTTCTATCAGCAGATCGTCGCTGGCCAGCCCCGCAACGACCAGTGTCGTGACCGCAGGAGGTGTGTCGGAGTGCCAGCGCGTCTGGCGGATCTCGGTCAGCGTCGGAAGGTCGGCAGCGCGGGTCAGATAATAGTTCACCCGCAGAATATCCGAAGCGCCGAGCTCGGCTTCGGCCAGAAGCGCCTCGACATAATCCATGGCCTGATGACATTGGCTGGCAAAGTCACTCGGCGTATCGCCATCGGGCGTCACGCCAATCTGACCGGAAAAAGCAACAAGACGGGTTATCGGCGCCAGCTGAGTCCCGTGCGTATAGATACCGGCAAATGACCGGGGGACGGGGCGGAGCGCGGATGGGCTGAGTCTGGTGATCATGGGTCATTCCTTCGTTGGAATACGAACGACGGAACGGCTATTGCCGCGATCCCATCGCTACAACGAAGATATCCGAGACCCTATGGAAGCCCAGCTTTTCAACGCGGCACCGGCCCCGCTCTAAATCCCCGCATACCAGGCGTAATCGCCGACATCTTCCCAATAGCCGCCCTTGCCGCCGTAGATATCGTCGAAGCTTTCGACCGCTTCCAACCGCATCACGAATTTCGCATGCTTGTAGCCAAGCTGACGCTCGATCCGCGCCCGCAGCGGCGCGCCATGGCGTTCGGGCAGCTGTTCGCCGTTCATGTCGTAGGCGAGGATGGTTTGCGGATGGAACGCATCGATCAGATCGATGCTCTCATAGTAGGGCCGGTTCTGCGACCCATAGGTATCGGCGCAATGGAAGACGATATAGTTGGCCGTATCGCGCAGCCCGGCGAGATCGAGGATGCGGGAGAGCGGGGTTCCCATCCACTGGCCGATCGCGCTCCAGCCCTCGACGCAATCGTGCCGGGTAATCTGGGTCCGGCTCGGCATAGCGCGCAAGTCGGCCAGCGACAGGGATAGCGGGCGACGTACGAGACCGTCCACCTGCAGCCGATAGTCGGCGAAATTATTGGCCAACATCGTCTGGTAGTCGACGCCCTGGGCGGTGTCCGCGGTGCGGCTGCCATTCGCGCGGAAGCGGGGCGAGAGATCGGCCAGGGTGAACTCGCGGGCCAGGGCCTCGCGGTTGGTGATCAACCGCTGCGCACGCATCGTCAGCCCCTCGGCCGACGCAAGGACGTTCTTCACCCGATCGCTGCGGCTCCAGCTGTCGCATCCCGCGAGCAGCACGGAGCTGCCGAATCCGGCGATCAATTTGCGGCGATTCGTGACGATGCTCATCAGGCGGTCTCCTCGGCGGGCGTTGCGGGCGTCGGTTCGGATTTCTCCTTACGCTCCCTGGGCAGACGGAACCGCCCGGTAATCATCGATCGAATCTCGTTGAACGGCCCGGCCAGCACCACCATGATCAGGTGCACGGCGATGAAGGTGACGATCAGGAACGCGACGATGAAATGGATCGAGCGCGCGGACTGCCGTCCGCCGAAGATATCGAGCAGCCAGGGCCAGGCCGCGTTCATCGTCGGAGACATGGTGAGACCCGTCAGCACGATCAGCGGCAGCAGCACGAACAACACGATCATATAGCTGAGCTTTTGCAGGATATTATAGTTCAGCGCCTCGGCCCCGGTCGGGAAACGCAGCCGGGCATGATCCTTGATGTCATGCCAGATGTGCTTGAGCGACAACTCCTTGCGCTTCGGCGCCAGATCGCGCTGCACATGGCGGTTGCCGAAACTCCAGGCCCAATAGGCGAGCCCCGCCAACACGAAGATCCAGGCGAAGAAGAAATGCCAAAGCCGCCCAGTCGCGAGACTGTAATAGCCGGGAATGGTCGACCAGTGTGGAAAGGCGCGCGTCGAGATATCGCCGTCGGGCTCGGTCCAGCGGCCGAGCACGCCGGTCGTGTCCCAGCGCCGGTCGCCAATCTCCAGATAGCCGCGATCGTCCTCGCTGTAGATTTCGAGCCAGGCCTCGTCGAAATTCGCGCCATAGCTGCCCCAATAGAGCCGCGGATGGGCGTTGAAGATGGAGAGCCCGCTCATCAGCAGAACGAAGATCGCGATGGCGTTGGTCCAGTGCCAAAGGCGCGTGGATATCCGGTGACGCTTTACCAGTTCGCCGGGTTGCGGGTCCGCCGTTTCGCCATCGTCTCTCGCCATGTCGTCGCCCCTTTTTTGAACTGCGGTTATCGCGCAATTCGCGGCCCAACGCCATGACGTTACAGACCTCTGGCCGATTTTCACGTCGCAACACCGTAACCGCCTCCGTCCACCCTCCGACGGCCGCATGATCGTTCCGAAGCTCCCGAGATATGCTGGCCCGCATATTGGTGTAAATTGCTATTATTCAGGAATTTTTACAAGATTTCATCGACCAATGACACCCTAAGACTCTGAAAATACGATATTCCTCAAAACTGGCACAGCTCCTGCTTAATATGGGGCGTTACCGGCACAAGCCGGAACAACAGGAAAAACGGCCAAGGTTCAGGAGACCAGACATGAATAACCAACTCGGACTACAGCATCGGCTCTTCGCCACAATCGCCGCAGCAGCGGTATCCGCGATGTGCGTATTCGGCACGGTCGGCCCCGTTCAGGCGGGCGGCCCGGTGCAGATCGCTTCCATCACCAACCCGGGCGGCGTGGCGTAATGGCCACGCGGCTCGATCTTGCGCCGATAGCGACCGCGCTGTCTTCGCGCGCCGATTATGCGGCGCCCGCGATCAGCAGCCGGAGCGCACGGCTCTTCTCGCGGATGCGGGACATTCTCGCCGCCAATCTCGGCGAGATGCTAGATCGCAGCCCGGAACCCGAACAGATGATCCGGATGATCATCTGCGAGATGGAAGAAACGCTCGTCCATGCCCGCGCCTCGACCGCAAAGCTGATTGCCGATCACAAGGAGATGCTGGCGGCGCACGACGGACTGAAACGGATTGCCGAGAATTGGCACGAAAAGGCCGAGTTGGCGATATCGCGGGATCGCGACGATCTGGCGCGCCAGGCCCTGGTCGAAAAAGGCAAGGCCGATGCGCGCGCCACGGAGATCGCGGAAGAAACCGCAACTCTCGCCCAGTCGATCGACGCCAACCATGCCGATATCACGCGTCTTCAAACCAAGCTTAGCGAAGCCTGCCGAAAACGTAGCAACATCCGCGCACGGCTGGAATCGGCGGAGAACAGCATTCGCCTGCGCGAATTGATGAACGGCGGCGCCATGCAGGACGCCTTCTCGCGCTTCGACGAACTCGAACGCAAGGTCGACGAGGCCGAAGGTCATGCCGAAGCCGCCGCGATCGGCGCCGAACCCGAACTACGCCCCGAAGACGATCCCGTCATCGCTGCGCGGATCGATGCGGAGCTCGCGGAACTCAGAAAGAATAACGGCCGATCGGCCGGTTAGAACAGGAAGGGAGAAAGACGATGGGATATCGGTATGGAAGAAATGCAGTCGTAAAGCAGGAGCGCCGGGTTCTCGGCGTCTGCGCAGCGATCGGCAATTCGCTCGGCGCGAACGCGCTATGGGTGCGTATAGCCGCGATCGGCGTGACGATCTTCGTCACCGCCTGGCTGATCCCCGCCTATCTGATAGCCGGCTGGGCGCTGCACCGCGCCAAGGCCAACCGCCGCGCCGAATATGCCCACGAGGCACGCTATATCGGCGCCGAACGCCGGCATCTGTCGGAAGCGTCCCGCATGCTCGCGCATCGTGACAGCGCTCTTTCCCGCGAGATCGACTCGCTGCGCTAGGACCGCCCCGGCCAGTCGGCCCGGACACTTTTGCCGAGATAGCCCTCGACCATCGCGCGCACATCGACCCGGGCCTTGAGACGCGCGGCGATCAGCGCGGTACCGCTGACCTTGCGCTGGACGAACAGCGTATCGACCGGGGGAATGTGCCAGCTCGCCCGATCCTCCGCCACGGCCATGCCCTGATCGCGTAACACCGAGACAAAGGCCCGGTCGCCGAAATCGAAGGCGTCGCGCCGGTTCATTTCCGCAACGACGATAGCGATCATTTCATCCACCAAGGCGCGATGGCGGATCACTGCAGTCTCAGAAATGAACCCCGCCGCCATGGCTGCAACCCGTACCGCATCACGATCCTCGGACAGGCCGGCGGCAAGCAGATCGCGATACCCGTTGGCGGTCTCCGCCGCGACCGAGCGCGTCGCGCCGAAATCGAGCAGGACGAGTTTTCCGCTATCCGGCTGGTAGCGGTAGTTGGCAAAGTTAGGATCGGTCTGCATGACGCGGAATTCGAACAGTTCGCGCAGGACCAGCCGGATCAGCGCATGCATCAACGCGTCGCGCCGATCCTGGCTTTCGCTGGCGGCGTGCTCGATCGGCCGCCCTTCTACGAAGGTCATCGCCAACACGCGGTCGGTTGTCAGATCGGTCTGCAGGCGCGGCAGCAGATAATCGGGATCGCCGTCGAGCAGCGCGGCGTAATCGCGCATCTGCGCGCCCTCGTGCAGATAGTCGGCCTCGGCGCGCAACTGGGCCTTGGCCTCTTCGAGAAGCGGCCCGATCTCGAGCTCCTTGGGCAGCAAGCCGGATACCCGAAGCAGGGTCGCGACATTGTCCACATCGGCATCGATGCTTTCGCGGACACCGGGATATTGCACCTTGATCGCCAGGTCCCGACCGTCCCTGGTCGTCGCCCGGTGGACTTGGCCTATCGACGCGGCGGCCAGCGGCGTGGCGTTGAAATGGGCGAACTGCCCGCGCCATTCGCGCCCCCATTCCTTTTCCAGCACGCGATTGAGTTGGCCGGGCGGCATATGATGCGCCTGATCGCGCAGGCGCGCCATGATCTCCGCCAGCTCCCGGGGCAGCATGTCGCCCGCGTCCATCGAAATCATCTGGCCGAGCTTCATCGCCGCGCCGCGCAGATGCGACAGCCGATCGGCCAGTTTCGAGAAGTTGCGCGGCGTCATCACCAAATCGCGCATGCGAGGGCGTTCGCCCGATGCGATCCGCCGTGTCCCCTCCGCCAGAACCCCGCCCGCGACGCTGCCCGCGAGCCGCCCGAACGACCCCAGGCGGGACAGCCGGCTCTTCGGCACGCTGCGCGATCGGCGCTTCGAAGGCTGGTCTGACATGGGCGCAACTCTTCTCTGATCGCAAGGGGAGGAATCCCGATATATGCGATCCGCGGCCGATTACACCGATGGCCTTTGGGCCATGGTCGATATCGCGATGTCCGAAGAAGCGGTCCGCTGGATGCCCCGCGTGGATTCGAACCACGATTGACGGAGTCAGAGTCCGTAGTCTTACCATTAGACGACGGGGCAACCGGGAGGCGGCGACATAGGCAGCACGGCAAATGCTGTCAATCCGCCCGGCTTGCCCTGTCCCGTCTCTTTGCGCTAGTCTTCGAGCTAAGTACCGGCGGCATCAGCCGTTTCGGAAAACATAAGAGTTAGAAGAAGTAATCGGCGTGGACGACCATATCGCCAGCCCCAATCCGCAAGCCGGCGCCGGACCGGGCGCCGCGCATGATCATCGGCACAGGCATCCGCGCCATAACGGCCATAACTTTCACAACCGTCGCAGCTATGGCGCGCTCGATCTGGGCACGAACAATTGCCGCCTGCTCGTCGCGCGGCCGGCCGATGACGGCTTTACCGTCATCGACGCCTTTTCCCGGATCGTCAGGCTCGGCGAAGGCCTGTCGACGACGGGGCGTCTGAGCGACGCCGCGATCGACCGCGCGGTTGCCGCCCTGTCAATATGCGCCGACAAGTTGCGGCGGCGCCATGTCAGCCTGTCGCGTTCGGTTGCGACCGAAGCCTGCCGCCGGGCGGCCAATGGCCGCTATTTCGTCCGCCGCGTGCGCGAGGAAACGGGAATCGCGCTCGATATCATCAGTCCGCAGGAAGAGGCGCGGCTCGCGGTCCTCGGTTGCCATATCCTGCTCGAGCCCGGCGACGGCCCCGCGCTGATCTTCGACATCGGCGGCGGATCGACCGAACTCGTCCTGATCGAGCCGGGCGCGAAGGGAAACAGGGGTGGCGAACCGGAAATCCTCTCCTGGTACAGCGCGCCCTGGGGCGTGGTGAGCCTCGCGGAAAAGGAATTCAACGATCTGACGACACTCGAAGACCGGCTTGATACCTATAACCGGATGCGCAACCGCGTAGCAGCCAGCTTCGCCGATTTCGCATCGACCCTGCCGACTATCGGCTATCAACCGCGACTGCTGGGAACGAGCGGTACGGTGACGACGCTGGCCAGCGTTCACCTCGAACTGCCGAGCTACGACCGGAGCAAGATCGATGGACTGGTACTCCCGTCCGAAGCGCTGCGCGCCGTCAGCACGGACCTTGCGCACAAATCCGTATCCGAACGCGCGGAGGTGCCGTGCATCGGTGCCGAGCGTGCCGATCTTGTCGTCGCGGGCTGCGCCATTCTCGAAGCCATTCTCGATATCTGGCCGGCCGAGCGCATCGGTATCGCCGATCGCGGTATCCGCGAGGGGATATTGCGTTCGATGATGGCACAGGAATGGCAGGCGTGACGGAGTATCGGATCGTGCCGGATTCTTTTTATCAGAATTTTTCCTCAGCGAAAGAATCGCCGCACCGGCCCGCACCCCCTCCCGACCTCCCATTGAGTGTACCCTTTCGGGAGGTCGGGAGGGCGTTGCGACGCTTGACCGCTAGGTTGAGTCTGACAAAGAAAAGCCCCATCGTTCGTGTCTAACGGCGGCAAAAAACGCGTCCGCAAGGCGCGCGGCCGGTCTGAATCCTCGCGCCGCTGGCTCGAACGCCAGATCAACGATCCTTATGTGAAACGCGCCCAGACGGACGGCTATCGCGCGCGGTCAGCCTATAAGCTGATCGAACTCGACGACCGGTTCGAACTGTTGAAGGGCGCGGCGCGGATCGTCGATCTCGGCATCGCGCCGGGCGGCTGGTCCCAGGTCGCCAGGCAAAAGGCGCCCCAGGCGAAAATCGTCGGTATCGACCTGTTGCCGACCGACCCCATCGAGGGCGTCACCATTTTCGAGATGGATTTCCTCGACGAGGACGCACCCGAAAAACTGACCGAAGCGCTGGACGGCCGGGCGGATCTGGTGATGTCGGACATGGCGGCTAACACGGTCGGTCACAAACAGACCGATCATCTGCGAACCATGGCGCTGGTCGAGGCGGCGGCGCTGTTCGCGACCGAAGTGCTGCGTCCCGGCGGCACGTTTCTCGCCAAGGTGCTGGCGGGCGGCGCTGACAATATGCTGGTGGCCGAGCTCAAGCGCAACTTCGCCACGGTAAAGCACGCCAAGCCGCCGGCGAGCCGGAAAGGCTCGTCCGAATGGTATGTGATCGCGAAAGGGTTTAAGGTACAGGAGTGAGCCTGTTCGGCAAACTCTTCGGCAATCGCGACGGACCATCGCCCGGGATGGACATCCTGCCGATCGATCCGGCCGTCGACACTCCCCCCGATCCCGATGCAACCGAGCAGCTTCGGCAGCTTGTCGCCGTCCCGCCCGAACGGCGCGACGATGGCTGGGCGCATGCTTTCTTTTCGGCACTGTGGACCGCCGCGATCGAAATACCCTCGTCGAAACCCTTTATCGGGCCCGACGGCTTCGCCTATCTGCGTTTCGATATGCCGGTCAGCCACAGTTTCGTCGCTCACAATCTGGCGTCACTGGCGCAACCCTGTCTCGATGCCGGGTCGGGGGCTGTCCTGTTTCCCGACCCCCAAGCCGCTGACCCGGCCTATGTGATCCCAATGGGCGTAATCGAGAGTATCGTGCGCTATCGCGACTGGCGCGGCGATCCCGTCGACCTCGATGAAGCCGGCAACGGTGCCGAGAGCGGCAACGTGACCGTAAAGGCGGGAACGAGGATCATGCAGGGCACGCCCTCGGCCGATTATCTGTCCCGGGAAGCCGCCCAAGCGCTGGACCGGCATCTCAAGGACGTCTGGAAGGTCGCCGAACCGCGCGTATCGGTGATGATGTCGGCCGAGATGCAACCGTCCCGGTCACTGATCGTGAATGTGTCCAGAAATGCCTTCGAAAGCGATGCTTATGCCGACAATTTCGCCCGGGCCGTGCTCTGGTTCCTGCCGCCATCGCGTTCCATCATCCTTATGCCGGACAGTATGAACGAAGCGGAGATGACGCTGCTTGGCGATCTCGCGAAGGGCTAGGGCCCGCGCTCGTCAGTCGCCCGAAGCCGCCCGCGCTTCGGCTACCGCTTCGCGTAACCGATCATAGCCGACCGCGCCCGACAATATCCGGTCGCCGACGACGAAAGCGGGCGTGCCGGTCAGCTCGAGCCGCCCTGCCAGCTCGCGGTTGTTGCGGATTTCGGTTTCGATCGCGGCATCGTTGACGTCGCTCCGAACCTGCGCCGCGTTGAGCCCGGCGCTGCGCTGCGCCTCGGCGATAGTCGACGCGCCCGGGCGACCGGCATCGAACATGGCGCGATGGAACTCGAAATATTCCTGCTGGCGCGCCGCCGACAGGCTGACACGCGCGGCATCGACGCTCTCTTCGCTGAGAATCGGCAGTTCGCGGAACACGACGCGCAGATTGTCGTCCTCGGCCAGCAGGCGTTCGAGATCGGGCAGGCTCGTCCGGCAGAAACCACAGGCATAATCGAAAAATTCGACGATCGTGACATCGGCATCGGCCGCGCCCGCCCAAGCGCCTTCGAACGGCGTTTCCAGTTCGTCGCGCACCGACGAAATCATCTGCACCATCCGACGTTCCTGCAGCCGCTCCATCGCCTCGGGAATAATCTCCGGATTGGCGAGGATATATTCGCGGATCACCGTTTCGAGATCAGACCGTTCGAGGCCGGCCGGCAGATTCACCGGCGTCTGGCCGTCAGCGGCTTCCGATCCATCGGCGCGGAGAAATAAGAAGGCGGCAAATGCGGCCGCCAGCGCTATCGCTCCGCTAAGAATCCATCGGTTGGCGTTCATCGGACTTCCCTGCTTCTCTGGCCTGCTTCCGGCCTAATCCTGATCGTTTCCGGCTCTTGTCATCTAGCGGCGGCGGCGACCACCCCGTTCCTCGATCGCGGCTTCGGCAATCAACGCGATATCCTGCGCGCGCAGCCAGTCCGGCGTGCCATCCGGAATGCCCTGCATGGCCTGGCGCGCATTCACCAGAGCTTCCTGCGGCGATCCCGCCAGCGTCGCATATTCGGCCGTGGCCAGATAGGCACGCGCGAGATCGCCTTCACGCGAATAGATATAGCCGAGCCGGCGCCAGGCGAAGGGGTTGCGATTGTCCCGCGCGACCGCCGTGCGCAGCACGCGCCGCGCCTCGGCCAGATGCTCCTCATCCTCGGTCGCGATCAGCGCATGGCCGAACATCGAGGCGATCAGCGGATGGTTGCGCGAATTGGCGAGCGCCGTGCGCAAATCAGCCAGGGCTTCGTCGGGCCGCCCCGATTCGAGCAATATCTGGCCGCGCAACTCGAGGAAATAGGGATCGCCCGGCGCACCCGCGAGCAGCGAATCAATCTCGGCGAGCGCGCGATCCGGAAAAGCCTGTTTGTGATAGGCATAGGCCCGCGCATACCGCGCCGGTACCGATGTATCGCTCTCCGGATAGTTGATTAGTGTCTGTTCCGGCTGCTGGACGAAGCCGATCAGCTTGGCGCGCGCCCGCTGGAAACGCGCTTCAAGCGCAGGATCAGTCTCGGCGTTCCAGGCCGGATCACTCTGATACAGTTCTTCGAGAATTGCGAGCCGCTCGCCCGTCAACGGGTGCGTGCGTTCGTAGCTGTTATCTTGCGGAATATTCAGCCGATATTCGAGATTCTGCAGTCGCCGGAAAAAAGCGAGACTGCCGCGACCGCTTATGCCTGCACCCGAAAGATACTGCGCGCCGGCGAGGTCCGCCGCCGATTCCTGAGTCCGACTAAAGGCGAGAAAATTGCCGATCGCCGCCCGTGAACCGGCCGAAAGCATAGCGAGACCCGCCTCGCCCGCGCCCGCGGCGATCGCCGCCGCGCCGAGCAGCAGCGATAAGATACTGATCCCGCCAGCATCGCCCATCGCATCCTGAATCGCGATCACATGGCCGCCCGTCACATGGCCGATCTCGTGCGCGATCACGCCCTGCACTTCATTGGCGTTGTCCGCTGCCATTATGAGGCCCGAATGAATAAATACGCGCTGCCCGCCGGCAACGAAAGCATTGATGCTTCTGTCGCTCACAAGTACGATCTCGAACCCGTTGGGTTCAAGGCCCGCCGCCTCAACCAGCGGCGCGGCCATGTCGTTGAGCAACGTTTCTGTTTCGGCGTCACGCAGGATCGACTGGGCCGCGACGGGTCGGACCACCAGGACAAGGCTGAGCAGCAGCACGAGCGCAACGCGCAGCATGGCGGCCGCCGAAATGGCGTGAATCGGGCGGGACCCAGTCATCACGGCGACAATCGGGCGATGTGCCTGAACCGGAGATGAAAGCTGGGTCCCGGCGGTCATATTCCGCCTATTCGCCGAACGTCCGCTGCCACCAGCCGCGCCGGGGCGTTTGCTCACTGTCGCTGCCCTGGTCGGTGGTTTCCGCGACGGGCGCGTCTTCGGCGGCCGGCGCTTCGCTGCCATTGGCCTTTTCGGCTTTCTTGCGCGAACGTGCGGGTTTGACCGGCTTGGCTTCCGCGGTGTCTTCAGCGGCCGCCTCGGCTGTCGCGCCGCTGTCGCTCGCCCCGCTATCCGCCTTTTTCCGCGAGCGGCGGCGCTTGGGCTTTTCTTCCGTTGCATCTACGGCGAGTTCGGACGCTGCCTGTTCTTCGGCCTTGGCGTCTTCCGGCTCCGCCTTTTTCCGCGAGCGGCGTTTGGGTTTCTCCGCTACCGCCTCGTCGGACGCCGCGACCGGCTCGTCTGTTTTCTCTTCGGCGGGCGCGTTCTCGCCAGCCTCGGCACTCTCCTCGGAGGATGTTTCGGCATCCTGCGCACCTTTCCGCCGACGGCCGCCCCGACGGCCCCGCCGGGATTTCTTGCGGGGGGCGCCATCATCGTCGCCTTCGCCGTCACCGGCCTGCTGCGTTTCGCTTTCGCCCTCGTCTTCGCTCTCGGTGTCGGCGGATTTGGGCTTGCCCCGGCGTCCCCGGCCGCCACGGCGACCGCGACGACGGCGCGAACGGGGCTTCTCGTCCTGCTCATCATCTTCTTCTTCGATCTCGTCGATCACCTCGTCGTCATCATCTTCGAGCGCGAGCGGCACGATTTCGACTTTCTTGGTCGGTGCCGGGCCGGATGCGGTAACCTCCATCGCCGCGCCCTCGAGCGTGCGATCCGGCATCACCTCGATCGAAACGCCGTACAGTTCCTCGATCTCGCCCAGATCCTTGCGCTTGGAATTCAGCACATAGACCGCCGCATCGCGCGAGCAAGTCAGCGAGAGTTCTGATCCCTTGCCCTTGGCCGCTTCCTCTTCGAGCATACGCAGCGCCGAAAGCCCGGCGGACGAGGGCGTACGCATCAGTCCCGTGCCATCGCAATGTGGGCAGGGAATGGTCGAAGCTTCGAGCACGCCCGTGCGCAACCGCTGGCGGCTCATTTCCAAGAGCCCGAAGGAGGAAATCCGGCCGACCTGAATCCGCGCGCGATCGTTCTTGAGCGCCTCTTTGAGCGCGCTTTCGACCTTCCGGTTGTTCGAGCGGTGATCCATGTCGATGAAATCGATAACGACGAGCCCGGCCATATCGCGCAGACGCAGCTGGCGCGCGATCTCGCGCGCCGCCTCGATATTCGTCTTGAGCGCCGTCTGCTCGATATTGTGCTCGCGCGTCGAGCGGCCCGAGTTGATGTCGATCGAGACGAGCGCTTCAGTCGGATTGATCACCAGATAACCGCCCGATTTCAGCTGAACCAGCGGTTGATACATCGCACCGAGCTGATCTTCGACCTGGTAGCGCTGAAACAACGGCGTGGCTTCGGCATATTGCTGCACCCGGCGGGCATGGCTCGGCATCAGAAGCTTCATGAAGGATTTGGCAGCCTTATAACCCTCTTCCCCTTCGACAAACACTTCCTGGATATCGCGATTATAGATGTCGCGGATCGCGCGTTTGATCAGATCGCTGTCGGTGTAGATTTTCTCCGGCGCGGTAGCTTTGAGCGTCGTTTCGCGAATCTCGTCCCACAGCCGGGCGAGATAGGTGAAATCGCGTTTGATCTCGGTCTTGGTCCGCGTCATGCCCGCCGTGCGGACGATACAGCCCATCGTGTCGGGCAGTTTGAGATCGGAAATGACCGACTTCAGGCGCTTGCGATCCGATGCGTTGGAAATCTTCCGACTGATCCCGCCACCATGCGACGTATTGGGCATCAGCACGCAATAGCGGCCGGCGAGCGAGAGATAGCTGGTCAGTGCCGCGCCCTTGTTGCCGCGCTCCTCCTTGACGACCTGGACGAGCAGCACCTGACGGCGGCGGATGACGTCCTGGATCTTATAGCGGCGGCGCAAATCCATCCGGCGTTTGCGGATATTCTGCACGGATGGTTCGTCATGATGCTCTTCATCGGCATCGGCGTCGCCGGTTTCCTCGACTTCGGCCTCTTCGGTCTCTTCGCCCTCTTCCTCGTCGGAATCATCGGCCTTCTGTTCGGCCTTTTCATCGTCTTCGTCTTCGCGAAGCTTGGCTTCTTCCTTCGCCTGCTCGACCTCTTCGGCGAGCAGCCTGTCGCGGTCCTCTTTCGGGATTTGGTAATAATCTGGATGGATTTCGCTGAAGGCCAGAAAACCATGGCGATTGCCGCCATAATCGACGAACGCCGCCTGGAGCGAGGGTTCGACCCGCGTAACCTTGGCTAGGTAAATATTGCCCTTGAGCTGCTTATGCTCTTCGGATTCGAAATCAAATTCTTCGATCCGATTGTTCTTGACGACGGCCACACGGGTCTCTTCCCGGTGGCGCGCATCGATCAACATACGCGTTGCCATTTATGTGTCTCCGAGCATGCCGGGCGAACGCGTTGGTCCGGCCGTGCATACGAATTAATGGGAATGGGCGACATGCGACCGCCTTATGCGTCGTGCCCATCCTTGGTGAATTGGGAAAAATCGCTTCTGCTGCATCGGCATGTCCGGCCTCGGGGGCGGGACGGCTTGCCACAAACGCGAGGCCGCGCGGATCGCGCATCGCCTGTCGTTCGGGAAGTGAATGCCTCATGCAGCGTCAACCTGGTCGGCCGGGCGGAAATGCGCCGGCGCATCGAGACAGAAATTGCCATGCCGAACGGCACATTCAACCCCTTGTCCGCGCCAAGCGCTAGCAGCGCGTTTCCCGCGCCGCAAGAAAAAGCCGCTCAAACATGGCGTACAAAGCCCGGATAAACATGGTGAACCCGTTGTTAACCGCACTCTTTCACCTCGTTTTGAAGCCGAAAACCTATCCCGGCCCCCGAACGAAAACACACAAGGGTAACCTTAATGATGCGTTTGCGCTGGACCAACGGGGGTAGAGCGCGGCAATATGGGATGATGTCCCTTTTGCTCGCCATATTCGCGATTTTCGGTTGGCAGCCGGCTCTGGCCACTGCCATCGAAGCCGTGGACGTGACTCCCGAACGGATCACGGTGCAGTTCGACGATTATGTCGAAGATGCATCGGCTTTCGTGCTCGACAACCCATATCGCATTGCGATCGATGTATCGGGCGCGCGGGCCGGAAACGATACCGGCCGCGCGGGCCCGATCCGGGCGGTGCGTCAAGGCCAATATGATCCGCAAACCGCACGCGTCGTGCTCGATCTGGCGCGGCCTGCAGTCTTCGGCAATGGCGGTTTCGCGGCAGACGGCCGGTCCTTCACGCTCGATATCCGACCGGTCAGCCGCATCCAGTTCGCCGGCGCCGCCGAGGCGGGCCGGGCGCGCTTCCTGCCGCCCATGGCTTTCCGGGCGCGCCCGCCAAGGGGCCGCGGCGAGCTGACCGTCCGCTTGCCGCGCGCGACGCCGGCCGGAGAAATGGAGCTGCCCGAGGCCCAGGGGCCGCGCGGCCGTCCGCTTGTCGTGATCGATGCCGGTCATGGCGGCCACGATCCGGGCGCGATCTCGCCGTTCGGCAACCGACACGAAAAAGACGTGACCCTCGCCATCGCCCTGGCCACCCGCGACGCTCTGCTCGCTTCCGGCCGGGTGCGGGTGGCGCTAACGCGGGACGACGACCGGTTTCTGGTGCTGCGCGAGCGCTATGAGATAGCGCGGCGCCTCGGCGGTGAGCTGTTCATTTCGATTCACGCCGACGCGGCCGCAAACCGCGAAGCGCGCGGCGCGACAATCTACACCCTCTCCGAAGTCGCTTCGGACCAGGAAACCGCGCGGCTCGCCAGCCGGGAAAACGCCGCCGACATCATCAACGGCGTCAATCTGGGCGGCGCGGACGACGATGTCCGCTCGATCCTAATCGACCTCACCCAACGCGAGACGATGAACATCTCGGCCCGTTTTGCTTCGCTTTTGCGCCGCGAAGCCGGCGACACGGTTCCATTCCGCAGCGATTATCACCGTTTTGCGGGCTTCGCGGTGCTCAAAGCGCCCGACATGCCGTCGATCCTGTTCGAATCCGGCTATCTGACCAATTCGGCCGATGCACGCCGGCTGTTTTCACGGGACGGCCAACGCACCATCGCGCGCGGACTGGCCGATGCGATCGAAACCCATTTCGCGCGCCAGACGACCAGCACGGACTGAACCACGCGACGAGAGCGCCGCATTTTCGTCGAATGGAACGGTTTCCCGATCAAAAACCGGCTGGCATCGATTACCAAAGCTGGTAAACCGGCGGCCGATGACGGACATTGCCCAGAACGATACTGGCGAAACCAGCATGAATGTGAAGCTCCGGCGCGAGACGACGGGGTTCATGGCGAGCGTGCGCCGTATTCTGGGCAAACGCCGCTATCGCTGGCCGCTTTATCTCGTGCTTATCGCCATCCTCGCGATGATCGGCTTCTGGTTTACCTTCATGCGGGATCTGCCGTCGACCGACACGCTGCTCGATTACGAACCCGCGCTGCCGACCTTCGTTCGCGATGTAAACGGCGAACCCGTGCAGAGCTTCGCGCGCGAACGCCGGGTCGAATTGGCCTTCGAGGAATATCCGCCCCAGCTTATCCGCGCGTTTCTCGCGGCAGAGGACGCCTCGTTCTTCACCCATAACGGGCTCGACTATCCCGGTCTCGCCGCCGCGGCGATCGATTATACGAGAATCGCCTTGTCAGGCTCGGAAGAGCGGGCCCGCGGCGGATCGACGATCACCCAGCAGGTCGCGAAAAACCTTTTGCTGACCGACGAATATTCGATCACCCGCAAGATTCGCGAAGCCATCCTCGCGACCCGTATCGAAGGCGCGCTGAGCAAGCAGCGGATTCTCGAACTCTATCTCAACCAGATTTTCCTCGGCCGCAACGCCTATGGCGTCCAGGCGGCGGCGCGTGCCTATTTCAACAAGGACGTCGCCGAACTCGAACTGCACGAGGCAGCCTTCCTTGCCGGCCTTCCCCAGGCCCCGTCCCGCTACAACCCGTCGACCAATCCCGATGCCGCGCTGGGCCGCCGCAATCTCGTGCTCGGTCTGATGCGCGAAAATGATTGGATCGACGAGGCGAGCTATGAAGCCGCGCGCGCGCAGCCGCTCGGCGTCACGCGGACTTCGCGATCCGTCACCGACAATGTCGGCGGCTATTATATGGAAGAAGTGCGCCGCATCCTCGTCGACAGTTTCGGCGAGGATACGGAGGACGGGCCGTACGGCGTCTATTCCGGCGGCCTGTGGGTGCGCACCTCCTATGATCCGGAGATGCAGGCGAGCGCCGAAAACGCCTTGCGTGCGGGGCTGCTCCGCTTCGATCGCGGCCGCGCCTGGGCCGGGCCGATCGCCAGCATCCCGATGGAAGACGGCGAATGGCGCTCCCGGCTCGCCAGCGCCAACCTTGCGGTCGATTACGAGGATTGGCGTGTCGCGGTCGTTATCTCGAAGGACGGCAACGCCGCGCAGATCGGTTTCTCCGACGGCGAAACGGCCAGCCTGCCGCGCTCCGGCGCGTCGGTCGCGCGGCGCGGCGGCGGCACCGCCTTTTCGACGATGCAGCCCGGCGACATCATCACGGTGCGGCCGAGCGGCGGCAATTACGTGCTGGCGAAAGTGCCCGATATTTCGGGCGGCATGGTCGTGGAGGACGTCCGGACCGGCCGTGTCTTTGCTATGCAGGGCGGGTTCAGCCAGGCGCTCGAACCGTTCAACCGCGCCACCCAGGCCGAACGGCAGCCTGGATCGAGCATCAAGCCTTTCGTTTACGCCGCCGCGCTCGAAAACGGGATGACCCCGGCCTCGATCATCGTCGACGGCCCCTTCTGCGTCTATCAGGGCGCGCGGCTCGGCCGGAAATGCTTCCGCAACTCGGGCGGCGGCGTGGCCGGACCGCAGACCCTGCGCTGGGGCCTTGAACAGTCGCGCAACCTGATGACGGTGCGCACGGCGTCCGAAACTGGCATCGAAAATGTCGTGGAGCTGATCGACAATGCCGGGATCGGCCAGCATGAGCCCTTCCTCTCGACGTCGCTCGGCGCTGGAGACACGACCGTGCTCCGGCTCGTCAACGCCTATGGCATGCTCGCCAATCATGGCCGCGATGTCGGTCCGTCGCTGATCGACTATGTGCAGAACCGCCGCGGTGAAGTGATATACCCGGCCAATTGGCGCGCCTGCGAGGGCTGTAACGCCAATGACTGGGACGGCGGCCGGATGCCGCGTCCGCCGATCCCCGGCCGCCAGGTGATCGATGCGATGACCGCCTTCCAGATGGTCCATATCCTTCAGGGCGTGATCCAGCGCGGCACGGCGACGATCCTGCGCGATCTCGGCCATCCGATTTTCGGGAAGACCGGAACGACCACCGGGCCGACCAATGTCTGGTTCGTCGGCGGCACGCCCGATATCGTGGCCGGCGTCTATATGGGGTACGACCGGCAGGCTCGCAGCATCGGCTTCGGCGCGGGCGGCACGCTCGCCGCGCCGATCTTCCGGCAGTTCATGGCCGACGTGCTGGAGGATCAGGCCGTCGTACCGTTCCGCGCACCGCGCGGCATGCGCATGGTCCGCATCGACCGCCGCAGCGGCCGCCGGGTATTCGGCGGCTGGCCGAGCGACGACCCGAGAGCCGCGATCATCTGGGAGGCCTTCCGGCCTGACAGCGAGCCGACCCGTACGATCCGCCGCGACGTGGTCGCCCGTCGACCGGTGCGCGCGATCCTGCCCGAAGAAGCGCAGAATACGGTCGAGATCGATGCCCCGCGCAACGACAACGAATTCTTGCAATCCGAGGGCGGTATCTATTAGCCTGAAAACCGTCAGGACTGAGCCTGTCGGAGCCCGCGTCGCAGGCCGGCATACGTCCTTCGACACGCTTAGAGCCAACGGCTAGACGCTACCCTTACACAGTCCGGAGATTATCATGCGCGCCGAAGCGCAAGCCCATATCGATCAGATCAACCAGGCCGTCGACCTGTTGCGCCGTTTCCTCGATTGGGACGTAGCAAAGGATCGGCTTGCCGAGTTGAATGCGAAGGTCGAGGACGCGTCGCTCTGGGACGATCCCAAGGCGGCGCGCGAGGTCATGCGTGAGCGCGGCAGGCTCGATGCGGCGATGACGGCCGTGCGCAAGATCAGCCAGGAACGCGACGATGCAGCCGAAATGATCGAAATGGCCGAAGCCGAGGGCGATGACGGGCTGGTCGACGATGCGGTCGCGGCGCTGGCCGCGCTCGCCGAACGCGCCGAACTCGACAAGACCGAGGCGCTGCTCGCAGGCGAAGCGGACGGCAACGACACCTATCTGGAGATTCACGCCGGCGCCGGCGGCACCGAAAGCCAAGACTGGGCCGAAATGCTCCAGCGCATGTATCAGCGCTGGGCCGAGCGGCGCGGCTTCAAGGTCGAGATCGTCGACTATCATGCCGGCGAGCAGGCGGGCGTGAAGGCCGTGACGCTGCTGCTCAAGGGCGAGAACGCCTATGGCTATGCGAAAACCGAAAGCGGCGTGCACCGGCTCGTCCGCATCTCGCCCTATGACAGTTCCGCGCGCCGCCATACGAGCTTTTCCAGCGTCTGGGTCTATCCGGTGATCGACGAAGATATCGATATCGAGATCGTCGAAAGCGACCTGCGCATCGACACCTATCGCGCATCGGGTGCGGGCGGACAGCATGTGAACACCACGGACAGCGCGGTCCGCATCACGCATGAGCCGACCGGCATCGTGGTCGCCTCGCAAAGCGGGCGTTCGCAGCACAAGAACAAGGCCGAGGCGATGAGTATGCTGAAAGCGCGGCTCTACGAAGCCGAACTGCGGCGGCGCGAGGAAGAAGCCGATGCGGTCAATGCCAGCAAAAGCGACATCGGCTGGGGCAACCAGATCCGATCCTATGTCCTCCAGCCCTATCAGATGGTGAAGGATCTGAGGACCGGCGTCACCTCCTCGTCCCCGTCCGATGTTTTGGACGGGGAACTCGACAAGTTCATGGCCGCGGCGCTATCCCAGCGAGTGACAGGGGAACAAGTCGAGGTCGAGGATATAGACTGATGCGCATCGCCGCGTGCCTGCTTTTGCTCTTCTCCGGAGGTTGCGACGCCTTGGGCAGCGCAAGCGATTCCCCCTTCCCGCCCGCGGACCGGCCGGTGTCCGACATCATCTCCAGCCAGTTTTCCGACGAAGAGTCGCGCGACCGGGTGAACGAAGCCGAAACGGTAATGGACATGGCGGATATCGAAGCCGGGATGACCGTCGCCGACATCGGCGCGGGCAACGGCTATTACACGATCCGCCTCGCGCCGCGCGTCGGCGATACGGGCCGCGTGCTCGCCCAGGACGTGATCCCGGAAACGCGGGATCGGCTGGCGGAGCGCGTCACGCGCGAACGGCTCGACAATGTCAGCGTGCGGCTCGGCGAATTCGCCGATCCCAAATTGCCGCCCGACAGTTTCGACCGGATCTTCATGGTGCACATGTATCACGAGATCGAAAGCCCGTACGAGTTTCTCTGGAATATGCGGCCCGCGCTACGCGAGGGCGGCCAGGTGGTCGTCGTCGATGCCGATCGCCCGACCAACCGCCACGGCACGCCGCCCGATCTCCTCAATTGCGAGTTCGAGGCCGTCGGCTATCGCCGGATCGTCTATCGCGCGATGCCCGATATCGGGGGCTATTTCGCGATGTTCGAACGGATCGGCGAACGCCCGGAGCCGGGCGCGATCCAGCCGTGCGGGCAGGACTGATAGGCGGCGGCCCAGCAAGGCAATAAAATGGAACGGCCGCTGATAAGTGGAAAGCGACCGTTGAGCGAGGCTCGGGAGGCTCGGACCGTCAACCGATTACGACCTGACAGTGCGCGTCGACAGTGCCAGTCCTTTCATGAACTGGCTCTCGGCTCTATCAACCACCCAAGTTGATCTTTCGCGTCAATTCAAGTGTGTCGCGAAACTGCGCGTCATGGCTGATACAGACGATTGCACCGTCGAAGTCACGCAGGGCGTTTTCCAGAAGTTCGATCGCATCGATATCGAGATAGTTTGTCGGTTCATCCAGTATCAGCATTTGCGGCGGTTCCGGACGGGAAAACAGACAGGCGAGAGCCAACCGAACCCTTTCGCCGCCCGACAATTCGTTCACCAATCTGTTAGCCGATGGTCCACGAAATCCGAATCCGGCAAGGGCTGCGTGAACGGTCTGGCGGTCAAGCGTTGGGTTGTGCCGTCTCATGGTGTCGAAAAGTGCCTCGGCTCCTTCAAGCATTGCCAAATGTTGATCGAGCACGGCGATGCGCTCTCGATCAGCGGCAATCGTGCCTGAAGCCGGGCGGTCGAATCCCAGCAGCAATCGGACCAGACTGGTTTTGCCAGCTCCGTTCGGTCCGGTGATCGCGATCCGTTCCGGCCCGCGAATGACGATATCCAAAGGACCGAAAAGATATCGCCCTCCATGTTCGCAGACGAGCTTCTCCGCGTTCGCCAGAACGTGACCAGCCGACAGACCGGAGCGGGGAAGTTGAATGCGGATGGGGACGATCCGCTCGACCTCCGCCTGGGCAGCGCGAAGCGTTGCATCGGCTTGATCGACGATGCGCTGACCGATTGCGTCGTATCGCGCGGCTGTCCGTTCCGCCCGTTGCCGTTGCTGGAAAAGATAGGGTTTCGGATCCATTCCCTTGGCCGCAATGGCACGGCCGCGCTTATCCCGCCTTCTCTGCTTTTCCGATTCACGCTGTTTTGCTCTTCGCGCCGTATCGAGTCCGGCCTTTGCACGTTCAAGCGTATTGATGGCGCGCTTGCGTTCCGCGTCACGCTGGAGCTTGAACGCCGTCCAATTCCCTCCGACGACGGTGACGCCTACAGGCGAGAGCTCGACAATCCTGTCGACCCGTTCCAGCAGCCGGCGATCGTGGCTGGCGACAAGCAGCGGACCGTTCCATTCCTCAAACAGGTCTGCAACGGCATCGCGTCCGGCTTCGTCGAGATCGTTCGTCGGCTCGTCGAGCAGCAATATGTCGGGCTCGGGAAGGAGCAGCGCCGCGAGCTTGAGGCGCATCCGTTCGCCGCCGCTCAAACTGGAGAGCGGCCGCTCCATTTCCAATGGCGGCAATCCAAGGCGATCGAACGCGTCTTCCAGTCTGGATGAGAGGGTCCAATCCGCCAGATCAAGATCGTCGCCAACGACAGTCCCCGCCTCGATAGGCTCGAGCCGGGCCAGATGGTCCGCTATTCCCAGTATGTCGCCAACGGTTGAACAGGGCGACAGACTATTCTGACTCAACAGGCCGATCTTGCCATCCGCAGCGATCGTTCCATGCATCGACGGCACGGTACCGGCGATGGCGTTCAGCAGCGTGGTCTTGCCCGACCCATTGCGACCGAAAAGGCCAACGGCTTCACGTTCGATGGAAAGGGAAAGATCGGAGAAAAGGACAGTGCCGTCAGGTGTCGCAATCGACACGGCATCCAGCGTGAGATGAGGCATAAGAACACCATGGCAAACAGTTGTCGGGAAGACGTGCTGTTGCTTAGTTGTTCATCGATGCCTGCTCCTTTTGGCAGCGACTTATCTGGACATGGTGTTCGGCAATTGCAAGCCACGAAAGCCTGTTTGTTATTTTCCAGCTGGCCCGAAAGGCGAGCTGATGGGCTGGTCTCCCGCCATACTCCATGCCGATCTTCGTCAACATTTCGTCTAAAAGAACGATCGGTTCCGGGAACGCCCGGATCGCATTGAAACTGCCGATTTCCATCCGAAAGCCGCCACGCCATTTGCCCCACGAGCCCTAAAGCCAGCCAAGCTCCCGAAAACTCGTCGTTGCGCCGCTGCGCGTCAGGATCAGATGATCGTAGATGCGGATGCCGAGCGGGCGCAGGAGCCCGGCCAGGACGCGCGTGGTTTCGATGTCGGTTTCACTGGGGGTCGGATCGCCGCTCGGATGGTTATGGGCGAGCAGCACCGCGCGGCCGTCATGGGTCAGCGCGTCGCCGACAATCTGCCGCAACGGCAAAATGAGTCGATCGCGACCGCCTTTGGCCTCGCTGATCGCGACCAGCCGGCCATCGCCCGCCAGATGCGCGATCACTGCATGCTCGTGATCATGATGCAGGACCAACGGCGCGAAAAACGCGCGGTCCATTTGGCTCTCGACGATCGGCGACCCGACGGCGGTCATTCTTTTGCCCCCCGCTGTTTGTTCCCACCCCCCTCTTGGAAGCATAATTGCCTCGAAATTGGATAAAAACGACATTCGGTCCGATTCGGACACAATCCTCAGTCGAACCGGCCTGGCCCCGTCACGAACATTCACATCGGATGGAATTCTATCGCTTGGCCCGGCTCTCTCGCTCGGCCATAAGGCACACATCATGCAGCAATATCTCGATCTCATGCAGCGGATTCTCGACGACGGCGTGCGGCAGGAGGACCGGACGGGAGTCGGCACGCTTTCCGTCTTCGGGCATCAGATGCGGTTCGATCTGGCCGGGGGTTTCCCGCTGCTGACGACGAAGAAGCTCCATATCCGTTCGATCATTATCGAGCTGTTATGGTTCCTGCGCGGCGACACCAATGTCCGCTGGCTGCAGGACCGCAAAGTCAGCATCTGGGACGAATGGGCCGACGAGGATGGCGATCTGGGGCCCGTCTACGGTAAGCAATGGCGCGACTGGATCGGGCCTGGCGGCGTCCATATCGACCAGATCGCGGGGCTCGTCGAACAGATCAAAACCAATCCCGCCTCGCGCCGCCAGATCGTTTCGGCCTGGAACCCGACCGATGTGCCCAACATGGCGCTGCCGCCCTGCCATTGCCTGTTTCAAACGCATGTCGCCGACGGCCGGCTCTCGCTCCAATTGTATCAGCGCAGCTGCGACGTGTTTCTCGGCGTGCCGTTCAACATCGCCAGCTACGCGCTGCTCACCCATATGCTCGCCCAGCAATGCGGGCTGGAGCCCGGCGACTTCATCTGGACCGGGGGCGATTGCCACCTCTATTCGAACCATCTCGATCAGGTGAACGAACAGCTGAGCCGCACGCCGGGCCCGCTGCCGACGCTGACCATTCTGCGCGATCCGGGCAGCATAGACGGCTATGACTATGAGGATTTCGAGATTTCCGGGTACGAAGCCGCTCCGCATATCCCCGCTCCGGTGGCGGTGTGAGCGGACCGCGGATTACCTTCTATCTCGCCCGCGCGGATAATGGCGTGATCGGAAAGGATGGACGGCTTCCCTGGCGCATCCCGGCCGACCTCAAACGCTTCAAGGCGAATACGATGGGAAAGCCCATGATCATGGGGCGCAAGACATTCGAAAGTTTCGGCGATCTTCTGCCCGGCCGCCGCCATATCGTGCTGACCCGCTCGCGGAACTGGGCGCCCGAAGGCGCGGAGATCGCGCATTCGCCGGAGGACGCGCTCGCGATCGCAGGAGACGATGGCGAGGAAATCGCGATCATCGGCGGGGCAGCGATTTACCGGCTGTTCCTGCCGCAAGCCGACCGGATCGAGCTGACCGAAGTCCATCTGGAGCCCGGGGGCGATGCATCGGTCGAGCCTTTCGACACCGGGGTCTGGGCCGAAACGGCGCGAGAGGACCATCCCGCCGAAGGCGATACGCCCGCCTATAGCTTCGTGATGCTGGAGCGCCGCCGATGATCCGCAAACTCCTGTTCGGCCTGATCCTGCTCGTCGGCGGTGCGCTCGCCCTCTTCTTTACCGTCGGCCCGATCTGGATCGAGCGCGACATGAACCAGCGGGCCGAGATCGATCTGCCCGTGGTTTCCGAGCAGGCCGAAGCGCTTCATGAACGCCTGATCATCGCGGACATGCACAGCGACACCCTGCTCTGGAAACGCAACCTGCTCAACCGGTCGGCGCGCGGACATATGGATCTGCCGCGGCTGCAGGAGGGCAATGTCGCGCTGCAGGTCTTTTCCTCGGTCACCAAATCGCCGGCCGGGCAGAATTACGATTCCAACGCCGCCGACACCGACAATATCCTGTGGCTCGCGATCGGCCAGCTCCAGCCGCCGCGCACCTGGTTCTCGCTTGCTGAACGCTCGCTCTACCATGCCGAGAAGCTGGAGCGGGCGGCGCGGGACAGCGAGGGCGCGCTGCGCATCGTGCGCACCCGCGCCGATATCGATGCGCTGCTGGCCGACCGGCAGCGCGGCGACCCGGTAGTCGGCGCGATGCTCTCGATCGAAGGTCTGCACAATCTGGAAGGCGATGACGCCAATTTCGATCGGCTCTTCGACGCGGGTTACCGCATGGCGAGCCCGACCCATTTCTTCGATAACGCGCTCGGCGGATCGATGCACGGGATCGAGAAAGGCGGGCTGACCCTGTTCGGGCGCGACATGGTCCGCCGGATGGAAGCGCGCGGCATGATCGTCGATATCGCCCATGCGAGCCCCGCCATGGTCGACGATATCCTAGCTATGGCAACGCGGCCCGTCGTATCCAGCCATGGCGGCGTCCAGGCGGTGTGCGACGTCAACCGCAATCTGACCGACGACCAGATCACGGCGGTGGCTGCAACCGACGGCGTGATCGGTATCGGCTATTGGGACGGCGCGATCTGCTCGGTCGAACCGGCGGACGTCGTCGCCTCGATCCTCCATGTCCGCGATCTGGTCGGCGTCCGCCATGTCGGGCTGGGTTCGGATTATGACGGATCGACCACGGTCGGCTTCGACACCAGCGAATTGGCGGTGATTACGCAGCTGCTGCTCGATGCCGGCCTCAGCGAAGGCGAGATCGCGCAGATCATGGGCGGCAACGTCATCCGGCTGCTCCGCGACGGGCTGCCGGAAGGCTGAGCGCCCGATGACTGCCGCGCATTGCCGCCCACGCCCGCCCTGCCTATAGGCACAGCATGCAGCGGCTTTTCCACCGCGATACCGTGCCCGAAGATCTGCGCGGCGGCGTTATCGCACTCGGCAATTTCGACGGCTTTCACCAGGGGCACCAGGCCGTGGCCGGCCGCGCGGTCCATCATGCGCATGACGATGGCCGTCCGGTCATCATCGCGACTTTCGATCCGCACCCGGTTCGCCACTTCCAGCCCGACGCCCCGCCCTTCCGTCTGACGACGCTCGACCAGCGCCAGGAGCTGTTCCGCGAAGCGGGCGCGGACGCGATGATGGTCTTCGAATTCGGCGACGAGCTGGCCGGCACGGCCGCCGAGGATTTCATCGAAGAGATATTGCTGAACCGCTTCGGCGTGGCGGGCGTGGTGACCGGAAACGATTTCGTTTTCGGCAAAGGCCGCAAGGGCGATGTCGTCATGCTGGCCGAATATGCGCAACGGCATGGCTTCTTCACCGAGATCGCCGCGCCGGTGAATGAGGATGACGAGATCGTCTCGTCGAGCCGGATTCGCGAGGCCCTGAAGGCCGGAGACTGCGAGACCGCGACCCACCTCCTGACACGCCCCTTCACAGTCGAGGGCGTGGTCGAACATGGCGCGAAGAAAGGCCGCGAGCTCGGCTACCCGACCGCCAATATCCGCCTCGGCAGCTATATCCGGCCCAGATACGGGATCTACGCGGTGCGCGGCCGCCTGCCCGATGGGCGTATGCTGAACGGCGCCGCCAATCTCGGCATCCGCCCGAGCTTCGATCCGCCCACCGAGCTGCTGGAACCGCATTTCTTCGATTTCGACGGCGATCTCTACGGTGAAACCGTCGCCGTCGAATTGGTCAGCTTCATTCGCGAGGAAGCGAAGTTCGACACGCTCGACGGGCTGAAGGCGCAAATGGCGGCAGATTGCGCGGAAGCAGAACGGCGGCTGACGCGGCATGTGTTGTAAATCCTCTCCTCTTCAGGGGAGAGGACAACGGAGACTTGGCAGCTTGCTGCCTAGTCGCAGTCGGAGAGGAGAAGCTAGCAGACAGACTTCCAACGCTTCGCTCCGCCCCCTCTCCTTCCGCCGCTGCGCGGCTCCTTCCTCTCCCCTTCAGGGGAGAGGATTATGCTAGACGCCCCGCCCCTTCCCCCTTACATCGCCCCCAATGTCCGAACAGCCCGACTATAAAGACACGGTTTTCCTGCCGAAGACCGACTTCCCGATGAAGGCGGGGCTCGCCCAGAAAGAGCCCGGCATCCTTGCGCGCTGGGAAGAGCAGGACCTGTACGGCAAGCTCCGTAAGGCCCGGAAAGGTCGCGAAAAATTCATCCTGCATGATGGCCCGCCTTATGCGAACGGCAATATCCATATCGGCCATTCGCTGAACAAGATTCTCAAGGATCTCGTCGTGCGCAGCCAGTCGCTGCTCGGCAAGGACGCGCCCTATGTGCCGGGCTGGGATTGCCACGGCCTGCCGATCGAGTGGAAGATCGAGGAACAATATCGCAAGAAGAAGCGCAACAAGGACGAGGTTCCGCCCACGGAATTCCGCGCCGAATGCCGGGATTACGCCGCGCGCTGGGTCGATATGCAGCGCGAGGAGTTCAAGCGGCTCGGCGTGCTCGGCGAATGGGACAAGCCGTATCTGACGATGGATTTCGACGCCGAGGCGGTGATCGTCGCGGAGTTTCTGAAGTTCGCCGAAAGCGGCCAACTCTATCGCGGCGCCAAGCCGGTGATGTGGAGCCCGGTGGAGAAGACGGCGCTGGCGGAGGCCGAGGTCGAATATCAGGATATCACGAGCACGCAGATCGATGTGGCGTTCGAGATCACCGAAAGCCCGATCGAAGAGCTGGTCGGTGCGCATGCCGTCATCTGGACGACGACGCCCTGGACGATTCCGGTCAATCAGGCGATCGCGTTTGGCGAGGATATTGAATACGTCCTTTTGGATAAGATCGGTCCGAAACCATATTATCTTGTAGCTCGTGGATGCCTCGCGGCATTCCAGTCGCGTGATGGCGGTCAGTTCGTTGAGATGGAGGAGTTTAAAGGCTCCGAACTCGTCGGCACCATCGCGCGCCATCCGATGCACCATCTCGGCGGTTTCTTCGCCGCGCCCCGGCCCTTTATCGCGGCCGATCATGTGACGACCGAGGCTGGCACGGGCCTGGTCCATATGGCGCCCGATCATGGCGAGGAGGACTTCTTCGCCTGCAAGGAACACGGCATCGACCCGGTCTTCGCGGTCGACGATGACGGCGTTTATCGCGAGGACTGGCTCTGGCTGCCACGCGGCGACGAGCGGGCGGGCAATGTCATCAACAAACGCTTCAACTCGTCGGATGGCCCGATCTGCGCGGATTTGTGCGAAGCTGGGGCGCTGCTCTCCGCGTCCGACGATTTCGAGCATAGCTATCCGCATAGCTGGCGCTCGAAAGCCAAGGTCGTCTATCGCTGTACGCCGCAATGGTTTGTGCGGATGGATAGCCCTC
This sequence comes from Pseudomonadota bacterium, assembly GCA_039180285.1. Taxonomy (GTDB): domain Bacteria; phylum Pseudomonadota; class Alphaproteobacteria; order Sphingomonadales; family Sphingomonadaceae; genus Parasphingopyxis. The sequence goes on along the minus strand of JBCDDN010000040.1, from coordinate 165 downwards.
TCCCCTTCAGGGGAGAGGGTTGGGAGAGGGGCAGTGCCGCGCCGGACGCTGCGATTGTCGAGGATGGGGACAGGGGGGGGGGGGGGGGGGGGGGCGGGGCGGGGGGGGGGGGGGGCGGGGGGGGGGGGGGGCGGGGGGGGGGGGGGGGGGGGGGGGGGGGGGGGG
>JBCDDN010000039.1:0-34532 GCA_039180285.1 Pseudomonadota bacterium | reverse complement strand
TCACCGGTCACGCCGTCCGTCTTGCGGCTCCGGATCGCCGGCACGGTCAACCGCTTCATCGGCTTGGGCGTGGGATGCGCGCGGTCGGTCTTGGTATCGAGAGTATAGGTTGTGGACATGGATATCGCATTTAGCGCCGCGCCGACCGGAAGGCCAGTAACTAGCAATTGAACCTGACGGCCTTCTCGTGCGTTAGGAGTGAAGCGTAAGCGGAGGGTCGTATGGATTGGCGATGGGTTGTGTCTTGGTTGCTTGCGATACTCGTCGGAGCCGTCATTCTGGTCACGCTGCTGAGCGCGATCGAATCCAATCGCTGGTGGATCCGGGTATGGGATTTCCCGCGCTTCGCGATATTTACCACAGGCGCGCTGCTATTCGTCATTCTGTTCTTCGTGCAGGCGCCGGGGCGGATCGCGCTGCTGCCGCTGCTCGGCATCGCATTGGCCTTTCAGCTGTGGAACATCTTCCCCTATACGCCGTTCGCCGTGAAGCAGGCCGAACAGGCGCAACTGACGGGCAATGAGCGGGAGCGCCATTGCATCACGATCCTCAGCATCAACGTCTATATGCATAATCGGGACTATGACCGGACATTGGCGCTGATCGACGAGGTCAGGCCGGATATTCTGCTGCTCATGGAAACGGACAACCGCTGGCTGACGGCAATGGAACCGGCGCTCGAACGCTATGCGCATCGCTTCCAGGCCCCCTTGCAGAACGAATATGGCAAGATCCTCGCGACCAATCTCGACATCGAAAGCGGCCGGATCATCAACCTCACCGACCCGGGCACACCTTCGGTCCATGCGATATTCAGAACGCATGGCGGCCGACGGTTTCGGCTAGCGGCCGTGCATCCACGTCCCCCGCTGCCGGGAGACGATACCGAAGCGCGCGACGCCGAGTTGATCATCGCCGCGCGGCTCGTGCGGCGCAGCGAATTACCGGCGGTCGTTATCGGCGATTTCAACGATGTCGGCTGGTCGCATACGTCCCGCGTCGCGCGCCGGATCGGCGGCTATGTCGATCCGCGCATCGGCCGGGGTTTCTACGCGACCTTTCCCGCATATTGGCCCGCCTTTCGCTGGCCGCTCGACCATGTCTTCTTCACCGAGGAATTCGCCCTGGTCGATATGCGCATCGAAGGATCGGTGGGGTCCGATCATCTGCCGGTCTATGCCGAAATCTGTCTGTCGCCCGAACTGGGCGAAGCGCTCAACGAGCCGGCCGCGCCCGACAGCGGCGATTTCGAGCAGATGGAGGACACCATCGCCACCTATCGCGAAGACGAGATATGGAGCGAGGATTCGGGCGAATGATCAACTGATCTCCACGCCCTTCCAGAAAGCGATATGATCCCGGATCGAGGCCGCCTTCTCCTTCGGCTCCGGATAGTACCACGCCGCATCCGTATTCGTCTCTCCATCCACATTGAGCGAATAATAGGAGGCTTCGCCCTTCCATGGGCAGAAGCTCGTCGTATCGCTGTCGACCAGCAGATGTTCGTTCACCGCAACACGCGGGAAATAGTGATTATTCTCGACGACGATCGTCGCATCGCTCTGCGCGATGATCTCGCCATTCCAACGTGCCGTGACCATGGGGATGCCTTTCGTTGATATTTCGACAGGACCCCAATCTAGGAACGTGTCTCCTTCATGAAAGAGGCGCCCGCTTCTTACTCGGGCTCCAACCCCAGCGCGGTTTCATATTCGCCGCCCTTGAAGCCGACGATCAGCGGGCCTTCGCTCTCGAGCACGGGCCGCTTGATCATCGAGGGGTGCGACAGCATCAGCGCGACCGCGATATCCTCGTCGACATCCGCCTTCATCTCGTCCGGCAGTTCCCGGAACGTCGTCCCGCGTTTGTTCAGCAGCACTTCCCAGCCGACCTCGCCCGACCATTCGCGCAGCTTCTCTTCGGTGATTCCGGCCTTTTTATAATCATGAAAGGCATAGTTGACGGCGCGCCGTTCCAGCCATTTGCGCGCCTTTTTGATGCTGTCGCAATTGGGAATGCCATAGAGAATCGGGTCCATCGTCATGTGTCTCCGTAGATAATCTTCACGCAGGATGCGGCCGCCACAGCCGCTTCGCGCGCATCCTCGACCGTGCCCTCATCCACCCGCGCCAACGCAACCCCCATGCGCCGCCCGGGGCGGGTAACCGGCTTGCCGAACAATCGAATGTCGATATGGCACCGGCTGTCCGCCTTGCCCAGCGCGTCGTCCACATCTGTGAACGCGAAATCCTCGGCGGTTCGGTCTGCTAGGATGACGGCGCTGGCGGATGCGCCCTTGGCCTCTATCGCCGGGATCGGCAGGCCGAGAATGGCGCGTGCGTGGAGGTCGAATTCGTTCAGGTCCTGCGAGACCAGGGTCACCATGCCGGTATCGTGCGGGCGCGGCGACAGTTCGGAGAAGACGACCGCGTCGCCCTTCACGAAGAATTCGACGCCGAAAATGCCCTGACCGCTCCCCTGCCCGCCCAGCGCGTCCACCACCTTCGCCGCCATCGCCTGGGCTTCGGCCAGTGCCGCGTCCGACATCGCGGCGGGTTGCCAGCTTTCCCGATAATCGCCGCGCTCCTGCCGATGTCCGATCGGCGGACAGAAATGGATCCCGTCCTTGGCTCGAACGGTGAGCAGCGTGATTTCATAGTCGAAATCGACGAACGCCTCGGCGATCACGCGCTTGCGGTCGCCCCGCATGCCGTCGGCCGCATAATTCCAGGCGCCGTCGATCGCACCGGCCGCCTTGACTATACTCTGCCCCTTGCCGGACGAGGACATGACCGGCTTCACGACGAGCGGCAGGCCGATCTCGTCGACTGCTTTGCGCAACTCCTCCCGGCTCTCGGCATAAAGATAGCGCGAGGTCTTCAATCCCAGTTCGCCGGACGCCAGATCGCGGATGGCGTCGCGGTTCATCGTCATCTGCGCGGCCTTGGCCGATGGCACGACGGCAAAGCCCTTCGCCTCGTAATCGGCCAGCACTTCGGTCCGTATCGCCTCGATTTCGGGCACGATGAAATCGGGCGCATGCTTCTCGATGACCGCGCCCAGCGCTTCGCCATCGAGCATGGAGAAGACTTCCCGCGCGTCCGCCACCTGCATCGCAGGCGCGTTATCGTAGGAATCGCAGGCGATAACATGGCAGCCGAGCCGCTGGCAGGAGATGACGAACTCCTTGCCCAGTTCGCCCGAGCCGAGCAGCAATATCTTTGCGGTCGAACCCATCGGGGCCTTATTCCTTCTCGGCGAATTCGGAGACGATTCGAGAGCCGCAATTCAGCAGCTCGCCGCCGGCATGATCGGCACAGGCCTGTTCCGCCTCCTCGACCGTCGGGAAGGTGCCGAGCGTCTTCCAGCCCCAAAAACCCTTATGCTGGGCGAGATACCATTCGGTCCAGGATCGGCCGCTGAGCAGCGCCTGCCAGATCGATTTCGATTGATGAACGACGCGATATTTGACCTTCATGGCCGCTGGTTACGCTCCCGTCGTTCCGGTCTCAAGTCCGCTGTCGCCGTCGAGCCGCCGGCCCAGCGTAACGACGTCCTGACGGTCGAGCCCCCATGCCTCGTAAAAGGCGATCACGTCCGCATTGTCGCTGCGCACCATGAGCTGAATCTTGGGCGCGCCGCGCGCGCATAGCCAGACCTCCGCCGCGTCCATCATCCGCGTGCCGAGACCCTTGCGGCGATGATCGGGGTGCACGGCGAGATAATAGACCCAGCCGCGATGCCCGTCGAAACCGACCATAACGGCGGCGATCAACGCGCCGCCACCCGTCAGCAGCAGGATATCGGACGTCGGATTGCCGATGGCCGCGTCGAAATCGGCGACCGGGTCGTTCCATGGCCGCGTGAGGCCGCAGGCCCGCCACAGGGCGATGACACCGTCCCGATCGGCACCGGTAGCGGACACAATGTCAAACAGGCCGGTCATATTTCCCCGCGGCGAAAGCGATGATCTTTGCGGCCAGCACCGTCGCGAGAAACGCGAACAGCGCCAGATCGCCCTGCGCGAGTATGAACAGCACGGTCGGATACGCGATGAGATGGACCGCGATAAAGCCGATCCGCGCGCCGGCGCTCGTGCGCGCACGCCAGCGCGCCCGTGTGGCTTCGGTCGCGTTGGATACGAGGCCCGCACCGATATCGGCCGCGAGCAGCATCAACAGGATCGTTTGCCAATCCCATTGTTCGGCGCGCATCGCCACGGCCATAGCCATCGCGAACCCGGCGAGCAGCGCCGATACCAGGGTGCCGGGGTGCGGCCTCTCGCCCAGAACATAGTCCGTGAACCTAGCCACGCGATTCGTCCTCCACCGCATAATATTGGCACAGATCGCCGACCGGGCAGCGCTCGCATTGCGGGCGGCGCGATTTGCATATGCGCTTGCCGAGCTGGATCAGCCAGAAATGCCCCTCATCCTTGGCCCAGTCCGGGGCGCGTTCGTCCAGTATCTCGGCGATCTTCGCTTCGGTCGGCCCGCGCGCCAGCCCGATCCGGTCGCAAACCCGCCCGACATGCGTATCGACCGCAATCGCATCCTCGCCGAAGGTGAAGCTCAGCACGATATCGGCACATTTCCGGCCGATGCCGTGCATCCCCATCAGCCCCTTGCGTGTGTCCGGCACGACGCCGTCATGCTCGTCGAGCAATTGCCGGCAGAATTTGCGGATCGCCCGCGCCTTGTTGTTGTAGAGCCCCGCCGGTTTGATCGCTGCGATAACCTCTTCGTCCGACAAAGCGAGCATTTCCGCCGGCGTCTGCGCGAGCGCGAAGAGCGCCCGGCTCGCCTTGGCCGTATTGCTGTCGAGCGACTGGGCCGAGAGCATACAGGATATGCAGGAGCGAAACGCGTCGGGCTGGCCCTTCGGTCCCTTGGCGCGCTGCGAGCGGCCCGGCATCGCTTCGGAAAGTCGGCGGAAGACGATTTCGACATCTTCGGGCGGAAGCAGGTTCTTCATTGTTACCCGTAGTCCTGAGCAGATGCGAGGTACGATTCGGTTGACACTGGTTGACACGGGCCGGGGGTGATCCGCCCTCTCCGTTCACCTTCAAGCCGAATAGCCTGAACAAGTTGACAAACTTGGCACACAGACGCCAGTTCGAGTTGTTTCGGATGCACGATCATCGGCTGGCTGCAAGGACGAGCGATCATATCGCCGCACGCTATGCCCATCGATCCAACAAGTGAAGCGCATGCGATCAGAAGGCGTATTCGATCCCGATGATCGGCGCATGACCGACTTCGTCGGGCGCATTGTCTTCGAAATCCTGGTCGCGCAGATAGGCGATGCTCAGCGAAACCCGATCGCTGATATCGTAGCCGAAACCGATCTGCGTCCGCATGCCGGTCAGCCCCGTATCACCGCCCCGGTTGTTACTGCGCAGCGTGAGGAACAGCTCGGCATCGGCGCCGAAGCTCCAACGGCCCGCATCATCGAGCGGCACCGCGACGCCAAGCCGGGGACGCAGGCGCAGGCCCATTCGATCGGCATTGTCGACGAACCGCTCTTCGAGGCGCAAGCGCGTGCGCACGATGCCATGACGCGTCGACATTTGCTGGATGATCCGCGTCTCGTCCGACCCGCCATCGTTGATCCGCCGTTCGACCGCACCGGCAAGCGTCACGGAATCGCCGAGCGCCTGATTGACCCAGAGCCGGAAGAAATAGGTGTCCGGCCGGCCTTCGCCCGCATCGCGAAAGCGCTGCGCGGTTTCGAGCTCCAAACCGGTATCCGCGTCGAGATCGAAGCCGACAGAGGGGTTCAGCCAGAATTCGAAATCATCATCCGTAGCCAGCGCGGCGCTCGGCATAGCCAGCAAGCCCAAGCCAAGTGCGGCAACCCGTTTCTTCAGCATCGTCATACTCCCGACTGCCTCCGTCCGTTCGCCGGACAGAATGCTATTCAGGGTTTGCCGATCCAATGTTGCAGAACTGTTGCAGTTTCCGAAACTTGCAATCGAAAACAGATACTTCCGGCTAGCCGCTATCGGCCGCCGCGGTCCGGCATTCGGGGCGCGCGGGGCACGCGCTGCAATGCCGTTCCTTCGGCCGACAGAAGCGCTGGCCGACACGCTTCACGAGCAGATGATGCTCGTCCACATCCTCGGCCGACCATTCGGCGGGAAGGACCGGCATCAGCGCATCATAGGCGCGCGCCGTATCGGCCTTGGCGGGCACGAGTCCCATGCGCTGGATAACGCGGCGATGGTTGGTGTCGATGACGAGCGCGCGGCGCGTGAAGCTGCTGGCGTTCATCACACCGGCGCTCACCTTGCGCGCGACGCCGGGCAGGCTTTCGAGCCAGGCCATGGCGTCTTCGGTCGGCATGTCCGCCAGATGATCGAGATCGACCGCGCCGCGCCGCGCGACGATTTCCATGAGGCACGCCTTTAGCCGCTCGGCCATCAGCTCGGGAAAGGTGGCGGTTTCGAGGAACGGCAGCAGCTCCGCCTCCGACGCCGCTGCGACCGCCTCCCATGACCCGTAATGCGCGAGCATCTCGTCGGCCGAACGGTTCGAATGGACCGTTTTCGTCCGCGCCCCGATGACGCCCTGCACAAGCGTCCACACCGGATCGCGGCGCTTTTCGGGCGGGCGGATCACCCGGCCGAAATGGGCGATCAGGAGATCGTGCGTGCGCTGGAGCGTTTCGGTGCGCGGATCGGGACCGAGGGGGAGTTGCATCGCGGCCCAGCGTCGGGCTTAGCGCTGGAACGTCAGCGAGAAGCTTACCGGCACGACCGGTGTGATCGAGGACAGTTCGACGATGTCCTGCAATTGCGCCAGCCCGTCGAGAAGCTCGAACCGGCGGGCCTCGACGATAATCGGCGCGTCCGAGACAACAAGCACGCGGTCCGGACCGACACGCGTCACGGTCACATCGCCCCGCACCGGCGCGTCGATACCCGTGAGCGACAGCGTTCCGTCAATCGTCGTCCCTGTGCTCCCGCCCACGCCCAGCGATTCGAACGAGGCGGGATCGATCTCGGCCGTTACCGTCGCCGTCGGATGATCTGTCACCACGAACAATATATCGCGCATCCGCTCGTCGCGAATATCTACGCCGGTATTCACGGACGCGAGGTCAATCTCGATGCTCGCCGCGCCGTCGGGAGACACCGACCCGCTCAATTCCTCGAACGCATTGAGCTCGGCAATCTCGTCTTCCTTTATCGTCACATAGGACAGTTCGGATGCGGAGTTATCGAGCGCCCAGGCGTCCTCGGTAAGCGGCGCCGGATCGGCGGGCGCCTGCGAACAAGCGACAAGGGCAATTAGCGCGGCAGGCGCAGCAATGCGGAGAGTGGCAATCACGTCGGCGACCCTTTGTTGCTGAAAGCGTTAGGTTATCGATTACCAGAAGGCGGAAGGCGGGCAAAGGCCGCGGGCTATAACTCCGCTCTATCGCTCCGGGCGAAATGGGCGATTAGCAGATGATGCGTGCGCTGGAGGATTTCGGTGCGCGGGTCCCGGCCGAGGGAGAGTTGCCCAAGTCGCTATTTCTTCGCGGCCGTTAGAAACTCGTCGTTGGTCAGACCGGCCTGACGGATAATGCCAGCCAGCGTACCGGCTTTCACTTCCTTGTGCATTGGGACAACACAACCCCCCGCGCCTTTACGCATGACCACATGACTCCCACGCTGGCGCTTCTGCTCGAAGCCAAGCCGTTCCAGAGCGCGAATCACCTGCGCGCCGGATAGTACCGGCAGTTTCGGCATCAGGCCGCGATATCGAAGCTTGTGACGATCGGCGCGCCGGGAAAATCCATCGGGAATTCTTCAAGATACAGCTCGACTGCCTCGCGCAAATTAGCGATGGCGTCCTCAACGGTATCGCCCTGCGTCGTGGTGCCAGTTTCGGGGTTGAACGCGACATACCCGCCCTCGGGTGCGGCATTCAGGACAGCAGTGAGTTGCATAGCGGTCTCCTGCAATGAGTCTATCAGCCAATAGCGGAGGCTTTCAAGCTACGTCTCGCTCGACCTCTCCACAATTAGTTCTAATTCAAGATGATTGTCGCACGGCTAACCTATGCGACGGCCTTGTGGTGAACCCTCATGGCCATTGCACTTGAGTTCATGTTTACCTGAATTCCAATACAGAACGATGTTTTGAAGCTCTACGCCACCTTGCTGGCATCGCGGGTTGATGCAGCGCAAATTGCTGGGAACATTGTTCTTTGTAAATTTGCTTATCTGTGGCTTCCCATCACGAGTGTAGAAGCCGAACAAATCTTGTTTAATGGTTAGATCAAGCGAAACGATATCCGGAAAGGCCTCGTCCCTATCGGTTGTTTCCCCAAGGAAAAATCGCTTTTGTCTCATCCGATCTCGCCTCACTCCCATTCAATCGTTCCCGGCGGCTTGCTTGTATAATCATACACCACCCGGTTGATGCCCTTCACCTCGTTGACGATCCGCGTCGCGACGCGGGTCAGGAAGCTCGCGTCGAAGGGGTAGACGTCGGCGGTCATGCCGTCGGTGCTCGTGACGGCGCGCAGGCCGCAGACGCTATCGTACGTCCGCCCGTCGCCCATCACGCCGACGGTTTTCACCGGGAGCAACACAGCGAACGCCTGCCAGATCGCGTCGTAGAGGCCGGCGTTGCGGATTTCCTCGAGGTAGATCGCATCGGCCTTGCGCAATATGTCGCAGCGGTCCTTCGTAACCTCGCCCGGGATGCGGATCGCGAGGCCCGGGCCGGGGAAAGGGTGGCGGCCGACAAAGGCGTCCGGCAGGCCAAGCTCGCGGCCGAGTTCGCGCACTTCGTCCTTGAAGAGTTCCCGCAAGGGCTCGACGAGCTGCATGTTCATGCGTTCCGGAAGCCCGCCGACATTATGGTGCGATTTGATTGTAACAGACGGGCCGCCGGTGAAGCTCACGCTTTCGATCACATCCGGATAGAGCGTGCCCTGGGCGAGGAAATCCGCACCGCCGATCTTCTTCGCCTCATCCTCGAACACGTCGATGAACGTCTTGCCGATGAATTTGCGTTTCTTCTCGGGATCGCTCTCGCCCTTGAGGCCGTCCAGAAACAGCGTCTCGGCGTTCACATGGACGAGCGGGATATTGTAATGGCCCTTGAAGAGGCTCACCACCTGCTCGGCCTCGCCCTGCCGCATCAGGCCGTGGTCGACGAAGACGCAGGTCAGCTGTTCGCCGATCGCCTCGTGGATCAGCACGGCGGCGACCGCGCTGTCGACGCCGCCGGAGAGCCCGCAAATGACCTTCCCGTCGCCGACTTGCTCCCGGATTTCCGCGATCTTCGTGGCGCGATATTCGGCCATCGTCCAGTCGCCGCGGCAGCCGCAGACATGGCGGACGAAATTGGCGATCAGCTTCGCGCCGTCCGGCGTATGGACGACTTCTGGGTGAAACTGCGTGCCGTAATAGCGGCGTTCGTCATCGGCGATCAGCGCGAAGGGGGCGCCCTCCGTCGTCGCAACGATCCGAAAGCCCTCGGCAAATTGCGTCACCTTGTCGCCATGGCTCATCCAGACCTGGTGCGTTTCGCCGACCTTCCACAACCCGTCGAACAATACGCATTCGTCCGAAATCTCGATAAAGGCCCGGCCGAACTCGCCGCTGTCCCCGGCCTCGACCGCCCCGCCGAGCTGATGCGTCATCACCTGCTGGCCGTAGCAGATGCCGAGGATCGGCAGGCCGCTCTCGAAGATCGCATCCGGCGCGCGCGGGCTTCCCTCCTCCGGCACGCCGGCGGGAGAGCCGGAGAGGATAATCCCCTTGGGCTGCAAGCGCTCGAACGCCTCGGCAGCGCTGCTGAACGGCGCGATCTCGGAATAGACGCCGGCTTCGCGCACGCGGCGCGCGATGAGCTGGGTCACCTGACTGCCGAAATCGACAATCAGGATCGTTTCCGAATGGGCGGGAGGAGCGGGCGAATCTGTAGGCTGGTCCGTCATAGAGCGGCGATAATGGCGCGGCGGCTTTGCGTCCAGCGGTCAGTGCAGGAGCGCACGACGAGCATGGTCCGTTCGCCGCGCTTCTCTCGCAGATGCGCGTCGACTAAGGCTTCGGTCCGGGTGCGGCCCAAGGCCGTAGCGGTCGCGGCAACCCCCTCGACATCAGTAGCTGACGCCGCATCCAGAGCAGCCGGCTGACTTGCCGGCAAGTCAGCCGCTCACGCCCCGCGCGATTTGCCGAGAGGCAATCCGAGTTTATTCAGCAAGCCCGCGATCGGTCGAACGGCGGATGGCTCGGCAATTCCCGCTTCGGCGTTATAGCGTTCGATCCAACGGACATTGATCCTGTTCGGCAGTTTCGAGACCCGTGTTTCCAATGCCAGATCCGGCGGCATATCGATGTTCAGATAGCGGCACAGTTCGACGAGGAAGTTTCCCGGATCGGCGACGATATCTTCATAATATACGGTGTGCGCTGTTGCGCCCAGCGCCTCCAGAACCTTCTCGTGCCGCGAATAGATCGAATCGATCTTTCGGCGACGATTGTCGATCATCTCGAAGTCGTAATCATCGATGGAAACCGTTTTCTCCGCCTGTTGAAAACTGTGAAACTGGCCGCTCAACTGCGCCCTGACCATCGAGACCGCCTGGGCCGTCACATTGCGTCGCCGCAGAATGACAAAGGATAGACGATCGCGAAACTGAGACAGCAACCCGGTCGCAGCAGCGCCTGCCAAACCGATCTGGGTACAGCGGAAACCGAAAATATCCCTGCCTCGGTGGTCAAGAAGAGATTGGAGCGCAGCGCCATGATCGTCGAGCCCATATTGCAGTCGCGCTCTTTCGAGCGCTCGCGGGTTGAGACTCTCGGTGAAAATCCCGAATTGCGGCAGATTCTGAATGAGCGCGCCGGTGTAAGTGCTGCCGGCGCGAGCAGCGAACAACATCACGAGGATTTTCTCCCCACGCAGCCGATATTCGGGTTCCTCAGGAGGAAGCTTCAACTCGTGAACGACCCGAGCCAGCACACGCAGGCCCATAACGGGCAGCAAGTCCGCAACGAGTTGTTCCGTCTCCGGCTTACGGATCATAGAGCCCCCCAACGATCGGCGAACATCGATCCCATGTCCGCAACCGACATTCTCCCGATATGCATGCCCGGAACACTCCGATTTCGACACGGCCCCCGCGCCATGCGCCGGCATGCTTAACACTGGCTTAGGGTATCATCATTATCACGATTTTCCAGTCCATTGGGTACTACCCACAAGGGAATAGCCATGCCACGGCGCATCAAAGCACTGCTCGATCTGCTCGAAGAGGAAACCGGTCGCTATGCCGCGGCCAGCGACAGCATCGCGCAGCAGACCAAGATGCTGGCGCTCAATGCGACGATCGAGGCGGCCCGATCGGGCGAAGCCGGGCGCGGCTTCGCCGTCGTCGCGCAGGAAGTGAAATCGCTGGCGACGAGCGCGGCCGACGCGGCCAGCGGCTTTCGGCAGACGATCATGGATCGGCTAGCGACGAGTTCCCGGATCGTCGACGAACTGGTCGACGAGCTGGAAGGCGCCCGGCTCGCCGATCTCGCCCATGCGATCAACGATCTCGCGCTACGCGGACTTTCGGCGCGGAGCGTCGATCTGCGCATTCTCGCCACCGAGCCCTGTATTCGCAGCTATATGCGCGATCCTGACACTATCGCCCATGCCGCGGCGGCACGGGAGAGGCTGCGCATGCAGTTCGCCTTTTCCGATTTCTTCCGAAATGCCTTTATCGTCTCGAAAGACGGCACGATCCGGATGAGCATCGAAGACAATCCGGCCTTTATGAGCTTCAACCTGAAGGGCCAGCCGCAATTCGAGCGCGCCATATCCAGCACGAGCGCAGATCAATGGTCGGCCGACGAAATCTGGCTCAACCCGCAAGGCAATAATCGGCCTTGCGTTCTTTTCGTCTGCGGCATCCGCGAACAGGGCCGCGATGGCGGCGCGGTAACCGGTGCGCTGTATCTGGAATATGATTGGGGCCGCTATGCCCAGTCGATCGTGGCGATGCAGAGCATGTTGCATCAGAACAATCGGAAGGGCGATCGCTTTCTGCTGCTCGACAAGAATGACGACATCGTCGGCAGTTCGGCCGGGGACAGTTTCGGCAGTCATTATCCACTGCCCAAGACCGGCGAGCCGCGCGGGTCCTATGTGCAGGGCCAGAAAAGCATCTCCTACGCCCGGGGAGAGATCGAAAACGGTTTCGGCGGCCTCGCGCTGTGTAGCGTCATCGAGCGCGAAATGCGCAGCCATGAAGAAATCCTCTCGCTGCTCGGGCTTTCGGACGATGCCGATAACGCACGACGGCCGGCCTCGCGCAACAAGGCTGCCTGATCTTCGTTCCGCGTCGCGCATGAAAATGAGCGCGGAGCCCCATCCCTGCTCCGCGCCCTGAGCATGCCCGTCAGACCTCGCCTTTGGCTCGGCCGACAGGCCGGTCCGACCAGCAGGCTCCTAGTCGAGGCCGCGCACTCTCAGCCGATCGATCTGGCCGTAACGAACCCGGCAGATGAACCGGCCGCGATCATAGTCGACGGTCCGATAGTTGCCCCGACGGCCATAACGGCCCTCCTCGACGAGCAACCGGCCTTCGACGCGGTAACCGTCACGGCGCCGATCGACCTCGGTAATCTCCGTCACCTGCGCCCGGCCATAGCGCGACGCTTCGTTGCGGGCCGCGCGACGGCACTGGCGCACGGCCTGACGCGGTCGTATCTGTTGGCGATAATGCCCGGCGTAGCGGCGGTCATAATTGTCGTAGCGGCTATAGCGATGCTCGTACCGATCATCGTCGTCGTCATCGAGGGCGGCGGCGACGGCGGCGATACCGCCAAGGACCAGCACACCGGCGAGCACATCGCCGGCATCGATGCCGTCATTGTCACGAGCCTGGGCGGGGGTGGCGACGGCGAGCGCGGTCGCGGCGGTGGCGCCCATCAGGGTTTTTCCGATCATAGTCATTGCGCTGCTCCTTTACTGCACACAGTTCCTTGAAGAACTGGATACGGTTTAGGGGAGCGGCGCTGAGCGCGGTCTGAACCCGGCCGTAGGGCTGCGTTAATCTAAATCGGTATTAAAATGAACGCCAGAAAGGCGCGAATTCCGAGCTATTCAGCCTCCGGAACAGCCAATCCGGTCCAATGCGCCGTGAAGGCCCAGAGGTCCGCATATTCGGCGATCAGCTGACTCGTCGGGCGTCCCGAGCCATGCCCGGCGCGAGTTTCGATCCGAATCAGATGCGGGCGGTCGCCGAGATCGGCATGCTGGAGCGCGGCCGTATATTTGAAACTATGGCCGGGCACGACGCGATCGTCGGTATCAGCGGTCGTCACCATGATCGCCGGGAAATCGCCGGTCTCGGGAATATTGTGATAGGGCGAATAGGCGAGCAGCGCCCGGAAATCGGGCTCGCGGTTCGGATAGCCATAATCGTCGACCCAATAGCGGCCGGCCGTGAACCGGTCGAAGCGCAGCATGTCCATCACGCCCACTGCGGGCAGGCCGACGGCGAACAGATCGGGCCGCTGATTGACGACCGCGCCGACGAGCAGCCCGCCATTGGATCGCCCCTGCACGGCGAGTTGATCGGCCGACGTGATGCCCTCGGCGATCAGATATTCGCCCGCGGCGATGAAATCGTCGAACACATTCTGCTTGTTCTGGAGCCGCCCGGCATCGTGCCAGGCCGCGCCATATTCGCCGCCGCCGCGCAGATTGGCGAGCGCGAATACGCCTCCCATTTCCATCCATTGCAGCCAGCCGGCGCTGAAATTGGGGCTCAGCGAGATATTGAACCCGCCATAGCCATATAACAGGGTCGGCCGGGTTTCCGCATGATCGATATCGGCGCGATGGACGATGAAGATCGGAATGCGGGTGCCGTCGCGCGACGTGTAGAAGCGCTGCATGACCGTATAGTCTTCCGGATTGAACGGCACATCGGGCACGGCGAAAGGCGACACCTCGCCGCTCGCGCTGTCGTAGCGGTAGATCGCCGTGGGCGTGGCGAAACTCGTAAAGGCGAAGAAGGTCTCCGGATCGCCGAGTTCGCCGTCAAAACCGTCCGAGCTCCCGATCCCCGGCAGCTCGACCGTTCCGGCCCGATTGCCCTCGCGATCGAAGACCCGCGCCTCGCTGCGGGCATCGACCAGATAATTGGCGATCAGCCGGTCGCCGACAAGCGACGCACCTTCCAGCGTGGCCTCGTCTTCGGCAACGATTTCCGTGAGCGTCGGAGTGTCGCCGGACACGTCCATCCGGACGATCCGTTCGCGCGGTGCATCACTGTTGGTGACGAAATAGAGCTGATCGCCATTCGACCCGGCCAATTCCCAGTTATGTTCGAAACCGGTGACGATCGTTCGGGTCGGCACATCGTCCTGCGTCAGATCGCCAAGCACGACTTCATAGCGCGCATCCGTACCCTCGGACGAATAGACGATCAGCCAGCGCTTATCGTCGGTCACTTCGGCGAAATGGTTGAGCTGCGGGCGGTCGGGCGTCGCATAGACGAGCCGGTCCGCGGCCTGGTCCGTGCCGATGGCGTGATAATAGACGGACTGGTTCATGTTGAGCGACTGGAATTCTCCTTCCGCCTCGGGCGCGGGGAAACGCGAATAGAAGAATCCGGCACCGCCTTCGGCCCAGCTGATATTGGTGAATTTGGCCCATTCGACGGTATCCGTCAGCGTCTCGCCGGTATCGACGTCGAGCACGCGGATCGTCCGCCAGTCGGTGCCGCCGTCCTGCACGCCATAGGCAATGTAACGGCCATCGGGCGAGGGCACCCATTGGGCCATGGCGGTCGCGTCGTCGTCCGACCATTCATTGGGGTCGATCAGCAGCCGCGGTTCGCCGTCCAGCCCTTCGCGCATATAGAGCACGGACTGGTTCTGAAGCCCGTCATTGCGGGTGTAGAAATAGCGGTCGCCGCGCTTCTTGGGGACGCCGACGCGTTCATAATTCCACAGCTCGGTGAGCCGCGCCGCGATGGTATCCCGGCCGGGCAGCGTCTCCAGATAGGCGTCCGTCACCGCATTTTGCGCGGTCACCCAGTCGCGGACATTCTGATCGTTGCGGACGTCATTTTCGAGCCAGCGATAAGGATCGGCCACCGCGACGCCGAACTGCTCCTCCACCACATCGCCGCGCGTTGCTTCCGGATAAGTCAGGGGCGTTTCCATCTGCGGGGATCCTTGAGCGCCGGCCATAGCCGGCGTGGCGAACAACAGAAGCGGAAGAAGCAGGCGGACAGCGGACATCGGACACCTCACATGAGAAAGGGACCGCAAGCCTAGCAGCCGCGATCCCCCTGTTAAATCCCGAATGTAAAATGCCGAAGGGAAAGATGATCGCCCGTGCTCAGGCAGCGGCCTCTTCGGCGAATTCATCCTCCATTTCGACCGGGCCGGAATCTTGGCCCTTGGCGTCCTCGTCGCGGTCGACGAACTCGATCACGGCCATGGGCGATGCGTCCGAGGCGCGGTAACCCGCCTTGATCACGCGCGTGTAGCCGCCATCGCGATCGGCATAGCGCTCGGCCAGAACGTCGAAGAGTTTCTTGAGCTGGGTTTCGTCCATCAGGCGGGACATGGCGAGGCGGCGATTGGACAGGCCGCCCTTTTTCGCCAGGGTCACCAGTTTCTCGACATAGGGCCGGAGCTCCTTCGCCTTGGGCAAGGTCGTCACGACCTGCTCATGCTTGATGAGGCCGGCCGCCATGTTGCGGAGCATCGCTTTGCGATGGCTCGACGTGCGGTTGAGTTTACGATGTGCCTTTTTGTGGCGCATAATCTTCGTTCCTTCGTTCGTATCGGAGCCGTATCAGGTACTCCGAGCCAGGCGGCAGTCAGAAACGGGTCGCCGCCCAACACCTGTCTTCGTCAGACTCGACCTTTCGGTCGAGCGCGGCACCGGCCCGCTCCCCCTCCCGACCTCCCATTAAGTGTACCCTGTGGGAGGTCGAGAGGGGGAGCGGGCCGGTGCCGTTACCTAACCAAGAAGCTCCTGTTCGAGCTTCTTGGCCATTTCCTCGATATTTTCGGGCGGCCAGCCGGGGATGTCCATGCCGAGGCGCAGCCCCATGGTGGCGAGGACTTCCTTGATCTCATTGAGCGACTTGCGGCCGAAATTCGGCGTACGCAGCATCTCGGCTTCGGTCTTCTGAACCAGATCGCCGATATAGATGATATTGTCGTTCTTGAGGCAGTTGGCCGAGCGCACCGAAAGCTCCAGCTCGTCGACCTTCTTGAGCAGGTACCGATTGAGCTGGTTGGTGTCGCCTTCGGCGGCCGCACCGCCGAGCATGCCCGGCGCGGCCGGTTCGCCGATCGTCTGGGTCGGAGCCGGCAGTTCCTCGTCGAAATGGACGAAGAGCTGGAGCTGGTCCTGCAGGATGCGGGCCGCATAGGCCAGCGCATCTTCAGGCGCAACCGTGCCGTCGGTTTCGATGGTCAGAGTGAGCTTGTCGTAATCGAGCTCCTGCCCGACACGGGTATTCTCGACCTTATAGGCGACCTGGCTGACCGGAGAGTAGAGGCTGTCGACCGGGATGAGACCGATCGGCGCATCGGCCGGACGGTTCTGCGCGGCCGGAACATAGCCCTTACCCGTGCTGGCGGTCAGCTCCATATTGAGTGTGGCGCCCTCGTCGAGATGGCAGATCAGGAGATCCGGATTGCGGATCTCGATATCGCCCGAGGTCGTAATGTCGCCGGCCTTCACATCGGCGGGGCCCGTCGCGGAAAGCTGAAGGCGCTTCGTGCCCTCCGATTCCATCGCGATCGCGACCTGTTTGATGTTGAGCACGATGTCGGTGACGTCTTCGCGCACACCGGCCAGCGAGGAAAATTCGTGCAGAACATTCTCGATCTTGATCGAGGTGATCGCGGCGCCCTGCAGCGAGGAGAGCAGGGTGCGGCGCAGCGCGTTGCCGAGCGTCAGGCCGAAACCGCGCTCAAGCGGTTCGGCGACGAAGGTCGCCTTACGCGTGGCGTCGCCGCCGGCTTTCTTTTCCAGACCATTGGGCTTCTTGAGTTCTTGCCAGTTTTTCATGTTAACGGACACGGTATTCCCCTTGGCATCGTGGCGGAGGCGGGGCTGGCCTCTGCCTATAAAACAGTTCGTGTTCGGGAAGACGGAGCCCACCGCCTCCCGTTGCGCAATCAGACGCGGCGGCGCTTGGCCGGCCGAACGCCGTTATGCGGGATCGAGGTCACATCGCGGATCGAGGTGATCGTAAAGCCGACGGCCTGCAGCGCACGCAGCGCGCTCTCGCGGCCCGAACCTGGGCCCTTCACTTCGACTTCCAGCGTGCGGACGCCATGTTCCTGCGCCTTCTTGCCGGCATCTTCGGCGGCGACCTGCGCGGCATAGGGCGTCGACTTGCGACTGCCCTTGAAGCCCATCATCCCGGCCGAGGACCAGCTGATCGCATTGCCCTGTGCGTCGGTGATCGTGATCAGCGTGTTGTTGAACGTCGCGTTCACATGGGCGACGCCCGATGTGATGTTCTTGCGTTGACGTCGCTTAACCCGTTGCGGTTCGCGTGCCATGTATCTTTCCTAACCTCTATGCGTTGAGCGGAAGCCCTTGGAGCTCGCTAACTGAGGGCTGCCTCCGGCGGAGAAAAAGCCGAAACAGTCCCCCGGACTGTTTCTTACTTTTTCTTGCCGGCAATCGGCTTGGCCTTGCCCTTGCGGGTGCGCGCATTGGTGTGCGTGCGCTGACCGCGAACGGGCAGGCCCTTGCGATGACGCAGCCCGCGATAGCAGGCGAGATCCATCAGGCGCTTGATGTTCATCGCCGTTTCGCGGCGCAGATCGCCCTCGACGGTATGATCATTGTCAATCGCTTCGCGGATCTGCACGACTTCGGCGTCGGTCAGGTCCTGAACCCGGCGCTCGGCGGGAATGCCGAGCTGCTCGGTCAGTTGTTTGGCCGTTGTCGGGCCAATGCCGTGGATATAGGTTAGCGCGATTTCGACGCGCTTATGGGTCGGTATGTTGACCCCAGCGATACGTGCCACGTGATTTGTCTCCTGCTCCACAGGCGGCATGGCGCGCCGCCCATCTCAAAGCTTCATGAACCGAAAACGAACGAACCCGACGGACGCACGAATCGCGCCGCCGGGTAGACCGGTGTCTTCGGAGTGACAGCGAAATAGGATTTGACCCGCCCTCTGTCAAGCCGACAACCCGAAAACCCGGTCTTCACGAAACACCGGCAAGATCCGGCTCAGCCTTTCCCGCGCGTCCCCGTTTTGCCGGCTTTCTGGTTCTTCTCGATAAACTCGATCACCATCCCGGCAACGTCTTTGCCGGTGGCGTTCTCTATACCTTCGAGCCCCGGAGAACTGTTGACTTCCATGATCACCGGCCCGTGATTGGATCGCAGCATATCGACACCGCAGACATTCAACCCCATCCGCTTGGCCGCGCGCACCGCCGTCGAGCGTTCTTCCGGCGTGATCTTGATGACCTCGGCACTGCCGCCACGATGCAGGTTGGAGCGGAAGTCGTCCGCCGCGCCCGTGCGTTTCATTGCCGCGACGACCTTGCCGCCGACGACCAGCGCCCGGATATCCGTACCACCCGCTTCCTTGATGAACTCCTGTACGAGGATATTGACGTTCGCCCCGCGGAACGCCTCGATCACGGATTTGGCGCTCGACATGGTCTCGGCGAGGACAACGCCGATCCCCTGCGTGCCCTCCAAGAGCTTGATGACGACGGGCGGGCCGTTGACGGCTTTGATGATTTCCTCGGCCTGTTTGGGATCATTGGCATAGGCGGTGAGCGGCAGGCCGAGCCCGTATTTCGAAAGGATCTGCATCGAGCGCAGCTTGTCGCGCGAGCGGCCGATCGCGATGCTCTCGTTGAGCGGCCACACGCCCTGCATTTCGAACTGGCGCAGTACGGCCAGGCCATAGTTCGTAATCGAGGCGCCGATACGGGGAATAACCGCGTCATAGCCGCGCAAAGTCTCGCCATTATAGCTGATCGTCGGACGGTGGCTGGCGATGTTCACGGTACAGCGCGTCGTGTTGAGGATATCGATTTCGTGCCCGCGTTCCTCGGCGGCTTCGACCAGCCGCTTGTGCGAATAGAGGTTCGGATTGCGGGCGAGCATGGCGATCTTCATGAGTCCTGTCCCTCCTTCGGCGGCGCGCCGAGCATCCATCGCTTGCGGCTGTTGACGAGAAAACCGCGCCTCAGTGCGCGCCGCCCGACGAGAACGGGAAACGCCATTGTCGCGCGATTCGCAAGCGTTATCTGCGCGCGCCAGGTGAGCGGCCCGAGGCGCGCGGTCGTCTGGATGACGTATCGAGTCTGTTTGCTGCCATTGGAACTCGTGATCTGGCGTTTTTCCAGTAGGAGCGCTTCGCAATCCCGCGGGGCGTGGCCCGCCGAACGCGGCGAACGGAAACGGACCCATTGCCCATCGTCGCGCTCGAAAGCGCGAATGCGCGTCGCGTGCAGCGAGGACGTGTTCGCGCCGGTATCGATTTTCGCATGCATGCCGAGAAGACCGAGATCGGGAAAGTCGATCAACTCGCACCAGCCGATCTCGACCGGCTCCGTCAGCCGTTTGGCCGCACGCCTCTTCTTAGCATCCATCGGCGGGAGTTAGTGCCAAAATCCCGCATCACGCAATCATTTTGATGCGATTGAGAATTATTCAACCTCTGCTTCGGCGGCCGGTTCGCGCACCTTCTGGATCAGCGAGTAAATGCTGTAGAGGATCAGCGCCCCGATGATCGCATAGACCCACCAGGCCAGGTTCCGTCCGGCGATGATCAGGTAGATATAGGACGACATGGCCAGAAAGCCGGCGAGGATGATCTGGAACGCGATCGGCAGCCCGTTGCGCTTGCGCCGCACCATCCAGCCGATGGTCAGCAGGAAGAACGGGATCGCGCCGACCCAGATACCGCCGAAGATATAGGGATTGACCCCATATTCCGCGCCCAGGCTCATAAACCAATCATTGATCGCTTCGAACATTGCTGCCTCCCTGGCAGAGTGTGTGTTTACAGCAATATGTTCGGCGGGCGCCCTGCTGCGGTTACATCTATCGTAATTGCCGCAGCTCCTTGCGAATAACCAGCTTCAATCCCGACCAGATCTCGTCGACCGCGCATACCTTGATATCGACCAGCCCCATCGGCAGCGCCACTTCCCGGATGACGTCTTCGGTGATGTCGGTCGGCACCTTGGACGCCTTTTTGGGCCAGGACATCCAGACAAAGCCGTTCTGCGCCATGCTCTGGCGCAGATCGCCGAGCAGCCGCTCCATATCCGCCCGTTCGGTCGCGAAGATATGGGCTGCGGCGGGTTCATCCATCGCGTCGTCGATCCAAGCGATATCGGCCTGATCGTCGATCGCCGCGCGCACGCTATCGGGCAGCCCGGCCTGCCAGACGATCATCCCGTCCGTAAAACCGAGCTTCTTCGCCAAAGGCGTTCCCGAATAGCCCGGCATTATTCTCTCCTTCCATCTCCCGGCCGCGAAAGCGGGGGATAGTCCGACAAGGGTCGGCGCTCATAATCGACCTGCCAGACGAGATTGTCACCCTCCCGTGTGTTTTGCTGCCAGCGATCACCGTCGATCGTCCAGGAAGACTGCATCGTCCGGGTCGTCCCGTCGGGCGCCTGATAGTTTTCGTCCGGGAACGAGAAGCCGGTTTCCGTCGGCTGCATCGAGCCCCGGCTCACGCCGCCCAGACTGTTGAAATAGACATAGTCGATACGGCTCTCCTCGGCGATGAGGAAATGGGTTGCGAACGCATCGCTGCGCTTCGATGGTGCCGTGTAGATCGGGGGGCGGGCCGGCAACGGCGATCGACCAGTCACCCGCTTCGCTCTCGAACAGGCGCTCCTGCATATCCATCTGGCCGACGCCGCTCACAACGCGATCCGAACCGCCCCTATACCACCCCGAAGGCGAGCATCGCGTCGGCGACCTTCTTGAAGCCCGCGATATTCGCGCCCTTCACATAATTCACATAGCCCTCGCCATTCTCGGTGCCGTAATCGACGCATTTCTGGTGGATATCGCACATGATATCCTCGAGCATCGTCGTCAGCCGCTCGGTGTTCCAGCTCATCCGGTCCGCATTCTGGCTCATCTCGAGACCCGATACCGCGACGCCGCCCGCATTGGCGGCCTTGCCCGGCCCGTAGATGATCTTCGCGTCGCGAAAGACCTCCACGCCGTCGATCGTCGTCGGCATGTTCGCGCCCTCGGCGACCGCCTGCACGCCGTTGTCGACGAGCTTCTTCGCCTCGGGCTCGCTGATCTCGTTCTGCGTGGCGCAGGGCAGCGCGACATTGGCCTCGATATCCCACGGTTCGCCGTCCTCGATGAATTCGGCCGAGGAAAACTCGTCGGCATATTCGCTCATCCGGCCGCGCCGTTTGAACTTCAATTCCTTTACCCAGTCGATCTTTTCCTGCGTAAAACCATCGGGATCGTGCACGCACCCGTCGCTGTCCGACAGGGTCAGCACCTTGCCGCCGAGCTGCGTGAATTTTTCGGCCGCATGGACCGCGACATTGCCCGAGCCCGAAATCACCGCCGTCTTGCCCTCGATATCCTCGTCGCAATGGGTGAGCATGTTGCGGAGAAAATAGACCGCGCCATAGCCGGTCGCCTCGGGCCGCATCTGGGAGCCGCCATATTCCATCGCCTTGCCGGTGAGCACGCCCTCCCAGCGGTTGGTGATCCGCTTATACTGGCCGAACATATAGCCGATCTCGCGCCCGCCCACGCCGATATCGCCGGCCGGCACGTCGGTGTCGGGGCCGATATGGCGATAGAGCTCGGTCATGAAGGACTGGCAGAAGCGCATGACTTCGCTGTCGGACTTGCCGCGCGGGTTGAAATTGGCGCCGCCCTTGCCGCCGCCCATCGGCAGGCCGGTCAGCGAATTCTTGAAGGTCTGCTCGAAGGCGAGGAATTTGAGAACGCTTTCGGTGACCGTCGGGTGAAAGCGGATGCCGCCCTTATAGGGGCCGATCGCATTGTTGTTCTGGACCCGCCAGCCACGCTGGACGCGGATATTGTGGTTATCGTCTTCCCAACAGACGCGAAAACTGACGACGCGATCCGGTTCGGCGATCCGCCGCAAGATCTGGGCCTCATGATATTCTTCCTTATCGTCGATAAATTCGAAAATATCCTGTGCGACCTCGCGCACCGCCTGGATAAATTCGGTCTGGCCCGGGTTGCGCTTTTCGACGCCCGCCATGAACTGCTCAAGATCTACATGATCGCTAACCGCCACTTGCCAACTCCCCTCGAAATGATGTGCTCCTGCGCCGGCATGAACCCAGGACGGCATGCGCTATCGCCTGTGGCTCTGGGCTCCTGCCGGCGCAGGAGCACTGGATCGATCCGAGCCTATTGGAAAATATTCGAGCGGAATAGTGGGTTGGCGCGAATTAGTTCGTCTCGTCCTGAAAAAGCGCGACGAGTCCATCGAGCTGCTGACGGACGACGCTGTCGACGACAGGCGGGAAGCTCTCGCGATCGAACTGCATATGGCCGCCGACACTCATCGTCTGGGTGATCCGTGTACCGCCATCGACTGGTTCGAGCTGCCAGGTCAGCGCCCCGGCCAGCCCTTCGCTCTGCAACGGCCCGAGCGCGCCCGAAAGGCGCAGGATCGAGCCCGGCTGGACCATGACGACGCGCATATGCTCGACCGAATTCCCCTCACCCCAGATTTCGCAGAAACATCCGCCCGCGACAGGATCGAGCGAGAAATTCGCCGCATCGCCCGACCAACTGTGATCGCCGCTCCAATAGCGGGACGGCTCGATCAGCGCGGCCCAGACCTCGTCCGGCGTGGCGGACACTGTGGCGCTGTTGCTGGTGGCGAAGCCATTGTCGCCGATCTCAACCTCGGCATTTGCCGGCGCGGCCATAGCCAGAGCCGCCAATATCGCAAGATAGCGCGCCATAATCCTCTCCCCGAATAGTGCGAGGAAGCATAGCAAATTTTTCGCAGGGAGCTAGCGCGCGCAGCATTCGCACCGCTCGCTCGTCGACGCAGCTCTAGCCTTGATCGAGAACCGCCTCGATCGCGGCACTGACCGTTTCGATATCGGCCATGCCGTCGACCCGGCGAACGAGGCCCTTGGGCTGGTAGTGCGGGATGATCGGCGCGGTTTTGGTCCGATATTCCTGCATCCGCGTACGCACGGTTTCGGCATTGTCGTCGGGCCGACGCTTGAAATTCGACGAACCGCACACGTCGCAAATACCCTCGACCTTGGGCCGCTTGAACGTGTCGTGAAAGCCTTCGCCGCAATTGGCACAGGTGAAGCGCCCGGTGATGCGGTCTACCAGCGCGTCCTCGTCAACCTCCAACTCGATCACATGATGGAGTTCCATGCCCTTGTCCGCAAGCAGCGCATCGAGCGAATGGGCCTGGGCCTCGGTGCGCGGATAGCCGTCGAGGATGAAGCCGGTCTTCACATCGTCTTCGTCGAGGCGGTCGGAGAGAATGCCGGTCACGATCTCGTCCGATACGAGATCACCGCGCTCCATAACGTCTTTCGCCTGGAGGCCGACCGGAGTCTCTGCGGCGACGGCCGCGCGGAGCATATCGCCCGTCGAGAGCTGAACCATGCCGCGCTCGTCTTCGAGCTTCGACGCCTGGGTGCCTTTCCCCGCACCGGGCGGGCCCAACAGAATGATGTTCATCATATTCGTCCCGCTCCAAAAAAACGATACATGGCTTGCGCTGCTTAGCGGCGCTGTCCTCCGCCCTTCAGTTTCGCCTTCTTGATCAGATCACCATATTGGTGGGCAAGTAAATGGCTCTGAATCTGGCTGACCGTATCTATCGTCACGTTGACGACGATGAGCAGACTGGTCCCGCCGAGCACGAACGCCTGAATGCCCGCTTGGGTCGACAGGATCTCCGGTATCAGACAGATCAGCGTCAGATAGATGGCGCCGACCACCGTGATGCGTGTCAACACATAGTCGAGATATTCGGCCGTCCGCTCGCCCGGGCGGATACCCGGCACGAAACCGCCATAGCGTTTCAGATTGTCCGCCGTTTCTTCCGGATTGAAGACCACTGCAGTGTAGAAGAAGCAGAAGAAGATGATGAGGCCCGCATAAAGAGCGAGATAGAGCGATCCGCCGCGGCCGAGCGCGTTGGTGATCATCAGCAGCAGTTCGTTGCTTGTCGAGGCCGTATCGGTCACGCCGCCCGACATGAACTGCGCCACGGTCAGCGGCATCAGCAGCAGCGACGAAGCGAAGATCGGCGGGATAACGCCGGCCGTATTGATCTTGAGCGGCAGGTGCGATTTCTCCTGCGTCATGCCGCCGCGCTGCTGCGCGCGCTTCGGATATTGGATCAGGACCCGTCTCTGCGCCCGCTCCATGAAACAAATGCCGAAGATCAGGCCGACGAAGAGCAGGAGGAAGCCGACGACATAGCCGGTCGGGATCGCGCCGGTCTGTCCCGAGGCGAAGAGCTGGATCAGCTCGGTCGGCATCATGGCGACGATGCCGGCCATGATGATCAGCGAGATACCGTTGCCGATGCCGCGCGAAGTGATCTGCTCGCCGAGCCACATCAGGAACATGGTGCCGCCGACCAGGCTGACGACAGCGCCAAGACGAAACAGCATCACACTGTCGCTGACGATAACCTGTTGACCCTGCGCGGTGGCAAGGCTTTCCAGGCCGACCGCGAGGAAATAGCCCTGTACGGTGGTCAGGCCCACCGTGCCGTAGCGGGTATATTGGTTGAGTTTCTTGCGCCCGCTTTCGCCCTCTTTCTTGATCGCGTTGAGCGTCGGTGAGAGCGCGGCGGCCATCTGTACGACGATCGATGCGGTGATATAGGGCATCACACCGAGCGCGATGATGCTCATCCGCTCCAGCGAACCGCCGGAGAAGGTGTTGAAGACGTTGAGGATGCCACCGCCGCCGGTGTTGTCCTGGGTCAGGTCGACAACCTGCTGCAGGGCGATGGGATCGATGCCCGGCAACGGCACGAAGCTCAGCAACCGGAAGATGATCAGCGCGCCGAGCGTGAACCAGATACGTTGGCGCAACTCGGTCGCCTGGGCGAACTTGCCCAGATTCATTCCTGCTCCAACACCGGCATTGCTTGCCATCGACTATTCCATCCCCGGTCCGCAAAGACCGCTATATCGGGGCGCGGGCACCTGACGGCAAGCCCTTGCTCCCGAACCGTCAGTCCTGAGCCTGTCAAAGGACGTTTCTCGAGCGGAGAAGCGCGCTTCGACAAGCTCAGCGCTAACAGTGTTGTTACTCCGCCTCGGCGTCCTTCGCCTCAGCCTTCGGCGCAGCGGCGATTTCCACCTTGCCACCGGCCTTTTCGACCGCTTCGACCGCGCCTTTCGACGCGCCGGCGACCGCGAACGTCACTTTCGCCGAGATTTCACCCTTGCCGAGCAGGCGCACGCCGTCCTTGCCGCCGCGCGTCAGGCCGATCGCTTCGAGCGCCGCCTGATCGACGGTTTTCTTCGCATCGAGCTTCTTCTCGTCGATGGCCTTTTGAACCGCACCGATATTGACGATCGCATGGTCCTTGCCGAACGGATTGTTGAAGCCGCGCTTCGGCAGGCGCATGTGGAGCGGCATCTGGCCGCCCTCGAAGCCCTTGATCGCGACGCCGGACCGGCTCTTCTGGCCCTTCATGCCGCGGCCGCCGGTCTTGCCCTTGCCCGAGCCGATGCCCCGGCCGACGCGCGTGCGCTCCTTGCGGGCGCCCTTATTGTCTTTGAGTTCGTTGAGTTTCATCTGTCTGCACTCGCTTTCGCTTGGTTCGCGCCCTCTCCCCTGAAGGAAGGAGGGAGATAATTACGTGTCCTGCACCTCGACCATGTGCTGAACCTTCCTGATCATGCCGCGAATTTCGGGCGTGTCTTCCAGTTCGACGGTCCGACTCATCTTGTTCAGGCCGAGACCGACCAGCGTCGCGCGCTGGCCCTTCTCGCGGCGGATCGGGGACCCGGTCTGGGTCACCTTGATCATGCTTTTCTTCGCTGCGGCCATCATATTACTCCGTCACCGCCTCGGCTTCGGCCTTGGCTTCCTCGGCACCGACATCGCCGCGACGGCGCACCAGTTCGGCGATCTTCAGACCGCGCCGTGCCGCCACCGATTTCGGGCTCGACTGATCCTTGAGCGCCTCGAAGGTCGCCCGGATCATGTTGTAGGGATTGGACGTGCCGACCGATTTGGTCACAACGTCCGCAACGCCAAGGCTTTCGAACACGGCGCGCATCGGGCCACCCGCGATGATGCCGGTGCCCGGAGGCGCCGACCGCACGGTGACATTACCCGCACCGAACCGGCCCTGGCCGTCATGATGCAGGGTGCGGCCGTCACGCAACGGCACGCGCATCATATTCTTCTTCGCAGCCGCGGTGGCCTTCTGGATGGCTTCGGGCACTTCGCGCGCCTTGCCATGACCGAAACCGGCCCGGCCCTTGCCGTCGCCGACGATCATCAGCGCAGCGAAACCGAAACGCTTGCCGCCTTTCACCGTCTTGGAAACGCGGTTGATATGGACGAGCTTCTCGACCAGATCCTCCCCGTCATCGTCGCGGCGATTGTCGCGGGCCCGACCCCGGCCGCGCCCGCCGCCGCGGTTATTGCCGCCACGGTTGCCGCCGCCACGCCCGCCCCGCGGGGGACGGCTGGTCGCGGTTACATTCTCGGCCGGCTGGGTCACGGTCTCGACATTATTTTCTTCCGAAAGCTGCTTTTCCTCGACCAGAGGCGCCGGTACGTCGCCTTCAGGTGCAGCGTCTTCGGCCGGCTTGTCTTCCGCCTTGGCTTCGGCGGCGGGCGCTTCCGCAGCCGGAGCGGCTTCAGCCTTGACGTCTTCCTTGGCCGGTTCCTCCGTCTTGGCGGCTTCCTTTTCGGGAGCGGCCGTTTCGGCGTCGGTCGTCTTGGCTTCGGTCTTTTTAGAGGCCTTTTTGGGGGCCTCTTCCGGCGCGGCGTCCGTTTTCTTCTCGTCAGCCATGATTAAAACTCCAGTCCGCCGTCGCGGGCGGCATCGGCGAGCGCCTTGACGCGCCCATGAAAAAGAAAGGCACCGCGATCGAACACGACGCGCTTGACGCCGGCTTTCACGGCCCGCTCGGCGACCCGCTTGCCGACATCGGCAGCGGCAGCGACATTCGCCCCGCTCTTGCCTTTGTTATCGGCGTCGAGCGTCGAAGCCGCGGCAAGCGTCGTTCCGGCCTTGTCGTCGATGACCTGCGCATAGATATGCCGACCCGAACGATGGATCGACAGGCGCGGACGATCGCCGGCCTTGCGGCGCAGCGCCACGCGGACGCGCTGACGGCGTTTTTCGAAAGGAGTAAGGCGTTTTGACATGGCTTACTTCTTCTTTCCTTCTTTGCGGAAGACATATTCTCCGCGATATTTGATGCCCTTGCCCTTGTACGGCTCGGGTTTCCGCCAAGCGCGGATCTCAGCGGCCACCTGGCCGACCTGCTGCTTGTCGATCCCGCTGATCTCGATCGTCGTCTGATCGGGCGTCTTGATATCGATGCCCTCGGGAATGGCGTAATCGACATCGTGGCTGAAGCCGAGCTGCAGCTTCAGCGTCTTGCCCTGAACCTGCGCACGATAACCGACACCGGTAATCTCGAGCACCTTGGAATAGCCCTCGGTCACACCTTCGACGAGATTGGCGACGAACGTCCGCTGCATACCCCAATAGGAGCGCGCGCGTTTCGTATCGTTGGCCGGCTTGACGAGGATTTCGCCGTCTTCGATCTTGTACGAGATATCGTCGATCAGCGTCATCGTCAGCGTGCCCTTGGCACCCTTGACGCTCAACTCGCTGCCGTTGATTTCGGCCGTTACCCCATCTGGGATCGCGACCGGCCTTTTTCCGATCCGGCTCATTTTAGAATACCTCCGCCAGCACTTCGCCGCCGACATTCTGTTCGCGCGCTTCCGCGTCGGACAGCACGCCGCGCGGAGTCGAGACGATGGTGATGCCAAGGCCGTTGCGCACCCGCGGCAGATCCTTCGATCCGCTGTATACGCGGCGACCCGGAGTCGAAACCCGCGACAGATGCTGAATGGCCGGCTGGCCTTCGAAATATTTCAGCTCGATGCGCAAGCCCTTGTGCTTGCCGAGCTCTTCCTCGCTGAATCCGCGGATAAAGCCTTCGCGCTGCAGCACTTCGAGTACGCGGGCGCGGAGCCGCGAAGCCGGGCTCGTCACCGAGTCCTTCTTCGCCTGCTGGCCGTTGCGGATACGGGTGAGCATATCACCCAGGGGATCGGTCATCGACATATCGTTACCCCTTACCAGCTCGACTTCGTCACGCCGGGAATCAGGCCCTTATTGGCCAGATCGCGGAGTGCGATGCGCGAGAGTTTGAACTTGCGGTAATAGCCGCGCGGACGGCCGGACAGCTCGCACCGGTTACGGATGCGGGTCGGGTTCGCGTTGCGCGGAATTTCCGCCATTTTGAGGCGCGCCATCAGCCGCTCGTTATCGTCGAGCGACTTGTCGTTCGCCTGTGCCTTCAGCTTCGCGTACTTGGCCGCATATTTCTTGGCCATACGCTTGCGCTTTTCATTCCGGTTGATGGAACTCAGTTTCGCCATGACTTAAGTTCTCGCTCCTTGTTGCGAGAAGGAGGGGCTTACGCCGCTTCCTTCTGCTCTTCGTTATCGGTTTCGCCATCGTCTTCGGACGTTTCTTCCGGCGGGAAGGGGAAGTTGAACAGCCGCAGCAGTTCCCGGGCTTCCTCGTCCGTCGTTGCCGTCGTCGCGACGATCACGTCCATGCCGCGCACTTCGTCGACATCGTCATATTTGATCTCGGGGAACACCATTTGTTCCTTGAGACCCATCGCGAAATTGCCGCGTCCATCGAAGCTTTTGGGGTTGAGGCCCCGGAAATCCCGAATACGCGGCATCGCGATCGTGGTCAGCCGATCGACAAATTCGAACATGCGGTCACCACGCAGCGTGACCTTGCAGCCGATCGGCATGCCTTCGCGCAGCTTGAAGCCGGCGATCGACTGTTTCGCGAGCGTGATCACCGGCTTCTGCCCTGCGATCTTCTCCATCTCTTCAGCCGCCTTCTGGACGCGCTTCTTGTCGTCCACCGCCTTGCCGACACCCATATTGATGACGACCTTTTCCAGGCGCGGGACCTGCATGTGATTCTTGTAGCCGAACTTCTCCGTCATCGCCTTGACGATGCGGTCTTTATATTCGGTACGCATACGTGGCGTATAATCAGCCATCGATAGTCTCCCCGGAACGCGCAGCGACGCGAACCTTCTTGCCATCCTTGTTCGTTTCCATACGGACCCGGGTGGCCTTGCCGGTCTTCGGATCCTCGAGCGCGACGTTCGAGATGTGCAGCGGGGCTTCGCTGCGCTCGATGCCGCCTTGCGGGTTCTGCTGGGTCGGCTTCTTGTGCCGCACGGCGATATTCACGCCGTCCACGAGCACTTTGTCCGACTTCGGCATGACTTTGGTCACCGTTCCGTGCTGGCCCTTATTCTTGCCGGCCAGGATGACGACCTTGTCGCCCTTTTTGATCTTGGCTGCCATGACTAGAGAACCTCCGGTGCTAGGCTGACGATTTTCATGTGACGCGCGGCGCGCAGCTCACGCACTACGGGTCCAAAGATGCGGGTACCGATCGGCTCCTTGTTCGCGTTCACGAGAACCGCCGCATTGCTGTCGAAACGGATCGTCGAGCCATCGGGACGCTTCACATCCTTGCGGGTACGCACGATCACGGCGCGATGCACATCGCCCTTTTTCACCTTGCCGCGCGGCGCCGCTTCCTTGATCGAGACGACGATAATGTCGCCCACGGTCGCGGTACGGCGCTTCGAGCCGCCCAGCACCTTGATGCACTGGACGCGCTTGGCGCCGCTGTTGTCGGCGACGTCGAGAACTGACTGCATCTGGATCATCGATCCGTTCCTTCTTCATATCCTCATCGAAATGAGGGGCTAAACTTCCAACTTCGTGCTCCTGCCAGGGCAGGAGCGGAGTTCTTCGCTCGATGGTTGGGGCCTGGGTTCCTGCCTTCGCAGGAACACGGGAACCCGAACCATCAGAATTCTACGCCTCGGCCTTTTCTTCCTTCTCGGCCTTGGCCTTGCCGTCTTCCGCCGCGGGATCGCGCGCCGCTTCGAGATCAACGGCATCGGTTTCGGCGATGTCGATCTTCTCGACATGCTTCGGAGCGCTGCTGACATCGACGCGATCAAGAACCGTCCAGGTCTTGAGCTTCGAAATCGGCTTCGTTTCCTCGATCCGCACCGTTTCACCGATGGCAAACTCATTCTTCTCATCATGGGCGTGGTATTTTTTCGAACGCCGGATGATCTTGCCGTACAGAGGGTGCTTCACCTTCCGTTCGACTTTCACGACCACCGTCTTGTCGGTCTTGTCCGACACCACCATCCCGGTCAGCACGCGCTTGGGCATTGCAATAAACTCCTTAAGCCGTTTCGGCGGCCGCGCGGGCGCGTTCGCTCTGCAGCGTTTTGATACGGGCGATCGTCCGCCGGACCTCGGTAACCCGGGCCGGGTTTTCGAGCTGATTGGTCGCCGACTGGAAGCGCAGGTTGAACTGCTCGCGCTTCAGATCGGCGAGATCCGCCGCCAGCTCATCGTCATTCTTGACCCGAAGGTCTTCGATTGGCCGTGCCATCGCTCGTGCCTCCTAGTAAATCGACTCGCCAAGGCGGGCCACCACCTTGGTCTTAATCGGCAGTTTCTCGGCCGCGCGCTCGAACGCCGTGCGCGCGAGCGGACCGGGAACGCCGTCCAGTTCAAACAGAATCCGACCGGGCTTGACGCGGGCGGCCCAATATTCGGGCGAACCCTTACCCTTGCCCTGGCGAACTTCGGCCGGCTTTTTCGAAACCGGCACATCCGGGAATACGCGGATCCACAACCGGCCCTGACGGCGGATGTGACGCGTGATCGCCCGGCGGGCCGCCTCGATCTGGCGCGCGGTGATCCGCTCCGGCTCCAGCGCCTTCAGGCCGAAAGACCCGAAGTTCAGATCCGTGCCGCCGGGGGCATTGCCCTTGATCCGGCCCTTAAAGGCCTTGCGGAACTTGGTGCGTTTGGGTTGCAGCATCGTGCCGTACCTTCCTCAAAAACTCTTAGCGCTGCGCCGGGCGGACACCCGAAGTCTGCGCTTCGACCATCAGCCGGTCTTGCGCCGTCGGATCATGGGCCATGATTTCGCCCTTGAAGATCCAGCATTTCACGCCGCACACGCCATAGGCGGTATGGGCCGAAACCTCGGCATAATCGACATTGGCGCGCAGCGTGTGCAATGGTACCCGGCCTTCGCGATACCATTCGGTACGCGCGATTTCCGCGCCGCCGAGACGGCCGCCGCAGGTGATCTTGATGCCTTCCGCGCCGAGACGCAGCGCCGACTGAACGGCGCGCTTCATGGCACGGCGGAACGCGATCCGGCGCTCGAGCTGATCGGCGACCGACTGGGCGACGAGACGCGCATCGACTTCGGGCTTGCGGATTTCGACGATGTTCAGCGACACGTCGCTGTCCGTCATCTCGCCGAGCTTCTTGCGCAGCTTCTCGATATCCGCACCCTTCTTGCCGATGATCACACCGGGACGTGCGGCGTAGACCGATACGCGGCACAGCTTGGCCGGGCGCTCGATCACGACCTTGGAGATCGCGGCCTGGGGCACGGTTTCCATGATGAATTTACGGATCTTGAGATCCTCCATCAGCAGCCGGCCATATTCGTGGCCTTCGGCGTACCAACGGCTGTCCCAGGTCCGATTGATCTGGAGGCGCATGCCTATCGGGTTGGATTTATGACCCATTACGCGTCTTCCTCTTCACGAACGACAATACGGATGCGGCTGAACGGCTTGACGATCCGGGCCGAGCGTCCGCGGGCGCGGGCGCGCCAGCGCTTCATCGTCATATGCTTGCCGACACTCGCTTCGCTGACGACCAGCGCGTCGATGTCCAGATTGTGGTTGTTCTCCGCATTGGCGATCGCCGACTGCAGAACCTTGCGAACGTCGACCGCCATGGCGCGCTTGGAAAAGCTCAACACGTTGAGCGCCTCTTCGGCCTTCTTGCCGCGGATCAGACCGGCGACGAGATTGAGCTTCTGCGCGGAACCGCGGATCGAATTGCCGACCGCAAAGGCCTCATTTTCCTGAACGCGGCGCGGATTGGCTTGCTTACCCATGATTTAGCGCCCCTTCTTGTCGGCCATATGGCCGGGGAAGTAGCGGGTCGGCGCGAACTCGCCGAGCTTGTGCCCGACCATGTCCTCGTTAACCGACACGGGCACGAACTTGCGGCCGTTGTAAACGTTGAAGGTCAGGCCGACGAACTGCGGGAGGATCGTCGAACGGCGCGACCAGGTCTTGATCGGCTTGTTCGAATTCTCGTCCTGCGCCGTTTCGGCTTTTTTCAGGAGATGAAGGTCTACGAACGGACCTTTCCATACGGACCGGGCCATGACTACCTCTTCTTCTTCTTGTGCCGCGAACGGATGATCATCTTGTTCGAAGCAGCCTTGGGGTTACGGGTACGGGCGCCTTTGGTCGGCTTGCCCGTGGGCGATACCGGATGGCGACCGCCTGACGTTTTGCCTTCACCACCACCATGCGGGTGATCGACCGGGTTCTTGGCGACACCGCGGGTCAGCGGCTTCTTGCCGCGCCAGCGGTTACGGCCGGCCTTGGCGAAATAGGTGTTCGCATTGTCCGGGTTGGACACCGCACCGACCGTGCCCATGCAATTGGCCGGAATATAGCGCTGCTCGCCAGACTTCAGTCGAACCATGACCATACCGCGATCACGGCCGACAATCTGGACATAGGTTCCGGCGGCGCGGGCGATCTGGCCGCCCTTGTTCGGACGCATCTCGATGTTGTGGCAGATCGTACCGACCGGCATCTGACCAAGCAGCATGGCGTTGCCGGGCTTGGTATCGGTCTTCTCGCCGGCGATCACGGTGTCGCCCACATCGAGCCGCTGAGGCGCGAGGATATAGGCAAGTTCGCCATCAGTATAGTTGATGAGCGCGATGAAGGCTGAACGGTTGGGATCATATTCGATCCGTTCCACCGTGGCTTCCATGTCCCATTTGCGTCGCTTGAAATCGACCTTGCGATATTTCTGCTTGTGGCCGCCGCCGATGCCGCGCGAAGTGACATGGCCCATATTGTTGCGGCCGCCGGTCTTGCGCTTGCCCTCGACGAGCGACTTGACCGGACCGCCTTTATGCAGGCCGGACTTGTCGACGATGACGAGATGGCGCCGGCCAGGGCTCGTCGGTTTGGCTGATTTGAGTGCCATGACTAGATCCCCGTGGTCACGTCGATGGAGTCGCCGTCCGCAAGGGTGACGACAGCCTTTTTCTGATCGCTGCGCCGATAGGGCAGACCCCGCCAGCGCTTCGTTTTGCCCTTCTGGACCAGCGTGTTGACCTTCGTCACCCGAACGTCGAACAGTGCTTCCACCGCCGCCTTGATGGCCGGCTTGGTCGCATCCTTGCTGACCCGGAAAACAACCGCGTTGTTTTCACTGAGCAAAGTGGATTTCTCGGTGATGTGCGGGCCCTTGATCACGTCATAATGTTCAAGAGCGATCGCTTCTTTCTTTTTAGCCATTGAAGCGCGCCTCCAGCTGTTCGACCGCGGCACGGGTCAGAACCAGCGTTTCATGGTTGAGGATGTCGTATACATTCGCGCCGACCGCGGGCATCACATCGACGCCGACGATATTGGCCGAAGCCTTGCGGAAATTGTCGTTCACACCCTCACCGTCGATGACCAGCGCCGACTTGCCGAGACCGAGCTTGTCGAAATGACCCTTGAGCGCCTTGGTCTTTACATCTTTGAGATCGATATTCTCGACGACGATCAGATTGTCGTTCTTGGCCTTGGCCGAGAGCGCCATTTTCAGGCCGAGCGCGCGAACCTTCTTGTTCAGCGACGGGTTGAAATCGCGCTTGCGAGCGCCATGGGCCTTGCCGCCGCCGATAAAGATCGGAGCACGACGATCGCCATGACGGGCGGTACCGCCACCCTTCTGCTTGCCGTACTTCTTGCCGGTGCGATTGACATCGGACCGTTCGCGGGTCGGACGCGCGGTGGCCCGACGCTTTTCGAGCTGCCAGTTGACGACCCGGTGGAGGATGTCGGCGCGCGGATCGAGCCCGAACACTTCGTCCTTGAGATCGATATCGCCTTTCGCTTTGGCGTCGAGGGTTTTGACCTTGAGCTTCATGGCTTAGCCCTCCTTCTCTTCGTCGCTGCCGGCATCGTCGCCTTTCGGCTCTTCGGCGGGCGCTTCGGTTTCGGCCGGGGTTTCAGCGGCAGCCGCTTCGATTTCGGCGTCCGTCGGACCGGTATCGGCTTCCTGCACGGCGCCTTCCTCGATCATGCCGGCTGGCGCGTCTTCGGTCGCCGTTTCATCGGCGTTGCGGCGCAGGCCGCCCGGGATCGGCGCATCTTCGTGCAGCGGCACCTTCACG
>JBCDDN010000038.1:0-34949 GCA_039180285.1 Pseudomonadota bacterium | reverse complement strand
GCCGATACGCAGGGGCGCTATATGGATGGGGCGCTGGTGCGCTCGGACGCGCTGTCGGGCGGGGTGACGGCGCGCACGATGCACCTGTATGTCTGGGGGGAGGGTCCGAGCGAATATCGCACGACGTTCGATGCGGATATCGGGGACGCGACGGGCCCGCACATCACCGACTTCTATCGCGACGGCCATGGCCGGATACAGCGGGCCGACATCGATGACGGGGCGCCGCGCGACATCTTCTACATCCACGATCAATCCGGCCAGGTGCTGACGCGGACGATGACGCCCGAATAATCGTTAAACAGCCGGCGCCGTCTTCCGATGTGAAAGGTGACGGGCGACCGGATTACGGACCGGCCGTCACCGATCGCAAAGGGAAGGGCCGGCGAAGATGGTTGCAATTGTCACGGGTCAGGGACTGGGGCTGGAGCACAGTTCGGCATGGGTGCTCGGATCGGCTGGGCAGATCGGCGAGGCGGCGGTCGGACGGGCGAACGACAATGTCTATGTGAACGCGGCGACCGGCAATCTGGTCATCAGCAACACCGATGAAATCCTGTCGGCGCGGGGCGGCGATATCGCGCTGGCGCGGACCTACAATAGTCTCGGCCTGCTCGACGACGATAATGGCGATAACTGGCGTCCGGGACTGGCCCGGCATCTGGAGGGCATTCCGGTCGATCCCGATGCGACGGGCGCGACGATCACGCGGGTCGACTGGGACGGCTCGCGGACGGTGTTTACGCGCGACGACACGACCGGGATCTATATCGCGACGGACGGTGCGGGCGCATATGACACGATCGAACATGACAATGGCGTCTGGATCTGGACCGACGGCGCGACCCAGGATTACGAACGCTATACGGCGGGCACCGGTTACGCGGTCGCCGTACATTTCGAACAATCGGGCAGGCGGCTGGACTTCGCCTATGACGCGAACGGATTGTTGAACACCGTCACCGCGGTGAATGGCGACAGCGAGCCCGACGAATATGTCGAACTGCATTACGACGCCAACGACAATCTCACGCATGTCACCACGGAAATCCGCGATCCCGGCGATCCCAATACGCTGATCTCCAAGACCCGGGTCTATTACGAATATAACGCTTCGAACCGGCTCGAATATGTGAAGTTCGACGTCAATCTCGATGGCAGCATCGCCGATACCGACAATGGCCTGGACGGCACCGATGATGTCGGAGGGGTTTACGGAGTCCGGTACGTCTATAATGACGACGGCACGATCCGGAAAATCCGGGCCGATAACAAAAATACGGTGCGGTTCACCTATACGACCGTGGACGGCGAACAGCGCGTGTCGCAGGTCGAGGAATATACGGCCGAGAGCGACTGGTATGTGGCCGCCACATTTTCCTATGATTTCAACCATCCGACCGAAGCGCGCACCACGATTACCGATGCGCTCGGCAACGTTACGCGCCTCCACTATGACGATGACGGCAACCTGACCCGCATCTATGAATCGCCCGGTCCGGATCAGCGGCTGACCATCTTCACGTATGATGCCGACGGTAATGTGACGAGCAGGCTGTCCCCGGACGCCACCCTGATCACCTATAGCTATGACGCCAACGGCAATGTCATCCGGGAGCAGGACAGTAATGATGTCACCATCACGCGTATTTTCAACGACAGGAATGAGCTGCTGAACGAAACGCGCTACCGGATCTACGATCCCGATATCAGCACCCCGGCGGCGATAGCGAATATCGACGCTGCCGAGGAGATGACGACACGGTTCGTTTATAGCACCGACGGCGATTTGCGCTTTACGGTCAGCGCCGAAGGACTGGTCACCGAATATCAGTATAACTGGGCGGGGCAGGTCCGTTGGAAATTCGTCTATACGCAGACGCGCTATGTGCCGGATGGCAAGACCTTTGATGAATTGCGCCTGGATGAGACGATCTCGCTGTCTGAAATCGAAGCCTGGGCAGACGACGTCAAGGACGACACCGTCGGCTCCAACGATTGGCGCGAGATTGCCCGAACGGACTATGCCTACGACTATCGCGGCAACCTGATACTCGAGACACAATATGACGGACTCACCGCCACCGGCGGGACTGCAGGTTCCACCGTGTCGAAGAAAATCCACTATCTGTACGACCAGCATGGCCAGTTGCTCAGCCGGCATCATGACGGTGAAACCGCGAGCGAGACCTTCGTCTATGACGGCATGGGTCGGCTGATCAGTTCGACGGATTTCGACGGCGCCATCACGCTGATCAACTACGACATGTGGAACAAGGTCGTCACGACGTTCGACAATGGCCTGCAGACGACCGCGACTTACGACCGGCAGGGCCGGCTGATCCGGACGGTACATCGCGAGGGGCCGGGTTATGCGGGCCGGGGGATCGCCGCGCCGGATTTCCATTATCACTATGATCGCGATGGCAACCTCAGAATGCGGACCGACGATGCGGGCGGCGTCGAGCATTTCCTCTATGACGCGTTCGGCCGCAAGATCGCCGATATCTCGACCGAGGGCGCGGTCACCGAATATCGCTATGACCGGGAAAGCCGGGTGACCGCCACGATCCGCTATGCGACCGAGATCGATACGGGCGATCTCGTGGACGGGAATGGCGATCCGACTGCCGTGACGCTCGCCGATCTCAGGGACCCTGCGCAATCCTTCGGCCTTGCCGACCATGCCGACGATCGCTGGCAATGGTTGTTGTACAATCGACAGGGGAATGTGACCCAGACGATCGATTCCGACGGCGGCTATGTTGTGAATCTGTACAATGCGGCGCGCGAACTCATCCAGACGATCCGATATGCCGCGCGATTCCAGGCAGCGGATATCGACGCGTTCAAAGCGACATTACCCGTTAACGGGACGGTGGCCACAGTGGCCGTGAACGGCCTGCCCGGCTCGTCGCCCGAGGATCGCATCACACGCTATTATCATGACGAGGACGGCAGACTGATCGGTGAGCGCGACGAAGACGACTATATCACGCACACAATCTATGATGCGGCCGGGCGCGTTTCGGAAATCACCCGCTATCATGACAAGACGACCGCTTCGGCCAACGCGACCTTCGATACGATCCTTGCCGGTTTCGCGCCTGCCGACGAGCGAACCGAGGAATATTTCGTCTATGACGGGCGCAATCTGCTGCGCGCGCGGATCGACGGCGCGGGCAATCTGACCCGGTACGACTATGATCCGCAGGGCAATGTCTCCAAGGAGATACGCGGCCAGGTGTTGAGCGGCGCCCAGCTGACCGCCTTTGCCGGGTCGGACCGGACTCTGGCCGACGTGCCGGCCACGGGATCCGAGACGCTCGATATCGTCGAATTCGAGCGTGATCTTTACGGCAAGGTGACGAAGGAAATCCGCGATATTGCGGGCAGCGGGACCGAGGAAACCCTTTTCGCCTACGATACAATGGGGCGGCTGACCGGCATCACCAGCGCCGCGAACATCACGGGTGAGGCGCGTCAGTCGGCGCGCCGCTACGATGCCCTGGGCCGGCTCGTCGGTGAAATGTCCGGCAAGGGCGTGGATCAGCTGGCCGGGCTGACCGAAGCCAGCGATGAGGCCGCGATCGACGCGATCTACAAGCAATATGGCACGACCTATACCTATGATCAGGCCGACAGGCTGACCCGGATCCGTGCCGCTCGCGGATCCAGCATCAACTATAACGACACGCTGTTCTATTATGACGGCGACGATAATCTGCGCTATCGGATCAACGAGCTCGGCGAAGTTGTCGAGTATCGATATAACAGCTTCGGCGAGCAGGTCGCGGCGATCGAATATGCCGGCCGGGTCGATGTTACGGGATTGGTGGGCGGTTCCGCCAGCCCGGCGATCGATACGCTCGTCGCCGGGATCGCGAATGCCGGCACCGACAGCAAGACGATCAACGTCTATGACGCGCTCGGCAGGCTGACCCAAAGCACCGGCGCCGAGAGCGCTAACACGAGCTACGCCTACAACGCCTTCGGCCAGATCACGTCGGCGACGACCCTGCTCAGAAGTTCGACGTCGCTCTCCACGACGACCGTGCGCGACTATGACAATCGCGGCCTGCTGATCGAGGAGCGGATCGACGATGGCGGGCT
The DNA here is from genome assembly GCA_039180285.1 of Pseudomonadota bacterium. Taxonomy (GTDB): domain Bacteria; phylum Pseudomonadota; class Alphaproteobacteria; order Sphingomonadales; family Sphingomonadaceae; genus Parasphingopyxis. Next base: position 30,836 of record JBCDDN010000038.1, on the reverse strand, counting down.
CGATCTGGCTACGCTGTTCGGATATGACGCGTTCGGCCGGCTGACGCGGACGACCGACGCGAACGGCGCCGTCCGCACTACCGATTACGACAAGGCCGGCCGGGTGATCGAAACGACCGATGGCCTCGGCAATTCCCAGACCTTCACCTATGACGGCCGCGGCAATGTCCTGACCACGACCGATCGGCTCGGCCAGACGACCAGCTACAGCTATGACGAATTCAACCGGTCGATCACGATGACGACGCCGGAAAACATCGTTACGACCACTAAGACCAATGCCCATGGCGAAGCGATCAGGATAACCGACGGGGCGGGGCGGATCACGGAATTCGCCTATGACGTCGACGGCAATCTGACGACGACGACTATCGATCCCGGCGGCGAGGCGATCGTCAGCACCAATGTCTATGACGATGCCGGCAAGCTGATCGAGATGACGGACGGCGCGGGCCGAACAGTCGCCTATGCCTACGACCGCGCCGATCGCATCGTCAGCCGGACGGTCGATCCGGACGGGCTCGATCTGACGACGCGCTATGTGTTCGACGGCAAGGGGCAGACGATACGGATTACCGATCCTGACGGGCGCATCACCGAGCTCGTCCATGATCGTGAGGGGCGGAGGATCGAACAACGTATCGACCCGACGGGTCTGAATATCCGCACCAACTGGGTCTATGACGAAGGCGGCCGCCTCATCAGCCATGTCGAAGGCTTCGGCACCACCGATCGGCTCACGAACCATTATCATTATGATGCGGCGGGCCGGCTGACGAAACAGATACTGGACCCCAATACGCCCGGCAACCCGAACGGCCAGGATATCGAGACGCTGTTCGCCTATGACGCCAATGGCAACATGGTCGCGCGCACCGATGCCGAGGGCCATGTCACACGATATGTCTATGACGCCGAAAACCGTCAGATCTATGTGGTCGATCCGACCAATGCCGTCGTCAAGACATCCTATGATGCCGAGGGCCGGATTGTCGCGGAGCGGGCCTATGCCAACCTTCCGACTGGCCTGCCCGGTGTCGCAACGACCCTCGAACTCGACGAATCCGATATCAGCGTGGCCACCGATGCGGCCGATGATCGCGTGGCGCGCTATGCCTATGATGACGATGGCCGCCTGCGGTATATCGGCGATGCTCTGGGCCATGTGACACGCCTGACCTATGACAATGCGGGCAATGTCCACGCCCGGATCGAATATAGCGTCGCCTATGCGACGAGCGCCGCTTTCGATTTCGCGTCGCTCGAAAGCTGGAGGAGCGGAATCCATTCGAGCGATTCCGCGCGCCGGACGACCTGGCATTATTATGACGACGCCAACCGGCTGCGATATACGTTGGACCCGAATTGGCTGGTCACCGCTTTCGACTATGATGGCGCGGGCAACGTTACGAAGCAGATAGAGTTTTTCGGCGCGTTCACGGGCGGCATCAACTATACGAATATGGAGGCCTGGGCGCCGTCGCATCTGGCCGATGCGGGCAACCGCGTCACCCGGAATTACTATGACGGCGCGGGCCGGTTGGCGTTCACGACCGAGGCGATGGAAATCGTCAGCGGCACGACGGAGCGCAGCTATTTCACCAAGCTGGATTATGATGCGGCCGGACGGATTACCGGCCGCACGCTGTATACGTCGCTGCATGCGGTTTCCGACAGCTCCACCCTGGCCAGCGTCGCGGCGTCGGTCGCCACGGCCGGCAACTATATCGCGACATCCTATCAGTATGACGATGCGGGCCGGATGACCGACATGACCGACGGCGAGGGCGTGGTCACCCATTATGTGCGCGACGCCGTGGGCCGGGTTACCGAGGAGACGGCCGATTATGGCGGCAGCGATGCGCGCGTGACCCGCCGCGTCTATGACGATGCGGGCCGGATGATCAGCGAGACCGTCGACCCGTCCGGCCTCTCGATTACGACCGGCTATCACTATGATGCGCTGGGGCAAGTCATCCGCACAACCGATCCGAACGGCAACACCACCTATTTCTATTATGACGCGCTGGGCCGGGTGACGCACGAGCTTGATCCGGAACGCTATGTGACCGAAACGGCCTATACGTTCGCCGGCGAGATCGATCATGTGATCCGCCATCACGAGGCCTTCGCCGGAACGATCGATCCCGATACGCCGCCCGCCATGGCCTTCACCGCGTCGACCGATGCGAAAACGAGCTTCGCCTATGATCGGCAGGGACGGCTTACCGGCATTACCGATGCGATGGGTGAAACCGAGAGCTATGCGCTCAACGCCTTTGGTGATCGTGTTTCCGTCACCAACAAGCTTGGCGGCACGACGATCAACGTCTTCGACAGGCGCGGGCAGCTGGTCCGCGAGACATTGCCGGTGACGTCTGCAAATGCGCAGGGCCAGCAGGTATCGGTCGTCAACCGGTACGAATATGACCGGCTCGGCAATCTGGTGAAAACCATAGAGGCCGACGGTCTGCCGGAGGTGCGCACGACCCTCTTCACCCATGACAAGGCCGGCCGGGTTATCAAGATAGAACATGACGAGCGCCGATATTCGGATTTGCCGGGTAGCTTCGACGAGTTCATTCCGAGGGAATATTTCGTCTATGACGCCCGCGGCAACCTGACCCGCCAGACCGCCACAGACGGTACGCAGACGCGCTTCTATTATGACGATGCCGATCGCCGCACGGCCCGGGTCGATGCGGAAGGCACCGTCACGTCATGGAATTACGACGCGCGCGGCAACATGGTCGAGGAGCGTATCCACGCGACCCAGATCACGCCCGGCGCCGCCTTGCCGGCCGACGGTTCCAGCGACCGGGTCACCCGGTTCGCCTATGACAAGAACAACCGGATGATCGAGCAGCGGATCGAGGATGTGCAGGGCGGCGAGTGGAACACGAACAGCGCGAGTTTCGACCGGTTCGACAATGTCGATATCGTTACCAGTTATGCCTATGACGCGAACGGCAATCTCATCCGGGAGATCGACGCCGAAGGACATACTGCCCGTTTCTACTATGATGCCCTTGACCGGCTAGAAGCGCGGATAGACGAGCGACAGAGACTGATAACCTACGATCGTGATGCCGAAGGCAATGTCATCAAGGAAACGCGCTTCGCCAATGCCGCCAGCAACATCGCGACATATAGTTTCGGAATGCCCGCCGCCCGGAACGATGACCGGATCACCGAATTCACCTATGATCTGAACGGCAACCGGACCGAGATGAAGCAACTCGGCATAACCTATTCCACGATCAACAGTTCGACCGGCGCGAAAAGCACGACCACCGGAGCGGTGACGACCAGCTACAGCTATAACGGGCTCGGCCAGATCGCGAGCAAGACCGAAGCCAATGGCGATCTCACCGATTATCATTACGATGCGCTCGGCCGGCTCCTCTCCACAACCGGCGCGCAGTTCAGCGGCATAGAGGGCGCCAATATCCGGCAGCGGGCGGTCAACGTCTATGACGGCCTCAACAATCTCATTTCGACGAAGGTCGGCCGGGCCAGCGGCTCGACCACCGGGCTGACCGGGCCGACGCGGACGACGGACTATACCTACCGGGCCGGCGGGCTGCTCCATTCGATCACCGACGCATCGGGCTTCCTGCGCTGGTATCATTATGACAAGGCCGGCCAGGTCGCGGTCGAGAATTATCATCGCGAAAAGGCCGACACGGCCGCCCCATTCCCGATATTCCGCGAACGGATCGTCTATGAACGCGATGCGGTCGGCCGGGTCGTCGAACACTATGTCACGACCGATAGTGGCGGCGGCGCCGTGGCCGGCGACGTTACCGAGTACAGCTATAACGCCTTCGGCGATCTCGCATCGCGCGGCATCAACGGCGGGGCGCAGGAATATTTCCTGTACGACAATGCCGGGCGCCTGTGGAAGACCAATGAAGGCGACGGCGTCACCAATATCTTCGTTCGCGACCGCAATGGCGATGTCACGCTGACCGCGCGATCGAACACGGGCGCGCTCGCCTATTCCAGCCTCGATCAGTTTTTGAACACCGTGACCAGTGCTAGCGGATCGGGCTATGATTCCACCATCAAGCTGCGCGATCATTCCAGCTGGACACTGACGGTCAACCAGATCACCGGCGAAGGGCTGGTCTACCGCACGCGCGAACTGTTCCGGGATTACGGCACCGTCAATGGCGGCACAATCACGCGCAGTTCGGCCATTAACGCGTTTCGCGAAGTGATCGGATCCACCGATGCTCGGGGCCATCGGACCGACTATTATTACGACAATCGCGGGTTGCTGATCCAGACCAAGACGCCTTCCGTCGGCGTTACGGGTGAGAATGGCGTAACCACCGATCAGCGCCTCGACCAGTATAATTATTACGACAAATCGGGCCGGCTCGTCGGCACGCGCGATTATGCCGGCACGCTGACGACGCGCATGCTGGTCGCCGGCACCGGCCATGACGGCGGCGAAGCGCTGACCGCGAAAACCTTCAACCCCGATGGCGGCAAACCTGAAAACCGCTACGATATCTTCCTCGATCTGCGCGAGGTGGAGGATGCGCTGGGCCGCGTGGTCGAGCATGATTATGACGGGATGGGCCGGGTCACCGTCACCCGCAGCGCCGCCGTTCAGGACACTGCATCGTCCACCGACGGGCTGACCACCTATTACGCCTATAACGGCCTGGGCCAGCAGATCGGCCGCTGGAACGATTATTACGATCCCGGCGACACCACGCTCGCCCAGGCCGATTTTGCCGAAGTGACCGAATATGATTCCGCGGGCCGCGTCATCAGCGTCACCGATCCGGTGGGGCGCGAGACGACCTACAGCTATGCCTGGAGCAGCTCGGTCAACACGTCGGGGCTGGCCGATTATAACGGCTGGATCAAGACGACCGTCAATGCGGCCGGCCGCACCGCCACCGAAAAGATCGACTATTTCGGCCGCGTCACCGGTGGCCGGGATTTTGGCGGCCATGATTACCGCATGACGTTCGACAGGGCGGGCCGGGTGGTTCTGGAGGAGAAGGATACGAGCTGGGGATCCTATACCCAGGACACGAGGACCAGCTATTTCAACACCGGCGAGATCGCCTCGATCGTCGACGATAACAGCCGCACCGGCGCGAACGAGCGGGTCTTCACCTCCACCTTCCGCTACGATCAGGAGGGCAATCGGACCTATGAACAATATGCGGGCAATTACACCTATCTCGCCCTTACCAATTTCGTCTGGTCGATCGAACAGTCCAGCGGCATCATGCAGCGCGTTACGATGGCCTACGATGCGCTCGGCCGGCTGATCTCGGCTAATGAGGCGGGCGCCGTCGGCGCCACGATCGCTCATACCGGCCGCACGGTCATGGATGTCGATTATCAATATGACGCGAACGGCAACCGCCGGTCGGTCACCTGGCACAATGGCGGCCCGCTCGGCGGATCGCATTGGTACACCTATGACAGCATGAACCGGATGATCATTTCCAAAGGCGCGCTTGTCGGCGGTGCGATCAAGCGCACGGCGGACGGCATGCGCGTCTACTGGAACCAGGCCGGGGAGCGCACCCGCGCCTATTATGACGGAAACATCCGGGACTATTATACCTATGATGCCGATGGCCGGCTGACGAATACGGAGATCTGGCTCGGCAACAAGTTCGGCACCAACCCCGCCCATTACCAGCAATATAATGTCTGGCGATCCTATAACGATCTCGGACAGCTGCGCCGATACACCGAATATGATGTCTTCAACGGCAAACAGGTGCTCGATCGCGATATGATCCGGTACGACAAATCGGGCAATATAACTTCCGAGGAGATCACCAACTACGATTTCGGTTACAAGGAGGTGTTCCACGCCCGATATTATTACAACGACGCGTCCGGCAATTATATCGGCGCGCAGACCAAGGCGCAGATCTATTACGACGACGACTACGACCATCTCTATACCGAAACCCTGCGCAGCTATGCCTGGTGGGACACGCCGGTCCTGACGAGCGAGAGCTTCAACGACACCAATGTCGTCAACACCACCACCTTCACCAATGACGGGCACGGCCATGTCGTGGAAGCCGATATCAATGACGGCGATCCGCGCCGGCTGTTCTACACCACCGATCAATCCGGCCAGGTCCTGGCGCGGACCGACATCGCCGACGATTTTTCGCACGGCTATCTTCAGCATTATTACTATGCCAACGGTCGGCGGTTCGGCTCGATCGGGCGGCTGGACGAGGATATCCAGCATGCGCGCGACGACATATTGAGCCAGGGGCAGAGCGGGGCGCCGACCTATGACCTCGTTATCGATTTCGATCAGAACTATGCGCCGATCAACCGTTCGAGCCCGGGCCAGGCGCCGACGACCTATGTCGTGCGCTCGGGCGATACGCTGGCGAGCATCGCGGCGGGGCTGTGGGGCGATGCAAGCCTGTGGTACAAGATCGCCGAGGCGAACGGGCTGCAAGGGGTGGACGCGAACACGGCGCTGACCGCGGGCCGGGCGTTGCAGATCCCCAATATCGTCACCAATCTCCACAATAATGCCGATACCTTCCGGGTCTATGATCCGGCCCAGGCGCTCGGCGACGTCCGTCCGGACGCCCCCTTCCCCATGGTCGTCGAACCCGCCGAGGAACAGCAGGGCAAGAAAGGCGGCGGCTGCGGCGTCGTCGGCAAGATATTGACGGTGGCGGTCGCGGTGGCGGTGACGGTAGTGACGTCCGGCGCCGCGGCCGGCGCGCTCGGGCCGGTGCTCGGCGGCGCGGTGGGCGGTGCGGTGGGCAGCGTGGCCAGCCAGGGCTTCGCCATCGCGACCGGTCAGCAGAATAATTTCAGCTTCAAGCAGGTCGGCCTCTCGGCCATAGCGGGCGGTGTATCGGGCGGGCTGGGTAAGCTGGCCGCGCCGGTGGGCAAGGCGGGCGTGCTGGCGAAGGCCGGCAAGCTTGGCGGCCTGGGCGGCGTGCTCGCGGGTAACGGCATCGTCGCGGGCGCGGCGCGGGGCGTCGCCGCCAGCGCGCTCACTCAGGGCGTGGGCGTCGCAACCGGCCTGCAGGACAGGTTCAGCTTCACCGGCGTCGCGGCGGCGGGCATCGGCGGCGGCCTGTCGAGCGGGTTGAGCAGCCAGTTCGGCCAACCGGCGAACGGCCTCGCGGCCCATGGCCAGAGCCTCGCCAGCGGCGCAGCCGATGCGATCGCCCAGGCCGCAACCCGCACCGCGCTCTCCGGTGACAGCTTCGGCGACAACCTCATCGCCAGCATCCCCAGCGTGATCGGCAACACCATCGGCAATGCCGTGGCCGCCGAGATCGGCAGCCCGGTCCGCGAGGCCCGCAGGGTCGGCGAGGGGGCTGGCGGAAGGGTGCCGTTTGCCGAGGATGGGGCGATGATAGCCGCGCTCACCATACCGTCCAAGTTCGGCAAGCAGACTGATGCTGTAACTAAGCAGTTCCTGGAAGGTGACGTCTATCCTCTTGGCAGTGGACCCGGTGAAAACGGTAGAAGCAACGACTTCGACATTATCAACGGACCTGACGGCCAGTTTGTTGTTGGCAAGCCAAGGCCCCTGAGCGAGCAGATCATCGTGCAAGGCGATCGCTATGCGCCTGATCCCTACGCATCTATCCTTGGCGAGCGGCAGGCTTTTGCCGATACATTCCGGTCGATCAGCATCAACTATAGCCGGCTTGACGCATCCTCTTCTTCAGGGACGCTGAGCGCGCCCAGTAGTAGCATTGTACCGCAGCCCGTCGAGAATGTGGCGGCTGCCATCCGGGGCTAGGTGACCGGGCTTGCGAGAATACCGGAGCAGGTGGTTGGCGGACTGGTGGCGTTCGTTCAGGACCCGCTGATCCTGGCTGACGGTTATGATGCGGCGTTCCGGAACGAGCGGTTCGTTCAGGGTGCCGTGCAAACCGGACGCCAGCTTCGGTCCGATATCGGGAGCGGCGATCCAGCGCGGATCGAAGGGGCGTTTGACCGGATCAGCAACTTCACCGGCAACACCGCGCTCGCTGTCGGCACAGGCGGACGAACCGCTGCCGTGCGCGGCGGTGCTAGGGCCAATAGCTTTGAGGGCATCTCGACGCGGGCGATAAGGGAGCAGAGTTTAGTGGAGATCGACCCCCGCACGGTATCTTTCTCGCAACGGACGCCGCGCGCGCAGGGCAGTACGGTCATACCGATTGCCAACAGCATGCGTGAATTTGGCTTTATCGTCGATCCCAACAAAATCATCGATATCGTGCGGATGCCCGATGGCAGACTGACCACTTTGGATAATACGCGCGTGCTTGCAGCCGATCAGGCGGGTATCAATATATTCGCCCGGGTCAGCAATTTTGATGATCCGTTGCCGGGTGATAGGGTCTTTCGATCGAGGTTTGCTGATAGAGGCGGTAACGTACCTGAGACTTATGGACAGGCTGTAACCAACAGGATAGATCGCCAAGGAGCTATATTCAGAAATCGATATCCGAACGGTTCGCCATTTATTAGTACTGGTAATCGGTATGGAGAGTAAGTTTGAACGATTTAAAACTGATACCAGATTTTGATTTACCGCAATGGTTCGAGTATCCAGAAGCTTTTTTGAATTATCTAAGCCAATATATATCGAATTCGGGTCTTTTGGACTTGGGACCATCTTGGCAGATATTGACGGGGGAGCTTCTTTTGCTTCGAGATGACGGCTTGAAGAAAAACTTTCCTCGTTGGCAACTTGTGCCTTTTGCTCGCCGTGTAGATAGTGATGATATGGCCTGTTGGGAGAACGTCTCTTTTCCAGCGGTGCAAGTGGTGCACGATTACTGCTCGCCCAAATATGCGCGCAGGGAGATTTACCCTTCCTTCGAAGCTTGGGTGGAGGCTGCGCAATCCGAAACGGAATAGAGTTTAATCCGGCAGGCTTAGTCGATTATGAAATCTGGGGGCACTTCATCGATCAGCCAAACACCGTTATCCGCCTGATGGAATATCAGGCCCGCATCGTGCATTTGCACCGCGTCAATCTTTAGCACCACCGGCTTGCCATGCCGCTGCCCTACCTTGATCGCGGTTTCTTCGTCAGCTGAAAGGTGAACATGCTGGCGATTGCCCGGTTTCAATCCTTCCGCAAGAATGCTCTCAAGAAAGCGTGTCGCCGTGCCATGATAGAGCACGTCCGGCGGTGTGACCGGCTCGTACTGTATCGCAACGGTCTTGTTAGAATGTCCCTGTGCTGCACGAATGCGAGTCCCGTCTTCTGAGAGCGTGAAGCGTTTCTTCTCGTTATTGGCGACGACGCGTTCAACATCGCCCAAGGCGATTTTGTACCCATTGTCTCGGGCACCGGCGATCAGAGCATCGACGTCGCACCAGCCTTCGGAATCGAGCGTTAGGTTTGCTGCTTCGGGTTTGTGTCGCAGGACATAGCTGAAGAACTTGCTGATGGCGGTGTTATTGTTTCGATTTCCCATGGCAAACGTCCATAGCTTGATTTGCGGCTGCAAACAGCCGCTAAAGCCAACATTGCCTCAAAACACCACCCCTAACCGCACCACTTCGATGACATACTGACACCTAAAGGTTACGCATCCGCCCCGAAGGTTGCCCAAAGTTGCACCGTTCGGGACACCGGCCCCCCGAATTGCCCCATTTTCGCTGTTCCCGCTCCGTCCGAGTTGCGATAAGATTCTTCTTCCAAAATAGGAAGGTCTCTGCCAGCCTTGGCTGGCTGAGTCCTTGTGCCGGGCGCGGCATCCGCTCTTTGACCCCGTCGACCCCGCCCGAACGGCTGCGTCCTATTGGACACGGCTGTCCGGCTCCTCTGTGGCCAATAGGACGCGGAATCTGCACAAAAAAAGGCGCGTCGTGTAGATGTTGTCTACTTCCGGCGACAATGGCAGCGAAACTGTTCAGTGAACCCGTTCATTAGCTGAACGGCTCTCACGCCCACTCCTGCCCCGTTTCTCCCGTTCCCGCTCCGTCCGCCTCCCAATATGCGTCACCTTCGCCACCTCCCGCACCGTGTTCACCCCGCACCTCCTCACCGCGGAGCGCAGCGCCGACTGAGCCATGGGCGTCGCGGTCGTAGAGCCGGCCATGCCCGAGCGCGTGCTCGAACGTCTCGATGATGCTGAGGTCGTCGTGCCGCTGCTCGACCGTGATGCTGGCATGGGCGAGCGTCGCCGTTTGGCCGCGGCGCGTGCGGACGAATGCCGCGGTCCCGCCGATCTTGCGCCGCCCGATGCGCAGGTTGAAGCGGCCGTCGCAATGCGCGCCCGCCACCGGACCGACGGTGACCGGCAGGCCGAGGGAGCGCAGCGCCGGCAGCAGGGTTTCGACGATCGGGCCGTAATAGCGGCGCAGCGCATGCCCCTCGACCGGCCTTGCGATGCTGACATTGGCGATATGCGGGCCGTGGATCACCGCCGTCCCGCCCGATGCGCGGCTGACGACGGGCAGCGGGCAGGTTTCGGCGGCACGGGCGAAGGCCGGATCCCGCGTCAGGGCGCGCGGGACCACGAGGCAATCCCGGTTTCGCCACAGGCGGATCGAAGGACCACGGCGCCCGGATTCCAGCACCCGATCGAGCAGCGCGCCGTCGCGGTCGATACTGGCCTGGCAATCCGCCAGCGGCGGCTCGACCGTCACGCCGTCGAAACACGCGGCCAGCCGGTCGGCGAAGCGCGATCCGGCGTCAGGGCGCGGGGCTGAAATCTTCAAGGGCATCGCACAGCGCTTCCAGAAAACGGCCGCAGGGCTCGCCGTCCAGCCATTGATGATCGGCGGTGAGCGACAGGCCCATGATGCGCGATACCGCCCAGCCCGCGCCGTCCGGTCGATAGCGGTCCTCGATCCGGCCAAGCCCGAGCAGGGCGACCTGGGGATGGTTGAGGATGGGCGTGAAGTGCCGCACCCGGGTGAGGCCGAGATTGCTGATCGTGAAGCTGCCGCCCTTCATCTCCGACACTTTGAGCGTCCCGGCCCGGCCGCGCTGTACGAGGTCGCGCCGCTTTTTGCCGATTTCCGTGAGCGACAGCGCCCCGGCATCGCGAATGATCGGTGTCATCAAGCCAGTATCGGTCGAGATGGCGACCGCGATATCCTGAACTGGCGTAACGCTTATCAGCCCGTCCGAAAGCGTCGCATTAAACTCGGGGAAATCGCGCAAGACGAGCGAAAGCGCCGCGATAATACAATCTTCAATCCCGATGGCATGGCCCGCCGCCTTCCATTCTTTGCGAGACTGAAGCAGCGTAGTCACATCAACATCAGCAAAATAGCTAAGCTGCGCGCCCGCTTCGAGGCTGGCCTTCATCCGGCTGGCGATCATCGCCCGCACCGGTTTGAGGCGTTCGCCGCAGGGGCTCTCGATACCTTTCCCCATCAGATCTGAATGCTGCCAATCTTCTGGCCGAGCGCGATCTCTGCCTCTGCTTCGACATCGATAGCCAGCTTTCCGCCAGCTGGAGCGATAATCTCAAAGCTGATCTTTTCGTTCATCACTTCCGCGATGACCGATCCCTCGGCGACCACCTCGCCATCCTCATAAAGCCAGGCGGAGATCACCCCGGGGCTGTCATCGTCCCACAGATCATGTCCGATATGGATATCAGTCATCGCCATGCTCCAAAGCGCGATCGACGGCCGCGGTTATCTTGTCGCTATTCGGCAGGACGAAATGTTCGAGCGCGGGTGAGAAGGGGATCGGGATATCGGGAAAGGAAATCCGCTCGGGCGGCGCGCGCATGGGCACTCCGGCTTCGCAGACGCTCGCAATGACTTCGCCCGACACGCCATAGCTCAGATAATCGTCATCGGCCGCGACCAGTCGACCCGTTTTCCGCACGGATGCGATCAGCGTCTGCCGATCCAGCGGAGCGATCGTGCGTAGGTCGATAACTTCGGCGGACACGCCTTTTTCGGCATAACTCTTCGCTGCGGCCAGGCAATGGTGGAGTGTGGCACCCAGCCCGACCAGCGTGATGTCGCTCCCTTCGCACACGATATGCGCTTCGCCGATCGGGATTTCGTAATCCTTTTCGGGCACCGGCGTGATGGCGCCGGGTTCGGTGCCGAGCCAGCCCATGCCCTGCAACGCCTTGTGATACATGAAGATGACGGGATTCTCGTCCCGGATTGCGGAGAGCATCAGGCCCTTGGCGTCATAGGCTGTGGACGGGATGACGACCTTCATGCCCGGCAGATGTCCGAATGTCGCATAGAGGCATTGGGAATGCTGGCCGGCATCGCCATAGCCGCCGCCGACCGACGTCATCAGCACCATCGGACAGGTGACGCTGCCGCCGGAGAAATAGCTCTGCTTCGCTGCGAGATTGTAGATCGCATCCATACACACGCCGAAAAAATCGACGAACATCAGCTCGACGACAGGCCGCATGCCGGCCGCCGCCATGCCGACGGCCGTGCCGATAAAGCCGGTTTCCGAGATCGGTGTATCGCGGACACGCTCCGGACCGAACGCATCGAGAAGCCCGGCCGTGTTGCCGAATACGCCGCCAAGCTTGGCGATATCCTCGCCCATGACGAGGACATCCGGGTCTCGAGCCATCTCCTGAGACAGGGCCTCGGCCATCGCCTTGGCAATGGTGAGCTTGCGGGTGGCGGTCTGTGCGGTCATCGGCGCGATCCTTCCGTGAAAACGGTGGCGAAGGCATCATCGGGCGGCGGGAGTTCGGACTCCCGTGCAAAGGCGAAGGCCTGCCCGACGGCCTCGCGCGCATCGGTTTCCGCCGCATCCAGATCCGCGCGGCTGATCCCATCGGCCTCCAGCCGGGCGCGATAAACGGGTATCGGGTCGGCAGCGCGCAGACGCTCGACCTCGCCCTCGGGCCGATAAGCTTCGGCATCGCCCATGAAATGGCCCTCCAGCCGGGTGGTCTCGATCTCGATGAGCGACGGGCCTTCACCCCGCCGTGCGCGCGCAATCGCTTCGCCCGCCGCGTCATAGATCGCATCCGGATCATTGTTCTCGACATGGATGCCCGGCATGCCATAGGCCGCCGCCCGGTCGGCATTGTGCGCCACGGCCGTGCAATCGGCCTTCGAGACGGAGATGCCGTAGCTGTTATCCTCGATCACGAAGATCACCGGCGCGTTCCAGACTGCCGCCAGGTTGAGCGTTTCATGAAAAGCGCCCTGGTTCGCCGCGCCTTCGCCGATAAAGGCGACCGCTACACTGTCGTCGCCTCGCAGCTTCGCCGCCATGGCCGCGCCGACCGCCGGCCCCATGCCCTGCGCGATGATGCCCGAGCAGGCGAAATTCACGGCCGGATCGAACAGATGCATATGCCCGCCGCGCCCGCCGGAAAGGCCGGTTTTCTTGCCGAAGATCTCGGCTGCCATGGCGTTGAGATCGACGCCCTTGGCGATCGCGATATGGTGTGGCCGGTGGGTTGCAGTCACCGCATCTTCTGGACGGAGATGCGCGCACACGCCGACTGCGCAGGGTTCCTGCCCATCCGACAGATGCATCTCGCCCGGGATCGGCCCCTTGGCCATATTGAACAGCGGCTGTTTGCCCTCGAGATAGGCGGGCTTGATGGCGTCCTCGAAGCACCGGCTCTTGACCATGTTCTCATACATGAGAATCCGGTGGGGACGGTTGGTGCTCGCATCGGTCATCGCGCGACCCATCCGCCGTCGATGACAAGCTCCGTCCCGGTTACGAAGACCGATTCGTCGGAGGCGAGATACAGCGCGCCCATCGCGATATCCTCGATCCTGCCGACCCGGTTGAGCGGACACATGGCCGCAACATCCTGCCATGGATTGTTGGCATCGATCAGGCCGTTCTCGGCCCAGCCCTCGGCTGCCTCTTCCAGCATCGGCGTACGGATGCAGCCGGGATGGATGGAATTCACGCGGATGGCCTTGCCATGGGCCGCCCATTCGATCGCCAGACTCTTGCTCATATGCCGCACCGCGCCTTTCGACGTGTTGTAGGCGGCCTGATCGGGATAACCGACAATCCCCGCTATCGACGAAATATTGATCACCGAGGCAGAGCTGTCCGATGTCGCCTTTTCGAGCAGCAGCGGCTCGAAAGTCTTGCAGCCGAGAAACACGCCATCGACATTGACGGCCATCACCTGCCGCCAATCCTCCAGGGAGATATCGTCGAGTGGTTTGACGAGCTCGACCCCGGCATTGTTGACGAGAATGTCGAGCCGTCCGTCCCGCTCCCGTATCTGCCTTTCGGCAGCGGCCCAATGATCGGCGCTCGTAACGTCGAGCGCGAGCGAACGCCCGTCGCTGCGCTCAACGACTTCCCGGTCGCTGAACCAGACCTTTGCACCATGCTCGGCGAATGCCTCGGCTATTCCGGCTCCGATGCCCTGCGCCGCTCCCGTGACGAGCGCGACTTTTCCCTCGAGTCTTCCCATGGCCACTCTCCTCCCAAAGATTCTTTTCATTGCCGCCATGATTGCGGGCTATCGATTGTCATTTCCGGGCGGTTGTCATTTCCAGGATTCACGCCCGGCTGGCTTGTCGTCGGGCGCGACATTTATTGTCTGCGAGGGAACCGTGGCGGTCTATCTGTCGCGCAACAATTTCGCCTGGTACCGATGTTCACGCGGACTGACGCCGAATTCGGCGCGGAAGGTTCGGGAGAAATGCGAGCCGTCGTTAAATCCGTTCTTCATCGCGATCTGGGTGATCGATTGTCCGTCGAGACCGGGGTCTTCGAGATCGGTTCTGCTCCTGAACAGCCGGCGGCGCTTGATCCAGTCGGCGACTGTGATGTCGAATTCATGGAACAGGCGGTGCAGATAGCGCGGACTGAACCGGAATGCGGCAGCGACGCTGCGTGGTCCAAGCTCCGGATTGCCGAGATTTTCGATGATGTATTCCTGCACCCGGGCGAGAAGCGCGCGGCGAAATGCCGTGCCGCCGACGCGTTCGCGATCGGGCCGGAACGCCGCGGCGGCGAGTTCGACGGTCGCCCGCAATATGGCGGGCCGGTCGCGCCGTTCGACCGAATCGATCGTCATGTGGAGCTGCTTCAAGTGCGACAGCAGTATCGCGCCCATGCCGCGATCGCCCCTGACTTCGAGCCCGCACAGATCTTCGATCCCCGGCAGGCATAACGTGCCGATATCGTGCGGGATGAGGAGGGAATATTGATGCAATCGTTCGGTCGCGTTGAAAAATGCGGGCCGGGTGCTGTCCCACAGGGCAACGCTGCCGGCGTGCAATTCGCTTTCATTACCGCCCTGGCTCAGCAGGGAAGCGCCTTGATCGAGATAGAGCAGGCAGAAATAATGGTCGTCGCACAGCCGGATATCGCTGGCGGTGCGCGCGCCGGACAGTGGATCGGCTTCGATCTGCGTGAAAACGAACCGTTCCATCGTTCGCCGATGAACGTCGGCGATATAATGGTCGCGGCCGTCGCGTTTCAGGTCCCAGTGGAAATGCGTGCGTTCGAAAACCTGCTGGAATCCCTGAAACTGCGTGGCGCGCGGCAACACCCGTGACGTCCATTTCTCGGCGTCATGCAAATTCATGATCCTCTCCCAGGTGCGACCATAATAGCATTAGGGCCGTCCCGCCAAATCCGCGCCCCGGTTTTGGCCGCGACCGACAAGTTTTGAGACGCTGTGAGACAAATTCCGGTGCGATCGGGATGGCGCGGTATCGCTTCGATTACGGGATTGCACGGCCGGAACGGTTCCCCCTCGAACACGAGATCGGTCGCTCAGCGACAAGTCAATGGCCGCCGTGACAGTTTAGATGATCCCTACAAACGGGGTGAGCGCGTCTGCGCATACGCCCTCAATCTGGGAGAAGATCATGTGCAATCGCTTGCGTGGCTCTGCGGCCACTTCCCTTATTTCAATCGCTCTGGTCGGGTCGCCCGCGCTTGCGCAAACGGCGGAGCCGACAAGCGCTCCTGACGCGCCGATCGAGAATCTGGCTCAGAATAGCGGCGGGATCGGACCGATCGTGGTGACCGCTCAACGGCGCGAGCAGAGCCTGCAGGACGTACCCTTGTCGATTACCGCGCTCGATTCCGAGCAGATCCGCAATTCGGGTTTCACCAACAGTCTCGCCATCGGTGACCATGTGCCCAATCTCGAGATCAAGACGTTCGGCGGCGTGCCGAACATCTTCATTCGCGGGGTCGGCAACAATGATTTCAACTCCTCCTCGGTAAGTCCGATCAGCATCTATCGCGACGATGTGGTTGTCGCCTCGACCGGTAGCCAGATATTCTCGCTCTTCGATCTCGACCGGATCGAAGTTCTGCGCGGACCTCAAGGCACCCTCTTCGGCAAGAACACCACCGGCGGTGCGATCCAGTATATTTCACGCCTGCCCGACGATGTATTCGAAGGCTATGCGCGCGCCGGCTATGGCCGGTTCGATCTGTTCGAGGCTGAGACGGCGGCGTCCATTCCCCTCGCGGACGGACTCAGCATGCGCCTTGCCGGCCTCGTCAGGCGGCGGGACGGCGAGCGGACCAATATCTTCACGGGCGACGACGCTATCAATGTCGACGAAGCGGCGGTGCGCGGCATACTTCGCTATCATCCCGACAGCAGCCTGGACATCCGATTGAGTGCCGGCACCGGGCGGGATCGTAGCGACTATCTCCAGCCCAAGCCGTTCGGCACGATCAATGGCGGCGATCTGTTCGGCTATACCGACCCCGCGCCCGACGATGTGAGCATTCTCAATTTCAACGGCGAAAGCCGGAACCATTCCGACAATTTCTGGATCAGCCTCAATGCGACGATCGATCTTGGCGGCGGTTTCACCTTCCGTTCGATTACCGGCTATGACGAGACCGATATCGACAATCGCGTCGATGTCGATGGCGGGCCTTTCCGGATCGACGAAATCACCTTCCTGACGGAGACCGACCAAATCTCGCAGGAATTTCAGCTCGTCTATGACGGTGACATCGTCAACGGCCTGTTCGGCGTCTTTTATTTCGACGAGAATCTCGATGCCCGGAGCGAGGCCGATCTGGTCGGCGAGCTCTCATTCGCGGATGGCGCCGTTCCACTGATTACCGAGGCGTCGCGCGACAATACCAGCTACGCCGTGTTCGGGCAGGCGACGATCGCTGTCACCGACGATCTCTCCATAACCGGTGGTATGCGGTACACCTGGGACGAAGTCACTGCCGAACATCGCGGCTTCCTGGTGCCCGGCTTCTTCGATCCGGATATCCCCAATGGCGCGGAAATCGATCTCGTGCCCTTCGGCCGGCTCAGCGATACGTTCGAAGCTTTTTCGTGGCGCGTCGCGGTCGATTACGATTTCACCGACGATATCATGGGCTATGCGACCGTGAACCGCGGCTTCAAGTCGGGCACGTTCAACATCGGGATCATCACCAGCCTCGCCGAGCGCACCCAGGTCGAGCCGGAATTCCTCACCGCATATGAAGTCGGCCTGAAAACCACATTGTTCGACCGGCGCGTGCGGCTCAACGTTAGTGCCTTCTACTACGACTATACCGATCTCCAGGTTCTGAGCGTCAATCAGCAAGGAAGCGGCATTCCGACACTCGGCCTCGACAATGCCGCCGATGCCGAAATCACTGGCCTCGAATTCGAACTCTACGCCCGCCCGGTCGACGGTCTCGATCTCGGTCTGAACTTCGGGCTGCTCGATGCGTCCTACCAGAATTACACATCCGGCGCGATCGATCCCGCCACCGGTTTGCCGCGCGATTTCTCCGGCAATCGCCTGCCGGGCGCGCCGGAATTCACACTGTCGTCCTTCGCGCAATACAGTTTCCCGGTGAGTGACGATCTCGAAGCGTCGTTCCGCGCAGAGTATAATTATACCGGCAAGAAATTTTACAACAACGCGGAGGATGAACTCGTCAGCAGCCGGGAGGGCTATGGCCTGGTCAATATCCGGGCCACATTGGGTGCGGCGAACGACGACTGGGAAATCGCCTTCTGGGCCCGCAACCTGTTCGGTGAGGACTATATCGTCGACGCCACCGACCTTCGCGATTTCGGCCTGATCCCGCTCTACTACGGCGAACGGGCGACTTGGGGTCTCGAAGCGACTTTCCGGTTCTAATCCCCGAGAAAAATGGAGAAAATCCCATGTATGCTGATGAGTCGCTCATCGATGTCGAAAAGCTGCCCTGGTTCCCGCTGGTCGAGGGCATTGACGTCAAGCTATTGTTTTCCAGCAGCGAAACGGGTCGTTGGACGGTGCTACTGAGATGCCGGCCCGGCAGCAGTTTCGCCAAACACAAACATTATGGCGCCGGCGAATATTATGTGGTGAAGGGCCGGATGGAATATCGGATGGGCGGTGCTAAGACGGGGGACTTCGGATACGAACCGCTGGGCGCGATACATGAGATGACGTCATTTCCCGAATATACCGAACTGCTCTTCACCAACTACGGTCCGGTGCTGTTTCTCGACGATGACGACAATGTCACGTCGATCCTCGATAACAGCTTTCTCGAAGAGTTGACGCAAGGCGGCTGACCGGCGTGGATTATCAAACCATCTATCGCCGGAGCGTCGAGGACCCTTCGGCGTTCTGGATGGAGGCCGCGCGGTCGCTCGATTGGGACGATTTTCCGGAAACGGCCTATGCTCCGGAAACGGATATCTGGTTTCCCGACGGCCGCTTGAACCTGTGCCGCAACGCCGTCGACCGGCACGTTTCCGAAGGCCATGGCGACCGGCCGGCGCTGATCTACGAAAGCCCGGTTACCGGCAGGAGTGAGACGTACAGCTTTGCCGAACTGCGCGACCAGGTGGCCCAAACCGCCGGAATGATCGCCGCGGCCGGTGCCGCGCGTGGCGACAGGGTCATCATCTACATGCCGATGATACCCGAAGCGGTGTTCGCGATGCTCGCCTGCGCGCGGCTCGGAGTTGTCCACTCGGTCGTCTTTGGCGGCTTTTCGGCTCCGGAGCTGGCCAAGCGGATCGACGATTGCGAGCCCGTGCTGTTGCTCTCCGCGTCCTGTGGGGTCGAGGGCAGCAGGGTGATCGCCTATAAGCCGATGATCGACGAGGCGGTGGCGCGGGCGCGATCGAAACCCCGCCATGCGATTATCGTTCAGCGTCCCGAACTGCCGGCAGATCTCACCCCACCGTTCGACCTGAGCTGGGAAGAGCAGTTCGATGGGGCGGCGCCGGCCGACTGTGTCCCGGTCCGCGCGCAAGACCCGCTCTACATCCTCTATACGTCCGGCACGACGGGCAAACCGAAAGGCGTCGTGCGCGATACCGGCGGATATGGCGTCGCGCTCCAATGGAGCATGGGCAATATCTATGGCGCCCGGCCGGGCGAGGCATTTTGGGCGGCATCCGATATCGGCTGGGTCGTCGGGCATAGCTATATCGTCTATGGCCCGCTTCTGAACGGCAACGCGACTATATTGTTCGAAGGCAAGCCCGTGGGTACGCCCGATGCCGGGATTTTCTGGCGGATCGTGGAAAGACATGCCGTTCGGACTCTGTTCACCGCTCCCACCGCTATCCGCGCGATCCGTGCCAGCGATCCGGATGCGAAGTTGCTCGACGCGGTCGACGGTCTGCAGTTGCGCGCGCTGTTCCTCGCCGGCGAGCGCGCCGACCCCGATACGCTCGAATGGATCGCGGCGAAGCTCGATCGACCGGTGATCGACCATTGGTGGCAAACCGAACTGGGCTGGCCGGCCATCGCAACCTGTCTTGGGCTGGGCGAAGGCGATATGCTTGCCGGAAGCGCCGGCCGGGCGGTGCCGGGTTACGGATTTGCCGTGCTCGACGACGATGGCGCGCCGGTTCCGAACGGCGAGGTCGCGAATCTGACGATCGAACGGCCACTTCCGCCCGGATGCTTTCGGGCGCTATGGAAAAATGAAGCGGGCTATGCCGCCTGCTTTGGGGATTTTCCCGGCCATTATGCAACCGGTGATGCCGGGAAATGCGATCCGGACGGGCATATTCACGTCATGGGACGCACCGACGACATCATCAATGTGGCCGGACATCGCCTCTCGACGGGGCAGATCGAGGAAGTGGTCGCGGCGTGCGAGCAGGTTGTCGAATGCGCTGTGGTCGGCGGTCGCGATGCGGTCAAAGGTACGATCCCGATCGTATTTTACGTATCAGGCGCGGAAGCTGCGGAGGGGCAGGATTACGGCTGGATGATCTCGCAAGCGGTCCGCGGGGCTATCAGTCCCATCGCCGCTCCAAAGGCATGCGTCCGCGTTGAAAAACTGCCTAAGACGCGTTCGGGAAAGATCTTGCGCAATGTTTTACGGGCAATTGCGGACGGCGAGACGCCTCGTCCACCCGAGACCATCGAAGACATCGCGGTTATCGACGATATAATCGCCGCATGGCCGCGAAAGGCGTGATGCGATCCAACCGAGTTTCCAAGTCAAGCCATTGCCTTGAAAATTCGAGGGCCTGCCGATCGAATGCGATTTAGTCTCGCTCCGTTTTGAGAATGCCGCGATTGAAATCGCGGTACCATCGATCGAGTTTCTGTTCGCGGCGGGATAGTGGTGCCCGGGGACAGAATCGAACTGCCGACACTGCGATTTTCAGTCGCATGCTCTACCAACTGAGCTACCCGGGCATGCCCGCTGGATCGTGCGGGAACAGCGCCTATAGGCCGGGTCAGCCTTCGCTGTCCAGCCCGTTTGTGCGGGCCGCGAGCTGCTCCGGATCAGCGGGCGGACCGGGCACGCGATAGCCATCGCCCAGCCATTGCAGCAGATCGCGATTGCGGCAGCCTTCGCTGCAAAATGGCTTATGATCGGCGCTCGGCGCTTTGCCGCATACGGGGCAGCTTTTGGAGCGGGCGGGGCGGGTCATGGTCGATTGCATATGGGGTCGCCGGGATCGCTGACAAGCTGGCGGGGTTTGTTTGTGGGAACTTCGCTAGTGGGCCGACGCCGCGACGTTGCGCGAGCAACGTTCTGACGAACTAAATCCCGGTGCCGTGCTCGAACGTCAGTGCGAGCCTGACAGACAGGCCCCGATCAAAACGCCGCCAAACTGTCCAGGTCCAATATCTGCCGCGCCGGGCGTTCGGCCATGACGGCGAACATCTCGTCGCCGCGTTCGGTCCGCTCGACATTCATCGACGCGAAGATCGCCATAACGAAACCGGAAAAGGCGCCGCGGCGATAGGCGGTCCGGCAGTCCTCGGTGTCGATGTCGACGCCCTGGGCGCGGAGCTGCTCCAGATAATCGTCCAGCAGCCGATATTCTTCCGCGGCCCGCACCGCGGGATCGGCTATACTCGTGCCGATCAGATAGGCGATGTCGGTCGGGCCCGAGCCGAGCCCGACGGTCTGCCAGTCGACGACGGTCACCGCGCCGGTTTCGGGGTGGAAGAGCAGATTGTCGATCCGGAAGTCGCCATGGGCGATCGCCGGCGCGGCGAGCGGTTGATCGAGATAGCTGTCGAACCGGGCGACAAAGGCGTCGCCCATCTCGAAAATCTCGGGGGTAAGCCGGTCGCGATACCGGTCCTTGAATCCCTGATAAAGGCCGGGGAGCAGGGCGCGGACCAGTTCCTTGTTGCTTGCGCCATAATTGAACCAGCCATAATCGCCGAGACGCGGCGAGTTCCAGAGCGGACCGTGCAGCCGCGCGGCTTCGGCAATCGCCGCCTCGATCATCGGGATATCGGCACCCTTGAGCTGGTCGCCCTGCCGCGCCGGCGTCATATCGCCTAGAAGCAGCGCGAAATCGACCTCATTGTCCGCTATCTCGGCGTGATGGCAGGGCGGACAGGAAACCGGAATCCGGTCGGCCAGGTCCTGGTACCAGCTGATCTCGAGCGTATAGTTATGGACGGTTTTGGCGATATGCCGGCTCTCGGCATTGGCGCTCGGGCATTTGGCGACGATGCGGGCGGGTCCGTCATACCCGTCCCAGTCGAGCGTCAGCCGGAAACTGTCGCACATCTGACCGGTGCCGATCGCCTCATAGGCGAAGTCGGTCAGCGATCCCCGCGGCGCACCGAGCGCGTCGGCCAGCCATGCAGTGCTGAATTGTTCGGGGCGGGTCGGGATGGCGCTCATGTCAGGCAGCGGGGTCCAGCAGGCCGGCAAAGCCGCTCGGCGCATGCGGACCGATCAGCAACTGCTCGAGAATGCCATGGCCGCGATGCTCGGTGCCGTCCAATATGAGAGTAGCGCGCGCAAAAGCCTGGATATGCCAGTGCAATTGCTCGTGCGCCGCGGCCGATTCCGCGTCGATCGTATCATAGGCGGTCTCCAGGTCGCCATGATCCATCCCGTGACCCCAGACGGGATGCGTATAGCCCAGGCCCGACATATGGAAATCCGGGCCGACCGGTTCGATCAGCAGTTGCGCCGTGCCGTCGGGTTTCAGCGCAACGTCGAGCGTCTCGACCCGGCGCATACCGTCCTTGTAGCGTACGCCATATTCGACGCTGTCATAATCGACGGGCTCGCCTCCCAGCGCATCGATGACGGCGCGGCGGTTCCAGCCTTCGCCGTCCGCATCGTCATTCGTGTGGAAGAAGGTGGCGTGATCGGGAAAGTTGAGCGGCGCCCAGAGCCAGTAGAATTGCGGCAGACTGCCGCTGGGCGGCGGCTGGGATTCGGGCGCACCGACCGGGCGGATGCCCCAGCTGCGATCGCGCGTGCCGAAATGCGTATCGCCGGATAGTGCGTGAGCCATGCCGTCGACGTTGACCGTGCCGGACCAGCTCCCGCTCTGCGTCATGCGCGTATAGTCCATGAACATGCGCGGGCCGTTGCGGCGGGTGAAGCGCGGTTCTTCGATCGGGGCGTGGCGCGCGGTGAAGGTGATATTGGCGGTGACCGGGCTGTCATTGTCGGCGATCGTCAGGCGCAGCTGTTCGAGCGCCTCGACGATCTCGATCTGGATCGGCCCGACCGAAAGATCGAGCCGTTCCGATCCCATCCGCCGCGAGGCGCGGATATTGTGCTGCACGCCGTCGATCAGCAGGCAGAAGCTCGCATCGATGATATCGAGCTGCGGATAAAGGCCCATCGCGGCGGCGAAGAACAGGCTGCCGTCCGCGCTATAGCCGTTGAAGAAATAGCGGTCGTAGAAATTTCGGTCGGTGCCCGAAACGGCCATCGGCTCCGCCGTCTGGTGCAACGGAAAATCGTCGCCCTTGGTCAGCATGATCGTCTCTCCCTGTCCTACCGTTGGCACATTATCGGTCGCACGCAAATATCAACCGGGATGCGCGCGGCTCGCATGACCGCCCCAAAGCCCGAGCGCCGCGTCGGTCTCGATGGAGATCGACGCGCCGATGCGCCGTTCGAGCGCGGTCAGCCAGTCGGGATGGGCCTCGAATTCGGTGCGGATCGCCGGATGAACCGAAAGCGTTACGGGGCCCGATCCGCTCATGCGCTCGGCGCGGCGGAGCAGTGCGCGGGCGGCGGTCGCCGCGCCTTCATATTGCGCATATTCCAGCAAGGACGGCCGGGCGCGTTTGCGGACGACCTGCAACAGGCCGAACCCGTTGACGGCCGTCCGTTCGAAGGGTTGGGGCAGCGCAGCGTCGAGCGCTTCGGCGGCCGCCTGCCGCGCGGCTTTGGTGGAGAGGCTCGGCAGATCGATAACCGTCGACCCGCCGATATCCAGGCGGCGAATGGCTTCGCCCGCCGCTCGGGCGCCGGCCCTGGCGAGTTCCGGGGGCGACAAAGCTCCGTCGACATCGATCACGGTCATCGCCGGAGTCAGCGCGATGCGCAATGCGCCGCCCGGGAACGGCACGGCGCCGGTCGTCGCCTGTTCGAGCAGCTCGGACCAGCCCGCGGCTTCCAATTCGTCGGGCCCCTGGCCGGCGACCGTCCGGACAGGAAGGCCGGTGGCGTCCAGCCGGTTCCGCAAACCCGGCACCGGTTTCTGCATCCTGCCTTTTGCCGCCGGGCGGGCGCGGGCACGCTTTCGCCGCCCGGGTTCGGGCAGTGCGCTGCGGACGATCTCGACCAGCAGGTCCTGACCCTCGGTCGCGCCGCCGGGCAGCGGTTCGAGCAAGGCCTCTTCGCCGCCCGTCAGCGCCAGCAATCCGATGCGCCGATCGGGCAGAATCTCGGCCAGTTTGGCCGCGCGGATGTCGCCCGGTTTCGGGTCATCGCCATCGGGCTCCACACAGGCTTCCAGAATGACGCCATCGTCGACCAGGGCGGCGCGCTCTTCGCCGATGCCCTCTTCGTAAAGCCACTCAGTCAAAGGGATATCCGTCGCTTTCGAGCAGAGTGCGCGTCTCGTAGAGCGGCAGGCCGATCACGCCGGAATGGCTGCCCGACAGGAAACGGACCCAGGCTTCGGCAAAACCCTGGATCGCGTAGCCGCCCGCCTTTCCGCGCCATTCGCCGCGCGCGATATAGGCGGTGATCTCGCTATCGGTCAGCCGTTTGAAGGTGACGATGGTCGTCGACAGCTTGTGGCGCGCCCGTCCCTCCACATCGACCAGGGTAACTGCCGAAAGGACGCGATGCCGCCGTCCGCTCAGCAGAGCGAGGCAGTCGCGGGCCTCGCGCTCTTCCTCGGTCTTCGGCAGAATACGTCGTCCGGCCGCGACCACCGTATCGGCGGCCAGCACCAGCGATCCTGTATGCCGCGGCGCGACGGCGGCGGCCTTTTCCGCCGCCATGCGGATCGCATAGTCGCGGGGGAGCTCGCGCGGTCGTGGCGTTTCGTCGATATCGCCAGGGTCGATCGCGTCGGGCTCGACGCCGATCCGCGCCAGCAATTCCTTGCGGCGCGGGCTGGCGGAAGCGAGTATCAACGGCATCGGGCGCATCGGTGCGCGGCCCGCCTTATTTGAAGCGATAGGTGATGCGGCCCTTGGTCAGGTCGTAGGGCGTCAGCTCGACGAGCACTTCATCGCCGACGAGCACGCGGATGCGGTTCTTGCGCATCTTGCCGGCCGTGTGGCCGAGTATCTCATGATCATTTTCGAGTTTGACGCGGAACATCGCATTGGGAAGCAATTCCATCACGTGTCCGCGCATCTCCAACAGTTCTTCTTTAGCCATATCCGTCCATATAATGCCGAAAATTCGCGCTGCCATAGCGGGAAGCCGCGGGAAAGGGAAGGGATGCGCCAGGCCGGCGGGTGCACGGGGCCGCGGCTCAGGCCGTCATCCGTCTGACCCCAAAAGCCTATTTGCTACAAATCGCGACAGTTTCGGACCGGATCGACATATCTCTTGGACAATCGGGACTTAGGTACAGGGTCATTCAGACAGGATTCAACGCTAGGCCAGCATGGCTCGGCAGATCTTTGGAAAGTCCTTGGTAATGCGGCTTAATTCCGGTTCCCGCGCAACGCGGCGTCTCGCCGAACTGTCCTGTCGGGCGCTTGCCGTCGCGCTCATCCTGTCTCCGTCGGCCGTTCGGGCGCAGGATGCCGAATCGCCGGAGCCGGTCGATACGCTGGAGAGCGTCGGAGAAGAGCCGTTGATCGTCGTGAGAGGCGGCAGTCTGCGCGGCCAGGTCGTCGGTGACATCCCGGCGGAGCTCGATCTCGACGAAGACGATGTCGCCGCCTATGGCGCGTCGTCCATCGAGGATCTGCTCGATGCGATCGCGCCTCAAACCGGTTCGGCGCGGGGCAGAGGCAGCAGCGGCCGTCCGATCATCCTTCTCAACGGCCAGCGCATTTCCGGGTTTCGCGAGCTGCGCGACCTGCCGCCCGAGGCGATCGAGCGGGTGCAGGTGTTCCCCGAGGAACTGGCGATCCGCTATGGCTATCGACCGGATCAGCGTGTCGTGAATTTCATTCTCAAGGAGAATTTCGCGGCGATCTCCGGCGAACTCGAACACGGGATCGCGACCCAGGGCGGTTTCGCCATGAGCGAGATCGAAGCGACGCTGACCCGGATCGGGGAATCCGGCCGGCTCAATCTCGACATGGAATATGAGCGCGCGGGCGCGATCCTCGAAAGCGAACGCGATATCGTTCAGTCGGATGTCGACGATCTCGGCCGTGTCGACAATGCCGATTTCCGGACGTTGACGGGCGAGAGCGAGACGTTCGAGTTCAACGGGACCTACAACCGGCAGTTATCCGAAACCATTTCGGCAACGCTCAGCGCCGAATACACCCATGAAGATACGGTCTCGCAGCTTGGCCTGCCCGGCGTAAGCCTGACGATCCCCGCGTCGAGCCCCTTCGCCCGGTCGGCGACCGATGAGACGCTCGATCGCTTGCTCCCGGCGGTTGGCGGAACGCTCGAACGGTTCGCGCAATCGCGCAATGCCGAAGCGGGCCTGACCGTGAACGGGATCGCCGGCGAATATCGCTGGGCCGTGACCGGCAATTATGGCCGCGAGGTTAGCGAAACCAATACCGAACGGGCATTCGGGCTGATCGGTCTCGAGACCCGCGTCGCGGCAGGCGATTCGGCGCTCGACCCCTTCGCCGCGGATCTCGGCGCGGGCCTTGGCTTCACCCGCGATACGTCGCGCAGCGTCAGCCGGAATGCCGATGCCGAGTTCAACGTCGCGGGCAGCCCGTTCGACCTGCCCGCCGGGCGTTTCACCGTCAGCCTGACCGGCGGCTTCGATTGGCAGGCGATCGACAGCCGGGCGAACCAGTCCGGGGTCGTCAGCACTGCCGATCTCAGCCGCACCACGGGCCTGGGGCGCCTCAGTATCGATATCCCGATCACCAGCCGGCGCGAGGGTTTTCTCGATACGATCGGCGATATCTCGCTCAACGCCAATATCGGCTATTCCGAGCTCAGCGATTTCGGCGGGCTGCTCGAATATGGCTATGGGATCAGCTGGGAGCCGATCGACGGGCTGGCCTTCCTCGCCAGCGTTATCGGCGAGGAAGCCGCGCCGACCGTCCAGCAGCTCGGCAATCCGCTGATCGTGACGCCCAGTGTCAGCGTCTTCGATTTCACCAATGGGACCAGCGTGCTGGTCGATCGCATAACGGGCGGTAATCCCGCACTCGTTGCCGAAGAGCGGCGCGATTTTAAACTCGGCGTCAATTTTTCGCCGGACGCCATACCGGAACTCGGCTTCGTGGCCGAATATATCCATAATGAGAGCGAAAATGTCAGCGCCGACTTTCCGCTGCTCACGCCCGAAATCGAGGCGGCTTTTCCCGATCGCGTGACCCGCGACGGCGCCGGAAATCTCATCGCGATCGACGCGCGGCCGGTGAATTTCGCCGAAACCCGCGCCGAGCGGATCCGCTACGGCGTCAATCTGTCGGGCCGGATCGGCGGCGAATCCGCGGAGCGGGGCCGTCCGGATGGTCGGCGGCGTGGCGGACCGGAAGGTGGCTCGCCGGGTGAAGGCGGGCCGCCGCCCGGTGCCGAGCGTGCGGAGGGTCGGAGCGCGGGCGGCCAAAGCCAGGCGGGCGGCCGTCGCGGCCCCCGAATAGGTGGGGGGCGTCCAAGCCGTTGGCGGCTGTCCATATTCCATACATACCGGTTGGACGAGACGGTCCTGATCCGTCCGGGCATCGCCGAACTCGATCTGCTCGAGGGCGCGGTGACCGACAGCGACACGCCGCTCGCCCGCCATTCGGTGGAGATGGAGGGCGGTTTCTTCCATAACGGCATCGGGATGCGCGTGGCGGCCGAATATACGGGATCGGCGCGGATCGACGGCGATACGCTGCTCGGCACGGACAGCCTGTTCTTCGACGATCTGTTCACGATGAACGTGCGGGCTTTCTTCAATTTCGACAGCCGGCCCGGTCTGGTCGAAGACGTGCCGTTTCTCGGCGGCGCCCGTCTCGCGCTGCGGGTCGACAATCTGTTCGGCGGGATCCGGCGCGTCACCGATCAAAATGGCGATGTGCCGCTCGCCTATCAGCCCGGGTTTCTCGATCCTCAGGGCCGCTATGTCGAATTGAGCTTCCGGAAGCGCTTCTAGTCGCGGCCCTGATCCCGGCCCAGGGTTCGCCGCGCCTTGTCGATCGTCCGCCAAGCCAGCGATTTGGCGTGATTCTGATGCGGAAAACGCTTCGGCGCCGCGGGATTGAGGCCGAACCGCCGGAGCGCTGCGTTCATCTCGCGCGCATATCGTTCGCGATAGGTCCATTCGGACCGCCAGGTGATCGAAAGCGAAAGCGAGGGTTCGGGGCCGTTCTTCACCCAGTGCGGCGCCTTGACCGGTACGTAGATCGCCTTGCCCGCGGGCAATTCGAACGCCTCGCCACGGGCGGCGAAATCGTCGCGCCATTCGAGATTGCGATGTCCGCCCTGGTGGAAGGCTTCATGCGCCTGGCCCGGCGCCAGTTCCTCGTCATCGGCGGGAAAGACCGTCATCGTCTTGCTGCCCTTGATCTGCAGCAGGATATTGTGCTCCGGATCCATATGGAAGGGCGTCACCGCGCCGGGCGATGAGAGGAATATGAAACCCTCGAGTTTCAGCATCTCGCCCGTGATCCCGCGTACGACGGGCTCGATCTCGGCGAGCGTTTCGCCGAGAAATTCACGATAGGCCGGTATCTTCTCGATGAATTTCAGCACCATCCAGCTGCCGTTCGTCTCGATATTGTCGAGCGTTTCGGCGATACCGAGGCCGTTGTCCGGCACATCGTCCGGGTCGATGCCGACCGGCAGGTCCGCCCGGTTATATTCGACGTCAATCGGTCGCATCGCGAGCGCCAACGCCTTCAGCGCCTCGAGGCGCAGGAGGGGATGGTCGCCCAGTCGATGGTCGATCAGCACCGGGGTCTCGGGATAGGCCGAGCGAAGCGTTGCAAGCGCTTTTTCCGTGAAGACGGAGGCTTCATCCATGGTTGCGATCCTTGAACGTGGATTGGGCTTTGCGCAGCCCGGCGGCGGAATTCTCGGCCAGGCGACAGCTGCGGAACAGCCATCTCGCCCGCGCGCCGCCGAGCGGCACCGATACGCGGACGATCTCGCGGCGGCCGGTCCACAAGCTGTTGATCATCGAATGATTTTCCGCCGCGCAGCTGTCGATCCAGTCGATGTCTCGCCGTTTCAGGATGCGCAGGTTATAGCGTTCGATAAGCACGCCCGGCGAATACCGCGCATAGTCCTCGTCGAAAGCGATCTTGTAGGAAAAACCGCCCGGCGCTGACAGAAAGTTGAAGAGCATCGCGATCGGTTTGCCGTCCAGATCGAGACGGTGAAAATCGAGCTTGCCGGCGGCGTGCGCGCCGAGCGCGATTATCTGCAGGAAATCGGTGAGCGCCGGATCGCAGGCGAAAGCGGATCCCGCCGCGCCCTTCCAGCCCTTCTTCTCAAGCGCGAGGAAGTCGGCAATCCAGGGCTCGACATCCTCGTCCGGCGCCAATGTGGAATAGCGGACGGTGCCGCATTCGCCGAGCCGTTTGGCAAGGCGATTGATCTCCTTGCGCTTCTTTTTGCGGACGTTGGCGTCCCAATATCCTTCCGGCGTGTCGGCGCTCGCGAGAAGCGCCCGCTCGGTCCGGTGGACGATATCGCATGGGCGGCCGAGAAAGCCCGCCGCACGCTTGAGCCCAAGAAGCACGGAGCCGTCGGCCGGCAGATCCCGGATATGGAGCAGTCCGCGGGCCCAGGGCGCGCTGTCCAGCGCGATCAGCACGGCATTCCAGAACTGGGCTTCGAGGCCGCAGCGGATCAGCGGCGCGCCAAGAAAGCTGTTATGATGTTTCCAGTTCTGGACATTCGCCAGCGGTATTCGGCCATAGTCCGGCTTCACGGTCAACGGGATCAGACCGACGAGCATGCCGTCCGACGCGGTGACGGCCGCGATCCTGACGTCGCCCGCTTTCGCCAGTAGCGCAAGCGACGGCTGAAGGAACCAGCGTTCGGCAAAACAGTTCGGCTCGGACGCCTGATCGGCGAGCACCGTCCATTGCGCCGCGATGCTTCCGGGTAGGGCGTCTGGCGAATGGAAGCCGCAATGCAATCTGGGGATATCCGATACCCGGACGGGACGGGTAGGCGCGCCAAGCTGGTCGCGTCGCCGGGCCAGCGTCTTTTCCGATGGTAACGACAGGGCTCTACCCGCGTACATACGCTGTTCTCCGGCATTTCATCCGTCCGGCACTAGGGTAGGTCGGGTTAATTCTTTCCTGAGAAACGCGGTTAACGGGTAGGATCAACCATCTTTGGCCTACCCGCGCGCGGCCCATAAAGAAAAAGCCCCGCCGGACGAATCCGGCAGGGCCAAGGTTCAGGAACCAGATGGGTGTCATATTACTGACGCGATTGCAAGTGTTGCAACCGGTACCCCGCCCTCGCGGCATCTTTCGAATATGATATGGTGGGCCGATGCAACAGAATCCGATCGCCATTATTCAAGCCCTTATCGACGACGGTCCGGCGGACGGCCATCCGCCGCCGCCCTATGTGGAAGGACTGAACATGCAGGCGCTCGTGTTCAAGGCCGTCGAAAAGGGTAAATTCACGCTCGAGTGGACGCCGGAGATGCGTCACTGCCAATATGACGGCATAGTCCAGGGCGGAGTCGTCAATGTCGTTGCCGATACCGGCCAGACTTTCGCCTTCTGGTCGACGGCCGAAGGCGAGGAAAGCTATGCGACCGCCGAATTTTCGACCCGCTTTTTCCGCCCGATCAAGGCAGGCGAAACGATTGTCGTGGAGAGCAATGTGCTCAACCGATCCAAGCGCCTGGGGGTGATCGAATCGACCTTTGTCCATGCCGAGACCGGGAAGCTTCACGCCAAGGTAACCGGCAGCTGGATGCTCGCCAAACGGGATTTCGGGGAAGGGTAGAGCGCGATTGCACAAGAAGAAATCCGCCCGGATCGCTCCGGGCGGGTTTTCGGGTTCGCTTTGGGTGTCTGTTCGTCAGAATTTTCCTGACGGAAAATCGCCGCACCGGCCCGCTCCCCCTCCCGACCTCCCAACAGGGTACCATCAAGTGGGAGGTCGGGAGGGGGAG
>JBCDDN010000037.1:0-36819 GCA_039180285.1 Pseudomonadota bacterium | reverse complement strand
CGGTGGCGGTGGCGGTGGCGGTGGCGGTGCGGGTGTGATCGCCGCGAGCGCCGCCGGCAAGAGCGATTCCGGACCCGTCTCGGCCGGGGCTGTCTGGGTTTCTGCCGCACGTTCGCGTTCGGCCTGGGACCGGAGATCGGCCTCGAGATCGGCCAGCGAGAAACGCGTGGGCATCGCCGTCAGCCCGGTTTCTTCCTGCGACGGCTGGGTTGAAGGCCCAGTATTGGCCGGAGCCGGTAACGATGCGAAACCGGGGCGCGGTGCCTCGCGCTCCGGCGCTGCGGTTTCGACCGATATGGGCGCGGGCGGCGGCGGAGCCGGCGCAGGCGGTGGCGGGGCAGGCGATGGTGGCGGCGGCACTTCGGCCTGCGCCACCTGAACGGGCTGGCCGCGTCCCGGACGGCGGCGCGTCTGGCTCTCGCGCGCGGCAACGCGGCGAGCGATCGCTTCGCGCCGCTCGCGGCGGCGTTGCTCGCGACGGGTTTCGCGCCGTCGTTCAGCTTCGCTTTGCGGACCTAGGGCCGCCCCTTGCGGTACGAGCCCGGCCCCGGGCGTGCCTGCGGCGGCAAGCTCGGGAAAGTCGCTCAGCGCATAACGGGGGCCATCTCCGCTCGTCGGGAAATTTCCGAAATGCACGGCCTGCGCCTTGCCCGCATCGCTGAGATCCGACAGCCGCCCCAGATAGGGCGTCAGGATTGCCAACTCGCGACGCGGCAGCGCAATCGCGGCAGCCTCCACCGCATCACGGACGTCGCCGGTCAAACCGATCACGAAAGCCCGGGTCCGCCAGGCCGTCATATCCTGTTCGCGCAGCAGGGGGTCGAGCACCTCCAGCGCGCCTGTCTGATCGCCGGAGATCGCAAGGCTGATAGCCAGGCGTTTCTGGAGATCGGGCGTCGTGCGCCGGTCCATCGCAAGACGATAATCGGCTTGGGCCAAGCGGGGCTGGCCGAGCAGATCATAAGCGAGGCCGCGATCAGCGGCATAGTCGATCAGGGGAACGCCGCGCCGTTCGGCTTCGCGAAATTGCTGCATCGCTTCGAGCGGCCGTTCGAGGCGAACCAGCGCACCGCCGAGTCCAGCAGCTACCCGGCCGTTGCGCGGACTCAGCTCGTTTGCGCGAACGAAAAAACCAACCGCTGCATCTGCATCGTCGAGATCGAGCGCCGTCCGGCCCGCGCCGATCAGCGCCTCGACATTGTTCGGATTGTCGGCCAGCATCGTCAGATAGCGGTTGAGGCTGGCGGTTGCCGACCGTGCTTCGGCGGCCCGGTCCATAAAGGGAAAGGCTTGGCTGTTCTGGGCCTGGGTCTGCATGGCCGTACCAGCCAACAGCATACACAAAGCTATGGAAAGACTGCCGGAACGGCGGAACGGCGATGTCGGGAATCTGAAGACCATCGTCGCGATCATAGACGGCGCTTTCGACGAACGCACGACCTAGATTGCCATTCCGAACGACAAAACGTTACGCCCAAACGGCAAATGGACGAGCACCACAATGCCCCGGACCATCGGCCGGGAAACCGGGGCGCTATCGCATTACTGGTTGTTCTGCCGGTTCAGGAAATGGGGGATATCGAGCGAATCGCGATCACCGCCTGATGCCGCCTTCTCCTCATCGCCTTCGACCTTGGCCGCGCCTCGGGCGATGTTCGACATACGCTCGAACAATGTCCCACCAGAACGGGCAGGCTTAGCCGTGGGGGCGGCCTCCGCCTTCTCGTCTTCGGCGATCCATTTGCTGGCGGCCGGGGCCGCTTTTTCCCCGGCATCGTCATCGGTCGAAGAGACTATATTGCCCGCATCAAGCAGCAACTCGTCCTCATCGTCCGCCTTGCCGTCGGCCGGACTGCCATCGCCCGTCATCTGACGCGGCTGTTCGCCGGCCGCCCTCACCGTAAAAGTCGGCGCCGAACGTATCGGACGCTCGGTGACGGTCGGAACAGGTGTCGTATCGTCAAACATCCGCGCCACCGTCTCAGGCTCCGGCAGCGTTTCGGTCGCTTCGGGAACCGACTCCGCTTCCGCGGCTGTTTCCGTTCGCTCGGTTTCGGCTGCAACGTCCTCGCTCTCCATGGCCGTCGCTTCCGGCTCTTCCTTGGCGAGCGGCGCAATCTCGTCAACCGTCTCCTCGGCTTCCATCACTGCTTCGGGCTCCGCCTCCTCCTCCGTGTCTCGCGCAGACGGGAAGCTGAAGACCTTGGCCGGCATCGGCTTTGCCTGGCCCGCCGCCTCGGCATCGATGCCGGTCGCAACGACCGATACGCGCAGCTTACCCTCCAGATCGTCGTTGAACGCCGAGCCCCAGATTATGTTGGCATCGGGATCGACCAGCTCCTTGATGTGGTTGGCCGCTTCGTCGACCTCCATCAGGCGCATATCCTCGCCGCCAGTGATCGAGATGATGACACCCTTGGCGCCTTGCATCGACACACCGTCGAGCAGCGGATTGGCGATCGCCTTTTCGGCAGCCTCGCGGGCGCGATTGTCGCCATCGGCCTCGCCCGTGCCCATCATCGCCTTGCCCATTTCCTCCATCACGGAGCGGACATCGGCAAAATCGAGATTGATCAGACCCGGCATGACCATCAGATCGGTGATGCCGCGGACACCCTGCTGGAGGACTTCGTCGGCCATCTTGAACGCGTCCTTGAAGGTCGTGTCCGGATTGGCGATCAGGAAGAGATTCTGGTTAGGGATGACGATCAGCGTATCGACATGTTTCTGCAATTCTTCGATGCCGGATTCCGCCGATTTAGCGCGCCGCGAACCTTCGAAGCTGAACGGCTTGGTGACGACACCGACTGTCAGGATGCCCTTCTTCCGAGCCGTCTCAGCGATGACCGGCGCCGCCCCCGTACCCGTGCCGCCGCCCATGCCAGCCGCGATAAAGCACATGTGGGAACCGTCCAGCGCGTCGTCGATCGAGGCCAGGGTCTCCTCGGCGGCCGCGCGGCCGATTTCGGGACGCGAGCCCGCACCCAAGCCTTCGGTAATCTTCGGCCCGAGCTGAATGCGCGTATCGGCGTCGCTATGGTTGAGTGCCTGCGCATCGGTATTGGCGACAATGAAATCGACCCCCTGCACTTCGGCGGCTATCATGTTGGCAATCGCATTTCCGCCCGCGCCGCCGACACCGATTACGGTAATCTTCGGCCGCAATTCGCTGACTTCGGTACGGGTAAATTCGATGCTCATGACGTGGTCTCCCCTAGCAATTTCGCACCCTGATCAAAACGTTAACCAACACTACAACATTATGACTCCACGATGCCAGCAAAAAATGTCGCGACTCGTGGATAAAGCTCGCCTTATCGCTCAATATTCACTCTTGAACGCGGCCATGAATCTACTCCACAGTCCGCCCCTCGCAGTGCGGTGCACCAACTGTTCCTGATCCTGCATGATCCGAAGGTCGGCAGGCCCCTCCGCGGCGAACCGAGCGAGCCCCGCAAGCGTCGCGAAAGCGGGGCCGGAATGCGCTTCGGGCAGACCGGCCAACGCGATCGGCCGGCCCGTCCGGACGGTGCGGCCCAGCGCGCCCTGCGCGAAATCCGCAATGCCCTTGAGTTCCGCACCGCCGCCGGTCAGAACGACCTGACGGCCGACCGGGCCGCTAAAGCCCATCTCATCCAGCGCCGTGCCGATCTCGGTCATCAGATCTTCCAGCCGTTCGCGGATCACCGCGATCAGTTGCGCGCGCGTGATGCGCGGTGCTTCGCCGCTCTCCTCATCGACCTTGCTGGCGATGTCGATCATGTCGTGATTGTCGCGCGGGCTCGTCGTCGCCGAACCGTGAAAACATTTGATCCGTTCGGCCTGGGCGCGACGCATCGCGAACTGGGTCGCGACCGCGTCGGTGATATCGGATGCGCCGATCGAGATCGAAGTGAGCCCGACCAGCATGCCGCCGGCGAACAACGATACGTTTGTCACACCCGCACCGAGTTCGACCAAGGCGACGCCGAGCTCGCGCTCCTCCGCGCTTAAACAGGCATAGCCCGTTGCTACGGGCGAAGCGACGATCCCATCAACGCCGAGATAGGCGCTACGCACGCAATGATCGAGATTGCGCATCGGCGACCGCTCGGTCAGCACGGCATGGATGTCGACGCCAAGTTGATCGGCATGCAGCCCGAGCGGGTTTTTCACACCCTCAAGCCCGTCAAGCGTATACAGTGTGGGATGGGCGTGGAGGACTTCCATCTCCTCCGGATCGATCGCGTTCAGCCCGGCGATGTGGAGATCGCGGATATGCGCATCCTCGATCCGATAGCCGCCCAGATCTGCCTCGATCGTCGTCACCTTGCTAACGAGTCCGCCGGCCGAAAAACCGACCCAGGCGCTGTCGATATTGATCCCGGCGATCCGTTCCGCCTGTTCGACGGCCGCGCGGATCGCCGCCTCGGTCTGTTCCATATCGGCGATATAGCCGCGGCGGATGCCCTTGCTCTCGCGTTGCCCGGTGCCAAGCACCTGCAAATCGCTGCTCTCCGGATTGCGCACGATCATAGCGCAGATCTTGGAAGACCCGATATCGAGAACGGTGATCAGATTGTCGTTTCGCCCCTGCGCCATAATCCCATTCCCTCGCTCAGATCGTGTCGGACTCGCTGTCGGCGTCGGCCTCTCCGTCGGCGGGCGCCGGCGCGCGCTCGGCGTCTCGCGCAACGCGCACCACGAACCGATCGGGCACCCGCATGTCGAATCGCCGGAATCCTTCGCCGAGCAAGCCCGTCACGCCGTCCATCCGCGCAAAGCGGATAAGGGCCCGCGCCGCATCTTCCTCGCCTTCGGGCAGTGCCAGCGTCTCGCCCGACTGAAACCTTAAATCCCAACGCCGATTGCCGACCCAGGTCGCCCCGGCGAGCATCGGGCGTAGAGCCGGCGCGCGATCCATCAGCGCTTCGAAATTGGCCACCTGGTGATTGGCCTGCGGGCCGATGATCAAGGGCAAGTCCGGCATCGCGTCGAGCGGCACTTCCTCCAGCACGACGCCCTCGGCATCCACCAGATAGAGTTGCTGATCATGTTGCCAGATGGCGGTCGGTGACCGCTCCGTGATCGACACCACGAGCGTATCAGGAAGCCGACGCGACACGCGCGCCTCTTGCACCCAGCTCAGCGCTTCGACCCGATCACGAATCTCGGCAATATCGACATTGGGCATCGCCATGGACGGCTGGTCGAGTGCCACAGCATAGACCGGCAGCCGCTCCATCTGATCGATACCCTGGATCTCTACGCGCTCGACGGTAAAGCCGAGCCGCCCGACGCCCTCGCCGATCTGCCATGCGAGCATCTGCGGCAGGCGCAGCATCATCGAGCCACCGATCAACAGTGCCGCAAGCAGCGCGATGATCATCCCGTTGCCTGTGCGGCGGATCGCCGTCTCTTCCATCGGCAGGATCGCAGCAAGCTGCGCAGAGAGAGGCTGGCGCTGCGCTTTTTTTGCGGGCTTTCGCTTGACGGTCGCGCGTTTTTTCGGCGCGGTCGATCGGCGCGGCTTCCGGGTCTGACTCATAGCGCTTCCTCCACTATCCGCTGGACGAGCGCGGCATAGCTCATCCCCTTCTGCTTCGCCTGTTCGGGTACAAGGCTCAGCGGCGTCATGCCCGGCTGAGTATTGACCTCGAGCAGATACAGGCCCTCGGGGCCGCGGCTGTCATCCCAACGATAATCGGACCGGCTCGTGCCGCGGCAGCCGAGCAGCCGGTGCACGGTCAGCGCGATCTCTATACAACGCTCGGCGATCTCGTCGGGGATATCGGCCGGGCAGATATGATCGGTCATGCCTTCGGTGTATTTTGCGTCATAATCGTAAAAGCCGCTCTTCGGCACGAGCTCCGTTACGCCGAGCGCTTCATCGCCGACCACTGCCGTTGTCAATTCACGCCCACGAATGAAGGGCTCCGCCAGAAGCGCATCGAATTCCTGCCAGGGGCCGGCCGCATCGCGTGCGATCGGCGATCCATAATTGCTGTCGTCGGTAACGATCGCGACACCGACAGACGATCCTTCGTTAGCCGGTTTCAGAACATAGGGCCGCGGCATGGGATCGGCGGCATACAGGGATTCGCTCTCGACGATCAGTCCGCCAGGCATCGGAATGCCGTGCGGCATCAGCACCTGTTTCGTGAGCACCTTGTCGATCGCCACGACAGAGGTCGCCATACCCGAATGGGTGTATGGGATCTGCATCAGATCGAGCAT
This sequence comes from Pseudomonadota bacterium, assembly GCA_039180285.1. Taxonomy (GTDB): domain Bacteria; phylum Pseudomonadota; class Alphaproteobacteria; order Sphingomonadales; family Sphingomonadaceae; genus Parasphingopyxis. The sequence continues at coordinate 30,603 of JBCDDN010000037.1, read as the reverse complement.
GCCCTGCACCGATCCGTCTTCCCCCGGCGTACCGTGCAGCGCGTTGAACACGACGTCGGGGCGGATGCGGTCCAGCACCATCGCGACATTGCGGTCCATATCGACACGCGAAACGGTGTGGCCGAGACTTTCCAGTGCCTTTGCGACATCCTCGCCGCTCATTAGCGAGACTTCACGCTCGGCCGACCAACCGCCCATCAGGACCGCGATTTTAAGCGGATCGCTCATCCGGCATCTCCCACGCGCTGGATTTCCCATTCGAGCTCGATGCCGGACTGCTCGAATACGCGGCGACGAACCTCGTCGCCCAGCGCCTCGATATCGGCGGCGGTGGCATCGCCGATATTGAGCAGGAAATTCGTGTGCTTTTCGGAAACCTGCGCTCCGCCGATGATCAGTCCGCGGCATCCGGCCGCATCGACCAGTCGCCAGGCCTTTTGCCCGGCCGGGTTCTTGAAAGTCGATCCGCCGGTCCGGGAGCGGAGCGGCTGGGATGCTTCGCGCTCGGCCGCGATCCGATCCATCTCGGCACCGATGGCTTCGGGATCGCCGGGCATGCCTTCGAACAGCGCCTCGACCACCACGGCCCCCGCCGGAACCGCCGAATGGCGATAGCTATAGGCGAATCGTTCGAGCGGCCAGACTTCGACACTGCCATCCCGCATCACGAGTGTCGCCTCGATCAGGATATCGTTGACTTCGCGGCCATAGGCGCCCGCATTCATGCGCACCGCGCCGCCCGCCGTACCGGGAATGCCGCGCAGAAATTCGAGTCCGGCGATACCCGCATCGCGCGCCTTGCTGGCGACCGTAATGCCCATGGCCGCACCGCCGGCGCGCACCCGGCCGCCCTCTTCGATGGCGATTTGAGCGAAGCTTTTGGGCAGCCGAACGACGACCCCGCGCACGCCGCCGTCGCGGACGATAAGATTCGAACCGACGCCGACCGGCAAAACCGGAATGGCCGGATCGAGCTGGCTGAGAAATTGCGAAAGATCTTCGATGTCGCTCGGCTTGACCAACCATTCGGCCGGGCCGCCACAGCGGAACCAGATGAAATCGGCAAGACTACCGCCGCGTTTTACCGATCCTTCGAGCGGCGGCAATCCCGTCAGCGTATCGGCCATATTCATGCGCGCTTCTCCGATAGTCGATCCGGCAGCCGCGCCGCCCAGCGCGTGATATCCCCGGCACCGAGACAGATGATCATGTCGCCGCTCTCGATCTCCCCGGCGAGCGCCGCCGCCAGCGATTCTTCGTCGGCGATGATATGCGCCGCGCGATGCCCGCGTTCCTTAAGCCCGTTGACGAGCGTTTCGGCGGAAATACCATTGATCGGTTGCTCGCCCGCCGGATATACGGGGGTTACATAAACGATGTCCGCATCGTTGCAGGCGGTCTCGAATTCCTCGAGCAGATCGCGCAATCGCGTGTAACGATGCGGTTGGATGACTGCAAAAACCCGGCCGGCGCTGCCTTCGCGCGCGGCGGCCAGAGCAGCGCGAATCTCGACCGGATGATGGCCGTAATCGTCGATCACCGTGACTCCTTCGACCTCACCGACCTTGGTGAAGCGGCGTTTCACTCCACCGAAATCGGCAAAGCCTCGGACGATCACGTCGTCGCCAAGACCAAGTTCGAGCGCAGCGCCGATCGCCGCGAGCGCGTTCTGGACATTGTGGCGGCCGGCCATCGGCAGTTCGATACCGGCAATCGTCCGCGTCTCTCCGTCGCGATCGCGCACCGCGACGTCGAAGCGATTGCCACCATTGTCGGCGACGATATTTTCGGCCCGGATATCGGCCTGCGCACCGAACCCGTAGGTGACGATCCGACGATCGCGGACACGGGGGATGATCGCCTGAACCTCGGGATGATCGAGGCACAGCAGGGCTGCGCCGTAGAAAGGAACATTCTCGACGAATTCGATAAAGGCGTCCTTGACCTTCTCGAAGCTGCCATAATAATCGAGATGCTCGGGATCGATATTGGTGACGATCGCGATCGTGCCGTCGAGTTTCAGGAAGCTGCCGTCGCTCTCATCCGCTTCGACGACCATCCACTCGCCCTCGCCGACTCGGGCGTTCGCGCCATAAGCGTTGATGACACCGCCATTGATGACTGTCGGATCGAGCCCACCCGCATCGAGCATAGCCGCGACGAGCGACGTCGTGGTCGTCTTTCCGTGGGTGCCCGCGATGGCGACCGTCGCCTTGAGCCTCATCAGTTCCGCGAGCATTTCGGCCCGGCGCACGACCGGAATACGGCGTTCGAGCGCCGCTTCAACCTCGGGGTTGCCGCGCTGGATCGCGGTGGACGTTACGACCACCGCAGCGTCGCCGAGATTGTCCGGATCATGACCGACGGACACTTGCATCCCGCGTTCGCGCAACGCCTCAACCGCCGGACCTTCGGCGATGTCCGATCCCTGCACCGTATAGCCGAGATTGTGCATCACCCGCGCAATCCCCGACATGCCGATGCCGCCGATGCCGATAAAGTGGATAGTGCCGATATCGGTTCCGAAACCCTGCATTACGACGCCCCCTGGGTCGCGGGACGCAGCGTCGAAGGTGCGCCAACCGGCATGGCTTCGCCGCCCAGCCCCTGCCCCAAACGCTCGACGAGATCGGCGAGATCGCGCGTCGCATTGGGATAGCCGGCGTTGCGCGCGCGGCCCGCCGCGTTCATCAGCGCTTCGGGTTCGAGTCCCAGCTTCTGCATCTGCTTGGCGAGTTCGGCGGGCGTGAAATAGTTCTGCTTTATGACCCGCGCACCGCCGCTCGCTTCCATCTCGCGCGCATTGGCGGTCTGATGGTCGTCGGTCGCGATGGGTAGCGGTACGAGGATGGCGGGACGGCCGGCAGTCGTCAGTTCGGCGATCGTCGAAGCGCCGGCGCGGGCGATCACGATGTGCGCCCAGCCGAGCCGTTCGGGAAGGTCGGGCAGATAGGTAGCAAGATCGGCGGGAATGGCGAGATCGGCATAGCGATCCCGCACGCGTTCGATATCCTCTTCGCGGCATTGCTGGGTGACCTGCATCCGCCGGCGGAAGGACAGCGGAAGCAGCGCCAGCCCGTCCGGCACGACTTGCGACAGGATGCTCGCACCCTGACTGCCGCCAGTGACCAGAACGCGGAAGATGCCGTCCTCGCTGAGCGCCGGGAAAGGCTGGGAGCGGAGAATCGCGACTTCGTCACGAACCGGATTGCCGATCAGGTGCACCTTGCCCAGATGCTTGTCCTTGAGCCGGCCGACCTGCTTGTATGCGATCGCGATCGCATCGACCCGACGCGCGAGCAGCCGGTTCACCCGTCCGAGCACCGCATTCTGTTCATGCAGCGCGCAAGGAATGCCGTCTTTCAACGCTGCGAGCAGAGCGGGAAATGCCGGATAGCCGCCAAAGCCGATCACTGCCTCGGGATGGAAGCTTTCATAGAGCCGTCGCGCCATCGCCCGGCCGCGCCAGATATTCTTCGCCGCGCCGAACCAACCGAGCGGATTTTTCGTCACGCGTCCGGCGGGCAGGATATGTTTCTCGTCGCCCTCGAACGTTCCGGGTATCGCCGCACCGCGCTCATCGGTGACGAGCGCGACATAATGACCGCGCTTCTTGAGCTCGGTCGCGAGCGCGAAGGCCGGGATGATGTGCCCGCCAGTGCCGCCAGCCGCGAGAACGAAATGCCGAGCACCCATCTACAGTCGCCTTTCCAGTGCGGGCAGATGCGGATTGCGCCGCGTGAAGGCGAGCAGCAATCCGAAACCGATCGACAGCGCGATGAGCGACGAGCCGCCGTAAGAGATAAAGGGCAACGTCATGCCCTTGGACGGTGCCATATCCAGATTTACTGCCATATTAATGAGCGCCTGAATCGCGAATTGGGTCGCAAGCCCCGCCGAGGCGAGTAGATAGAAGATATTCTCTTCGTTGATCAGCTTGACGAAGACGCGCACGACGATAGCACCGAAAATCAGCGCGATGGCTAGGCAGGCAACGAGGCCGAACTCCTCACCGATCACTGAGAAGATGTAATCGGTATGTGGCTCGGGCAGGCGATATTTCATCTCGCCATCACCTGGCCCGGTGCCGAAGAACCCGCCATTGGTCAATGTGCGCATGGCGTTGTCGACCTGATAGCTGTCCCCCTCGGCAAAGAGGAAATTGTTGATCCGCGTCGTCGCCACGGGATAGAAAAAATAGGCCGATGCCAGCCCGCCGATGCCGAGCGCCGATAGCCCGGCGAGGATCTTCGCGGAAACACCCGCAATCATCAGCATGACGATCCAGACGGTTCCGAAGATCACGGTCTGGCCGAAATCGGGTTGCCGCATCAGGAGCAGTGCGATCAAACCGGTCAGGATCGCAGTTGCCGGAACCACCGGCAGAGTCTCGTCCTGTGTCACGCGAAGCGATAACAGCCAGGCCGTCGCGACGATGAAAAAAGGCTTCAGAAACTCAGACGGCTGGAGCGTCGCCACACCATAACCGATCCAGCGCCGCGCACCGTTGACCTCGTTGCCCAGGAACGGAACGAGCAGCAGCAGGATGAAGCAGCATACGGCACCCGCTAGAGCGAAGCGCTTAGCCAATTCCTTGGGCATGGTCGAGATGACAAGCATGATCGGAACGCCCGCGCCGAACCAGATCAACTGCCGGTAGAAATAGTGAAGCTGCTGGAACTGAAAGCTATCGCCCGAGTAACGATCGGCGGCGGCGGGCGATGCCGCGGCCACCGCGATAAGACCGATCGAGATCAATATCGTCACGAGCAGCAGGAGGACGCGGTCGATCTCCCAGAACCATTCGCCAAGGGGGCCCTTGTGAGACCGACCGATATAGTCGCCGAAGGCGCGGCGCTCGGTTCTCGCCGTAGTGGTTTTTGCGATCGTGGTTTCCATGTTCATAACAGGCTCCCCACGGCGGCGCGGAAATCGTCGCCACGCTCTTCGAAATCGCGATACTGATCGAAAGAAGCGCAGGCCGGAGACAGCAGAACGGTCTCGCCCGGTCTGGCAACCTCGGCAGCAAGCTCGACGGCCTTGCGCACCGTTCCGCAATTGCGCACCGCCATCCAAGGTGTGAGCAGATCCTCGAACATTCCGGCGGTTTCGCCCACCGTATAAGCGGTACGGATATGACCGAACCAGGGTTCGCAAGCATCCAGATCGTCCGTTTTGGCCCGGCCGCCCACTATCCAGTGGATCGCGGGGAAGGCGGCAAGTGCGGGTGCGGTGGATGTCGGATTGGTCGCCTTGCTGTCATTGACGAAAAGAACGCCGCCGCGATCGGCCACTCGCTCCATGCGATGGGGCAGCCCTGGAAAAGTCCGCAGCCCTTCCTCGATCGCTTCCTCGCTTATGCCGAGCCGCCGGGCGGTGCTCATCGCCGCGATAGCGTTCTGCGCATTATGCGGGCCCTGAAGAGCTGGCCAATCGGACTGGTCCATGCAGGCGCCGGCCGAAATCTGGAACAGCGCGCCGGAGGCATTCGCCGCTATCTTCCGGCTCGGCTCGTCGTCGATCGCAATGATCGACGCATGGTCGGCCGACTGCATCGCAAAGAGCCGCGCCTTGGCTGCCGCATAGGCATCGAAACTGTCGTAGCGGTCGAGATGGTCGGGCGTGATGTTGAGCAGGATGGCGACATCACAATCGAGGCTTTGGGTCAAATCGATCTGGAATGACGAAAGTTCAAGCACATAGACACCGCCTTCCTGGAGCTCGCGCTCGCCAAGGATCGGCTTGCCGATATTGCCGCCGAGGCGCGCCGGGATACCGGCCGTCTGGACGATATGATGGATGAGGGCGGTGGTCGTCGATTTGCCGTTCGTCCCGGTAATCCCGACAACTTTGTGCGGTGGCAGTTCCGCGCGCGCCTGAGCGAACAATTCGACATCGCCGATCAGCGGTGTTCCTGCCGCTCGAGCCTTGGCGGCGATCGGATGCGTGTTGATCGGCACGCCGGGCGACACGATCACACTGGCATATTTCGACAGATCGAGGTCCAGCGGATCAGCGAGCGTTGCCTTGCCCTGGACCAGTTCGCGCGCCTGTTCGCGGTCGTCCCAGGCAGTGACGCTGGCACTCGAATTCCACAGATATTCGACGACCGAAAGCCCCGTCCGCGCGAGACCGAGCACCGCATAGCGCTTTCCGGCAAAGGCGCGGGCAGCCTTCATCTGAGCTTCAACGTCGACAGGCCGGCAAGGGCCAGCACGAAGGAGATGATCCAGAAGCGGATGACGACGGTCGGTTCGGACCAGCCCATCTGCTCGAAATGATGGTGGATCGGCGCCATCTTGAAGACGCGCCTGCCGGTGCGCTTGTAGAAAAAGACCTGGATGATGACGGACAAAGCCTCGAGAACGAACAGACCTCCGACGATGCCGAGCACGACCTCGTGATGCGCGGTGACGGCAATGGCGCCGAGTGCCCCGCCCAGGGCCAGACTGCCGGTATCGCCCATAAAGACGGCGGCTGGCGGCGCATTGAACCAGAGAAAGGCAAGACCTGCCCCGACGATCGCTGCGCAGATGATCGCCAGATCCCCTGCCCCCGGCACGTGGGGAATGCCGAGATAGGTTGCATAATCTTCGCGACCCACAAGGTAGATGATCATCATGAAGGCGACCGAGGCAATGATCACGGGCATGGTCGCCAGACCGTCCAGCCCGTCGGTCAGGTTCACCGCATTGCCGGCACCGACGATGACAAGCATTGCGAAGATATAATAGGCATAGCCGATATCGGCGACGGGCCCGTTGAAGAAGGGCAGATAGAGATTGGTGCCGGTCTCACCCAATATGATCCAGCATGCGATGCCGGCGATGACGAACTCGGCGAGCAGCCGCAACTTGCCCGAAATTCCGGCGTGGTGGCGCTTGGTGACCTTGTCGTAATCGTCGAGGAAGCCGATCAGGCCAAAGCCCAGCGTCACGAACAGGGCCGCCCAGACCAGGCGGTTCGACAGGTCCATCCAGAGCAGTAAAGAAATCGAGAGCGATGCGAGAATCATCAGCCCGCCCATGGTCGGCGTGCCGGCCTTTTTGAGGTGGGTGATCGGTCCATCCTCGCGGATCGGCTGACCCTTGCCCTGCTTGATTCTCAGCCAGCCGATAAAGCGCGGTCCGATCAGAAGACCGATCAGCAATGCCGTCGCCGTTGCGCCGCCCGCGCGGAAGCTCAGATAGCGGAACAGGTTGAACGGCCCCGCATAGTCGAAATAACTGGCGATCAGGTCGAACATAGCGTCTTTCCGCCGGCCAGCGCCTCTACGAGACGGGCCAGTCCAATATAATTGCTCCCCTTGACGAGTACCGCGTCGCCCGCGCGAATCTTCCCCTCAAGATTCGCGAGCGCCGCATCGGCGTCGGGCACATGGACGATGGAGATGGTCTTGCCAAGCGCGTCTGCCAACACCTGCATCGGCGCGCCGACCAGGATAGCGAATGCGATCCCGGCATCGACGATCGGACCCGCCAGTTCGGCATGATATCGCTCGGCATCGTCGCCCAGTTCACCCATGGCACCGAGGACGGCGATACGCCGATCGACGGGCTCCTCCGCGAGCGTTTTCAAAGCCGCCTTCATGGATAGCGGATTGGCATTATAGCTTTCGTCGATCAGCAGCGCCTCGCCCGCCTCGAGCGTGATCGCCGATCGCGCCCCGCGCCCCGGAAGACCGGCCAGTTCGGCGAGTGCCAGCCCGGCGGCTGCCAGGTCGCCGCCCACCGCCTCCACCGCGCCGATCACAGCCAGCGAATTGGATACCCAATGATCGCCCGGCAGACCGATCGTATAGGTCAGCTCGCCATCGGGCAGAACGGCGCTGACCATCGTGCCGGCAATGCTGCTTACGACTTCGGCGGCCCGAATGTCGGCGCCGTCCTCCCGGCCAAATGTCCAGATCGTCTCGGCATAGGGCTCGGCCCAGCCGATCAGGCGGTCGCGATGCGGGCTGTCGAACGGAACAAGCGCGATGCCGCCCGGCTCCAGCCCTCGGAAAATCTCGCCTTTGGCATCGGCGATCCCTTCGATGCTATCGAAGAATTCGATATGAGCCGGCGCGATCGCCGTAATCATCGCGACATGCGGCCGGACGATCCGGGTCAGCGCGGCAAGCTCGCCAGCATGGTTCATGCCCATTTCGAACACGCCGTAACGACTGGCGGCCGGCATGCGAGCAAGGCTCAGCGGCACGCCGGTATGGTTGTTATAACTTTTGACCGAGCGGTGGACCCGGCCTTCTGCAGATCGATCAAGAGCCGCGAACAGGGCCTCCTTGGTTCCGGTCTTTCCAACCGATCCGGTGACGCCGACGATCTTTGCATCGGTTCGTGCGCGCGATGCCGTGCCCAATGCATCGAGCGCGGCCGTCGTATCGGCAACACGCACGTGCGGGTGTGCGCAATCCACACTGACGATAGCGCCGGCCGCGCCGTTGCCGAACGCGCCGTCGATAAAGCGATGGCCGTCGGTCGTCCCGCCCTTGAGCGCGATGAAGAGATCGTCCGCGCCAACCTCGCGGCTGTCGAAAGCGACGCCGTTCGCGACGAAATCGCCCTGCGCTTCGCCGCCGACTGCTTTTGCGATCTCGTCCGAGGTCCAAAGCGCGCTCATGTCGCACACTCACGCGCTACGGTCACATCGTCGAAGGGCAGGACCCGGTCACCGATTTCCTGGCCCTGTTCATGGCCTTTTCCTGCAAGGAGAACGATATCGTCGGGCCGCGCCTCGGCAATGGCGGCGGCGATAGCATCGTGACGCCCGCCCACTTCGACGGCGCCCGTCGCGCCCTCCATAATGGCGGATCGGATTGCCGCCGGTTCTTCCGAGCGGGGATTGTCGTCGGTCACGATCACATGATCGGAGAGTTTCGTCGCGACCGCACCCATCAGCGGCCGTTTACCCGCATCGCGATCGCCGCCCGCACCGAACACCGTGATGAGCCGCCCCTTGGCGTGCCAGCGCAGCGCCGCGATCGCCGCTTCCAGCGCGTCAGGCGTATGGGCATAATCGACATAGACGGGCGCGCCCGCCTTGGTGATAACCGCACGTTCGAGCCGCCCCCGCACCGGTTGTACGCGCGACAGATTGCCGAGTGCCGACGCAAGATCGCTGCCCGTGGCCCAGACCAAACCCGCGGCGACCAGCGCATTGTTCGCCTGATAGGCGCCGATCAAAGGCAGCGTGATTGCAAAACGCTTGCCCTCGGCTTCCACGTCAAGCGTCTGGCCAAACTGAGTCGGCGTGCGGCCGATCAGCTTGATCGCTTCGCCCTTCTTGCCCACTGACATCCCGCGAACGCCGCGACCCTCGATCGCCGCGACGACCTGCTTGCTCGCCGGATCGTCGGCCCAGACGATCGCCGTGCCATCCTTGTCGACGACTTCGGTGAACAGCCGCAGCTTCGCGGTAAGATAGGCCTCCATCGTGCCATGATAGTCGAGATGATCGCGGCTGAGATTGGTGAAAGCCGCGGCCCCGACCGGCAGACCCTCGGTCCGGTATTGGGAAAGGCCATGGCTCGAGGCTTCGAAGGCGAGATGGGTGACGCCCTCGCGCTTCAATCCAGCAGCATTGGAGAGAAAGGTAACGATATCGGGTGTGGTCAGGCCGGTCTTCACCTGATCATCCGCCGTGGTCACGCCGAGCGTACCGATGGAGGCGGCATGATGGCCGGCCATCCGCCAAAGCTGACGGGTCAGTTCCACCGTGGAGGTCTTGCCGTTCGTGCCGGTCACGGCAACACTGACCCCGGGAAAGGGTGCAAAGAATTTCGCCGCGAGTTGCGCAAAGGCCCGGCGCGGCTCCTCGTCGGCAACGCGCGGCACGCCCTCGACCGGTGCATCCGGACGGGACACCACGGCGATCGCGCCGGCTTTCACGGCGGCGGGAATGAAGTCCTCACCATTGAAGCGCGCGCCGCGAAAAGCGCCGAAGACGGTACCCGGCGCGACCTTGCGATGATCGATCGCAAAGCCCGTGACAGTCGGGCCATCATCGCCCGCCGATCCGATAAGCGCGCCCAGCTTCATGATCGCTCCGATGGTGGACGCCAGAGCATGGCGCGCAGGTGCGCGGTGTCGATGTCACGGTTCTCGCTGGGAATGACACCGAGCAACGGCCCGATCCGCGAGACAACCTGGCGGACGACCGGCGCCGCGGTCCAGCCGGCCGAGGACGCGCCCCCCGTACCCGCATCGCCGCGCGGTTCGTCAAGCATGATCAAAACCACATAGCGCGGATCGTCCATCGGGAAGGCGGCGGCGAAGGTCGTGATCAACGCGTTTTGCCGATAGCCGCCGCCGCCCGCTTTTTCGGCCGTGCCGGTCTTGCCGCCGACGCGATAGCCCTCCGCATCGGCGTTGCGGCCCGTACCCTCCTGCACGATCAAACGCAGCAGTCCGCGCATCTGATCGCTCGTTTCCTCGCTGAATACCCGTTCGCCGGGCGGCACGTCGTCGGGCGAGAGACGCATCAGGGTCAACGGGCGATACAGCCCACCGTTAACGAGCGTCGCATAGCTGTTGGCGAGATGAAGCGGCGTCACCGCGATGCCATGGCCGTAGCCGGCCGTCATGATCGTGGTGCGCGCCCAATATTCAGGCCAGATCGGACGACCGCGCACCGGCAGTTCGAAATCGACGGGGTCGTCGAAATGCAGGTCGCGGAACACGGCCTGCATCCGTTCGGCGCCCAGTTCGTCGGCGATCCGCGCCGTGACGATGTTGGAACTGTGGACCAGCGTCTCGGGAACGTTGAGATAGCGGCGCTGAGGATGGTCGTCGTTGATCGTGAAGCGACCGACTTCCAACGGCTCTTCGGCATCGTAGCGGCGCGAGATATCGGTGACGACACCCTCTTCGATCGCGGCGGCCATGGTGATCGGCTTGAAGGTCGAGCCCAACTCATAGAAGCCCATCGTAGCCTGGTTGAAGCGCGCGCGGTCGCTCGACCGGTTGGCGGCGTTGGGGTTGAAATTGGGCAGCGAGGTCAGCGCCAGCAGCTCGCCGGTATGCGCGTCGAGTACGATGCCGGCGGCGCCGATCGCATTGAAGCGCCGCATGGCGGTCGCAAGCTCGCTCTGCACGGCGGCCTGCACCCGGCTGTCGATCGACAGCGCGACCGGCTCGTTACGGTGCGCGGGATCCATCAACCGCTCTTCGAGCACGGCCTCCATCCCGGTCACGCCTTCGCCGTCGAGATTGACCCAGCCCAGCACATGCGCGGCGAGATTGGTCTGCGGATAGAGCCGCTCGGGCTCGCGCAGATATTCCATCGCGGGTTCGCCCAGCGCATTCACTTGGGCGACCAGTTCAGGTAGCGCGCGACGGCGCAAATAGACGAAAGTGCGACCGGAAGTCAGAATCTCGGTATATTCCTCGACAGTCCGCTCAGGCATCAGCGCCTGGAGGCGGGGCGCCAGTTCTTCAGGATCGCTGATGATGCGATCGGGATGGACGGCGATCGACCAGGCATCGATCGTCCGGGCCAGCGTCACGCCGTTGCGATCGACGATATCGGCCCGCGGCGGTAGGTTCGCATCGGTGCTCGCGGCATAGGCCTCGCCGCCGCTCATCATGGTCAGCCAGCCGATCCGCGCTGTCACCGCGACCACACCGAACAGCAGCAACAGCATGACGATCATCAGTCGCTGCTGGACGATGGGCTGCATTTGTCGCCGCAGGCTTACCTTGCGTACCTCAGCCGGTTTGGCGACGGGCCGGTTCATTGATCCGCGCTATCCCCTTCGGCGTCTTCGCGTTCGGCCTCGCCGGCGATAGCGCCGCGCAGCTGATCGTCCAGAAAGGCGATGCGCTCACCCCGCGCGCGATCGGCAACATCTTCGGGGACGAGATAGGCGGCCTGTTGAAAGCGCGGAATATCCGCCGCATCCAGATCCGGCGCTTCGAAGACGTCTTCGTCGATCCGATCGTCGTCGGTCGCATCCTCGGTCGCCGAGGCCTGGCGAACCGGGGAGTCGGCAACCGGTCCCTCGATCAGGCTCGCCAGCGCGATTTCACCTTCGAGAAACTGGCCTGGCAGGGGAGCGGCGAGGACGAAATCCCGCCGATTCCAAACTTCGATCTGGCTCATTCGGCTGCGCGTCTGGAACTCGGTGTTGAGCGAGAGGATATCCTCGCGCGCCAGCTGGATTTCGCGCTCGACTTGGGCCAGCGCATTGCGTTCGGCCGATACGCGATGCGATATCAGGTAACAGCTGAGTGCAGCCGATGCGACGGTCGCGGCCCAGGCGACCGAACGGAACTTTCGGGTGATAGTCATGCGGTGGCCCTCCTCTGCAACGGCCAGGGCGGCGCGGCGTTGCGTTGTGCGCTGCGCAATGTCGCGGATCGCGATCGTGGATTGCGATCGAGCTCGGCCCCGCCGGCGCGCTGTGCCTTGGCCGGTTTGTCGAAACTGGGAGCCGGGCCGTCAGATTTGCTTTCGGGAAGATGGCGCGAGCCGCCGGGCCGGTTGCCGCTGCGCTCGCGCAAAAACTGTTTGACGATCCGATCCTCGAGACTGTGAAAGGTGACGACCGCCAACCGCCCGCCCGGCGCAAGTACGGACTCGGCTGCGGCAAGCCCATCTCGCAGTTCGTCCAGCTCGCGATTGAGATGGATGCGGATCGCCTGGAAGGTGCGCGTCGCCGGGTCCTTAGGCGCGCCAGGCCGATGACCGACTGCCTTGCGGACAACCGCGGCAAGTTCCCCGGTCGTCTCGATCGGCCGCGCGGCGACGATGGCGCGCGCGATACGGCGCGAACGATGTTCTTCGCCATATACGTATATCGTGTCGGCGATCATGCTCTCATCCGCCGTGTTGACGAAATCGGCGGCGCTTTCGCCATCCTGCTCCATCCGCATGTCGAGCGGGCCATCCGCCTGGAAGGAAAAGCCACGTTCGGCGCGATCGAGCTGCATCGACGACACGCCGATATCCATCGCGACGCCGGCAACCCGGTCGACACCGTGCTCAGCCAGCGCCTCTCGCATCTCGGAGAAACGGCGCGGAACGAGACACAGGGCGCCATCGCTTTCCTGCGCCAAACCGGCCCCCTCGGCGATTGCATCCGGATCGCGATCGAAGGCATAGACGATGGCGCCGCTCGCAAGCATCGCCCGTGAATAGCCCCCCGCCCCGAAGGTCGCGTCGACATGGACCTCGTCCGGCGAGATCTCAAGCGCGGCAATCACTTCGTCGAGGAGGACGGGCTCGTGACGCGAATCGCGGTTGGGATCGGCTGCGACGGTCATAGCGACACGCCCTTTTCGCGGCACAGATGCTCCAGCACCCGGAGCAGACGCTTGTCGCCTATCGCCATGTAATGAGAATAGGCACGGGCCGGCGACCAGATATCGAAATAGGAACCGTTGCCGGTGAAGAAGGCGAAATCCTCGATCCCGCCGATTTCGCGCAGCAGGCCGGACAAGACCATGCGGCCGGCCTTGTCGAACACAACGCGTTGGAGCGGCGCGAAGGTCTCGGTACCGCCGCCGTCGCGACGGATCAGGCTCTTGCGGCCGCTTTCGACCGTTTCCCGGGCCCGCTGCTCGCGCAGTTCGCCGGCCAACGCAAAATACTCGGTCTCGTCGAAGCCTGTGAGGCAGGGCAGCTCTTCGTCTTCGGCGATATAGAGTAGTTTGTCGTCGACCGGCATGTTGGAGGTTTTGGCAAGGGCCGCACGACGATCGACGGTGGCGCGCAGATCGGCAGGCAGGGACACACGCCCCTTTCCATCGACCGCATTCAGCGCCTGTCCGCCAAAAGGAATTGAAAATTCCACGCCGATCCTCTCCCACGGCGCAAAACGATCCCGACCGCTGAATCGCGAAAATTCAACGTCGAACTTCGATGTCGGGAGCGCCCTGCCCCTTACAGGGCATTTTGCGTATCAAGGTTAACATTGGGTATCAATACCATTTCATGGGTATTTTATGGGTTTTCATACCATCCAATAGTCGGCAGGTATGGTGAAAGCCCGTAAAAGTACCGATGTTCTTCTTTTGTCTTTCCGAGGCATGGGCGACGCATGGCAGACCGACATGCCGTCGAAAAGTGAGAAGAAATCGCAGAATCAAGCGCAATTCTTCCGAATCAGCGAATCTATGGCCGTCAATATTGGGTGATTCGGGCGTCTCAGCCCTCGGGAGATTCGTCGTCCGGAAACTCCGGGACCGGCTCGACCTCAGTTCCCTCGACCGGCCCCGTTCCCGGTGCGACGCCCAGTTCGGCGAGCGGCTCCTGGGGCAACTCTTCCTCGACCGCGAGTTCGGTTTCATCCTGCGTCGCCTGTTCGGCAATCGCTTCGGGCGTGAGTTCGGGTTCGTTGCTCGCCGTACCCGAAAAGCTCGCCGCAAGGAGCACGATGACGACGATGGACGCGAGGCCGGTGGCGCCGATACGAACCCGGTTGACGCGTTCCTGACGCGTATCGGTCAGATTATCAGCAGGCTCGTCGGTCACCTATATTCTCCTGCGCCAGCCACGGTGGAACGGCGAGTCCCTTTTCGGTCAACCACGCGGCATTGTACAGCGTCGAGAGATAGCGCAAACCGCTGTCGCAGAGGATCGTGACGATCGTCTTGCCTGGTCCCGTCTCCTTCGCCAGCGCCATCGCACCGGCAACATTGATCCCGGAGGAGAGGCCTAGGCACAAACCCTCGCCGGAAAGCAGCCGGTGGACCCATGCAAGCCCCTCAGCATCGGAAATACGGAACTGGGTGTCGACGGGAGCGCCTTCGAGATTCGCGGTGACCCGGCCCTGACCGATCCCCTCGGCAACCGAGGAACCCTCGGATTTCAATTCGCCATTGGCGTAATATTCGTAGAGCGCCGCGCCATGCGGATCGCTGAGCGCGATCCGGACGTCCTCGGAATATTCCTTGAGCCCCATGCCGACACCGGCCAGTGTCCCGCCGGTCCCTACGGCGCAGGTGAAGCCATCCACCGTGCCGTCAGTCTGTTCCCAGATCTCCTTCGCCGTCGTTTTGATATGGGCACGGCGATTGGCGATATTGTCGAACTGGTTGGCCCAGAGCGCATTATCGGTTTCCTCGGCGATACGGCGCGACTGGTGGACGAAATGGCACGGGCTCGAATAAGGCGCGGCCGGAACGAGAACCAGTTCGGCGCCGAGCGCGCGCAAGGTATCCATCTTCTCCTTGCTCTGCGTATCCGGCATCACGATGATCGACTTGTAGCCCTTGGCATTGGCGACGAGCGCAAGACCGATACCGGTGTTGCCGGCCGTGCCCTCGACGATCGTGCCGCCGGGCTGCAAAAGCCCCTGCTCTTCAGCCTCTTCGACGATGTAAAGCGCTGGCCGGTCCTTCACCGAGCCGCCGGGATTGGCGAACTCGCATTTGCCGAGAATCTCGCAGCCGCTGTCCTCGGACGGGCCGGCGAGACGAACAAGCGGCGTATTGCCGATAAGCGCGAGCGGATGGGAAACGATGGTCATGGCGGTGGTCTACCCCAGCCGCGTTCCGCCGGGCAAGCAATCTTGGCTTGGGCGGCGGATAGCCGGGGCTTGGCGGATCGGGCCCCGTGCGCCTATCGCTAGCGATATGACGCGCAAATCCTCTTTCGCGCCAGTTGTCGACGACCGGGTACGGTTGCTGATCCTCGGCAGCCTGCCGGGCGAGGAATCGCTGCGCCAGGCGCAATATTACGCGCATCCGCAAAACCGCTTTTGGGATCTCGTCGGCGCGGCGATCGGAACCGAATTGCGGTCGCTCGCCTATCCCGACCGGCTGACCACGCTGCTCGTGCATCGCATCGGGTTATGGGACGTGATTGCCGATGCCCGCCGGTCCGGAAGCCTGGACAGCGCGATCCGGGATGCACGGGAAAACGATCTCTGCGCGCTCGTCGGCTCGTTGCCCGAACTCGAAGCGATCGCATTCAACGGCCGGAAATCGGCGATCTCGGGCCGCAAGCAGCTTGACGAGACCCGCTCGAACTACCGATTGATCGACCTTCCCTCGTCCAGCCCCGCCTATGCGGCGATGCCTTTCACCGAGAAGCTTTCGCGCTGGGCTGTGATCGGCAGCATAGCGCGATCGCCTCCAAAAGCGGAAAAGTGATGGCCTGAGATAGGGGTGCCGCGGTGGCGCCCATGGAGTAGAGGCCATGACTGACATTTTCCTGTCCTACGCCCGCAAGAACCGGGATCGCGTCGCGGCGATCGCCGACGGTCTTTCCGATGGCGGCTATGATCTGTGGTGGGATACCGCGCTGAAAGCCGGCGATAATTACGCGCTGAAGATCGAACAGGCGCTCGACGCGACGAAGAGCGTCGTCGTTTGCTGGTCTCAGCAGGCCAAGGAATCGCTCTGGGTCCGCGCGGAAGCCACCGAAGCGCTCGACAATGACAAGCTGATCCAGCTCAAACTCGATGAGAGCCGGATGCCTTTACCATTCAACATCCTGAACATGATCGCGTTTGACGGCTGGAACGGCGAGCGCACGGCGCCGGAATGGACCGCGCTGGAAGGCGAAGTCGATCAGATGACCGGGCGGACCGAAGATGGCAGAGTTCAGACCGAAGATTCCATGTTAACCCGCGAAATGCCACCCGAACTCAAGCAGCGGCTTCAGGGACTCGGCCCGGTCGCCACGATCGGCTTTGGCCTGGTGGTGCTGACCGTGTTCATTTCCGCGATGACCGTCATGCTCGGCGAGAATCTCGTCGAACTCGGCCTCTACCGCACATTGACCCTGACCGGCTTCGGCGCCGCCTGTCTGGGGGCCATGCTCGTTTTCTGGCGCTTTACCCGCACCGCAATCGCAACGAGGCGATCATGACCGATATGCAAACCACTCCCATGGGCCCCAATGTCCGACGGTTCGTCCGCAGCGCCTGGCTGCTGCTCGTCGCCCAATTGATCGCCGCGCTCTTCGCGATCGGCGCCACGGGTTGGGCGGCGCTCTATGTCGCGGACCTAAGGGCCGAACGCGATGCGCTCCGGGCCCAGGTCGAGGAATTTGTCGGCACCGATATATCGGCAACCGTTCCGGTCGCACCACCGGCCGATCCAGCGGACGATATCGTCGAACTGGTCGATGAAACGGCAGTCGCCGACGCACCGATCATCGTGCCGCCGGCAATAGAAGAACCGGCGGCACCGCCAACGGCGCGGACGCGTACTTCGCGGCCCGACCGTACACCCACGGTAACCCCGCGCCGCCCGGCGACCGCGGCACCGCGACCAGCCACGACGCGGACCGAGACCCCGCAGGCGCGGCGTCCCGTGCCGCCTCCCCAAAGCGCGCGGCGACCCAACCGGACCTATCCAGGCGGCCTGCCGGGCGATGGTGGTGGCTATTCCGAACCGCCCTATATTCCCGGCCGCTTTGCGCCCGACACGCCCGGCACACGTGTTCCGACCGTTCCGGACATCGATCTGGGTGGTTTCGTCGGACAGCCCGACACGCGCAATCCGAATCCGCCAAACGATCCGGTACCAAGCAATGATCGAAACCCGAATATCCAGCAGATACGATGATGGCGTTAGTCGAAGGTAACGCCATCATCATGGAATTGTCACAAAAACACAGTTGACGTGGCATGCTGCAGTCGCGAAAAGCCGCGCCACTATGAAAAAACACATATCCCCCTTCGCGGTCGCACCGCTCGCCGCCCTTGTCGCACTCGCTGCCTGCAGCGAGCAGGAACCAGATGTTGTGGGCGGCATGGCCGACCCCAATGCAGACGAGATCGAAGAACTCGATCCGGAAGAACTGCCGCCGATGCGCACGCGCGAGGCCAGCTTCCGTTGCGACGACAACAGCGTCGTCTATGTCAGCTTCTACACCAACGACACGCAAGTCGGCGTCGCCGCCGAGCAGGATGCGGTGCAGACCATCCTGCCGAACGAGGCCATGGCCGAAGCGGCCGAAGGCGAAGAGGCGACGGAAGACGCTGCCGAAGCGACGGACGGTCCGCCGCGCTATTCCGGGGAGGGCCATACGCTGGTTGGCGAGAGCGATGCATCCACCATCCAATATGCCCGACCTGGCGGCGGTCTGCAGAGCTGCAGCAGCTAAAACCGGATTCCATCGCTTATCGAAGGGCCGGCAGGGCAATCGCTGCCGGCCCTTTTTTATGCGGGTCGCTTGCTTTTCACCGACCGCGCCTTTTACGATCGCAGCATCGAAAAAGGGGGCGATATGGGAAAGCTATTGGGTAATGCGATGGCGCTGACCGCGGCGGTCGCGCTGACAGGATGCGCGTCGCTGCGAACGCCGATGACGGATTTCGCGACCGACTATAACCGGGTGATCGCGGATACGCGCAATGAGATGATCCTGCTCAACATCGTGCGGGCCCGGTTTCGCGAACCCACACATTATTCGACGCTCAGCCAGGTCAGCGGCAATATGTCGATCCGGGGTTCCGCAAATGCCGGACTGAGCGGTATCATCGACGATATCGATGCCAGCGCGGGCGCTTCGCTCAGCGTCAGTTCCTCGCCCTCCTTTCAATTGGTCCCGCTCAACACCAACCAATTCGCTGGCGGGATCCTGCGGCCGATCGAACCCAATGTCGTCGCGATATTTCTGGGACAAGGATGGAATGAGCATCAGCTGGCCGCGCTTTTGATCGAAAGCATTACTTGCGACGGTTCCGAATATGTCAACGATTTGCGGCGCGACACCAATGAAGACGATGACGATCGGCTCATGACACGGAGCGAAGTGTTCAGTCTGGGCTTCGCGCCCGGTCAGGCGCACTCCATGAGCGACGAAGCCGTCGCGACGCTGAGCGCGGGCCAGGCCTCTGCCCTCAACGCCGTGCTCTCCAGCCTCGACGATAACTACCGGGTCACGGTCGCTCAGGACGAGGCCGGCGAAGCGCAATTCGAAATCCGCGAACGCGTGCCGCAGGAACTGCAGGTGACGACGGCGGCAGAGGGTGTTTGCCGGGGGGCGAGACTGTCTCCTGACAGCTATCAGCTCCGTTCGGTGGAAGGCGTGATCTATTATCTCGGCGAGATCGTTCGATCCGGAAACGGGCTGCGCGACGATCGCGGGCGGCTAATATTCGACGTTACGACCAGCGCGCCGGGCCGCAACCACAGCATTCATGTCGAACATCGGGGGCAGGACTGGTTCGTCGGCGCCGCGCCCGAACCCGGCGGCGATCGATCCATCCAGGTCGTGAGCTTGATCAGCCAGCTCATTGCGCTGCAGACCTCAAGCGATGCCCTGGAGCGCAGCCCTTCGACATTGACGATCAATTAGCGGCGACGCCGGATGCCGGAATGGCCAAGGCTGCGGTCGCGAACCGCGCGATCATACCCAACCCGACATCGCAACGCTCTAGCGGGATCGCGCCGTCGCCGCTAAGGGGCTTCGCATGTCCGATACCGCTCCCGCCATCACCCCCGAAACCGTCGCCGAGCACGGCCTCAACGAAGAGGAATATGCGCGCATCCTCGCCGCGCTGGATCGCGAACCGAACCTCGTCGAACTCGGCATATTTTCGGTCATGTGGTCCGAGCATTGCAGCTACAAGAGTTCGCGTCGCCACCTCAAGAAACTGCCGACCGAAGGCCCCCAGGTGATTTGCGGACCGGGCGAGAACGCCGGTGTCATAGATATCGGCGACGGGCAAGCGGCGATCTTCAAGATGGAGAGCCATAACCACCCGTCTTACATCGAACCTTATCAGGGCGCGGCGACGGGGGTCGGCGGCATCCTCCGCGACGTGTTCACCATGGGAGCGCGGCCGGTGGCGAATATGAACGCGCTGCGCTTCGGCCGGCCCGATCATCCCAAAACGCGACACCTCGTCTCGGGCGTGGTTGCCGGGATCGGCGGCTATGGCAATTGTGTCGGCGTCCCGACGGTCGGCGGTGAGGTGAATTTCCACTCGGCCTACGACACCAACATTCTCGTCAACGCGATGACGGTGGGCATCGCGGATGCAGACAAGATCTTCTATTCTGCGGCGTCGGGCGTCGGCAATCCGATCGTCTATGTCGGCTCGAAGACCGGACGCGACGGCATCCATGGCGCGACGATGGCGAGCGCGGAATTCGGCGAGGACAGCGAGGAGAAACGCCCGACCGTGCAGGTCGGCGATCCGTTTACCGAGAAGCTACTCATCGAAGCCTGTCTCGAGCTGATGGCCTCGGACGCGATCGTCGCGATCCAGGATATGGGCGCGGCCGGGCTGACGAGCTCCTCGGTCGAGATGGCGACCAATGGCGAAGTCGGTATCATACTCGACATGGACAAGGTGCCGTGCCGCGAAGAGGGTATGACACCCTATGAGATGATGCTGTCTGAAAGCCAGGAGCGCATGCTGATGGTCCTGAAGCCGGGCCGTGAGGACATGGCACGCGTGATCTTCGAGAAATGGGAGCTCGATTTCGCGGTAATCGGCGAGGTGACGGATACGCGGCACATGGTGCTGACCTTCCAGGGCGAAACCGTGTGCGACATTCCGCTCGACCCCCTCGCCGCCGATGCGCCTAATTACGACCGCCCGCATGTGCCAACACCCAAGCCCGAACCGCTGACCGATATTCCCGAAAGCGACGATATCGGCGCGGATTTACTGAAACTCATGGCCTGCCCCGACCTCGCCTCGCGCCGCTGGGTCTGGGAACAGTATGATCACATGGTGATGGCCGACACGGTCCAGCGCCCGGGCGGCGATGCGGCGGTCGTGCGCGTCCATGGCACGAACAAGGCGCTCGCGATCAGCACCGACTGCACGCCGCGCTATTGCAAGGCCGATCCGGTCGAAGGCGGCAAACAGGCGATCGCCGAATGCTATCGCAACATCACTGCGGTCGGCGCGAAACCGCTGGCGACGACCGACTGCATGAATTTCGGCAATCCCGAAAAGCCCGAGATCATGGGGCAGTTCGTCGGCTGTATCGAAGGCATGGCCGAAGCCTGCGCAGCGCTCGATATGCCGATCGTCAGCGGCAATGTGTCGCTCTACAACGAGACGACCGGTGCGGACGGCACCGCGACACCCGTGCTGCCGACACCGGCGATCGGCGGCGTGGGTCTGCTCGACGACATCGAGAAAATGGCGACGCTCGCATTCAAGGCGGAAGGCCACCATCTGGCCGTGATCGGCGCCAATTATCCCGAGATCGGCCAGTCGCTCTGGCTGCGCGAAATCCATGGCCGCGAAGACGGGCCACCACCCCGGGTCGACCTGAAGGACGAGAAGCTCAACGGCGATATCGTCCGCCGCTTAATCCATGAGGGCGCGGTAACCGCCGTGCACGATATTTCCGATGGCGGGCTGCTCGTCGCGGTGGCCGAAATGGCGCTGGCCGGCAATCTCGGCGTCGAACTCGATCCGATGAACACCGAATTCGCCTTCAACGAGACGCAGGCGCGCTATCTGGTGACCTATCCCGCCGATGCGCCGCTCGATCGCGATGCGGTGCCGTTCACGAAAATCGGAATCGTCGGCGAAGACGCCGTCCGCGTAAACGGCACAGACATTCCGCTCGCCGATCTCCGCGCAGCCAATGAGCGGTTCTTCCCGGAGCTGATGGGCCGCTAGCCTCGCGCCATGCTCGATATCCTCCAGCCGCCGCTTCACTTCGGCGGCCATACCATCGCGCCCTTCATTGTCGGCTGGCTCTTCTGGCGGGACAGATGGCGGCGATTGCATGATGCAAGCCTGTTAGTCCGGGCGGTCAGGCGGTCTGTGCGGACCGCGCTTTCTCCGATCGGTTGTTTCCGGCCATCAGATCGTAGGGACTCCATCCTTCGGCCCGCAACGCTTCATGGACCGCGTGATACAGTTTGGGCCGCGCGATATTCAATCGTTCGCGCGCAGCGTCCAACGGCTCGGCGAGGAGATCGGTGATGCATTCCTCACACACATGCGGGCATGCCTTGCCCAGCCGCTTCGCCTCGTTGATCGCGCGAAAAATCGGCGCCTTGGTTCGCGTGCCCTTCTTGACGTTATAGCCACCAGCATAGGCGATGAAGATGTAGGCGCGCGACGGCTCCTGCCCATAGGTGAAAGCGAGCACACACTGTTCACCGACCGGATCGCGGCCGTAGCCGGTCAGTACATGAAGCAGGTCATGCACATCGCGGCTCCGTCCGCCATACCATTCGATCATGTCGCCATAGCTGCGTTCGCGCATCTTTTCGCCTTCGGCGACGAGGCCGGCGGCGGTCAGCCCTTCTTTCTCCATGAAATCGCAATAGGCGTGGGCAACGCTATCTTCGGGCATCGCACGGAGCCGTCTATGATCGTCGAGAATGTCGGGCAGATAAGGCTCGCATGCATGAATGGCGTGGCCCTTCTCGCTCATACCGAACGCCAATGCCTCGTCGCGGAAGGATTTGCGCGGGAGCGCCTCGAAGATGCGGAATACCTGTTCGGTATCTTCCTTGTCTTTCACCAACTCGCGAAAATGGTGGAGCGCCTTCAGCGGACGCGTGCGCAGTTTCGGGCGTTCGGGATGCACCGCAATCGGCATCGCGGATTTCTGATGAACCGTTGCCATGGGAAACCGATACCTAGCTGCTGACATTTATGTCAATAGCCGCATGCTCTATGCGGCTCCGAAGCGAACGGCTAAGGGCGCGGCATGACCGATCATGATACCGTACCCTATGCCGACCTCCCGCACTATACGGATGAAGAACGGACCGCCCGCGCGAAGGCGTTCTTCGAAGCGATCAAGACGCGGCGGACCTGCCGCCAATTCAGCGACGAGAGCGTTCCGCGTATGGTGATCGAACACGCGATCCTCGCGGCGGGCTCAGCGCCCAATGGAGCCAATCATCAGCCCTGGCATTTCGCGGTCATCTCCTCGCAGGAAAAGAAGAAAGCCGTACGCGCCGCGGCCGAGGCGGAAGAAAAGGCTTTCTATATGGCCAAGGCCAGCGAGGAATGGCTCGAGGCGCTGGCGCCGCTCGGCACCGACGAGGTGAAGCCATATCTCGAGATTGCGCCTTGGTTGATCGTGATCTTCGGACAACGGCGGGGCGGCCCCAACCCCGGGGACGACAAGCAGAATTATTATGTTACGGAATCGGTGGGGATCGCGACGGGATTTCTGATCGCGGCGCTCCACGATGCCGGCCTCGCCACGCTGACCCACACGCCCAATCCGATGAAGTTTCTCAACGAGGTGTGCGAACGTCCGGCCAACGAAAAGCCGATGATGATCGTGGTTGCCGGAAAGCCGGCCTCCGATGCGACGGTGCCCGTTCACGCTCTCAACAAAAAGCCGCTCGACGCCATCAGTAGCTGGCTGTAGCAATTCACCAATACACATAGGGATGGACAATATGGCAACGCCGGCGCCGATGGACAGCCGCTTCGTCAGTCTCGACGTCGTACGCGGCATCGCGGTCATGGGCATATTGCTCATGAACATCATCGCCTTTTCCATGCCGAGCGCCGCTTATTTCACCCCGCTCGCCTATGGCGGCGACAGCCCTGTAGACATGGCCGTCTGGGCGACCAATTTCGTCATATCGGATGGCAAGATGCGGGGTTTGTTTTCGGTGCTTTTCGGCGCTTCGATGCTATTGGTGATCCAGCGCGCGGAAGCCAAGGAGGCAAGCGTTGCGCTCACCCATTATTCACGCATGACCTGGCTGCTGTTTTTCGGCGTCATCCATGCCTATGCCGTCTGGCATGGCGACATATTGATGCTGTACGCCGTGATCGGCTGTATCGCCTTCTTCTTCCGCAACATGGAAACGCACAAGCTGGTCGTGCTCGGGCTGATCCTGATCGCGGTCCAGGCGATATTCCTACTGCTGGTCGCGGGATCGATCTGGATGTTGCGCGAAGCGGCAATGGCGCCCGACGCGGATGCCCCGCTCGTTCGCGATTGGGCGGAATTTCAGCGCGAGTTCGGCCCCTTGCCGGCCGACAAGCTAGCCGAGGACCTCGCCCGCTACCGTGGCGACTATGCCGGAATTCTGGCTCATCGCCTCGGGGAGGGGTTTTGGGATCCGATCGTCGCCAATTTGACGGCCGCTCTCGATACGCTGGGCCTGATGCTGCTCGGTATGGCCGGCTTCAAGAGCGGCTTTCTGACCGGCAAATGGGAGCGCGCGCGCTACGCCCGCTATGCCCGGATCGGCTATGCGATCGGCCTGCCGCTGCTCACACTCATCGCCCTGGCGACTATCGCGAACGATTTCGACCCGGTTACGATTTTCACGCTCGATTTCGCAGCCCGAGTAGCCGTTAATCCGGCGGTAATCCTCGCCCACGCGGCACTGATACTCTATTGGCTGAAAGGTGCCGCAGGTAGCGCACTCGTCACGCGGATCGCAGCGACCGGGCGGGCGGCCTTCACCAACTATCTCGGCACCAGCCTGATCTGCACGACACTCTTCTACGGCTATGGCTTCGGCCTCTACGGCGAACTCAGCCGTGCCGAGGTCTACATCGTCGTGCTCGGCGTCTGGGCGCTGATGCTGCTCTGGTCGAAGCCCTGGCTCGACCGGTTCCGTTATGGTCCGCTCGAATGGCTATGGCGCAGCCTCGCACGGCGCGAACTCCAGCCGATCCGGAAATAGTACGGGCCGCGATTTTTATTATTGCGAATTAGTCTCAATAGCTCTATTCAAGGGTCATGGTTGTTTGCATCTGCAATGCGATTCGCGAGAAAGACTTACGCGCTGCTGCCCAGAAGGGCGCCGCAACCCCCTCTACCGCCTATGCGCAGATGGGATGCAAGGCGCGTTGCGGACAATGCGTCTCGTTCGCACGGCAGATCATCCGGTCGGAATCTGCGACTGCTTAGCAGAATCAGCTGAAAGCATTGGAAAACTGCGGTTTTCGGGCTTCTCTCCAACCCTTCCGCCCGCTATAGAGATCGGGTCGATAGAAGGAGATCCGGCATGAAGGGCGACGAGAAAGTCATCGAGTTCCTCAACGAAGCGCTGAAGAACGAGCTGACGGCGATCAACCAATATTTCCTCCACTACCGGATGCTCGACAATTGGGGCATTACGAAGCTCGCCAAGTTCGAGTATGAAGAGTCGATCGACGAGATGAAGCATGCGGACCAGCTGACGGAACGCATCCTCTTTCTCGACGGATTGCCCAATTTCCAGCTGCTCGGACGGCTCCGTATCGGCGAAAGCGTCGAGGAAATCCTCAAGGCCGACCTCGAACTCGAGCATGATGCCATCCCGCTGCTCAAGGACGGCATCGAGCATTGTGAAAAGGTGCGGGATTATGTCAGCCGTGATCTTCTCGCCGCCATCCTCGACAGTGAGGAGGAGCATGTCGACACGCTCGAACAGCAGTTCGATATGATCGAGCGGATGGGGATCGAAAACTACTGCCAGCTTCAATCGGAACCGCCTGAAGGAGGCTAGCCGAAAGCCTTAGAGCCGGCCGAATTTCTGGTTGGCGACGGCGGGCTCGTCATTTGCGCAGCGCCGCTGGACAAGGGGATTGGTCGCCTTTTCAAGGCTGGCCATCGTCGCTTCGAATACGGGACGAAGCCGTGCGGCTTCGGGCACCAGTTCTTCCGGCGTTTGCTGGATTTCGACGAGATGGCGTGCGGTCATTTCGATCTTTTCGGCGATTTCACTCAACACGCGTGCGCCGAACTGCAGCGATTCGCCTTTGAGCGTGTGGGCCGGCACGATCAATGCCACACTGGTCTTATCACGCATCGCCTGCTCGATCGCCTCGACCGATTTGATTCCGTCTTCGCTGAAATACCGCAATATCCGCGCGAAATTCGCGCCTAACTGCTCGCGAACCGAATCGAACTCGGTCCAATCCACCAGATTCTCATCCTGGAACGCCACTATGCGAACCCTTTCCAGCTATGCTGAAACCGGGCTTAATTGCCGACTGTAAACAACTGGTTTACCCGGGCGTGAGATCGCGCCGGATATTGGCGTTTTTGCGGTCAATCGAACCGAAATCGTTCAATTATCTCGAAATTTTCCAGCCCGGGCCTAGTGGCGTTTCCCAATCCTCGACCGTCCAGCCATGCTCGGCCGACAGCGCGGCAATTTCACCGGGAGCGACCGGATCGTCGGCGACGATGACCGTCCGGTCCGTCTCCCGCATCGCTCGCGCCAGGCGAAGTGCGGGCCAAGGGCATCGGAGACCCCGCGCATCGATATCGACCGCTCGGCGACGCTCGGCGGTGCTAGCGTTCATTGGTGCTATCCTGATAGGGGTTTTTCGGCGACCGCATGGTTAATCGCACCGGCACGGCGCCGAAGCCCAGCTCGTTGCGGATCCCGTTGAGCAGGTAGCGTTGATAGCTCATCGGCAGCTGATCCACGCGCGATCCGAACAGCACGAAACTCGGCGGTCGGGTTCGGGCCTGCGTCATGTAACGCAGCTTGATTCGTCTGCCTTTCGGCGCGGGTGGCGGGTTACGCTCGATCGCGTCGCGAAACCAGCGATTGAGCTCACCCGTGGATACGCGCCGTGACCAGGCCTCCCGGGTGACGAAAGCCGCCTCCATGAGTTGATCGACGCCCTTGCCTGAGATTGCCGAAATCGACACGAGCGGAACGCCGCGGACCTGCGCAAGCCCCTCGCCGAGCGCCGTCTCGATGCCTTCGAACAGGGCTTTCCTGTCTTCGGCCACATCCCATTTGTTGACGGCGACGACGATCGCCCGCCCTTCGTCGATCACATGCGCGGCAATCTTCAGATCCTGCGCCTCGAGGCCCTTGGTGGCATCGAGCAGCAGCACGACGACCTCGGCGAAGTCGACCGCCCTCAGACCATCCGCAACCGATAGCTTTTCCAGCTTGTCCTGCACCTTGGCGCGCTTGCGCATTCCGGCCGTATCGATGAGTTCTACCGCCCGCCCCTGCCACTCCCAGGGCACGGCAATGGAATCGCGCGTAATCCCGGCCTCGGGCCCGGTGATCAGGCGATCGTCATCCAGCATCGTGTTGATGAGCGTCGACTTGCCGGCATTAGGGCGCCCGACAATGGCGAGCTTGAGCGGTCCACCCTCACCCTCCTCGTTATCCGAATCGTCGGCATCGTCGTGCTCCACATGCGGTTGGAGCAGCTGAAAGAGATCGGCCATGCCTTCGCCATGTTCGGCGCTGAGCGGTATGGGATCGCCAAGACCGAGACCATAGCTTTCATAGAGCCCCGCTTCGCCCGCTTTGCCTTCCGCCTTATTGCCGACCAAGATGATCGGCGTCTCGGTACCGCGCAGCCAACGGGCGATTTCTTCGTCGAGCGGCGTCAGCCCCGCGCGCGCATCGAACAGGAACAGGGCGGCATCGGCATCGGTCACGGCGCGTTCGGTCTGCTGGCGCATCCGCCCCGGCAGGCTTTTGGGATCTTCATCCTCGTAGCCCGCGGTATCGATGACGCGGAAATCGAGCCCGAACAGGTGCGCTTCGCCCTCGCGCCGATCGCGCGTGACCCCCGGGCGATCGTCGACCAGTGCGAGCTTCTTGCCCACGAGCCGGTTGAAGAGCGTCGATTTGCCGACATTGGGGCGGCCGATAATCGCAATAACGGGCAGCCGCGCCATGGCCGATATGCCTTTCCGCGCCGCTAGCGCCAGGCGCTGAGCTCGCCGTCGCTGTCGAGCAGATACAGAGTGTTGTTGGCCACGACCGGCGGCAGTTCGACACCCTCGTCAAGCTCGTCCATCCGGCTGACCGCGCCGGTCGCGGGATCGACAAAGGCGAGATGGCCGCGGCTCGAGGCGAGCACGAGTTGACCACCGGCAAGTACCGGTCCGCGCCAGAAAATCGGACCTTTCCGGTCTTCCTCGTCGCGATAGCGCGGCAACTGGTTGATCCAGCGGATCCGGCCATTGGCGCGCGCGATCGCGAGCAGACGCGCATCGTCGGTGACAACGAACATCCAATCGCCGGCGATCCACGGCGTTGCGAGTCCGCCGGCATTGACTTCCCACAACCGCTCGCCGGTGATCAGCCGCAGCGCCACCATGCGCCCGCCCTGGCCGACCGCATAGACGAAACCGCTATCGATAACCGGACTCGCATCGATATCCGAAAGCGTCGAGACCGAGGTCGAAATGCTCGTCCGGTTGAGCCCGTCCTGCCAGACGATCTGGCCATTTTCGTAGCGATAGGCAATCAGTTCGCCTGACGAAAAGCCGGCGACCATCGTACCCTGCGCGGATGCGGGCGCGGCGACGCCGAAAACACCGGATACTTCCAGCGTGCCCGATACGCCCCAGCGTGTCTCGCCGTTGGCCGGATCGAGCGCGAAAATCTGATTGTCCTGGCTGAGCACATAGACATTGTTGTTCGCGATCGTCGGTGCGCCGCGCAGCGGGCCGCCGGGGCGGACCTTCCAAATCTGGCTGCCATCGGCAATGTTGAGCGCACCGGCATAGCCGACACCGTTCGTAACATAGAGGCGATCGCCCGAAACGCTGACCCCGCCGCCGAACAACGCCGGCTCGCCGCCGATTTCGGTTCCGAACCGCGTCGACCAGACTTCGCTGCCCGTCTGCGCATCGAAGGCGCGGACCGTCGCTTCGGTGTCGATGGTGAACACGCGGCCGTTGCTGACCACGGGCGCCGCAGCCAATCGGGCCCGCGAGCCGCCGCCGTCGCCGATCGACACTGACCAGGCCCGGGTCGGCGTATTGCTCAGCGCGAGGTGGCCGAGCGCCTTGCTGGCGCTGCCGCCGGGTTGCACCCAAGCGGCATTGACGGTTGCAGGCGGCAGAACGACCGGGACCGTCGCGATTTGTGGATCGGCCTGGACGTCATTCTCCGAGACCAGAATCGGCGTGCGGTTGCCGATCGTCGGCGTGGCGTCGCCATCGCCGCGAAACAGGCCGCAGCCGCTAAGCAGCAGTGCCGCACAAATAGGGATCAGAATAGGCTTCATGAACTCGGTTCCTCCGCCGCATCCGTCGCCAATGGCTGGACCGGTGCGGCTTGTTCTTCCTGTATCTCGACCGGCTCGTCAGGCACGGCATCCACTCCCAATACCCCGGCCATCTGAACGGCGCGTGTCTGAAGCGTCTCGGGGACATTGTCCGCATTGGCGATTTGCGCGAAAAGCGCGCCCGCCTGTTCTTCATTGCCCTGCCGCATCATCGCGACGGCACTGAGCTCGGCCGCGCTGCCGAACCAGGGATTGTCGGGAACCGCAAGACCAGCCATTCGATCGATGACCGCCTGTGGCTCCATCTCCTCGAACTCGACTGCGGTCTGACGGATCAGCGCGAGATCGCGAAACTGCTGCGGGAGACCGTCATCGGCGGCGATCGCGGCAAATCGTTCGACCGCCGCCTCGGTGTCGCCGTCCTGAAGCGCAAGCGCCGCCTGGGTCAACATCGCTTCGGCGCGGATGATCGGTCGGCGCGATTCCGAGAGAGTGGCCAACGTGGCATCGACTTCGCTGGTCGTGCCGTCGTTCAGGTCTTCGAGCAGCTGTGCCAGCTGCTCGCCCTCCGCTTCGGCCGCCGCCGTCTGCTGGTTGGACCAATAGAGCCAGCCGCCAAAGGCCGCGAGGCCGATAACCACGAGGATCGCGATCCACTTGCCCCAGCGCTCCCAGAACTGGACCGCCTGTTCCTTGCGGACTTCCTCGTCCACCTCGCGCATGAAAGCGGAATTGTCTTGCGGCGCAATCGCCAACTTTCGTCTCCAAATCGTTATGGCGGCGGACCTTAGCGGCGCGCTTGCCCAAGGGAAAGTGATTGTGAGCCCGGGATGGGCGCGCTTTTCTGTTTCTTTGGGCGACTCTATGTCTTGGGTTGATAGGTCTGCGCCTCTGTCGGGAAGCTCCGGCCGCGGACTTCGGCGGCATAGCTTTCGACGGCCTTGTCGATCTGCGCGGCCAAATCGTCGAACTTTTTCACGAAGCGCGGCACCCGATCGAACATGCCCAGCATATCTTCGGTCACCAGTACCTGCCCGTCGCATTGCGCCGAGGCCCCGATACCGATGGTCGGGCAGGATACGACGCGGGTCGTTTCGATGGCGATCGGCTCGATCACGCCCTCGATGACGATCGAGAAAGCACCGGCCTCGTCGATCGCCTTGGCGTCCGAGACGACCTTGGCCGCCGTCGCCTCATCCCGGCCCTGCACCTTGTGCCCGCCGAGCATGTTCACCGCCTGCGGCGTCAGACCGACATGCCCCATCACCGGAATGCCGCGCGCCGACAGAAAGGCCACGGTTTCGGCCATCGCCTCGCCGCCCTCCATCTTGATCGCGGCCGCGCCGGTTTCTTTCATGACGCGGGTCGCCGAGCGGATCGCATGATCCGGACTTTCCTCATAGGAGCCGAACGGCATGTCGACGATCACGAGGCTGTGATAGCTGCCGCGCACCACGGCCGCGCCATGCGCGATCATCATGTCGAGGCTGACCGGAATCGTCGAATCCAGCCCGTAAACGACCTGGCCCAGCGAATCTCCGATAAGCAACATATCGCAATGCGGATCGAGCAGCTGTGCGGTACGGACCGTATAGGCGGTCAGCATGACCAGCGGTTCACCGGTCACGCCGTCCGTCTTGCGGCTCCGGATCGCCGGCACGGTCAACCGCTTCATCGGCTTGGGCGTGGGATGCGCGCGGTCGGTCTTGGTATCGAGAGTATAGGTTGTGGACATGGATATCGCATTTAGCGCCGCG
>JBCDDN010000036.1:0-37592 GCA_039180285.1 Pseudomonadota bacterium | reverse complement strand
GCCCTGTGCCGTCGCTTCCCCGATATGGGCTGAGGCTCCTCGTACTGCGCGGCGGTTTCGTCCCTCGCCACAGGCCAGACGGGCGGCGAGTTGGAGCCGGCCACAATCCTCGCGCCGCGCCGCGCCGAGCCCGGAAAAAGGCGATCAGTTTCCCGACATCCTCTTCGGATCGGACGCCCGGTCCCGCATCGTAGCGCATACGCGCATCGGCCCAGTCGCTGTTGCGATATTCGGCGCCCGAAGCGGTCGTCACGATCGCGGTCGAAAAACCGGGCGTCGCGATCGCCTCGCGGCCCAGCGCGAGCGGGAACTGCACATCGTCGAAAGCCTGCACGTCGCTCTCCTTGCCGTCGAAATGGGTGAAACCGTCGCGCGCGACCTGCGGCAGCGCCCAGACGAACGCGTCGGCCACGCCGCGGCGGCGGCCCGCATCGGCGGCCGCGTCGATCTCGGCCCATTGCGCCTTGTCTTTCGCGTTGAGCACGAAGCCCGAAAAATAGTGCTGCCGCGCGACCGGATAGCCGAGCCGCACTTCCATCGCGGCGACACCCCGGGCGGTCGCGCCAAGATTGCCCGCCGTCACCCAGTCATAATCCTCGAGCTGCAGCACATCGAAGGCCGGGTCCGCCCAGCCGAGCGGCACATTGGCCCGCTTGGCGTCCGGCGCATCCGCGTCCAGCACGGTGGGCAGATAGATGAGCAGATGCAGTTCGGCGTCCGGCGCGACAGCCCGCACGGCGTCGGCGATCCCGGCGGTCGAATCCGCCAATATCTGCCCGGCCCGGTCCAGCATCGCGATCTGCTCCGGCGTCTTCGGACCGGCGATCGATGGGATGGACACCAGCGTATCGCCGAATGCCGCCTGTGCCGCGCTGTCGTGCAGGCAAATCCGGTTGCTGCCGTCCTGCATGATCCACCACCAAGGCTCGCCGATCTGGAATTTCACCGGCTGCCCCGTATCGAGCAGGATCCGAACGAAGGCGATCGCGACGGCCTTCAGATAGTCCATCGCATTGGATTTCGCGGGCGACAGCAGCGCCGAAGGCGGTTCCCAACCGGTCAATGCATAATCGCCATTTTCCGCCTGCTGTTTCCATTTCAGCCGGCACACGGCATCGAACAGCTCGTAGGATAGTGAGAAGATCAGCCGATACCCGAGCGTTTTCGCGCGCGCCGCGAAATCGCGATGCCAGGCCTCGCAGGCAACGTTCAGCGCCCCGCCCTCTTCGGTAATCCGAAAGGCGGACTGGTTCGCATTGTGGAAGAGCCGGTAATAATGGCTCATCCCGACATAATGATTGACGATGTCGCGATAGCCGAGATGCAGCATATTGCGGAGCAACCGTTCGGGCGTCTGGTTATAGGCATCGTCATATCCGGTCGCCATGCGCAGCCCATGTTCGGGCAGCAGCGTGTCGCCGATCTCGATCGTGGACGATCGGCCGCGCGCCGCGATTTGGGTGCACTCCACCCAGCCTTCCGACGGCGCGGACAGCGGACCGGGAGCGGCCGTGTAATCCGGCGGAACGAGCGAGATGAACAGCCGGTCGATATCGCCGGCCCAAACCGGATCGGCCTCGCCCGGCAGCAGAAAGCCACCGTCCAGCGCGTCGAAATCCAGCGCGATCACCGCGTCGTCCGGCGTCCCGCTCGCATAGTTCCACAGCCGGACATACCAGCTGCGCGCCGCACCGCTCGCGTCCCGCCCCTCGATCGTCAGCGTCGGCCCGTTGATCGCATCGAGCGGCATGATGCCCGAAGAGCGCCAGTGAAAACTCAGCCGGCAGCCGCGATAATCGCGCCGCGTTTCATAGCCGATGAGCGGATGATCCCAGCGATCCTCGCTCTCCCAGATCAGCCCGGCCAGATCGTCGCTATTGTAGAAGACCGCATCGATAC
Source organism: Pseudomonadota bacterium (assembly GCA_039180285.1). GTDB lineage: Bacteria > Pseudomonadota > Alphaproteobacteria > Sphingomonadales > Sphingomonadaceae > Parasphingopyxis. The sequence goes on along the minus strand of JBCDDN010000036.1, from coordinate 35,693 downwards.
GCAATGCATCGCTGGCCGTCGTGACGACGGACGCCATCATCGGCCGCGGGAAATCGACGGTCCAGAAGCGCGGGTCGAAACGCTTGATGGGGGCGAATTGCTTCGTATCGCCGGGCGTGGCGAGCCAATGCGGCATGGCGATGCCTTTCTATTCCGATCGTTCGAGTGCGCGGCGCACCTGGCGGGCGATCTGTCGGCCCGAGCGGGTCAGCGCTTCGGGTTCGGCGTCCCGCGGCGCGTTGAGATTGATCGTGACCCGCACATCGCGCGCGCCATTGGCGGCGATCGGCTCCACCCGGCCGCTCGACGACGGCACGAACAATTCGGGGCCGCGCTCGCCGACCCGGTAGGCGCTGCCCGGCGCCACCGGCCCGCCGGTCGCCCGGCCCGGCACACCGAGAAAGGCGCTGGCCAGCTGGACACCCAGTGCCAGCAACCCGCCATTGCCGCCGCTCTTGGCGCTGCCGCCGAAAATCGAATCCAGCCCGCCCCGCACGGCAGCCCGCGCGATATCGTTCATAACCGCGAGCGCGGTACGTTTGAGATCGTCGAAACCAAGCTTGCCGGTACGCACGGCGCGCAGCAGCGCCCCCTCGATCCGCCGCCCCGCATTGTCGGCCGCGCCGCCCAAGCCGTCGGCCAGGCTGCGCCGCATCTCTTCGACATCGTGGCGAAAGGCCTGGGTGTCGGCGCGGATGCGAACCATCTGATCGTCGAATTCATCGTCCATCGGGAAATTGCTCCATCAATCGCGTCAGATCGGATTGCGCGGCGGGCACAGCCGACGGCTCGTCGCCCGAAAGCGCGGAAAAAACGGCGGCCAGCTCGGCAGGCGTCGCCGCCCAGAAATCGTCCGGCCGCCAGCCGAGCATCGCGCCGGTCAGACCGGCCAGACGGGCAGCCTCAGAGGCAAACTCGCTCACCGGCCCTGCAGTATCTGCTGCAACAGGATGCGCAGCGCCGGCGTCATCGCCGCAAGCCCCTGCCCTGCGAGACTCTCGCCGAACCGCTCGCGCGTCAGCCCCTCGGGCCGCAGATCGACGCAATGCCAGAACAGCGCGACCAGCTCGGCAAGTGTGAGCCCGCCGTCCGCCGCCCGTTCGACCAGTGCGAACAGCGGCCCGAGCTCCTCTTCGGCAGCAACCAGCGCGGCGAACGTAGGACGCAAACGCAGCGCTTCGCCGGCGACTTTAATCTCCGCCTCGCCGCGTGCAGGGTTGGCGCTCACAGTCCTATCCCATTCGCCGATTGCCCTGAGCTTGTCGAAGGGCTGTCCTTCTTCTCAGGTGTTGAAAGCAAAGGACAGGGCTTCGACAGGCTCAGCCCAAACGGGGTTTGGGGGCGATCACACATCACAGACTCACCACCGCGCCAGAACTTTCCAGCGCCAGCGTATAGTTGCGCTCGCCGTTGAAATCGCCGGCATAGTCGAGCCTGGCGATCAGGAAGCTGCCCTGCATGCGTTCGCCGCTTTCGAAGCTCAGCTCATAATCGTCGAGCGTACCGGCCAGAGCGTTGTTCTTCAGCCGCGTCTCGGCGACCGAGCCGGTAAAGATCCCCGCGCCCGACACCGATACGGAGCGCACGCCGGCCCCGGTCAGCAATTCGCGCCATCCGCCCGAATCCTTGTTCGTGATAACCACCGGTTCGCCGTTGATCGAAAGCTGCGTCGTACGCATGCCGGCGACCGTGTTGTAGACCGGCGGATCGCCGCCATCACCGACTTTCAAGAGGAAAGCCGAACCCTTTTCTGCTGCCATTATATATTCTCCTGATATTAAACCCCGTGCTCCTGCGAAGGCAGGAGCCTAGAGCCGCAAATGATGATGCCCGCCGCCCTGGGCTCCTGCCTTCGCAGGAGCACTCACATCGCGAGAAGCCGCGCGCGAAATTCGAGAATGCCGGTCCAGGGATTGCCGGTGCGATCGATCCGGCCGCGCAGAAAGACGCAGCTGACGACCTGCCAGTCGGCCAGCTCGCGCGGCATCGCGGCGATCGCTGCCTCGGCCTCCGCCATCAAATCGGCGAGCCGCGCGGCCCGCTCGTTCTGATCGAAAAGCGAAACGGAGAAACGCAGCTCGCGACCGCGTTCGGTCTTGGTGCTCCAGTCGCGCGTGACGATCGGGCCGATCTCCAGATAAGGCACGGTCGCGCGGACCGCGGGCACCGGATCGATCGCATTCACCGCATCGGCAAGCGGACCATGATCCTCAAGCGCGGCGAGCAGCGCATCGCCGAACGCCGTTTGCGCGCTCATACTCATCGGATTCGCATCCGCCGCCAGGGCCGCCAGAGCGCCGCCACCGACGCAGGCGGCCCGGAGACATCGTCCGCATCGCGTTCGATGAACAGATGCGCGGCCAGCCGCACGATCCCCTGGCGCAGCGGCTCGGGTACGGCATTCCAGTCGTCCCCCATCCCCGTGCGATACTGCACCGTGACCCGCCGCGCCGACCCGGCCGCCGTAACGCGTACCCAGCCGTCGCCATGGCCGTCGATATCGATCGCATAACCGTCGACGGGCAGAGCGAACGCATCGCCCGTCTCGGGCAAGCCGATCATCCCGGTAATCGCGCTGACCGGCGTCAACGTCAGCCGCCGCCATTCGCTCGATACCGGAATCGTCTCTTGCGCATCGCGGATCAGCAGCGACCGGCCGATAAAGCGTTCGCAGGTATCGGTCGCGGTCCGCACCAGCCCGGCCAGCAGCGCGTCGTCTTCACCCGTGGCGATCCGCAGATAGGTTTTGATCTCGTCGAGCGCGACGACCGTCGCGGCGGGCCTGTCCTCGGCCGCCAGCATCAGCGTTGCTCCACACGGATAAGGAGGGATCGGTCCGCCGCGCGGCCGTCGGACAGGCCGATATGGCATGTCGCGCGATAGACCTGGCCCGGTACACCGCCGGTAAAGCGCGCGCCGGTTTCGCTGCCGTCGATAAAGTCGGACGCGGTGGCGATGCCGCCCGGCTCGTCCGGTTCGACCGTCCAGCTCGCATGCGCGATCGCCGCGCCGTCGAGCACGGCATCGGGCCAGCGGATCGCATAGTTCAGGCCGCTGTCGGGATCTTTGAGAATAGGTGTCATGCGCAATTCCATCGGAAAGAGGAAACGCCGCGCTTCCGGCCGAGGGGGGAGGCAACCGGAAACGCGGCGTCCATGCCGGCAGGCCGAAACCCGCCGGCGAACATTTTCGTCGTCCTGGGTTTGATCCGGGATGACGAAGACGGTTTGAACGCTGCTACGACACGCTGAATCGCAGCAGCTTGATCGCCTCGCTATTCGAAACCTGCCCGCCGACGCGCTTGGTCGCGTAAAAGTGCACGAAAGGCTTGTTGCTGAAGGGGTCGCGCAGGATCGCCGTCTCGGCGCGTTCGGCGATCAGATAGCCGGCCTTGAAATTGCCAAAGGCGATCGCGTCCGTGCCGCTCGCGATATCGGGCATGTCGTCCGCCTCGACGATCGGATAGCCGAGCAGCGTGTCCGGCTGCCCCGCCATCAGGCCCGGCTGCCAGAGAAATGCGCCGTCGGCCGTCTTAAACTTGCGGATCGCCGAGAGCGTCGCCGAGTTCATCACGAAATGCGCACCCTGGCGATAGGGGGAGCGCAGCGACTGGACGAGATCGACCAGCGCATATTCGGGATCGCTCGCATCGAAGCCGCCATCGGTGCCGGTCGCGATATATTGGAGCGACCCGAAGGTGCGGACGTCATCGGCTTCGTCGGTGATCGTCGCCTGGAGGAAACCGCGCGGGCGATCGATGCCCGAACCGTTGACGAAGGCCGCGCCTTCCGCCTGGGCGAACTCCGTCGCGATCTCGCTGGCGAGCCAGGCTTCGACATCGAAGGCGGCATCGTCGAGCATCGCCTGAGAGGCCGCCGGGTTCGCATAGAGCTCGCCCATCGGCGGCGCGATCTCGGCGAAATCGGGCGTATCGGTTTCGGGGCGCGCGGCGGTTTCCGCGACCCAGCCAGACGGCGTCCCACCGGTCGTCACCAGCTTGCGGTAGCCGGCGCTGCCGACCTTCACGACATTGGCGATGCCCCGGATCGGCGAGACGTCGGTCAGCGTCCGATCGATCACAGCGTCGATTTCCTGCGGGATCGCATAACCGCCCGCCGGGCCGCTCGTGCCGTCGAAGCTCTTGCGCTCGAGCCCGGTTTCGAGACCGCGCCGCAGATAGCGCGCGGTGAAATCGCCCTCGCCGCCCGGCATGGACTTGGTGCCTGTCCTGAGCCCTGTCGAAGGGCTTTCGAGCGCCGGACGCGCGGCCATCACGGTATGCGCATCCATCCAGCGCTTCACCGCCGCGATATGTTCGGCGACCTTCTCGGTCGGCGATTGCTCTGCGGCCTGTTCCGCCTCTGCGGCCTCGCTTTCGGACACAGTCACATCCTCCTGCGGCGCCTGCTCCATCGCCGCAAAGCTCGCGGCGAGCGGATCCATCTTGGTTTCGATATCCATCGTCTTCTTCTCCTTGGGGGCACAAAAAAGCCCCCGGGCCGATGGGCACGGAGGCGGTGAAATTGATCCTGCGTCACTCCCGCGAAGGCGGGAGTCCAGTCCGCCGGTCGCAGCTCGAATAGACAGCTCTGGACTGGATTACCTCCGGTGGCCTGTCGGCTCCCGCCTGCGCGGGAATGACCGGGTGTGATAATCGCGGCCCTATGGAACGCCGCTACTATGTTTACATTCTTGCCAAATACCGAAACGGCGCGCTGTATATCGGCATGACGAACGACATCAGCCGCCGGATGATCGAGCATCGCGAGCGCACGGGCGCCAGGCACCCGAGCAAATACGCCATCACGCGGCTCGTCCATGTCGAGACATTCCCGACCGCTTACGAAGCCATCGCCCGCGAAAAGGCGCTCAAGAAATGGAACCGGAAGTTGAAGCTCCGGCTAATCGAAGACGGCAATCCGGACTGGGACGACCTTTTCGAAACGCTGAACTCTTAGTATCGTCACTCCCGCGAAGGCGGGAGTCCAGTTCTGATCTATCAGCTTGAGCTGCAGCCTCCGGACTGGATTCCCGCCTACGCGGGAATGACGCAATAACAAGAAACAAGCCTTTTCTTCTCCATCGCAAGCCCGTAAATCGCGCGCCATGACAGACGCTTCAGACACCGGCGCCAAAGACACGCCGCCAGACCGCCTCGCCAACAACCCGATGAGCGATTACTACGATCCCGCTATTCTCCAGCGCGGCATCGGCATCCGTTTCAAGGGCAAGGAGCGCGCGGACGTCGAGGAATATTGCATCTCCGAAGGCTGGATCCGCGTCCAGGCCGGCAAAACCAACGACCGCCACGGCAACCCGCTGACGATCAAGCTGAGCGGCGAAGTCGAGGCGTGGTTCGAGGATGTGGCTCAACCGGAATAGTCCATTTTCGACCGGACATCTCGAAAACCAACTACGTTCTCCTATATTTGCTTGTTATTAGACGATTTAGGAGAATGAGATGTCTGGAGATTTTGAAACACTTCGGTCGGCTATCGAGAATCGCCAACAGGTGTTGTGCTATTACAAAGACCATGATCGGGAGCTTTGTCCTCATACCTTGGGATACAAGGACGGTCGTGAGAAAGTGCTGGGTTTTCAATTTGGCGGAGGAAGCTCAAAGGGCCTCCCCGACGGCGGGGAGTGGCGTTGCATGTTTGTAGACGACATTCAAAATCTCGAAGTGCGAGATGGTGATTGGCACACCTCAGATAATCACTCTCAGCCACAAACTTGTGTCGATGATGTCGTTGCAGAAGCTTTTGGCTGATAATGCATTTCAGCAAATGTTTGAGCACGCTGTTTCGCATTTGTGCCGATAAAGATCGATTGCTCGACGCCCCCCTCCTCGTCGATGAATTCGACATGCCATTCGACAGGAGTCTTCTCTTCTTTGCAGTAGATTTCCGTTTTCATAGCTATCCATCCTTTAGCTTGTCACAACATGCACCCGCGCCAGCGGCTGCATCGGGATCGTCACCAGGCTGACTTCCACCAGATCGAGATCGATCAGTTCGCGCAGCGGCCATGTTCTTGCTCCGTCCTGCTTCTGCGCAGGCGGGAGCACGGGAGGGTGCCGTAAACGGCCGCCCGTCTCGCACGCGATAGCCGAAACTGAGCCCGCCGAGCGTGCCGCTCTCCAGTCCCGCGGCCAGTTTCGCGTCGTCCATCGTCGCGATCACGCGTAGGCCGCGCGCATCTTCCGCCAGCGTCTCGATCCGGCCGATGACGCGGCCGCGTTCGTGCTGCCAGAGCAGAGGCACGTTCCTCCCCTGCCCTGCCGAGCTTTCGAGCGACCGCTTGAACGCACCCGCCCGGATCACGTCCCCGCCCCGGTCGGGCCGATCGAAAATCGCGGCATAGCCGGCGAAGCGCACGCCCTGCCACCCGCGCTCACCCTGGTGGTCAGGCCGCCAAGCCCCCGGCTTGGCTTGGGATTGCCGGGGGCAATCCCACCCTGTCCACTGTCGAAGGGTGTTTGCGACCGGAGTTCCCGACCCTTTGACAGGCTCAGGGTGAGCGGAATTTGAAACGCTCATCGGCCGGGCCAGCCGACCACGCCGAAGCGCACGGCGAGGCCGAGCAGCACGAGCGCGAGGATCGTCTTGCCGATCCAGCCGAACGCCGTGCGCAGCGCCCCGCGCCGGGCCGTCCGCCAGGCGCCGAGCAGCTCGCGCAGTTCGTCCAGATCCTTGGCGGCGCGGGGATCGTCGAGGCCCAGCTTGTGCAGCGCATGGGTCGCGCCGAGCTCGCTCGCTTCCTCGACGATTGCGCGCACCGTCACCAGATCGCCGCCCTTCGCCGATAGTTGCTCGACCAGGCGAACGAGCATCTCTTCATTTTCAGTCATGTGATGTATCCACTTTCACACGTCACTCCCGCGCAGGCGGGAGTCCAGTCCACCGGTCGCAGCTCGAACGGACAGGTCCGGACTGGATTACCTCCGGTGGCCTGTCGGCTCCCGCCTGCGCGGGAATGACGAAAGGTTATTCGGTCGAGCGCCCCTCGATCCCCAGCATCGCGCGCTTCTCGTCGGGCGAGAGGAAGTCCGCTGCGCTGACCTGCGCCCAGAGCTTTTCGCGGTCCTCGGCAAGCGCCGGCACCTGATCGAGATCGACCGACAGCGCCGCATCGGGCCACCAGCTTGCGAGCCCCCGCGCGATGCCACCGAGAATCTTGTCCGCCAGCGGCGCCACGCCCGACCGCCAGAGCGCGCGGTTGGCTTCGCGATAATTGGCATATGTATTGTCGCCGGGCAGGCCAAGCAGCATCGGCGGCACGCCAAAGGCCAGCGCGATCTCCCGCGCCGCCGCCGCTTTCAGGCCGACGAAATCCATGTCCGCCGGCGTCAGGCTCATCGCCTGCCAGCTGAGCCCGCCTTCGAGCAGCATCGGGCGGCCGGCATTGGCCGCGCCCTGGAAGCCCGCTTCCATCTCCGCCTTGAGCCGGTCGAATTGCTCGCCGGACAGCGCCGCGCCAGGCTCGCCGGGATCGTAGACCAAGGCGCCCGAGGGCCGCGCCGCATTGTCGAGCAGCGCCTTGTTCCATTTCGTCGCGGCGTTGTGGATCGCGATCGCGCCCGCCGCCGCGCCCAGCGCGCCGAGCCCGTAATGATCGTCGAGCGGATGCATGGCGCGGATATGGATAAGGCCGGGCTTGCCGGTGCCATCCTTCGCCTCCAGCCGCATCGTCTTGTCGCCCGCGCGATAGAGATAGGCGGCGGGCCAGCCCCGCGCATCGGGCTCCACCGTCACCCGTTCGGAGCGGAGCGCGAACAGCTCGGCCGGCGCGCCCTCCGCGTCGCAGAGGATCTGGATGAAGGCGTTGCCGTGGAGCAGCAGATGCGCGGCGGCGCTTTCGATGAGCGGCTGACCGGCGGAGTCCGCACTGGACAGACCGACTTCGCGATCCCCGCCGATCAGCGGCGCGGCGCCCGCGCTCTCGCTGACGAGCCGCACGGCGCGCTGCGCAACGGGGTTTTCGACATAGCCGCTGCGCAGCTGCGCCTCGTAACCGCGGGGCCAATCGCCGAGCGTGACCGCACCATAGGGCGCACGCAGCAATGCCGGGCGCGCCGGTGCGCGTCCGGACTTCCATCCGAAGAGTTTCATAAGAAATGTCCCAAAATCAGGGCCGCCAAGCCCGCAGATCAGACCGTGCTCGCCGTCCAGTCGGGCGAACCTTCCCAGCGCAGTTCCCATTCGGCGCCCGGCACGACATCCTGAACGACGCCGGGCTGGAACGCGACCAGGCACGTTCCGCCGTCATGCCGGACCGACGGATAGACGAGCCCGCGCGAATCCTGTGCGATCAGCGCCGCCGCCAGTTCCTGCCCGGCCGGATAGCCGATCGCGATATCCGCATCGAGGCAAGCGGGCGGCGGTTCCACGGTCCTCAGATCGTGGAACCGGCCGATAAAGGATGCGTGCAGCGCCCGATACCGGCAGCTATCTTCGAAATGATCGATGTAGCGCAATTCGCGCGTCCGGTGGAACGCGACCTCCTCCAGCGCCGTGCGTACATCGAATCCCGCATACCAGGCGCCGCGCTCCGCATCGTTGAACCGGTTGCCGCCCTTGCGGCTGTGCGCGAAGGCGGCGTTCACATAGCTTTGCCCGGCCCGGTCGTAGACCAGCTCGTCGCGCCGGATCGCGGCGACATTGCCCCGTTCGGCCTTGAGCCGCCGATTGGTCAGCCCCTCCAGTTCGGCCAGCAGATCCTGTTCGTCTTCGCTATCGACGAGCGGGCCGAGCACCGGTGGGTCATAATATTTGGTCGGTATCAGGCGAACGGTCAGCGGCTGGACGATCGCGCTGACCGGAACCGCGATCACGCGCCCCCGCGCAGCGCGTCGACATAATCGCGCACCTCGAGGATCGCGGGCAGCCCGCCCTCCAGCATATAGGCAAGCGGCGTCCGGCCGCCGAACAGCGGCCCGTCATTGGGCATCTTCACCCATTTGTCCGCCAGTTCGTCGCCGAAATAGAGGTGCAGGCCTTTGTACAAGCCCACCAGCGCGCTCGCGCGGAGCCGCTGATCCTCGTTGAGCGCGCCTTCCCAATTCTGCGCGCGCATCCGGCTGAAGGTCCGCGCGCCGACCCCGGAGAGCCGCGCGGCGTCCGCGATGCGCGCCTTCCAGAAACCGAGCAGCCGCACCAGCGCCTTCACGGCCACCGCATCGAGGCGATTGCCATCGTCCACCCGGTCATCGACTAAAGCGAATGCTCGCGCCATATTTCGCCTCCTGACCCTTCATATAACGCCATATGGCGAAATTTTCAAGAATTTCTGGAACGGTATGAACGAATATACTTAAACGCGGTTGCTTGTGCCGGACGTGGCTCGCACACACGCTTTCACGCGCACTATGAACCGGCACGCCAGACAGTTGCGGCCCGATATGACCGAAGCCGAGCAACGGCTCTGGCATCACCTCCGCAATCGCCGGCTCGCGCCGGACACAAGTTCCGCCAATGGACTATCAGCCCGTTCGTCGCCGACTTTGCCTGTATCGAGGCCCGGCCGGTAATCGAAGCCGATGGCGGCCAGCACTCCGAATCCGAACAGGACGCCTCTCGTACTGCCTATCTCGAACGCGAGGGCTGGCGCGTAATCCGTTTCTGGAACACCGATATTCTCGCGAACACCGGAGGCGTTCTCGCGGCGATCGAGGAAGCCTTGTCGTCTCCTTCTTCCCCCTCATCCAGCTCCGACTTGGCGATTTATCGGCTAGGCGCAGTTGGATGAGGGGGAAGAGGAAAACGCCCTCACAGTCCCCGCACGGCCGGCTCCCTCCGGCCACCCAGCATCAACTCGGTCAGCGCATAGACCAGCGCGTCGGCGCGATCCGGGCTGCGGCCCGGGCCCCTATAGCCGCTCGCGATCGTCATCCCCGCCATCTCGTCCTCGAGCGCCGGAAAGGCCCCGGCATGGCTCACCTGACCCGTTTCGTAGAGCGCGGCGACCGGTTCGGCCCGCGCCGCCTTGCTGTGCGAGGCGTGGATCAAACGCAGCGGCAGCGTCCGCGCCGTCGCCTGCAAGACGCTGCGCACCATCGCGCCGCCCTGGTTCGCCTCGGCGATCACCCGGTCGGCGCTCCATGCATCCACGGTCGCCGCCACCTTCGCCGCCCAGCCTTCCGGCCGCAATCCTTCGACGCTGGCATCGGCCAACACATAGCCGCGCTCATCTTCGCCGAGCCCGGCGACCACGATCCCGCAGGCATCGCCGCCCCGCCCGCTCCCCGCCGGCGGATCGACCGCGACGACGATGCGTTTCAATTCCACTTTGCGTTCATTTTGATGGTCAGGTCGCCAATCCCAACCCGGCCACTGTCGAAGGGTTGGTGTGCGACACTTCGACAAGCTCGGTGTGAGCGCCTCCGGGGCCACCCGGCACGCCTCGATCAGCGCGCGCGGCCACAGGCTGCCGTCGACATCCTCGATCAGTTCGCCGTCCAGCTCCTGCCGCCCGAGCCGCGTGCCGCCATAGGCGGCCTCGACGGCCGCGACGAAACCCGGCGCGAGATAGGCCCGGTTATCGCGTGTTCGCCCCCGCGTCATCACCGTTCCGCCTTCACCTCGCTCCGCGGCGCGGATCAGCCGTTTCACCAGCGCAACCGGCCGCGGCGTCGTGGTCGCGAGTGTTCGCGGCGCCGCGCCCGACCGCATCCCCATCATCAGATTGTCCCAGGCCGCCTCCCCGTCCCGCCATTTGCCGATCTCGTCGCACCAGGCGTGACTATGCTCCGGGCCGCGCAGGCTGTCGGGCTCGGCTGCCGAATAGAGCGTGGCCCGCGCGCCGTTTGGCCAAGCCAACCGCCGCAGCGACGGCGCCCATAATATATCCTCCCCGGGCGGCGTTACGGCGAGCAGGCCGCTCGCACCCTCCACCATTACGCTCCGCGCCTCGTGCAGGCTCGTGGCGACCAGCGCGATCCGCGCCGAGCCATCCTTCTTTGCAATATCGCGCACCCATTCGGCCCCGGCCCGTGTCTTGCCGAAACCCCGCCCGGCGAGGATCGTCCAGACCCGCCAATCGCCCGCGGGCGGCTTCTGCGCGGATCGGCCCCAAAACTCCCAGGACGAGGCGAGCGCGGTCAGTTCTTCGCCGTCGAGCAGGCCGATCAAATCGCGCAATCCGGACGGAGGCAGACCGGCCAGCGCGGCCAGCCGCGCATCGATGTCATGCATCGCCGTCAGGCGCCGGCTGTGTTTCGAGGCTTTCCCGCACCAACGCGATCTTCCGCTCGAGCCGCTCACGCAATTCCTCCGCGCCGATGCCGGACCGTATCGCCCGCTGCAGCGCGACCGCATCCTTGTGCGCCATCAACAGGCGCAGCGAAACCGCCTCGTTAAAGGCTGGATCGTCCGGCTTGCGCGATACGCCAAACCGGGCGCGGGCCAGCATCTCCATTTCGAGTTCCTCATACCCTTCGTCGAGCGCCGCGAGCCAGCGGCGCGCAAACCCGGGGTCCTTGCGCCGCAACCGATACAGGGTCGCGGTGATCATCCCGGCTCTGCGCGCCGCTTCGCAAACGTTGGACGTTTCCGCCAAGGTTTCGAGAAAGGCATCGATATCGGCATCGTTCGGGCTGTTATGCCCCCGCCGGATCAACGCCGGCGCCGATCCGCCTTTCCGCTGCATCCGCCGTGCCTCGAGCACCGAAACGCCGCACAGAATGGCATTCATGCGCGCCCCGAACTCCGTGTCCCTTTCGCGCCAATAATAGGCGGTCGAACTGTTGATGCCGGTCTTCCGGCTCGCCCGGGCGATGTTCGGCGCCTCGGCCAGATAGCCGAGAAACTCGGAGCGCCGCTCGGGCGTAAAGGGCAGACCCTTCGCCGTTTTCTTCGTCCTGATTTGCTTTTTCCGCATAGGCTTGCGCTACTTCCATTGCCAAAGAAGGGTGACACCACCGATTGCAACCACCACCTGCCGGCGCTCACCCTGAGCGCGCTTTGAAATGCCATGTCGCTCCTGAGCGCAGGCATGCAGTGTTAGTTGAAGCTGGATAAGCACCAAATAAAAGGCCGGGAAACGCCATCGCGCCCCGGCCGGTTACATTTTTCGATCTTCGGCTTTTGTACCCAAACAGCGTCACGATGTCAAGATATTTTTACCGATTTGGTAAATAATTATCGCCCCGCCTATCCCGAGCCCGCGAGATCGGCAGGATTGCGCCCCCTGCCATTCTCTGACACCAAGCGCACTATGAGCTGGGCCGAATTCATCCTCCTCGTCCGTGGCGGTGCAATCGGCATCATAGTGTTGATGATCATGATTCTCTGGCGCGACCATCGGCATACGCCCGCCGGACGCATCGGGATCGCGTTTCTCGCAAGCGTCGTCTGCCATATCGTCGCAACGATAGAGATATCGGGGATCGACGGCCCGCCCTCGTTTATCGACTGGATCTTCGAAATCGGCTCCAACGTGGCCCCGGGCCTGTTCTGGCTCCTCGCCCGGGTCTGGTTCGAAGACGAGCGGCCGGGCTGGCGCAGCTGGGGGCTGGTCGCGCTGTCGATCGCAGCGATGCAAGCCCATGCTTGGGTGTTATGGCTCAACCTCGAGCAGTGGATCCTGACGACCGGGATTGCGGGACGGGCGGCCGCGATGGGCCTGACGGGGCTTGGCCTTTACATCGCCCTGCGCGGACGAAAGGACGATCTGATCGAGGAGCGCCGGCGGCTGCGGACCTGGGGACTGGGCGCGATCGGACTTTATACGCTGCTCGTGCTGTTCGTCGAAATCGGCATGCGGCCCAACATTCTCTATGCGACTCCTGCCTATTCGCCCTATGGCGCGCGCGCCGGGCTGGTGTTTGGCATTTTCCTGCTGGCCCTGGCCGCAGCGAAGGCGATCCTCACCACGAATCGCGCCGATCTGTTCGGGACACCGAAACGCTCCGAAGAACCGCAGCCGGAAAAGGCCGCGGAGATCGATGCCGAACTGGCCGCAAAGCTGGACAGGCATATGACGGGCGAATTCGCCTGGCGCGAAGACGGGCTGACCATCGCCGAACTCGCCCGCCGTCTCGATACGCAGGAATACCGGTTGCGCCGCCTGATCAATCGCCAGCTCGGCCACCGCAACTTCGCCGCGTTCCTCAACAGCTATCGGCTCGAGGAAGTGCGCACCGCGCTGGCCGATCCCGAACAGCGCGAGGTACCGATCCTGACCATCGCGCTCGATGCCGGTTTCGGCTCGCTCGGCCCATTCAACCGGGCGTTTCGCGAAGCCGAGAATATGACGCCGAGCCAGTATCGCGCCGCGCAAATCGGCTGATTTCAGGGCTTTGCGGCATGGGCGATTTCGAAAATCGGCTAGTCGCATTCCGATCCGGGCGAGATGGGATGCGCGTCATGCGGCAAAACGGTGTCACCGAACACGCACCGGAGACGCGCCATGCCCGATACCGAAATTCTCGCCCTACTGCCCACGCCGATCGCCACCGGGATCGCTCATCTGCCGAACATGATCCTGTTCGATTTCGGCCGCTATCTGATCGCGGCGACCGCGATCGCCGCGATCGTCTGGATCGCCAAGCGCACCGGCTGGGCCTACCGCCAGATCCAGGATCGCGTTGCGGGCTCCGAAGACTATCGGCGCGAGATTTTCGCGTCGCTGCGCACCTGCGCGGTCTTCGTCTTCAGCGGCATCTTCATCGTCGCGGGCGAACAGATCGGCATCTTCTACGATATTCGGGGCAGCTATGGCCTCGGCATCGATCTGGCGCTGTTCGCCGCGATCATTCTCGCCCATGACGCCTATTTCTACTGGACGCACCGGATGATGCATCATCCCAAGCTGTTCAGGACCTTCCACCGGCTCCATCACCGCTCGGTCACGCCGACGCCGTTCGCCGCCTATGCCTTCGACCTGCCCGAGGCGCTGGTGATGAACGCCTTCATGCCGATCTGGCTGTTTCTCGTGCCGACCCCGGCAAGCGTCCTCTTCGCTTTCCTCGCGCTGATGATCGTCCGCAATGCGATGGGCCATGCGGGGCTGGAGCTGCACGCCCGCTGGTGGCTGAAAACGCCGCTGACCCGCTGGATCAGCACGACGACCCATCACGACCTCCACCATTCGGGCAATTTCAACCGCAATTACGGCTTCTATTTCCGCTTCTGGGATACGCTCATGAACACCGAGCATCCCGATTACGAAGCCGAGTTCGCCCGGGCGGTGGCCAAGCCCGAAAGCGAAGCCGAGCAGGCCCGGACCGCCGCCGCCTAGTCCTTGCCATCAGCACTCCCCTCGGAGCGGGCGTCTCACAGCGCGCCCGCTTCCTTTTTATTCGAGCCGATCCTTCATCTCCGCCAGCGCTTCATGTTCCATTATCCGCTGTGCGGTATAGGCGCGGGCGGATTCGCTGAGATCGCGGCCCAGATGCCAGTCCAGGATCTTCATCGTTTCGGGGATCGGCGGCGTCAGCAACACATCGGCCTGGCTCAGATTATCGCTGACCGCGCTGGCGCTCGAAACGACCATCGATCGCGACATGATCTCGACGATGCTCGGAAATTCGTGCTTGGGCTTGCGGCGGAAGATGATATCGGACAACAGCTTCCCGCGCGAACGCAGCGAACTGTATTTGGTTTCGAGACGCCACTCCTCGCCCGCATCGGAGCGCAAGGAAACGACGACGTTCGGCCCGGCCTTGGCTTCGCGCATGATCGTGACCGGAATATTGTCGAGCACCCCGCCATCGACCAGAATATCGCCCTCCCTGGTGATGAAGGGCGGCAGGATCGTCGGCAGCGAACCGGACGCGCGCACCGCATGCCAGAGCGGACCGCGGCGATGGATATAGACGCTGTTCGTCGACAGGTTCGTCGACACACCGAAGAAATTGTAAGGCAGATCGGCAATGTCCTTATTGCCGTATCTGAGCTCCAACTGCTCGTCGAACACCCGCGGGTCGAGGATTGAATGGACAGGCACGGTCACCCGCTTCATCGCCTTTTTCGCGATGAACATGTCCTGCATCTGGACGATGGTCTGTTCGGGCGTCAGCCCCTGAGCCAGCGCGCCGCCCATCGCCGCACCGGCACTGGTGCCGCCGTAGAAATCGATCGGAATATCGTTTTCGAGCAAGCCCTGCATCACGCCGACATGCGCGCATCCCAGTGCGCCGCCGCCCGCCAGCACGACACCGTTGGCACGACCGGCCATGAACCGGCCGACGCGCGCAAAGGCCGGCTCGCAATCCAGCGGCACCTGATGGTGCAGTTTAACGTTGCGGCCATCGAGCCAGCGCCCGCTGCCGGTAATCTCCTGACGTTCATGATCGCGCCAGAGCAGCAATGTGCGATTGGCGCGCAAGAAGAGTGGGATCGCATAGTCTTCCAGCTCGGAACGTTCGCAGTTTTCCGCAAACAGCGGCGCGACGATGATGAGATCGTCGGCGTTACGCGTAATCGCCCGGTCCCATTCGGCATTGCCGCCGGCGACGAGAACGACGCGCTTCGCACTCCGCTCCAGTTCACCCAGCCAGCGGCCAAAGCCTTCGCTATCGGCCGAAACGGCATCGGGCTTGTCGGCGAATTTCACCATGCGCGGCTCGTCATGCCGGGCCAGTGCCGCGCACACGCGATCGGCGAAGCCGTCGGGCAATTCGGAGCCAGCCGCCGGGATCAGCGCGACCACCTTGCCGGGTTTCGCCTCCATCGCGCTGGCGGATCGTGTCGCGACCGCCAGCCGCGACGAAACGGTGGCCAGGATCGCATCGGCGATCGCCGGATATCTGCCTACAACTTCGTCATAGGCCGCGCGGGTCAGCTCGTAGACCGTGCTGTCGCGGCTGGCGCGAACATCGGCGGTGCGCACGCCGCCCGAGAAAAAAGCCAGTTCGCCCACCGGCTCGCCCGAACCGATTTCCGCAACCACGCGGCCATTGGGAAGCTGTACGTAGAAGCGGCCGGTCGACACGAGATAGAGCGTATCGGCCTCTTCGCCATAACGGACGAGATAATCGCCGCCCTTGACCGGAACCGGCTTGGACGCGTCCTGCAATGCCTGCAGCCCCGCCTCGTCCAGTCCGGCAAATGCCTCGACCTGTGCAAAGTCGTTCGCCATTCCCACGTCCCCCTTCGTGTTTCCGGCCATCATATCTCCGGGTGCGACCCCCTGTTGGTCGACGCCGTTATCTAGCGGAATTCGCGATGCTTTGGGAAGGGGCAGGCCCTAGACGAGCAAGCCTATCTCGCCGCGCAGGAAATACAGGATCGATCCGATGCCCAGAACCGCCAAAAGGAGACCGGCGCCCAATCCGTTGCGCCATCCCAGCCAGATCCGCAATTTCCGTTTTCGGCGTTCGGCGGGCGAAGCGGCATCGTCGTCCCGTGCCAGCCGTTTTACGAAGATCGTCGCGCCTGAAAAGGCGAGAACCGTCATCATCAAACCGAAGACGAACCAGAGCGCTTTGGACCAGTAACCCGCGAAATATCCCATATGCAGCGGATCGGCGGCCTCCGAAATGCGCTGATGGACCGTGGCTTCGCTGCCCGAATGGCGATCGATGACGCTGGCCTCGAACGCATCGACGATGACGCCACTGGCGCGCGGGCGGACGAGCACCGTTCCGTCCTGCCCATAGAAACCGAAGGCGGCGCTATCGGCACCGGGCCAGGCAATCCGCCGGATCGAGAGATCGGGATAGGCCGTCCGCGCCGCCGCCAGGGCCGCGGGGAACCGGATTGCGGATTCGCCATTATCGATCTTCGCAGCGGGCGTGGCGGCATCGGAGAATAGCGGCGCCGGAGCGGCGATTTCCTCGACGAAATACCATAGGCCGGTGGTCCCCATCAGCAATCCGAAGACCATGCCCCAAACGCCGAGCAGCCGATGCACATCGCCCCAGAAAATCCGGCGGCTGCGATGCACGCGGGGAAGTTTGAAGAAGCCCCGCCACCATTTCTTGTAGATAAGCAGGGCCGTCGCCAAGCTGATCAAGAGGAACAGGCTCAGCAGCGAGACGAGCGTCGTGCCCAGCGGATCGGGGATCAGCAGGCGTGAATGGATAGACCGCAGCAATGATTTGGCGGAGAGCAGCGGCCCCTCTCCCTGCACCGCGCCGGTCTCGGAGTCGAAGTAGATCACGCGGATAGGACCGTCGGGCAGCGTCACATAGGCGGCCGGCGCGAAAATCGGCGACGGGCCCGCTTCGACAACCTCGACACGGCCATCGGGCACATGTTCGGCCAGCGAGACGGCGATCGCCTCCCAAGGCAGATCGGCCGGCGCCACTGTTGCCGATGCCCGCATTTGCGGCTTGAATAGCCAGTCGATCTCACTGGAAAAGACGGCCAAAGTTCCGGTGAAGAAGATGAGGCCGAGCAAAAGCGAGAGGTTCAGGCCGACAAAGCTGTGGATGCGGAACCACAGCCTGCCGCGCTTCACACGGGGGCGCCGGTTATCGGCAGTCGGTATGTCGATGGGGTCGGCGATACTGGCTATATAGCGTCTGTGGCGCCGTCTTGTTACGAGTCAATCGCAATAGCAGTCGGTTCGGCACTTATGCCTGGCGAACGAACAATCCCTCGCCACCCATATCGGGATAGCTGCGATCGTCGGGGCGGCCGCAGCCGAGGCCCGTCTGGCCATAGGCGAAGGGCCGCACGCCGGAGCTCGGCCCGCCCAGATCGAACGCGTCGACGCAAATCTCGGTTTCGAACTGAAGCCCGCAACAGCCATTGTCGATCCAGACGATCCGGGCCGGAACATGACCGATACCGGACAATTGCACTTCGATCCCCTCGCGCTGCGTAAATGCCAGGCCGCTGGCACCCATCCCGCCCGCCGAGAGGTTGTGCAGCTGGATCGCGCCCAGATGCATGCCATTGCCGAATATATCGACATAGGCGAGCATCGGATAACGAGGCGCGCGATACGGGAACGGGCCCATCTTCCGGATAGGGCGAAACGGCTTATCGATCATCGTCCGATCCTCGCACATCATCATTGAGGTATCGGTGACGGGCATGCTTAACAGCCCCGTCATGCTCCAATACGTACAAACCTTTGAAATCAGGACGCTTTAAACGCCACGCGCAGCCAGTCCTTAACTTCGTCATCGACATCGGCGACCGTTTCGAGCCGGATCCGGTGGCTGACCATGGCGTTGAAACTGCCAGACGGCTCGAGGCGCCCGAAGGGCTCGACACCCTTAAGGTTGAGCCCCGGATCGACCCGGGTCCCGGTGCTTGGCTGAACGAGCCCGAACTGTTTGGAGCGGCGCAAGCTGACATAGCTTTTCTTCGGCGCCAGCTCGGCATCCGGTCCGAGTGTCGCGACGCACCCGGCGATCGCATCGTGGATCGGCCGCAATCCTTCCTTCGCTCCCGCATATTGGGTAGCGACGAGATCGGTTTCGCCGCCGCCGTCCATCGCTTCCCGCGCTTTGTGTGCCACCAGATTGGCGAACCCGTGGCCCATGCCATGATCATCGAAGAGCGCAGCTGGCCAAAGGACGGCCTCGCGCAGATCCGCATCGTCCGCGATGTGCTCGCCGAAGCCGAAGCCCCGCTGCCTGCCGAGGCACTCGCGAAGCTGTTCAAGGGCCGCACAACGCAGAAGCGCAAGGATCGCGTCGCCGATGTGCTCGAGACGCTGGCGGCCACCGGTGCGGCGCGCGTCACCGATGGCGATGTGGCGGAATATTATCTGCCCCGGTAACGGTCGCTCCCCCACCCCCTCCCCACCCCCCGGTTTACAACACCCCCCTTTCCGCTAAAGCTCCCCGCCCCATAACGACAACGGTTTTCGGGGAGTTCAGTTCATGGCGGCGGATGCACCGGTTTCGGGGATGGAGGCGCTCGTAGACCGCGTCACCAATGTCAGCGATTTCATCTGGGGCGGCACGTGGAACGGCGAGGAAGTGCTGCTCGTTCCGCCGATGGTCGTGATCCTGCTGGGCGCGGGCCTTTACATCATGGCCGGCCTCAAGGGCTATCCGATCCGCAAACTCGGCAGCTCGCTCGTCGGCATCTTCCGGAAATCGGACAAGAAAGGCGAAGGCGAGATTTCGCCCTTCGCCGCGCTCTCCACCGCGCTTTCCGGGCAGGTCGGGACCGGCAATCTCGTCGGCGTGGCGACCGCGATCACGCTGGGCGGCCCCGGTGCGATCTTCTGGATGTGGATCACGGCGCTGTTCGGCATGGCGCTGGCCTTCGGCGAGGGATCGCTCGCCGTGCGGTTCCGCGAGCGGACCGAGGACGGCGTCTATCGCGGCGGGCCGATGAGCTACATCACCTACGGCCTCGGGCCGAAATGGAAATGGCTGGCGATCCTGTTCTGCCTCGGCACATTGTTCTCCGCGCTGGTCACCGGCAACTCGATCCAGGCCAACAGCTTCGGCGACAGCGTCAACGAGCTGACCGGGATCGACGAATGGGTCGGCGGGCTGATCGCGGCGATCGCGGTGTTCATCGTCATCATCGGCGGCATCAAATCGATCGGCAAAGTCGCCGAAACGATCGTGCCGTTCATGGCGGGGCTCTATATCGTGATGGCGATCATCGCGCTGATCCTGAACGCCAATTACCTGCCCGAGACCTTCGGCCGGATCTTCGACGGCGCGTTCAATGCGCAGTCGGCATCAGGCGGTTTCCTCGGCGCGGCGATCATCATGGCGATCCGCGCCGGCGTCGCGCGCGGGCTCTTCTCCAACGAGGCCGGCCAGGGTTCGACCGCGATCGCCCATGCCGTCGCGCAGACCAACGACCCGGCCGCCCAGGGCCGCTTCGCGATGATGGGGACATTTATCGACACCATCGTCATCTGCACGATGACGGCGCTGGTGATGCTCACCGTCGGCGGCGATTTCGTTGCGACCGTGAATGGCCAGCAGATCGCCGTAGACCATGCCTGGCAGTCGGACCTGCAGGGTTTCGCGATGACGTCGGGGGCCTATGCGGCCGCCTTCCCGCTGGAGGTATTGGGCATCCCGATCGGCACGCTGATCGCATCCATCGCGCTATTGCTGTTCGTATTCACGACGCTGCTCACCTGGTCCTATTATGGCGAGCGCGCGATCACCTATCTGTACGACCAGCTTCCCGGCGCCACCCGGGCCGGCGAGCTGAAGCTGCATCTGGTATGGCGCGTGCTCTGGTGCATCGTGATCTTCGTCGGCGCATCGGTTCCGCTGGAACTGGTCTGGCGGCTCGGCGATATATCGAACGCGGCCATGGCGTTGCCGAACATCGTTGCGCTGATGGCGCTCTCGGGCGTGATCTTCGCGCTGGCCCGCGGTGAGCGGACGGCGGGTACCGATCATGGCCGCGAAACGCCGAAAGAGTTGATGGACGACGTAAGCGGCGCGCCGGGGCATTAGGGGGTTTCACACGAAGACACAAAGGCACGAAGAAGGAAGAAGGATGCAGCAACGCGACGATGAGCTTGAGGCGCTTGCCTCGCTTGTCGTCGATTGCGGTTTCCACATTCACAAAGAATTTGGGCCGGGGCTTCTCGAATCCGTTTACGAAGCTGTTCTGGCCAATCGCCTCGAGAGCAAGTGCCTGAAAATTGACCGGCAAAAGCCGGTCGGGATCGAAGTGGATGGCATCGTGCTGAACGAGGGGTTTCGGGCGGACCTGCTTGTCGAAGACAAGCTGTTAATCGAACTCAAATCGATCGAAAAACTCGCACCTGTCCATGGAAAGCAGACGCTTACCTATTTGCGCCTCATGAATTTGCCGCTCGGCCTTCTCATCAACTTCGGCGGCTCCACCTTCCGCGAAGGCGTGAAGCGTATCGCCAACAACTACCAAGGCTTTGTGTCTTAGTGTCTTTGTACGAAACTCAAACCCGGCCAGCCGCTATTCCAACCCCAGCGCCGCCGTCACAGCGCCCCAATCCACCAGCTTGAAATTCTGGCGCCGCGAGGGCGTATGGCCGTCCTGGACGACAAGCAGCCCGTTCGGGAAAGCCGGACCGAAGTTCGCCAGGCTGAGCTCTATACCGTCGGTCTCCGTCACGCCGTCGATGGTTTCGCCATCGGCGATGTAGAACCGGCCCGCATAGCTGTGGTCGGGGAGGCGATAGACGGCATAGGCATGGTCGCCCTGGCTCGAGGCGACGAGATAGCCGCCATCCTGGCCCGACGGCGCAAGCGCCAGTCCCTCGACATCGGCGACGAGCTGGCCCGGCGCGACGCGCACGACCAACTCGCCCTCTCCGGTCTCCAGATCGAAGCGCCAGATACCCGCCATTTCCTCGCCGACATAGAGCATGCCGGTGCGCTCATCGACGACACAGCCTTCGGGCTGACTGGGAACGGTCAGCGTGCGTGTTCCCAGAACTTCGACTTCACCGTCCACGCTCAGCCGCTGATGATAGATCGCGCCTTCCTTGGTGTTCAGGAAGGTGTGAACGACCCCGTCCGGGCTCCGCGCCATGCAGAATCCATAGCCCTCGCCCGGCCCGGCCTCGACGCGGCCGATCGGCGTCAATTCTCCGTTGGCGCCGTCGAGACGGAACAGCGCGACATGCGCGGTCAGCGGATCCCGGCGATCGCTGGCCGCGACGAGAATCCCCTCCTCGCCGCCGATGCCGACACCGTCGATCAGCGCGACATTATTGACGCGGCCCGTCGGCAGGAAGCTGCGCTCCGCACCGCTGAGATCGTAGACATGGAGCCCGGCCTGTTTGTCGGTGCCGACGATCAGGCTGGCGGCCGGATTTGCCGTATTGACCCAGATCGCCGGGTCGTCCGCCGCATCGTCGGTGCTGGCCACCGGCACGGTCTGCGCGCTCGCAGTCACCGGAACGCCGCGCGCCGGATCGGGTTGCGGAATGGTCTCGCAAGCGGTCAGCAGAAGGGCCAACGCAGCTGTCGAAACGGCGGTCTTCATCCGAAATATGCTCATCAGAACCGCATCCGTGCGCCGAACTTCATTGTCCAGCTATATTCTTCATATTGCAGCAGGCGCCGACTCCCGCCGAAATTCTGATAGGCGAAAAAGGGCTCGTCGGTGATGTTGATCCATTCCCAGAAGAATTGCAGCTGCTCGGTCGCGTTGAACCGGGCGCTGGCGTCGAGCTGGAAATGGTCCTGCACATAGCGATCCTGATCCGGCGCGCTGCCCAGTTCATCAAGATAGCTATCGCGATAGGTGCCCGCGAGCCGAACGCTGAACGGTCCTTTTTCATAACCGAGCACGATGTTGAACGTGTTTTCGGACGAGGCCGGCAGCGGGATCAGGCGCGGCACATTGTCCTCGTCCAGAACCGTTCCTTCGGCGTCGGTATAGGTATAGTTGAAATTGAACAGCAGCCCATCGAATGGATCGGGCAGGAAGGTAAAGGCCTGCGCGAAACTGAATTCGATGCCGAAGATTTCCGCCGTCTCGCCATTGATCGGGATCACCGCCTCGTCGAACGCGATGCCGTTGAACGTGCCACCGTCGCTATCGAAGAAATCGACGATGAAATTATCGATCTCCTTGTAAAAGATGTTGGCCGAGATCGCGCCGTTGGAGCTGAAATAATATTCGGCCGACGCATCGAAATTCCACGCTTCATAGGGCAGCAGATCGGGATTGCCGAACTCGCCTTCACGTTCGTCATCGTCATT
Organism: Pseudomonadota bacterium; assembly: GCA_039180285.1. Classification (GTDB taxonomy): domain Bacteria; phylum Pseudomonadota; class Alphaproteobacteria; order Sphingomonadales; family Sphingomonadaceae; genus Parasphingopyxis. The sequence continues at coordinate 13,114 of JBCDDN010000036.1, read as the reverse complement.
CTGCTCGACCGAGAAGATAGGCGCCAGATCGCCAAGATTCGGGCGCACCAGGCTGCGATAGCCAGCGGCGCGGAAAACCAGATTGTTCACCGGTTCCCAGCGGATATTCAGGCTCGGCAGCCAATCGGTATAGCTGCGCGAAAAACTGTTGGGCGTGACGACGACGATATCGTCGTCGAGAACCATGCCGCCAAAGGTCGCCCCTTCCTCGATCAACTCGGTCGTATTCGCATTTATCTGGTTCTCGGTCCGCTCGACGCGTACACCGCCGATTACACGCAGCGTATCGCTGTCCCAGCGGCCGAGCAGATAGCCCGCATAGATATCTTCCTGGTTTTGATAATCCTCAACGTTGGAATCGAACTGCGTATCAATCTCCTGCAACTCGAAATCGCCGCGATTGGCAAAGAAGAAGTTGCTGATCCGCCGGTCCGCCGCGGCGGGCGCGATATCGGCAATCCTGAAGGTCGGCGGGCCGACAAAATCCCGAAGGGTCAACGCATCATTCTCGTAATATTCGACCGTGCCATCGAAGCTCTTGTCGCGCCATCGGCCCTGAGCGCCCGCCTGTACGGTAAAGTCACCGCTCGTGGTCGGGAAAACATGGGCTATGTTGAGCCGCGCCATCCATTCCTCGTCGACCGAGTCGGAGAGTGCGGTGAATTCGATCTGATCGAGTTCGAACTCGGTCGGGTCGAAGAACAAGCTCCGCCCTCCGGTAACCGCATATGAGGGGATGAGCGGGTTGGCGAAATCATAACTGAAACTCAGCCCGTCACCGTCGAAATCACGGGCAAAGGTCGCCGGATCGACCGACCCGTTTTCGCGCTCGGAAGACCGAGAATAGCTGCCCTGATAGTCAATGGTCCAAGGGCCCGTTTCGGTCTCTCCGCCGATGCTTATCGAGACGATGCGCTGCCGCTCGAACCGATCCTTGATATCGCGCTCAATGGCGATCTCCTCATCATCGTCGGAGAAAGACACGATCGAGCCGGATCCTCCTGACGCCTGATCGAAATCGCCCACGTCGAAGATAAGCCGGCGACGGAATTCCTGATCGTCAAACTGGCTGAAGATTCCACGCGCGAAAAGGGTCGTGTTGTCGCTGGGCCGGAAATCGAAGGACAGCGACGCGCTGATCCGTTCACGCTCGACATCATAATCGCGATATTCAAGGTCTCCGGGGAAGATCAGACCGCCATCGCCCTGGGTCCAGCTATCGGCCTCGACATTATCGGTTTCGAATTGGCGGTTATAGTAGGATATCCCGCCCGAAATGCCGAAACTGTCCGACAGCGCCGTCGAAAAATCGAGGCTCGCCTTGGGGGTAAGCGAACCGGACAGCTCGTTCCAGCTCGCTTCGGCGCGCAAGGACAGGAAATCGCTGCGGCTGTCGAACGAGGCAACCGTCTGGATATCGATCGAGGCGCCGATCGTATCGGCATCCATATCGGGCGTCAGCGATTTGCGCACCTCGATCGATTCGATCAAATCGGACGAGATGACATCGAGCGCGACGGCGCGGACATCGGCCTCGGGCGACGGGATGCGCGTACCGTTGATCGAGGAGCTGTTGAGATTGGGATCGAGCCCGCGAACTGAAACAAACCGCCCCTCGCCCTGATCGTTGAGGACATTGAGACCCGGCAGGCGGCGCAGCGATTCCGCGACATTCTGGTCTGGAAACTGGCCGATCGCGTCGCGCGTAAGGACCGAGCTGACCCCGTCCGCCTCGCGCTGGCGGGAGAGCGCGCTGGCCTGGTTCGCACGCTGCCCGATCACGAGGATCGCGGTATCGCTCATGCCGACAAGGATATTGGTGCTGACGGTGCCGGTTTCGGGAACGGTAACCTGGGTCGTCACCGTTTCCGCGCCGACATAACGGGTTTCGAGCGTATAGCTGCCAGCCGGGACATCGGCGAAGCGGAACCGTCCATCGCGCCCCGCCACCGCCGTCCGGTCGAGTTCGACGATCCGGACCTGGGCCGATTGCAACGCCCGCGTATCGGTCGCGTCGATAACGCTGCCGACCAGCGTGCCGGCCATTGCCGGTGATGCCATCGCCGTCGAAAGCGCCAGAGCGGAGAGAAGACGCACAGAGCGCCGCGCGAAGAGAGAATCGGTCATGGTGCCACCCTTTTTTGTGTGCCCCGCGCCTAGGTGAGCAACGTTTCGCTTAAGTGGTGTTTCGATGACAGCGCGATGACGGATTTGTTATGCTTTGTTGCACCGCAAACGGGATCGCCGCGAAACTGCGATCCATGCCAGATCATAAAGACGATTCCCTTTTCCGCCCTACCCATATAAGGCGCGGCAATGCTGAAACGCCTTTACGAATGGACGCTCGACAAAGCCGGACACCGCCATGCCGAGCGCTGGCTGGCCGGTGTCTCCTTCATGGAATCGAGCTTCTTCCCGATCCCGCCCGATATCATGCTGATCCCGATGTGCCTGGCAAAGCCGGAACGCGCGTTCCGCTATGCCTTTGTCTGTACGATCGCTTCGGTGCTCGGGGGCCTGCTTGGCTATGCGATCGGCTATTTCCTGTTCGAGACGGTCGGCGAAGCGATCCTCGGTTTTTACGGGCTCAACGAGAAATTCGATACGTTCGCCGCGCAGTTCAACGAACAGGGCTGGATCATCGTCCTGCTCGCGGGTTTCACGCCCCTGCCCTTCAAGGTGATTACCATCGCCGCCGGCGCGACGGCGATGCCGCTCTACATCCTGATATTCGCCTCGATCATTGCACGCTCCGCCCGTTTCTTCCTGGTCGCTGCGCTATTGTGGAAATTCGGCGAACCGATGAAGCAGATCATCGACCGGCATTTCGCGCTTTTGACGACGCTGGCCGGGATTTTGCTGGTCGGCGGGTTCGTCGCGGTGCGTTATCTGTTCTAGGCGCGCGCCTGCGGCCATGGCATATTGGCGCGCCGTGAAGGAGACGCCGTCATGACTGACAGCCACTGGCCCGACCTGTCCGATCCCGCCAATCAGGAGAGCTGGGAAACGCTGCACCTGATGACGCAGATCGTCGGTAAGGTGCGCATCGCGCGCGAACCCTGGCTCAACCATAGCTGGCATGTGCCGCTCTATCTTAGCCCGGTCGGACTCGGCACGGGGCTGATACCGCACCCGATCGGCGGTTTCGACATCGAGCTCGATTTCGTCGCCGGGGAAGTTGTGGTCTGGACCAGCGAGGGCCGGCACGAAACACTGCCGCTCGCCTCCGGTAGCATCGCCGGCTTCCATCGGGACATGCTCGCGATGCTCGATCGGCTCGGCGTCGGCACGACGATCCATGGCGCGCCCAACGAGATCGCCGATGCCATTCCGTTCGCTGAAGACACGGCCGAACGCCCCTTCGACATCGAAGCCGCCCGCCGCCTGTGGCGCGCGTTGCTTGCGATGGACGCGGTGTTCAAGCGCTTCCGCACCGGTTTTCTCGGCAAGGCGAGCCCGGTTCATTTCTTCTGGGGCAGTTTCGATCTTGCCGTCACCCGTTTTTCCGGCCGTCCCGCGCCCGTCCATCCCGGCGGCGTTCCCAACTTCCCCGATGAAATTGCCCGCGAAGCCTATTCGCATGAAGTCTCCAGCGCCGGCTTCTGGCCCGGCAATACCCAAAGCCCCGAGCCGATCTTCTATAGCTATGCCTATCCCGAACCCGATGGCTTCCGCGAAGCGGACGGTCTGCCCGAAGGCGCGCGCTATGACGAAAACCTGTCGGAATATGTCCTCCCCTATGGCGCTGTTCGCGCCGCCGCCGACCCCGAGGCCATGCTGCTCGAATTTCTGCAAAGAACCTATGCGGCGGCCGCCGACTCCGCCGACTGGGACCGGGACTCGCTCGAATGCGAGCTGGGAGAACCCGGCACGGTGCGCGATCACGCTTAGACCGGATCGACATTCAGCTCGGGCGCCTGCGGTCTATAATCGGGCCGGGCGCGCGGCTTGAGTCCGAATAGCGCTCGCAGCCAATCGACCCGGCGAATGCAATATTCGTGCAGCAATGCGCAGCCCCCCGCCGTTATCAGCACGAGCGACAGGAATTCCGGCCAGGGTCCGAGCGCCGCGTGCGTCAGATGGAAACCCGCGATCACGATGATCGTCTGATGCAGGATATAATAGGGAAAGATCGCTTCGGTCAGATAGCGCAGCACCTTGGAGTCCCGGTTGAAGAAGCGCCGGGCGAGGCCGAGTAACACCACGATAGCCGACCAGAAATAGAATGCGACGATCAAGGCGCGTGTCAACGGCAGGAGCGGACGGCTTTCGGCAAGCCCGGGCGTCGTCAGATAGATCGTGATGAACAGCCCGATCGCTCCCGCGATCGCCGCCGCCAACGGCAGGGCCCGACTCACCGCCGCCCAGAATGTATCGCTCTTGGCCGCGAAATAACCGATAATGAAGATCGTAAAGCGCAACGCATGATTGTACCAGTCATTGACTAGGTCATGCGTCGTCGGAAAAAGTGGACGCAGCGCCGTCTCGTAGAGGATGAACGGCAACGGCACGATCAGCAGCAGCCGCAACGGATGCCCCAGAAGTCGGCCGAACGCCTCGCCACCGCGCCCCGCCGCGAAACGCGCAAGCGGCTTCAGGAAGGGTGCGAGCAACAGGATATAGACGAGCAGGTAGACGACATACCAGAGATGGTTCCAGGTTGGTGTGATCATCGGGAACAGCTGCGCCGGGTTCAGATAGTTGCGATAGAAAGCGAGATATCCGCCCTCGAACCGCCCGGCCTGCACCAGTTCGAAATAGGGCTGCGGAACGACGATCACCAGAACGCCGAACAGGATCGGCAGGCCGAGCCGCTTCAACCGGCTCGCCGCGAAAGTCCCTGCGGCCATCTTGTCCGACGCGAAGCGCACGGCGACGCCGGAGATGAAGAAGAGCAGCGCCAGCCGCCAGGGGTTGACGAGGCTCATCAGCGGCTCGGCCGCAGGCGAGGCGTAGACGCTTTTTACGTGCCAGCCCCAGGACACGTAGAACATGCCGATATGGTAAAGAATGAGCAGCGCGAAGGCAATGAAGCGCAGCCAGTCGAGATCGTAGCGGCGGTTCTTCGTCAACGGTTCGGCAAGTGGGGCCATGGGTCTTCTCCGATGAACAGGCGATGGTCCGATCATCTGCACACGGCGGGAGAACGCCAGTTTTCCGGGACGAAGAGCGCCAATCCATGATCAGCGGCGACAATGCGGGGACGAGCGGCAGGCCATGGGGATAAGCGGCATTGGCCGTTTTACGTGCGGCCCGCTACATCCCGGTCATGGCGACACAGAATGCAGAGTCGGAACGGCGCTTCGAACGACGGCAGATGGTACGGACCATGGCAATCGTCGCGGTCGCCGGGATGATCTTTACGATGGTCGACGTGCTTTCCACCCGGACCGAGTTCGAGCGTGCAGGACGCGACTATGATCCCATCGCGATCTGGATTTACGATCCGACCAGCATATTCGTCATCGTCGCACTGGCGCCGTTGGTCATGGCATACGCCAACCGGTTCCGCTTCGCCGAAACGCCGCTACCGCTCTGGCTCGCGATGCACGCGATCGGTTTTCTCCTATTCTCGACTGTGCACGTCCTCCTGATGGTCTGGCTGCGCAAGCTGATCTTTTTCCTGTTCTTCAACGTGCCGTACATCTTCACCGACAACCTGCCGCGCGATTTCGTCTATGAAATGCGCAAGGACGTTCTGAGCTATGCGCTGATCGTCCTCGTCTTCTTTCTGCTGCGCACCTATTCGGAACAGAAACGCGAGCTTGAGGCGGCGCGCGCCGATGCGCGCGAATCCCGGCTCATCACGCTGAAATGCGGCGGACGGACCATGCGGTTCGCCGCCGAGAGCTTCAGCCATGCCGAGGCGGCGGGGAATTATGTCGAGGTCCATACGACGGGAGCCACTCATTTCGCGCGTACGACCCTGGCCGGGCTGGAGGCCCTCTTGCGCGATGCAGGGCTCCCGGTCGCCCGCGTCCACCGCTCCTGGCTCGTCAACCGCGACCGGATCGAAACGAGCGCGCCTTCGGGCAATGGCGACATAGTGCTGACGCTCGCCGGTGGCGACACCCTGCCCTGCAGCCGGCGCTACCGCGACGCGATCCAGGTTTAGTCCGGCAGATCGATATCCAGCGACGCACGATCGGCGAACAGGTGGATGTCGAACCAGCGGACATTCTGCTCCATCGCGGCGAGCCGCTGGCGCGGACGATTGATGACATTGCCGCTATTGCCGAGGATTGCGAGTTCGGTCGTCACGCTGCGATCGCGCAGGCCGCGGAACAGTTCCATGCCGCTGGCGAAGAGCACGCGACCCAGTGCTCCTTTCCCCAGGATGCACCTCCCCCGTTTCGCAATGGACAGCCCCCGCCCGCATGGATAGACTTCGCGCCTGCGCCGTATCCGTCGGCTTCATTGGGGGGAGTTTGTTGTCATGAACCGAATATTCGCATTTCTCGCACCGCTGCTGCTGGTATTCGCGGCCGCCTGTTCAGGCGCTGCATCTGGGCCCGGCGGCACGGTCGAGGCCTTTCAAGCCGCGATCGCGGAAGGCGATCAGGAGGCCGTGATCGAGCATATCGAACCCGATGCGCGGGAGATGTTCCGGCCCAAGATGGGCATGATCGTGTCGCTCGCATCGCAGGAAGCCGAGCGCCGCGGCGGTTTCGACGGCATCGAGATTATTTCGGAAGAGATCGAGGGCGATACGGCGACGGTCAGCTATCGATCGATTTTCGGCGACGGGAGCAGCGAAGAAGACGAGGCGACGCTGACGCGCGTCGACGGCGTCTGGTACATCTCGGTCGAAATGGAATGAGCGGACGGCCGGCCGTCAGCCGGCTGGCGATCGCGGCCATGCTGACGGCGCTGGCGACCGTGCCGGCGAGTTCGCTCGACCGGGTACAGCGTATCGAAACCGCACACATCGATACCGGCCGGCTCCAATCCGGCGATCTCGTGTTCCGCGCCGGACGGGGCTGGGAAGCCGATGCGGTACGCACGGCATCCTTCGCCCGCTTCTCGCATGTCGGACTGATCGAGCGAACGGACGGCGACGCGATTTTCGTTATCCACGCCGCGCCGCCCGAAGATGGCGGGCATGGCATCGTCGAGCGCGTGCCGCTTGCGGCGTTCAACGACCCGGGGCTCGCCAGCGATATCGTCTTTTACCGCCCGTCCGGCATGAACGATGCGGACCGCGCGGCGACGGTAGCCGCCGCCCGCGGTTTCGCGGCACGCGGCATTCCCTTCGATGCCGCATTCGATCTTACAGACAGTAGCGCGCTTTACTGCACCGAACTGGTGTTGGACGCCTTCGCGGCCGCCGGCGCCACGATCCGGCTCGCTGCGCCCGACCGGGAACGCGCCGCCATCGTCAGGGACATCGTATTTCCCGCCGATCTGCTGCGCTCGGCAAGTTTCGAGCGGATCGCGGTAACCGATGGCCACCGGCACGCCCGACCTAGTCCGTAATCCCCGACAGATAGCCGTGCACGGTCTGGATCACGACCGATCCCTCGCCCACGCCTGACGCGACCCGCTTGACCGAACCGGACCGGATATCGCCCACTGCATAGATGCCCGGACGGCTCGTCGCGAAGGGCGAGGTCGTCGTCTTGCCCGAACAATCCTTGCCGGTCTTCACGAACCCCTTCTCGTCGAGTTCCAGACAGCCGTCGAGCCAGTCGCTGTTCGGCGCCGCGCCGATCATTACGAAGATATTGCCGATGTCCCGCGTCTCCTCTTCGCCCGTCGCCTTGTTGCGCCAGGTGACCTGTTCGAGCATCGGATCGCCGTGCAGTTCGGTAATCTCGGTTTCCGTATGGAGCGTAATGCGCGGCGAGGAATCGATGCGGCGAACCAGATAGTCGGACATGCTCGCAGCGAGATTTTTGCTCCGCACGAGAATATGGACATGGCTGGCATGGCGCGACAGGAACACCGCCGCCTGCCCGGCCGAATTGCCGCCGCCGACCACGATCACCTCGCGATCCTGGCACAGCCGCGATTCGATGGCGGTCGCGGCATAATGGATGCCCTGCCCCTCATAGCGGTCGTAATTGTCGAGATTGAGCTGCCGATAGCGCGCGCCCGACGCGATGATCACCGACCGCGATTTGATCTGCTGGCCGCATTCCAGCTGCAGCGCATAGGGCCGATCGTCGCAGTCGAGATCGACGATGGCGCGCGAGATCGCGAAACGCGCGCCGAATTTCTGTGCCTGGATCCAGGCCCGCCCAGCGAGCGCCTGGCCCGAAATGCCGGTCGGAAAACCGAGATAATTTTCGATCTTGGATGACGTACCCGCCTGCCCGCCCGGCGCTTCCTGTTCGATCACGACCGTATCGAGGCCTTCCGAGGCGGCGTAGGTCGCCGACGCCAGCCCGGCCGGCCCCGCGCCGACCACGGCGACATCGTAGACATGATCGGGATCGAGTTCCTCGGTCAGACCGAGCGCGTTAGCGATCTGATGATTGCTGGGATTGGCGAGGCAGGCATTGCCGGCATGGATCAGCACCGGCCCCTTGTCCCGCGCCGTCGGGTGATCGGCGAAAAAGGGGTCGGCCTGTTCGGGATCGTCGGTATCGATCACCCGCAACGGATAGCCGTTGCGGCGCAGGAACCGGGTGATGCGCAGGGTGTCGCCGTCATTTTTCGGGCCGGCAAGGATCGCGCCGCCTTGATCGTGAACGAGAAAACCGGTGCGCCGCAGAATGAAGGCGCGCATGATGGTTTCGCCGATATCCGTTTCCGTGCTGGAGAAGAGCGGGAAATTCTCGCGCCGGATCCGGATGACCTTCGTGCCCTCGCCCACGCGCCCGTCGACCAGTATCTGCCGGTCGTTGAACAGGTCGAGTTCGCCGGTGAACTGGCTGGGGCCGTGAACCGTGATAACGTCTTCGCCCGCCTGATCCGTCGCGATGATTTCGATCGCGCCGTCCAGGCAGATGAAGAAATCCACCCCGCGTTCGCCGCGCCGGAACAGATAGGCCCCCGCCTCCGGCTCTTCCACCTCGCCATAGGTCGCCGCGCGTTCGAGCTGTTCGTCCGACAGCTTCGGGAAGATCTGATGTTCGCGGTTATAGGGGTCCTGTGCGCTTCCGGCTTCGATATCGAGGGTTGCGGCAGGGGCGGCGGTGCGGGCTGAATCGGTCATAAGCGATAATGTAGGTACGAAGCGTTACAGCGTCGAGATGGGCACGGGGTCAGGACAGCCGATCCCAGACGCGCGCATTGTCTTCCAGATGCGCCACGGACGTCGTTCCCGGTATCACGATGATGTTGGGCGACCGTTCGAGCAGCCAGGCCAGCGCTTCGGGCGGCGACAGCGCGGCGCCGTGCTCCATGGGATTGGCGCCGAGCGGGCCATAGGGGATGAAGGCGATTCCCTGCTCCGCGGTATAGTCGACCAGACTGCCTTGATCCGTTTCCGCCATGTTGAAACGGTTCTGGACGCTGGCGATGGGCGCGATCGCCAGTGCGCGATCCAGCTCTTCGCGGGTCACGTTGGAAAGGCCGATATGGCGGATGCGGCCATCCGCCCGCGCTTCGGCCAAAGCCTCGACAGAGCGTTCGAGCGGCGTTTCGGGATCGACCCAGTGGAGCTGAAACAGGTCGATCCGGTCCCGGCGCAGATTGCCGAGCGCGTCATCGATCTCCCGGTGAAGCGTGTCGCGCGAACCGTCGCGCTTCATCCGGTCCGGCGCGGCCTTGTCGATCCCGCCCTTGGTCGCGAGGAAAACGTCGTGTGCTTCCAACGCCTCGCCGACGATCCGGTCGGCATGTTGCGGCCCATAGGCCCGGGCGCTGTCGAAAAATTCGACGCCCAGATCGGCGGCGCGGCGGAGCAAGGCCAGCCCATCGTCCCAATCTTTATAAGGACCGAAGTTACCCGGTTGGCCGGTGAGGCGCATGGCGCCGAAGCCGAGCCGGTTGACCTCCGCTTCGCCGCCGATGCGGTAGGTGCGGGATGGGGATGGCGTATCGGTCATGGTCGGTCTCCTTCATTCGTGTCGAGACCGATATCGCACCATGTGCCGCCATTCTGTAGACGCATGGCATACTTATCAGTTATACGTTTTACGTATGACAAGAACCGTCGACCGACTGACGCTGCTGGCAACCTTCGCCCGAATCGCCGACCGGGGCTCGATCAGCGCGGCCGCCCGTGACCTGGGCCTATCACAGGCTTCAGCGAGCCGGCGTCTGACGTCTCTTGAAGATCGGATCGGCGTTCAGCTGATCGCCCGGACAACCCATGAACTGAGCCTAACAGCAGCCGGCCGTGACTGCCTTGCCGACGCGCGCCGCCTGCTCGGCGATTGGGAAGCGCTGACCGAACGTTTCGCCGGGGAGCGGGACGCCCTGCGCGGCCCGATCCGGATCGTCGCGCCGATCGCGCTAGGCCAGGATCGGCTTGCCGATGCGGCGTTCGACTTTCAGAAAAGCCATCCGAATGTGGTAATCGACTGGCTGTTGCAGGACGGCGATATCCGCATGGCCGATATCGGCGCCGATATCTGGATCAAGGTCGGCGATGTGCCCGACGACCGGCTGATCGTGAGGCCGCTGACGACTGTCGAGCGCATCCTGGTCGGAATCCCGGCGCTTGCCGGGGATCGCGCCATCGGGAAGCCGGCCGATCTCGCGCCCCTGCCCTGCGCCGCACTCGCGCCGTTCGAGGGTGGCGATATCCCGCTGAAGGGGCCGCGCGGCAGGCGCGCCAAACTCGATGCGCGTGTCAGTTTTGCGAGCAACAATATCTTCGCCGTCCGCCGCGCCGCGTTGCGGGGCATCGGCTATGCGGTGATGCCCCGCTGGTTCGTGGCCGACGATCTGGACAGCGGAAATCTGGCGGAATTGTTGCCGGGCTGGCGCGCGCCGGCGCTGACCGTCAATGCCGCCTTCCCGCCCACGCATCGCCAGACCTTCCGGGTCCGGCGGTTCATGGAGCATCTGCAGGGCGTGCTCGAAAGCCTCTAGCTCCCGGTCATCGCCGCATCCATCGCCAGCAGTTTCGCAAAGCTGTCCCGCCCGAGGATGCGCTCGGCATGGGCCTTGGCGTTGGGATAGTCGCCCCAATCGATCGCGGCCCGGCCATATTCGAGATTCTTGAACGGTCCGGCGACGGCGATATCGGCCAGGGTCAGGCTGTCGCCGACCAGAAATTCGCGGCCGTCGGCCAGCGATTTCTCGATGTAAGCCAGGATCGGCGGCAGCGTTTCGGTTTCGGCGGTAACGGCGGCGGCTTCGTCTCCCTCCTGGCCGAACAGCCGCGCGGCGAAGCGATTGAAGAAGATGACGCCGCCTGCCGGTACGAAGATGGTGTCCGCGAATTCGTCGAACCACATCACCGTCCCGCGCGCTTCGGCATCGTCCGGGATCAGTGCGTGTTCGGGATGTTTCGCCTCGATATAATGGGCGATCGCAGTCGAATCGCCGAGGCAATAATCCCCGTCGCGCATCCCGGGGATCTTGCCGAACGGCGAACATGCGCGAAACTCCTCGTCCTCGGCGCCGGGCATGATCGTCCGGTGATCGACGTCGATCCCCTTCTCATTGGCGAAGGCTACGGCTTTACGGACGAAGGGCGAAAGGGAGGCACCATAGATGATCATGCAAAAAGCTCCTGAGCGGGCGGTTGGGAAGCCGCCTTGCTATCAGGTCAGTTTCTCTTTGCAACGCATAAAAATGCACCGGCCCGGTTCCGAATCGCGGCCGCCCGGTTGCTCCTATTTACCCGATTACTCTTATTTGCCCGATTACTCTTATTTGGACGTGCCGTTGCGGCTCTGCTCGGCGCGAATCTGGTTTTCATAGTCACGCACCACGCCTTCGCCGAAATTGACCAGACCCCACCAGGCCATCAGCCAGGCGATGCAGATCAACAGCCCCACCGATCCGCTGATGATGCCCGCCCAGGCAAACCCGCCACCGGTCGGCTTGTTCTTGCCGATGATCCCGAACACGATCGCCAACGGCGCCAGTATCCAGGAGATAAACCCGATGATCGGGATCAGCGCGAGCAGCACCGCGATGAGCCCGATGATCATCGCGGCAAGCGCCATGCCGTTGCTGTCGTTTTGCTGGATCGGCTGCACCTGCGGCCGCGGTTCGTTACTGTCCATGTTGGAGCCCCCATTGTTCGATAACCGGCTTCTATACGCCGACGCGCTTCGCTGACAACTATGTCTGTCAACCCGGCAGCCGGTAGTGCGCCGCCAACCGGTCGAGCGCGAGTCCGAGGACGAGCTTGCCGGAGCGCGCGGGCCAGCCGAGCGCGCCTTCCGCCGCCTTCAACCCCTCGCCGGCACACAGGACGCGCCAGGCGATGTCCTCGAGCCCCGGGCCGAGCGCCGCGACGGCCCCTTCGAACCGGCGCTTGGCCGCCAGCTGGGCTTCGCCGGGATCGAGCGCATCCGGGGCGCCGCGCGCCGTTCTGCCGGCCGGCGGCGCATCCCATTGCATGGTCACGCGTGGCGGCAGCCGCGATATCTCATAATCCCGGCGCAACGCCTCCCCCGCATCATATTGCCGCGCCGTCACATGCCCGCGGGACCGGAGCCAGGACAAGGGCGATTCCGCCAGATTGACCGTGACCGACCGCGCCAGCCGCCCTTTGCGCACCGGCCCGCCGGATCGCACGCCGTCTATGCGCGGGGTGCCGTCCTTCGGCAGCGGACGCTCGGCCAGCACACGCGGGCCGGATTTCCGGCAGGATGACGAACGAACGGTTTTTGGCATGGCGTTTTCCTTGGTTGTTCGCGACGAATCAGGAAATAACCTTGCCATTTAGGCTAGAGTGTAGGACAGAGAAAAACCAATTTGGTTATGAAAAAGATTATGTGGACATTTGCGCATGTTCGGAATTTCCTTGGCAGGAAATCGCGGCACTGGGATTTGTTTGTCAGAACATTGCTGAAGCAATGTCGCGGCACCGGCCCACTCCCCCTCCCGACCTCCCACTTGATGGTACCCTGTTGGGAGGTCGGGAGGGGGTGCGGGCCGGTGCCGCGCTCAACCGACAGGCTGAGTCTGACAAACAAATCCCAATGCCGCGATTTCCTGCCAAGGAAATTCCGAACATGCGCAAATGTCCACATAATCTTTT
>JBCDDN010000035.1:0-38601 GCA_039180285.1 Pseudomonadota bacterium | reverse complement strand
GGAGGCCGATGGCGAGCCGCTGCTCGACCAGTATCGAGATATGACGGGTGGCAAGCTCGCCGATTATGTCGTCAGCCATGCCGGGGAACGCGCTTTCCCGCGCAGTTTCCAACTGCTCGAAGAGCATGGGACGCTGGCCTTTTACGGCGCATCCTCGGGCTATCATTTCAGCTTCATGGGCAAGGGCGGCGCGGCGCGGCCCGAGGAGATGCTGCAGCGGGCCAATCTCCGCGGCGGCGAGTCCGTGCTCCTCTACTACGGACCCAACAGCCGCGACCTCGCCGATGAGACAGGCCTCGAAATGATCGAGGCGGCGCGGCTGTTCAAGGCGCGGATCGTGGTCGTATCGACGACCGACGGCCAGCGCGAATTTCTACAGTCCTTGGGCCTCGAAGAATCGATCGAGGGCGTCGTCAGCCTCGAAACGCTCAAACGCCGCGACGGCGCGAATTTCCATTGGCCGGATACGCTGCCGCGCCTGCCCGACGCCAAACAGGATATCGAGAATTTCAAGATCGGCGTGCGCGATTACCAGCAGAAAACGATGAAGCCCTTCGGCACGGCGATCGGCAAGCTGTTGCGATCGCCCGGCAATCCGCGCGGCGTGCCCGATATCATATTCGAGCGAGCGGCGCAGGATACACTTGGCGTCTCGACCTCGCTCGTCAAACCGTTCGGCGGCCGCGTTGTCTATGCCGAAGAGATGGCCGGGCGGCGCTACACCTTCTACGCGCCGCAGGTCTGGACGCGGCAGCGGCGCATTTTCATGCCGAGCGCCAATATCTTCGGCACGCACCTGTGCAACGCGCATGAGGTGACTTTGATGAATAATATGGTATCAGCGGGATTGCTCGATGTTACCGAGCCGCTCGTTGTCTCGTGGGAAGATCTTCCCGAAGCGCATCAATCGATGTGGGACAATAGACATTCCGGCGCGACCTATGTCGTGAACCATGCGCTGCCCGCGATGGGTCTGCGCAACAAAGACGAATTGTTCGAATATTGGGCGGCGGCCGAGGCCGAACCGCCCCAACAAGAATAACGACGCCCGCAAGTGGCGCGCTGTATCGGAGACAGGAATCTATGGCCGAAACGAAAAAGAAGACCGCCGCGGCAGGTGCCGGGGCGGCCAAGGGGGTAGACGGGCGCCTTGCGGGCAAGGTTGCGCTGATCACCGGGGCGGCCGGCAATCTCGGCGGCGAGATCGCCCGCGCCTATGCGCGCGAAGGTGCGACCGTGATCATGACCGGGCGGACCAAGGACCGGATCGAGGCGGCGCGCGAGGCCGTGATCGCCGATACCGGTGTCGCGGCCGACAAGATCGACACGGCGATCCTAGACGGCGGCGACCCGGATTCGATCCGCGCCGCGATGGACGCGATCAAGAAAAAGCACAGCCGGATCAATATCCTCGTCAACAATGCCGGATCTGCCGGGCCGAAGCAGCTGCTCGAAAATGTACCGCTGGCTGAGGAGGAAATCGAAGCCAGCGGCGATACTGAAACGGTGGCCGATGCGATGCGCAACATTTTCGGCGTCACCTGGAACCTCACACGGATCGCCGCGACTCTAATCCCGCCCGGTGGCTCGGTGATCAATATTTCGACGATCTTCTCGCACACCCGCTATTATGGCCGCACCGCCTATGTCGTGCCCAAGGCCGCGCTCAACGCGCTGTCCCGCAGGCTCGCCGAGGAGCTTGGGTCGAACGGCGTGCGGGTGACTACGGTATTCCCCGGCCCGATCGAGAGTGATCGCATCCGCACGGTCTTCGCCGCGATGGACGAGCTGCAGGGCGACGAGGAAGGCGCGACCGCCGATCATTTCACCGGCCGCATGTCGCTCAGCCGCTCGATCGGCGGCACGGAACCCAAAAAGACGCTGCCGCTGCCCGTCGATATCGCCGGCGCCTGCACCTTCCTCGCCAGCGAGGAATCGGCGGGCATGAACGGCAACGAGATCGACGTCACGCACGGTATGCGCGCGCGCAAGGATTCGCGTTCCACCTATCTCAACCGCCCGTCGATGCGTTCGCTCGACGGGGCCGGCCTCACCGTGCTGATCGTTGCTGGCGAGGATTGGGAAGACGCGCTGGAGATGGCGCGCATCCAGATTGCCTGCGGCGCGAAAGTCCTACTCGGCCTGCCGCGCGCGGCCGATGTCGCCCAGGCGACGGCCCGGGTGATGGCGCATCCACCCGGTGACGGCCTCACCATCGTACGCCTGCGCCGGTCCGAAGCGACGGGCATGGAAGAGGTGCTGGCCGGCTACAGCGCCGAGCATGGGCCGATCACGAGCGCCATCGTCCTGCCGCTCAAACCGGCCGGATATTATGCCGATCCGCTGCTCGAGGCCGATGACGAAACGGTCGAGAATTTCATGGACCAGGAACTGGTCGGCTCCATCGCGCTCGGCCGCACGCTGAGCCGCTACTGGAAGCTGCACCCCGATCTGCTGCAGGACCCGCGCTTCGTTTTCATGACCAACAAGAGCGACGGCAAGGACGATATCTACAGCGAGATCTTCGGTGCGGGCATCGCGCAGTTGATCACCATCTGGCGCGACGAATCGCGGGTTGAGCGCGACCAGAAACGGATCGAGCGCGCCGCATGGGGCAATCTGATCGTCCGCCACACCAATGCCGAGGAGGAGAATCTGCGCTTCGCCGGCGGCCATGCGACGCGGATCGTCTTCAAGGAACAGAAGATCGCCGAGACGAAGCTCTACTTGCCCGGCAATATCGGCGAAGAAGCCGGGGCGAGCAGCGCGATGGTCGGCTTTGCCGAGAACATCACCGGCCTGCATCTCGGCAAGGTCGCCTTCATAACCGGCGGTTCGGCCGGGATCGGCGGCCAGGTCGCGCGCCTGCTCGCACTCGCCGGCGCGAAGGTGATGATGGTCGCGCGTAGCGAGGACCAGCTTGTTGCCGCGCGCGAGCGCATCGCCGGCGAATTGCAGGATGTCGGCTTTTCCGGTGTCGATCGCCGGGTCAAATATATCGCCAATGTCGATGTCAGCGACTTCGAATCACTGCGCGCCGCCTTCGACGAGACGATGGAGATATTCGGTCGCGTCGATTATCTCATCAACAATGCGGGCGTCGCCGGGGCAGAAGACATGGTCGTCGATATGGCGCTCGACGATTGGCGCTTCACACTCGATGCCAATCTCGTCTCCAACTATCTGCTGATGCACCATGCCGTGCCCTTCATGCGCGCGCAGCGCAGCGGCTACATCCTCAACGTCTCCTCCTATTTTGGCGGCGAGAAGTTCCTCGCGGTCGCCTACCCCAACCGTGCCGACTATGCGGTCTCGAAAGCCGGGCAGCGCGCCATGGTCGAGAGTTTTTCGCGCTATCTCGGCCCGGAAATCCAGTGCAACGCCATCGCACCCGGCCCGGTCGCCGGCGACCGTCTGGCGGGCACCGGCGGCAAGCCCGGCCTGTTCAAGCGCCGCGCGCGGCTGATCCTCGAGAATAAGCGGCTGAACGCGATCTATGCCGCGGTGATCCGCGCCGTGCGTGAAGGCGCAGAGGTCGATCATGTGCTCGGGCGCCTCACGCGCAACGACATCGCCTATCTGTCGCACGACAAGGAGACGCCGGAAGCGCTGCGCAAGCTCGTGCTCGATTGCGCGCGCGACGGAGACGGCACCTGTAGCTGGGACCGGTTCCTGATGACGCCGGAGCTCGCCACGCGCTTGCTCAAGCGCGTGCGCACGGGCGGCTATCTGCTCGACCTTCCGGAATGGACAGACCGCGCCCAGAGCGGCGAGGACTGGCTTGCGATCAGCCCGCCGGAAGAAATTCCGTTCCTGCCGCAGCAGCGCATCGAAGAGGATGCCGAAAAGATCGGCAAGGGCGTGACGTCCCAGCTGCATCTCGGCGCCATGCCGACCGAGGCCGATGTTGCGCAGGCGACAGTCTTCTATCTCGCCGATCGAGCGGTGAGCGGAGAAACTTTTATGCCCTCGGGCGGCCTCGCGGTCGAACGTTCGACGGTCGAGCGCGAAATGTTCGGCAGCCCCAAGGCCGAACGCCTCGAGGCCATGAAAGGCAAGACGGTCTGGATCGTCTGCCAGCATCTCGCCGATTATATTGCGGCGACGGTGCGCCACCTGATCGGCGATCTCGGCGTCGAGAAAGTGATCCTACTCACGCAGAGCAAGACTGGCGGTGAGGCGATCGTCAACAAGCTCGGCGATTGCCCGGCGGACAATGTCCACACGATCGTCGCCGGCGATGATATCGAACCGGCGATGGACGAGGCGCTGCAAAAATGGGGCCGGCCGACGACCGTCGTCTCGATGCCCTATGAGGGCCTGCCCGACAGGCTGTTCGAGAGCGAAGAGCCCTTGGCGCCCGAAGAATTCCGGCATGTCGTCGAACAGAATCTCACCCATCATTTCCGGGTGTCGCGCAAGGCGTCGCTCTACGATGGCTGTCAGCTCGTGCTGGTTTCGCCCGATGTCCCGTTCGGCAAGAAGGGGCCGGCCTTCGCGCTCGCCAACTTCATCAAGACGACGCTCCACGCCTTCACGGCCACGCTGGCGGTCGAGAATGAGCGGCTTGTCCATGACGTCGCGGCGAACCAGATCAACCTGACGCGCCGCGTCCGGTCCGAAGAACCGCGCAACGAAGAAGAGCATCAAGAGGAACTGTCGCGCTTCGCCCGGGCCGTTCTCTTGGTAGGCGCACCTTTGCCCGATGCCGAGGACTCGCGATATCGGTCGAGAATCTATCGCGGCACATCGATGACGGTATAACCGCCGAATGAGAATGCGAAGCCCTTTATCGGTCTGTCGGTCGCTCGAAAAACGGCGCAAAGCAGTCTCATCGTGAGCAAGAGTTCGACATGGCATCAAACATGGTATTGATGAATACATCGCAAAATAATCGTTTTGCTTCAGCGGTTTGATTGCCTATTGCGAATTCCGCCTTCTCCGCCAGAAGTCACGCTTTTCCACCGATGTAAAAAGGGGCTTGTGGACTATTCTATGTTGTCGGCCGTGTTTGCAGCTGGGCAGATGAAAATTCTTGACCCTTAACCGGTATCGTATCGTGGCTGATTCTTACTCTTTTCCGGAATCGGCTTAGCGTATGCAGTCTTCGCGGCCAGGTTGGGCCGGATCGATGCGCAAGAGGAAATAATCCACGATGCTGTCGAGCAGCATCGCAGCGAGAATGATCAGCAGCGCCTCCGTAAAATCTGCGGTAGTGATTTCGTCGATGAAGGTGAAATAGAGTATCGCCATCAGACCGAGCGTGAGGATGATCGGGAGTCGCGGAACCCAGTATAGCGCACCGCATGCCATGCATGGGTGATGCTTGCCGCGGCCGAAAACCCGGAGAAACGGGACTGGCTGACTGCAACAGGGCCATTTTCAGGCGCAGCTGCGGGGCGGCGTTGTTTCTATTCATCTAACCGTTTCGGAATGAGGCTTGGCGCGCAATTTGAAAAAAGGCGAGGACGGTCGTCCGACAAGTCGACATGTGTACGGGTGGTTCAGGCTCACATCGCCTGGACGGCAGTTAATGGGTTGTCTCCGACTTGGCGAAGAAATTCGGCTAACGGACTTTAGTGAAAGCGTTTGCGGTGTCGGATCACGTCTTGGTCAATTAAACGTAACTGATCGTTCACCGATCTATCATGAGGGAGTCAAAGCAAGCGGATAGAGCCCGTCGCTGTCTTCTAACGACCGCGACAGGATCCTCCATGGAACGCCTCTATCTTGGTGCCGGCGCTGCTTCACAGGTCGCTTTCGTCATGCTCGCGCCCGCCGCCCATGCGCAGACATCCTCGGCCGATCGCGCGGAACAGATCATCGTCACCGCTCAGCGTGCCGACGAATCGGTCGTCGATCGCAAGCGGGAGGCCGTGAATATCCGCGATACGATCGACCGTGAAACGATCGAGAGCTTCCCCGATCAAGATATTTCCGAAACGCTCAATCGTCTGCCGGGTCTTTCGATCCAGCAATCCTCGGCGCGCGGTTTTCGCAGCCAGTTCGTCACCGTGCGCGGCATCCAGCCCGAGCTGAATAACGTTACGATCGCGGGACAGGAAATCATCTCGACCCAGGGCGACCGGGCGATCGCGCTCGATCTCCTGCCGTCGAACGCCGCCTCGGTCATCGAGGTATACAAGACGCTGACGCCCGATCTCGATGCCAATGCGATCGGCGGCACTGTCAACATCGTGCCGCTGAGTCCGTTCGACTTCGATGGCCCGACACTCGACATCCGGGTGCTGGGCGGCGTGACCGAACAGTTCGAGGCGATCCGCAGCGACGAAGCGCAGCCGATCAGCGAGAGCTTCCCGCTCGATATCCGCGGGCGGGCGACCTATCGCTTCGGTGCGAACGGTCAGTTCGGCATCGCCATCGCCGGCAGCTACTTTCAGCAGACACTGCCGGTCGTTCTGAACCAGTGCGACGATTGGCGCTTCGCGGCCGGCGATCCGGCCGAACTGCCCGCCGATCTGCCGTTCTGCGAAGGCCAGCGACTCGAATCCGGACAGCGCGATATTCAGCGCTGGGCGGTGAACTCGACGCTCGAATGGCAGCCGGTGGAGGGTGCGCGGATATTCCTGACCGGGCTCTACAATGAGAGCGAGGAGGACAATGTCTCGCTGCAAACCGAGTATAATTTCGCCGACGATTTCCAAAATGTGCAGTCCATCTCCCCCGGTATCTTCTTCAACGAGGCCGTACAGAATGAGAAGGAGCTCGATGTCGATAATGAACGCGAGCAATTCTATTTCGTGGCGGGCGGCGCCGAATTTCGGACGGGCGACTGGTTCATCGACGCGTCGGCCAGCTATTCGCGCGGCGAGTCCAACGAGGATATTCGCGAATGGTCTTTCGGTTCGGTGAATCTGCCGAGCACCGCCGATTTCACGCTCACCCGCCCGTTCGCGACGCCCGAGGATCAGGCCGCGTTCGATAATCCAGCCAGCTATACATTCGACGAGATCGATATCGAGCCGACCCGCACGGTCAGCGACACGCGGCAATATCAGGTGAATATTCGGCGCGGTTTCGACTTCGGCAGCGTTGCCGGCTTTATCCAGGGCGGCATGAAGTATCGCG
This sequence comes from Pseudomonadota bacterium, assembly GCA_039180285.1. Taxonomy (GTDB): domain Bacteria; phylum Pseudomonadota; class Alphaproteobacteria; order Sphingomonadales; family Sphingomonadaceae; genus Parasphingopyxis. The sequence continues at coordinate 31,512 of JBCDDN010000035.1, read as the reverse complement.
TGACCGCAGCGATCAACGATCGCGACGAGAACCAGTTCGAAGCGACCCCGGGCGGCCCGCTCGACGGGGCGACGCTCGCCGACCTCAATCTGGGTGTGAACGGCGGCACGGTGTTCGGCTTGCCGATCGGGCCGACGATCAACCCCGTCACGGCCGAAGAATATGTCCGCAGCAATCCCGGCGCATTGTTCTTCAACGAAGGCGCTTCCATCGACGATGCCGGCGAATCCGATTTTCAGGTCGGCGAAGACGTGCTCGCGACCTATCTTCTGGGGCAGCTGGAATTCGGCACGATTTCGCTGATCGGCGGCTTCCGCATCGAATGGACGCACACGGATTCGACCGCGGCTCTGTTCAACGCCAATGACCGGACGCTCTCCGATCTCGTCGAAACCAATCAATATATGGATTTCCTTCCCTCGGTGCAGCTGCGCTGGGAGCCCACCGACCATTTCGTCGTCCGCGCTTCCTACGGCCAGTCGCTGGGCCGGCCGCTGCTGCGTCAATTGGCGGGTTTCACCGAGATCGATTTCGATGACGACGACATCATCGCGCCGGGGCGTGTGAGCGAGGGCGACGTGTCACGCGGCAATCCGCAGCTCAAGCCGTTCCGAGCGGACAATTTCGATATCTCGCTCGAATGGTATCCCGACGCAAATTCGGTGATCGCGATCGCCGGATTCTACAAGGACATCACCAATCCGGTTTTCGGCGGCTCGGTGGTTCTCACCAACGCCAGTTTCGGGGGCGTGGAGTTCGGCCGGGTGGAGGTATCGCAGCCGCGCAATGCCGGATCGGCCGAACTACTGGGGTTCGAGGCCCAGATCAATCATCAGATGGCCTATCTGCCCGGCATCCTGTCCGGCTTCGGTATCCTTGCCAATTTCGCCTATATCGACGGCAGCCTGCGTGACGTGCCGGGCCGGGAGGGCCAGACGCTCGGGCTGTTTCAGCAGCCCGACTACATCGCGACGGTCGCGCCCTATTTCCGCTACGAGGGTCTGACGGCGCGGCTCTCCCTCTCTTATACCGGCGAGCAGCTGTTCGCGGTCAATGACGGTATGCCGGTCCAGGGCGTGGATGTGCTCGGCGATGGCGAGTTCGACTTGTTCCAGGACGATCGCTGGACGCTCGATTTCCAGGTCAGCTACCGCTTCCTCGACCGGTTCGAGATATTCGCGGCCGGCGAGAATATCACGCGCGAACCGTTCGAGACCTTCCAGGGGCGCGAGGCCAATCGCGAAACCACGATCCGCGAGGCGTCGACCTACTGGTTTGGCGCGCGGGTGCAGTTCTGATGCCGAGCCGCAGGACCTTCGTCTCGGGCGCCGCGGCGACAGCTGCCGCTCTGGCCGCTTTCTGCGCCGATGCGTTCGGTCGTAGCGACTATGGCACCCCGCGCCTCCTGCTCGGCCCCATGATCGGCGATACCGGGCCGGACCATGCGACCATCTGGATGATGGCCGCCAGCACCACGCCGATTGTCGTCGAATATTCCGAACGGCCCGATATGGCCGATGCCCGGCGGGCCGAGGTTCCGGCGCCGGCTGGCGACAACGACTATATCGTCACCGTGCGGCTCACCAGGCTGCGCCCGTACACCCGCTATCACTACCGCATCCTCGTCGATGGCGAACGTGACCGCTATCGGCGCGGCATGCCGTTGGGGCAGTTTCGTACCGCGCCGGCCGCAGGCAGCTCGACCGATTTCTCGATCGGCTTCGGCTCATGTGCCCGCATCCAGCAGGATCCGATCCAGCCGATTTGGGAGGCCGTGGCCGCGACGCGGCCGGATCTCTTCCTGTGGCTCGGCGACAACATCTATGCCGACACCCGCGACATGGATGTGCTCGCGCTCGAATATCAGCGCCAACGCGGCGTCACCGCCTTTCAGCCGGTCGGCCGAGACGTACCGCAACTGGCCGTGTGGGACGATCATGATTTTGCGCTCAACGATCATGATCGCACCAATCCGGTAAAGGCCGAGGCGCTCGGAGAATTCCGCCGCTATTGGGCGAACCCCTCATATGGAACGCCGGAAACGCCCGGGGTTTTCTTCAACAAGACCCATGGCGCGGTCGATATTTTCGCGCTCGACAGCCGCTATCATCGCGATCCCAACGTCGATCCGGACGAACCCGGCAAGACATTGCTGGGGCGGGGCCAGATGGAATGGCTGAAGGACGGGCTTCGCGCGGCAGACGGCGTGTTCAAAGTGTTGGCCTGCGGCAGCGGCTGGACGACAGCCAAGGGGCCGGGCGGCGATAGCTGGGCGTCTTTCCTCCACGAACGCGCGGAACTGTTGAACTTCATTCGCGACGAGGCAATCGAGGGCGTGATCCTGATCTCCGGAGACACGCACGTTGCCGAGATCAACGCCATCCCCCACTCGGACGAAGGCGGTTATGATCTTTACGAGTTTGTCAGCTCGCCGCTCGCACAGCGTCCGTCACAAAGCTGGCTGACCCGCACGCCCGATATCCGGATGGTCACGCCCTACAATATGAGCGCCAATTTCGGCCTGATCGAATTTGCGTTTGACGGCGAACCGACGGCGACCTTCACGGTCCGCGATCCGCTTGGCCGTCTGGCATGGGCGCCCTTTACGGTGGGCGCAGCTATACTCAAGAACGGAATGGCTTCAGTGCGCGATCGGTTGGGCGGCTGAGAAGAACGAGAGTCGTCAGGTTTCGATACGCGCTCTGTCAAGCGCTACCGGCCAAGCAGATTTTGGCTTCTATCTGACCGCTCTAGCCTTCCTTCCGCTTCGCGTTCATGGGCGGACGCTCACGTGAAGAGAGTTATCACACTGGATTCTTGGCGGACGGAAGAGTTAGCGGATGCACGTTAGACCTCGATTTCAGCGAGGGGTGAACCGACCGGGTATGTCTCGCCTGCTCCCGCGATGGGCGTTATCGTGCCGTTGAAAGGACTTTCCACCTCGAACGTCGTTTTTTCCGATTCAACGGCGTAGATCGCCTGGCCCACGGACACGGATTCTCCCGTGCGGACCAGCCATTCGACAAGAGTGCCCTCCTGCATTGAGACTGCCAGTTTTGGCATTTTGAGCGTCATCTTGGCCATCAGCCGAACTCCATCAACTCTTGCGCCGCCATGGCGATTTTCTCGGCGTTGGGGAAATGCTCGGCTTCCAGCGATTGCGTAAAAGGCACCGGTGAGTAGCTGGCGCCGACACGTTCCACCGGTGCATTCAGAGAGTTCCACGATTCTCGCTGGATTCGGGCGGTCAATTCTGCTCCGAATCCGCAAAATTCTACTGCTGGATGCGTTATCAATACCCGCCCTGTTTTCCCGACGGACCGACAAACGGTTTCCATATCCAGCGGCACGATCGATCGGAGATCGATAATCTCGGCATCGATACCGTGCTCGGCCAGGATTTCCGCTGCCGCAAGCGCTTCCGTCACACCCCAGCCGTAGGAAATGATCGTCATCGCTGTCCCGGGGCGGATAACATTGGCCCGGCCCAACGGTATTTTGTAAGGTTCGGTCGGAACCTCGCCGGGTGTGAAATAGCAGCGCATCGACTCCAGCACGATGCAGGGATCCGGATCGTCGATACAGGACAGCAGCAGCCCTTTGGCATCAACCGCATTGCTCGGCGCGACGATCTTGAGCCCGGGAATATGCGCGAACCACGCTTCGAGCGACTGGCTGTGCTGGGCGCCGAAGGAACCGACATTGCCGGCGGTCAGCATGCGCAGCGTAATCGGCACGCCCGTTCGCCCGCCCGACATATAGCGCAGTTTGGCGGCGTGATTGGCGATCTGGTCCATGCAGACCATGGCGAAATCCACGATCATGACTTCGGCGATCGGGCGCAGTCCGGCAAGGCTCGCCCCGATCGCGGCGCCCACAATGGCCTGCTCGGAAATCGGCGTGCCCCTCACTCTCTCCCTGCCATATTTGGTGGAGAGCCCGGCGGTCGCCTTCACGATTCCGCCTGCCGGATCCTCGATATCTTCGCCGAGAAGTATGACAGTGTCGTCCGCCGCCAACGCCTGATCCAGAGCTTCGTTGATCGCCGCGCCATAGGTGATCGACCGTCCATCAGCCGATGGCAGCACGCTTTGCTCATCCGCACTTCCGACGGGGCACCCTCCGGCTCGCGCTCGATCACTCGGGAGATGAGCGAGGTTGGCGAAGACATCGACGAAAAGCTCTTCCTTGCCCGGCGCGTTGGAGCCGTTCGCAAAGTCGAGGGCTTCCGTCACTTCCTCGTCCGCCGCCCGCTCGACATCGGCGAGCAGGGCCTCGTCCGCAATATTGCCTTCGATCAATCGCGCGCGAAATCGCTGCAAGGGCGACGGCGACCGCGCGGCTTCCAGAGCTTGCGCATCCATATGGGCTTCGTCCGAACCGAAACTGTGGCCCTGCAAACGGTGCGCGACGCATTCGAGCAATGTCGGACCGCCACCCTTCCGGGCCCTTGCGATGGCGCGGCCGGCCGCTTCATGAACGAGAAAAGGGTCGGTGCCGTCGACGCGCTCCCCGGCCATGCCGTACCCATGGGCGCGATCGGCGATGCTCTCGCTCCGCGTCGAGTTTTCGAAACTCGTATATTCGGCGTAGAGATTGTTCTGGCATATGAAGACGACCGGCAGTTGCCACAAAGCGGCGAGGTTGAGTGCTTCGTGCACCGCGCCGATATTGGCCGCCCCGTCCCCGAAACTGCATGTCACGATACGGCCTGTTCCCTTGAGCTGCTCGCCCAGCGCTATACCGCTTGCGATAGGGGCCCCGGCGCCGACTATGCCGGTTGTGACCATCAAGCCCGAATGGGGATCGGAAAGATGCATCGGGCCGCCTTTGCCCTTCGACGTTCCCGTCTCTTTGCCGAACATCTCGGCGAGTATCTCCGTGATTGGCGTTCCCTTTGCAACGATATCGTGAATGCAGCGATATGTGATGACGGCCAGATCATCGTCTCGAAGCAATGGCGCGATGGCCGCCGGGATCGCCTCCTGTCCGCCGCACGGATAATATTGAAATTGCAGATTTCCCGCCGCCAGTTCCTGCTGGATCCGCTGATCGGTTGCTTGGATCCTGGACATGGTCCGGAAAATGCCGATCGCCGTATCGGCGTCGATTTGGGCGTCATTGGCTATGTGGTTCACGACAGGGCCTCGCGGGAATGGTCTCGGGAAACTGGAGCGTTATCTGGACACCGCGCTCAGAGTTGAGCGACGATTTCGACCTCGAGCAGGAGGTCAGGATGCGCCAATCGGCTGACCTCGACCCAGGTTGAGGCCGGAAATTGCTCATCCGGAAAGAAATCGCGACGGACCTGCGTATTCTGCAGCGCAAGATCGAGATCGGTCGCGAAAACCGTCTCCTTGATGATCGCATCCATGCCCCGGTCGAAGCGCTTGAGCAGCGCATCCAGCGCGCCATAGATCTGGCGCATCTGGCCGGCCATGTCTCCGACGTGCAGCGGATTGAAGCTCTCGTCCCAGCTTACCGCCCCTGAAACCCAGAGGGCCTCGCCTATCTTCACCGCCTGTGAAAATCCCAGCTGTTTCTCTGCATCTTCCGAGACATGAACACGTTCCAAATGCATATGCCGCCCTCCGTTTGAAATGCAGACCCTATATTTCTATAAATAGAATCGCAACAAGAATATTACAATTATCATTTGGGGCTTTCGTAAGACCCTGCAGCTCTGATATGAGGCAGGCGATAGGAGATAATCGTGACCGGGCTTCGTGAGCGTTCCAAGCAGAAGCGCCGCCAAACCATATTATCGGCGGCGGAAGCGCTAATTCGACAAAACGGATATAGTCAGACGACGATCGATGAGATCGCCAGTGCTGCCGATGTGAGTGTCGGTACCCTCTATTCCTATTTTGGCTCAAAGGGCGGTGTTTTGAGCGCTCTCATGCTGCCAATCGTCGATAATATGGAAGAGAAGGCCGCTCGTATCATCGCCAACCCGCCGAAAAGGGGAGTAGACGCCGTTGCCGCCATTTTCGAAGCCTATCGCTTCAATGATGACTGGAAGTCCCTGAATATTCTAGCGGCTTTCGCCCCCTATTCGACGGATCGGGCCGATTCAGCCTTGGACGATATCAAAATCGCGTTCGAGCGCGTCAAAAAGCGGCAATTGCGGGAGCTTTTGGAAAAACTGGCGGACCGGTCGGTTTTCCCGGATTCGCTGGATATCGATGACGTCGTGGCGCTGTTGTACATGCTCTTGATCTCGCATTTCGAGGACTATTTGGCAGCCCGGGGCGAGATGCATTACGAGGAGATGATCGTGAACATGCAGCGCAGATTGCGTGTCATGTTCGAATGCTGGGAAGTCTGAAACGCCTAAATGGGGGCCGACATAAGCGGGCCCGGCTGTGCACGGTCCAAAATATATAATATTTGACATGAAAATATAAAAATATAACCTGATCGCCGATGTTTTGATTCGTCGACTTCCGATCGACGTGCACAAAAGGGGTGGCGATGATGGGTTATGGACGGTCAAGAAACAGGCTTTTCCTGCACGCGGCGATGGTCGTGCCATTGGTCGCCTTCCCGCAATCGCTTCAGGCCCAAGAGCAGATCCAGCCTCCCGCGCAAACGGTAGACGCACAGGTGCAAAGCGGATTTGGCGCAATCGTCGTCACCGCCCGCAGGCGCGAGGAAACGCTGCAGGAAACGCCGATTTCGATCACCGCTTTCGATGCCGATGCATTGACGGACCGCGGCATCTCGAACCTTTCAGGCATCGGCGATTTCACGCCAAACCTGGTTTTCGATCAGGGCACCGGCAATACCGGCGGCAGTACGACATCGCAGATCTATATCCGCGGCATCGGCCAGGCCGACTTCCTGTTCACGACCGAGCCCGGCGTCGGCATCTATGTCGATGGCGTTTATCTGCCCCGCTCGATCGGCTCCATCATGGATCTCGTCGACCTGGAACGGGTCGAGGTACTTCGCGGGCCGCAGGGCACATTGTTCGGAAAGAACAGCGTCGGCGGCGCGGTCAATATCGTTACCCGGCGTCCGCAACCCGAATTCGAAGGCCGGATTTCGGCAACCTACGGGTCTTTCGACCGTATCGATATCGCCGGTTCGGTGAATATGCCGCTGATAGACGACACATTGCTTGCAAGCGTCGCGTTTTCGTCGCGAGACAGGGACGGTTACGTCCGCCGGGTGAATGACGGTTCGCGGCTGGGCGGCATCAATTCGACCGGCTTGCGCGGCCAACTGCTCTGGGAGCCAACGCCCAATTTCGGCATCCTCGTCGCGGCCGATTATACCCGCAAACGGGAAGATAGCATCGCCAACACCCTGATCGATGTCGATCAATCCGGCAGTCTGATCGGGCTCTACAACGCGCTCGTCGCGCCGACGCTCGGCACCGTCTACGACGACCGCTTCATTTCCGACGGTCCCTTCGAAAGCTTCGGCACGGGCTTCAATCGGAGCGATCTGAACCTGTGGGGCATTTCCGCAACGGCGACGCTCGAACTAGAGAGCATCACGATCAAGTCGATAACCGCCTATCGGGAGCAGGAGGCGATATTCGGCGCGGATTCCGATCATTCGCCGCTTCGCTTTTTCGAACAGTCGGTATTCGACGAGCAGGAACAATTCTCGCAGGAGTTGCAGATATCGGGCACGGCTGTCGACGATCGCCTCGACTGGATCCTCGGCGCGATGTATTTCGGCGAAACCGGGTTTGACGAATATCGTATCGCATTCGCGCCTGGGCTGTTCGATGCGCTCGAAGCTCTGCCGCCCGGCGTGATACCGGGGCTCGGGGGTGCCGGAAATCCGGTGCATCCCTCGCTCGACTTCGATGGCCTGCTGACATCCCAGATCGATAATGACAGCTATTCCGCCTACGGCCATTTCAGCTTCGACATAACCGACCGGTTCAGCGTTTCGGGCGGCTTGCGCTATACGTCCGACGAGAAAGATTTTGCGTCCCGCTTCGACCGCCTTTCCGCTGGCGTGACGACCCACGATGTAGAGACTGGCGATAGCTGGAGCGCGTGGACGCCGCGTATCGGTATCGAATATGATTGGTCAGACGACCTGATGACCTACGCGTCAGTGGCGCGCGGTTTCAAGTCGGGCGGTTTCAACGGCCGGCCCACGACCGAATTCGTTGCGGTGACGCCCTTTGCTCCGGAATTCGTCTGGACCTATGAAATTGGTTTCAACTCGATGTTCGCGGATCGCCGGGTCATATTGAATGGTGCCGCATTCTACAGCGATTACACGAACCTGCAGCTTCTGAGCATTACCTCCGACCCGCAGGGCGGGATCGTGGCCCTGATCGAAAATGCCGGCAAGGCGCGGATCATGGGTTTCGAGCTCGAGCTTACCGCGATGCCGGTCCCGGGTCTGCGTTTCGATGCGGGTCTAGGCTATATCGATGCGGAATATACCGAGCTCGACCCAGGGGTGAATACGATTACGCTCGATGACGATCTGGTGAAAACGCCCGAATGGAGCCTGACCCTCGGCGCGGAATATACCGCCGATCTTTCGGACGACTGGCAACTCACGGTGCGCGGCGATTACGCCTATCGATCGACGGTTCAGCATGTTGCGGACAATAATCCGTTGCTCGAACAGCCCGGCTATGGCGTTGTGAATGCCCGTATCGCCTTCGGACCTTCCGACGATAGCTGGGAGCTGGCGGTTTTCGGCACCAACATTACCGATAAGCTCTATATTACCAATGGTCTCAGTCAGGCCGATACGCTGGGCACCACCGATGTGAGCTATGCCCGCCCGCGCGAGTGGGGCGTCAGCCTGAGCGCCAGGTTTTAGGTGTCGCGATGCGGACGCAGATATTCCTTCACGCGACGCATTTCATCGATGCGCCTGTCGATCGTGTATGGTCTATTCTCGGGGCGTTCGCGCATTCCGAGCTGGGCAAGGGTTTTGTGAGCGATTTGGTCGGCGAGGGGAATGATGTCGGCGCGGTGCGCACCTTGCATATTGCGGAAGAGTTCGGCGGCGGTGCTATAGTCGAGCGCCAGGCGGCACGCGATGAGAATGGCTGTTATTACGCCTATGACATTCTCGATTACGGGCCGATGCCGTTCGAGGATTATTATGGCTCTGCGCATGCCATCCCGACCGGGCCCCGCTCGACATCGGTGATCTGGACCAACCGCTATACCGCGCCGGCCGAACAGGCCGAAGAATTCAGGATGCGGTCGCTCGCCATCCTCAATGTGATAGAAAGCAATATGCGCCGGCTGGTGAAAGACGAGCCGGCAAGCGAATCGCCCCGATGAGTTAGAAAGGACTGCCCGTGACGCAAGCACCATCATCCTCCGCCGTACGCAGCGAGATCGACTTGCCGGACGGCAATCCCGCCGAGCGGCTCGGCACCTTGCTGCCGGCCGAAGGCGAAAACGGCGTGTTCGCAGAATCCTGGTATCCGGTTTGCCTGTCGTCGGAAGTCGAGGCAGGGCAGATCAGAGGCGAAACATTTTTGGACGGCAAGATCATCGTTTTTCGCGGCGAAGATGGCGTTGCGCGCGCGATGAGCGCCTATTGTCCGCATGTCGGCGCCGATCTCAGTGTCGGCGCCGTTGTAGGGAATAACGTTCAGTGCGCCTTCCATCTTTGGGAATATGACGGCACGGGAACCTGCGTGAAAACCTTTATCGGCGATCCTGCACCAAAAAAGGCGCGGCTTTTCAAGTTTCCGACCCAGGAATGTTATGGCATTATCTGGGTGTTCAACGGCGAAAAGCCACATTGGGATATACCCGAATTCGAAATTCCCGACGAAAAGATCACGTTCCGGTCATATCGGTTCCCGGACTATTTCAACTGCGACCCCTGGGTCTTCGCTGCTAACACACCCGACATGCAGCATTTCAAGGCGGTTCACGGTGCGCAATTTGCGATCGACGACCCCCATGCAAACGTCGACTGGGAAGAATGGGGATTCCGATACAAGATCATCGCCGCGCATCAGCAAGGTATTCCGATCGAATGGACGCTCGGCATTCGTGGAACGACCCTTTTCTGGCAGGAAGGGCCCTATGGCGATTTCTGGATCGGCGGGCTGGTCGGTTTTGGACTGCCGGTCGTCGGCAAACATGAGGTTTTCGCGGTTCTTGCATTGGAAAATGACGACGACGAAAATATTGTGCAAGAGCGTTTCGAAACCGCCGAAGCTCTAATGCACCGCACCGTCGGTGAAGACAGCGACATATTGAACACGATTCACTACCGGCCCGGTACGCTGACCAAGGGCGATACGACGCTGAGCCGGTATCTGAAGTTCCTGCGCAGCTATCCGCGCAGTCACGCGTCCGGTCCGTTTATCAAATAAGCGCAGGAGGGTTCAATGGTTCTGGCGGTCATCGCAAAACGCATCGAGGCGCCGGCCAGCGAGGTCTGGGCGCTGGTCAACTGGAAAGGTTGCGAGGCTTTGATGCCAATACCGGGGCAGATGGAGAATGTCCGGTTCGAAGGAGATGGCGTCGGCGCGCGGCGGATATTCGAGGTCGACAAAGAGCGGCTCGGCGGCGGCTTTATCACCGAGCAACTCGTTGCGATCGATCCGGACACGATGGTCTACAAATATTGCATGCCGGACAACGGTCCGCTGCCATGGACCGACTATAAGGGCGAAATCAGGGTCACGCCCTGTGGACCTGATGCGTGTGCGATAAAATTTTCCGTCGACATAACGCCGGTCGATATCTCGGACGAAGAATGCCGCAACATCTTCATTACCCATTGTCTGATGGATGTCGCGCGGATCAACGAGCATCTCGCCGCCCGGGCAAATTAACGCATGATACGCGCACCGGAAGCCGCAAGCAGGATGCCGCAGGCTTGACGGTTCTCCCGACCGACCCCGTCGCATCCGTGCCGTTATGGATGGCGACAGCTTCCAGCAGTTTTGACACGGGGCCGCTTGCCGAAGATATCGAGGCGGACGTCGTGGTTATCGGTGGCGGTTACACCGGATTATCCGCCGCCTATCATCTGGCCGAAGCCGGCAAATCTGTCGTGCTGCTCGAGGCGAAGCATATCGCGTCAGGCGCTTCGGGCCGCAACGCCGCGGGCTGGCTCCCAGGCTGGCCGGGGCGGAATCCCCACGACGTCGAAAAGGCTCTGGGTCCTGAAAGGGGGCGGCGGCTCAATCAGATGATTGTGGATGCGGCTAATGATTTTCCATCCTTCGTGACCAAGCACCAGCTGGACCCCGAGTTCCGAATGTCCGGGGTTGCGCTGTGCGCGCCCTCAATATCATTGGGCAAGCAGTTGCGCGAAACTGCGGATCAATGGCGACAGCTGGGAGTCGCGATCGACGATGTTTCGGCCGATGCCGTTGCCGATATAACCGGAACATCCGCCTTCGTCTCGGCAGCCGTCTACCGAAATGCAGGAACCCTCAACCCGGTCAATTACAGTCGCGGGATGGCCAGGCTTGCCGCCGGCGCCGGTGCCAGGATTTTCGAGCGGTCCAAAGTGAACGCGGTTGCCGAGAAAAACCGCTGCTGGCGTGTCGATACGGAGCATGGATCGGTTCAGGCGGAGTATGTGATTGCCGCCACAGGAGCCTATAGCGACCGCACCTTCGCCAAATTGAACGCCAGCCAATACAAGATTCCGGCAATGGTCTTCACATCGAAGCCCGCGCCGGCCATTGCCGACACGTTGATGCCGGGAAACCTGCCGATCATGAGCAATCACCCGCTCAAGCTTTTCTGGCTTATGCGCGATAGCCACGATCGGCTTGTCGGATCGATGCTCTACCCGTCCAATATCCAACAGTCTTTTTCTGAACTTGCTGGTCGGTTCGAAATCCATCTTAGACGCTATTATCCCGACATGCCCGCGCCTGAATGGGATAGGGCCTGGAGCGGTTATCTGGATGTCATCCCGGGCCGGACAGTACAGATACTGGAGCTATCACCCGGCGTTCTGGCGCCGATCGGGTTTTCGGGAAGCGGGTCGCTTGCGGCGTTTGCCGTCGGAAAGGAACTGGCCAAGGCGATGGTCTCCAAAGACTTCGAAAACTGCCGCGTGCCGATAAGACCTCCGTCGCGCTTATTGGGCGCACAGCTGATACCCTGGCTGACGAGGAAAGTGATCACCCCTCTCTTCGCCTCGTGATCGCGGGCGATAAATATGAGCTCAGCGGGCACCCACGACTCCATCCAACCGACGATAATCGCGCATCGCGCGTCCGTTGCCGATCAAAGTGGCCGCATGACACTCGACCTATTTTTAAAGAAATCAGTTCATCTATTTCAATAGCTTGATTTCTTATATCCAACTCCAACCTCTCCGCCGGCTCAAGCGGCAGCCGGTCAACCTTCCGGCGGCGCGACCGTGCAGCGCAACCCATCGAGATCCGGAGATATGGTGATCTGACAACTGAGTCGGCTTTCGGGATGCGAGTAGAGTTGATCATCGAGCATGTCGGCTTCCTCGCCGGTCCGTTTACCGATCTGCTCAAGCCAAGTCGGATCGATATAGACATGACAGGTCAGGCAGGACATCTCGCCACCGCAGACCGCCTCAACATCCACATCGTTATCGCGCAGCGCGAGCATCAAGGGTTCGCCTACCCTTGCATCTATACGATGCTCTTCACCGTCGCGATCGACGGCAATGATCGTCACCATGGCATTGTCTCCTGCACCATATCTCAGCGAACGAGCCTGATCGGGCAGGTTTCGAGACCGTAGTTCAGCAGGCCGCCTGTCTGGCGCATGCGCGGCGCCGAACCCGGCTCTATGGCGCTGTAGCGATCGAGAATGCCGTTGAGCATCTGCGTCGCCTCGTTGCGGGCGATGCCGGAGCCCATGCAATGATGGACGCCGTGGCTGAAGGTCAGGTGCCGGCCGATATTGGATCGTTTGAGGATGAAATCGTTCGGCCGTTCCCAGATTTCCGGATCGCGATTTCCGGAGGCGAAAAAGATCGCCACCCAATCGCCTTCGCGGATCTTGGTGCCGCCGATTTCGGTATCCTGGGTGCAGACCCGGTGCAGCCGCTGGATCGGCCCGTCGCGCCGCAGGCTTTCCTCGATGAACGGCCGGATCAGTGAACGATCTTGCTTGAGTTCATCGAAGAAATGCGGTTCCTCGACCAGCGTGTCGATCAGATTGCCGAGCAGATAACCGGTCGTCTCCGCGCCGGCGACGACGAGCGTCACGCAGAAGCGGATCACCTCTTCCTTGGTCAGCATATTGCCGTCGGCCTCGGCCTGGATAAAGGCCGACATCAGATCGTCCGGCACATCCTTGCCGGCGGCGATATCGGCGTAACGCTGCTCGACGGCGTCCTGATAGTAGTTCCACAGCTCGATATTGCACTGATTACGCTCCTCGGTGGTGAAATCGGATGTCACCATGAAAGCGTTGGCCCAGCGGCGGAGCAGCACATAATCCTCTTCCGGCGTGCCGATCAGCTTGGTCATCACCAGCGCCGGAAGGTCGGGCGCGAGATTGGCCATGAAATCGACCTCGCCTTCATCCTCTTTGTCGAGCAGCCGGTCGACGACACCCTGCATCCAGGGGGTGATATCGGCCTCGACCCGCTTCGGCTTGAAGGCGATCTGCGCGATCTTGCGCAGTTCGGCATGGCGCGGATCGTCATGATTGACGAGCATCAGCGTCGGCGCATCCGATTCCTCCTGCATGATGTCGCGCGAGGAAAATATCTGCGGCTTGCGGCAGACCTGAATGATATCGTGATATTTGAGCACGACCCAAGCCGGATAGGGCTTGTCCTGGCCCGGCACGGTACCGGGCGGATAGTCTTCGAGGCCGAACTGGATCGGCTTGTCGCGCAGCGCGTCATAATAAGGATAGGGATTGGCGATCACCTCCGGCGAATAGAGATCCTTCGCCTCGAAATCGGCGAGATCGGAAGCAACTGTCGCGCTGGCCATGGTCATGAAATCCTCTGTCTGAAAAACTATCCGTGTTTGAGCAGGAAGCGCGAAACGCGCTCGAACGTGCGGCCATAGGGCGGTCGAAGCGCACCACCGATATCGAACGGGCTTTGCCGGTAGATGGCACGCGCATGGCAGAACTGCTTGAAACCGTCGAAGCCGTGATAGGCGCCCATGCCGCTTGCGCCGACGCCGCCAAAGGGTAGCGTGTCGATCGTGTAATGCATGATGACGTCGTTAATCGTGACGCCGCCCGACTGGGTGTTTTCTAGCACGGCGCGGATTTCGCCATCGTCGGAGCCAAAATAATAGATGGCGAGCGGGCGCGGCTGCCGCGCCGTGTAAGCGAACACATCGTCGAGTTTGCGGTAGCCTTTAATCGGCAGGATGGGCCCGAAAACCTCCTCCTGCATCACCGCCATCTTCTCATCAGGATTGAGAACCAGAGTGAGTGGAACGAGATTGTCGCCGCCTTCGCCGAGCCAGTCGAAGCTGATGATCTCAGCACCCTGCGCGCGCGCATCGACAATATAGCCACGCAGCCGCTCGGCATGGCGGTCGTTGACGATCGAAACGAAGTCTGCCGCCTTGCGATCCTCGGGCGCGGTCTTGCGCACGGCGTCTTTGAGCGCCGCCACGAAATCATCGATCGCGCCTTCGGGCACGAAAACATGATCGGGCGCGAGGCAGATCTGGCCGGCATTGAGCATCTTGCCGAAGATCACGCGTTCCGCCGCTAGGCGCATATTTGCGCTCTTGCCGATCAGTACTGGCGACTTGCCGCCGAGTTCGAGCGTAACCGGTGTCAGATTGTCGGCGGCCGCGCGCATGACGTGCTTCGCCACGGCCTCGCCGCCGGTATAGAGGAGGTGATCGAAGGGAAGGGTGATAAAGACGCGCGCGACGTCCGGCCCGCCATTGACGACGGCGACTTCGCTTTCATCATAGCTAGCAGCGACCAGCTCCTCGATCAGCGCTGCACAGGCCGGCGTGGCCTCGGACGGCTTGATCATCGCCCTGTTGCCAGCTGCCAGGATCCCGGCAAGCGGCGCGAAGCTGAGGTTGAACGGGAAATTCCAGGGGCTGATACAACCTACCACGCCAAGCGGCTGATACCGCACCTCTGCGCGGGCGCCGGCTAGCCGGAAAGGCGCGTCGACGGTCCGCTTTTCGGGCTTCATCCATCGCTCGACCCGCTTGATCGCTTCCTTTATCGGCTTGGCGGTCGTTACGACCTCGACGAAGAAACTCTGCTGGGGCGAGCGATAGCCGAAATCGGCCATGGCCGCGTCGACAATGCGCTGCTCGTTGTAGACAAGCAGATCGAGCAATCGGCGCAGCCTGTCTTTGCGGACGGACACGGACGGATAGGTTTCGGCGAGAAAAGCCGCGCGCTGCGTATCGAACAGTCGCTTCATGTCATCCGTACTTTCGACGCGGACCGGATCTATCGTTGCGGAAGCGGATTGCGCGATATTCAACACTGCTCTCCTTGCGGCCGGTCCTACGGATATGGGCCCCAGGCCGAATGCTCGATTATTCTTGAAAATTATGCTATCTTAAAGACATTATAAGTCAATAGAAAACATGTCTTTCAGACATTGTTTCATTTGCCGTCCGTTCCGCTATGGTCACGCGATGCAATCGGAGCGATCCGCGAAGGCGATCCGCTCATGAGAAAGCTTGGAAAGCGAATAATGACAAAGGCCAAAGACCCCGCACTTGCCTATCTCGACCTGTTTTTTCCCATTCACTACATCGTCGGCATGCAGATCGAGGATACGCTGCGCAGTGGCGTGTTGACGCGCCAGCAGGCGTGTATTCTCTGGACGATCCGCGTTCAGGGTGAGAACGGCCAGATGATGCGCCGCAAGGATATCGAGAAGGCGATGGCCTCCTGGTACGAGGTGACGAGTTCGGCGATTTCGAAATCGTTGAGGGCACTGACCAAACCGCCGCTCGACCTTCTCCAGATTTCCGAAGATCCGCGCAGTGGCCGCGAGAAGCTCGTGCAACTCACCGCGCGTGGACGCAAGTTCGTCGAGGGTATGATCCGCAACGGCGTCGCGCTGATGGACATCATGATCGAACGGCTAAACGATGAAGAAATCGCGAACGGCATCCATTTCCTGACCCGCGTGACCGAAGTGTATCAGGACATCCGGGAAGAGCATGGCGACCGCATCAACGAGGTCGCGACGTAGTCCGCTACCTGACGCTTACAGTCGCGAGAGCGTCAGCGCTCCGGCGTCTCGATATCGGTGCAAACGAAAGCCGCCTTGGCGCTATCCTGAAAATCGCGGAAGCGGATCACCTTGCCATCGGCGACATCGATCACATGGACATAATCGGAATCGTAGACCCGCCCATTGGCGTGCAACTTGAGCGTGAGATGCCCGATTACTGCTGTCTTGCTGCCATCGACGATGAATTCTTCCTGCCGGAAATCCTGAATTTCCACATCGTCGGCGACATGGCCGAAAAAGACACGGCATTTCTCCTTGCCGCGGAAAATGCCGGCAAAGGGGATGACCGAAGGGCCGTAATATTCGATCGTGCAATCGTCGGCGAGTATATCGAATAGCGCATCGAAATCGCCGCCATGGATTGCCGCGTAGAAGCTATCCGCAATGGCTCGGATATCGTCACTCATCTTCCTTCTCCTTGCTCTAGCAGGCCGGCTCAGAAGCGGGCGCGGAACTCGATGCCATAGGTCCGTGGTGGCCCCAGTGGTCCGACGAATTCGGCCCCATAGACCGTGCCCGTCAGGATCTGGTTCGAGAAATAGACCTCGTCGGTCAGATTGTTGCCGAACAGTGCGAAACTGTAGCGTTCATCGGCGGTAGTGAAGGCGATGCGCGCATTCAGCAGGCCGTAGCTGTCTTCCGACGCAGCATCGATATTGAACACGGTGAAGTAGATCTTGCTCTGCCAGCCATAATCGGCGCGCAGGATCAGATCGCCGGCCGTGCCGATCGGGATGTCGGCCTGCGCGCCGATATTGAACTTCCATTCCGGCGCGCGCGGCAGCCGCAATCCGGAAAGATCGCGCAGCAGCGTACCCGGCGGCTGCGATAGCGGTGCGGGCCGCAGCGGCTCGGTCAGTTCGCCTTCGGTGAACTCGGCATCGACATAGGTGAGGCTGCCGTCGATCTGAAAATAGTCGCTTAGAGTTGCGACCGCTTCGACCTCGAATCCGGTTAAACGCGCAGCGCCCACATTGCGGATGATCGGCTGATTGCCAATCGAATCCTGCGCTTGAAGGTTGGTATAATCATAGTGGAAGCCGGCCACGTTAAAGAGCAGCCGGTTGTCGAATAGCTGCGATTTCAGGCCAATCTCATAGGCCCAGATCGTCTCCGGTTCGAAAGGCAAACGCTGGCTGGAACCGATATTGTAAGCGCCACTTTTGAAACCGCGCTGCACGGTTGCATAAAGCAACACCTCGGGCGTCACCTGCCAGTCCAGCCCGATCTTGGGCGTAAAGGCGTCGAAGGACTGGGGTCCGTCGACCGGCGCGACCACGAAGCCGAAGGGATCGGGCATCACATTGTCGCGCCCATCGCTGATGGCGTTCGGGAACAGCTGGGCATTCGGCGCAAAACGCACCTGTTGCCCGCCTGGCGTTGCCGGCAGAAATACGAGGTCGAAATTCTGAAAGCCGTCGCGCCGTTCCCAGCTATAGCGACCGCCAAGCTGCAATGTCAGCGTGTCGGTAATCTCGTAGGACGTATCGAGATAGATCGCGAACGCTTCGGTTTCCTGACTGCCGTTCAGATGCAATTCGCAGCACAGATTGGTATCGGGAATAACGATCGGGAAGACCGGTATGACGCCAGCGTCCTGCAAGTCCTGAAGCCCCTGGCGCAGAACCGGCTCCCAGAAATCGCCGAAGATGTCGTTGGTGATGTCATTCTCTTCCTCGAAGTAATAGCCGCCCACTATCCATTGGAACCGGCGATTTTCCGGCGATGTCAGTTGGGCGTCGACGCTCCATTGCTGGTGATCCTCGGCACGCCGGTAGATGTTGACGAACTGATCGGAGAGATCGAACTCGTTCTGAAAATCGGGATTGGTGTCGCGATAACTGCCGATCACCGACAGCGTATAATCGCCCAGCGCCCATTCGAGATCGCCGGTGATGCCCCAGATTTCGGTGTCGTTGAAATATTCGGCATCGGCGAAGATATCGCGCGACCGCGCCTCGGTGATCCGCCCCTGATTCTTGAGCGCGAAATAGGGAAGTGTCTGGCTGCCTTCGCGCGTCGCCAGCCAGTTCGGCACCTCTTCCTGATAGCCCAAGCTGGCGAAGTGGAAGACATTCGCGGTGTCGTCGGCGCGATAATAGTCGCCGCGCAGAGTCAGCACCGCATCGGGGCCAAGATCGGCCTGCAAAGTAAGCCGCATGGCGATATCGTCGCGCGCTTCGACGCGCCGTGTCGGATTGGGTTCGCTTGCCGGCAGATTGCCGCGCGGCAGGTTGACGGTCGTATAGCCATCGCGATTTTCGTAATTGACCGCCGCCCGTGCACGAAAACCGTCTGCAAGCGGTCCGCTCACCGCGCCGAAAAATCCCGTTCGATCATAATTGCCGAGGATGAACCGCGCCTCGGCCTCGAACTCGTCGGTCGGATCACGGGTGATGATATTGACCGCACCAGCCGTCGCGTTGCGGCCGTAGAGTGTCCCTTGCGGTCCGCGCAGTACCTCGAGCCGTTCGACATCGAAAAAGGCCGGGCCGATCGCCGCCGCGCGCGATAGGTATACGCCGTTGAGATAGGTCGCGGTGGAACTGTCGCTGCCCGCAATGATCACCGGCGTTCCGACGCCACGAATGAAGATCGAGGTATCGCCCTGATAAGTCGATATCTGAACGCCCGGCGTAAGCGCGGCGATTTGATCGACGGACTGAACGGACCGCGTCTCGAGTGCGTCGTCGGTAAAGGCGGAGACGGAGAGCGGCGTGCTCTGCAAATCCTCCTCGCGCCGGCTGGCCGTCACGACGATCGGCGTTCCGGAAAACGGCTCGGCTCCGGCAGAACCATCCTCGACCTGTGCGTTGGCCTGACCCGCAACACCCATGGCCAAAGCGACCCAAGACGCACAAGCATAACGATAGCGCACCATCGCAGCACCTCCTCCCCATATTTATTATGTCTTTAAGACACTATTATTCTCAGACATATTTCGTGTCAAGACATTATGGCAGGTGAGGTCGATTGCCTTCTGGAAATGAGATGTCCCGTCGATGGAAGAAGGCTGACGCCGTTGCCAACAACGCAGATCGTCTTCGCGCGATGCCCTGAAACGGATCGTCGCGCGCATCGGACCCTCCAACCCAAAACTCGCCATTCGCCGAGAGGACAGCGAAAAACTGGATGAGTTTCCATGTTCAAAGGCGGGCGAACCGATGTCGAAGAACGTGCAATGGATGATTGGCGGGTGACGCGCACGAAGCAGCCAGAGACTGTTTGATCAGCCGATGACGCTGAATCGCGACTGCTTTCGTAAGGGGGCGTCGGATAGGATTATACGGCTCTTCGTCAAAAATTTTTTAAAATTAATAATTTAGCTATCTTCCGATAGCTTCCGCCCGATGTCCGCCATTGGATAAGTCAGATTGCCGATCCGGATCAGTCGCCGGTTACCAGCTGAAACGACCGTGACGGGCCCAATAGGGCTTTCCGCCCGTCCAGCATATATTCGCCGTGCGTCCCCATTTCAGCCAATCGAGTTACAACGCCTAGCGACCAAGAGCGGTCATCGGGCGGACTGGAAGCACATGATCGCTGGCAATATCTCTGTTCGGCATTAGAGAGCGGTGCAGATGAATTCTTTACGCGTCTTGATTCGGGATCACCGCCACCTTGCGCTGGCGCTGCTCGTGCTGGCGTTCGGCATCAAGGCCGTGATCCCGGCCGGTTTCATGGTTTCCGCTTCGAACGACACTGTGCTGACGGTGACGATCTGCTCTGGCAGCGGCAGTCTTGAGACCATGCAAATGGTCATTCCCGGCAAGGATGGCGGCCATACGGATAGCCCGAACATGGGGGAACATTGCACTTTCTCCGGACTCACGAAGGTCGCGACGGGCGGTGCCGATGCGATCCTCTTGGCGCTCGCCTTTGCGTTTATTCTGTCCCTCGGTCTCGCGCTGGTGCAGCGTCTGCCGATCGGGCGAATCTCCTATCTTCGCCCGCCGCTACGCGGGCCACCGACAGCAGCCTGACAACCTAACCTGATTTGTCGGCCCAACCGGCGCGCGCCCGAATGGCGCGCGCCGGGCTGTCGGAGTTTCCCATATGTATGCGATTAATAGCTGCCGCGATCGGCGCCCCCCGGCGGTGGAATCCGCCAAACCCGGTGCTGCTGCCATGCACCGCCGCCTTCTCGGTACAAGCCTGTTTGCGCTCTATGCCAGCGCCGCTGCGAACCCGGCGCTCGCGCAGGGCATTGGCCAGCGCCAAGAAGAGATCATCGTCACCGCAAGCCTCAATGGCACTCCCACATCGCCGTCCGTCGAGGAAGCCCGTGAGGAACTCGAGCGCGTCCCCGGTGCGATCGGTGTCGTCGAGGATGAGGGCTTTGCCGACATCTTTGCACAGAGCATCGGCGATACGCTGGAGCTTACGCCCGGTGTCTTCGCCGACACCAGCGCCCAGCGGGAGAGCCGCATCTCGATCCGTGGATCGGGTCTCAATTCGAGCTTCGAGCGACGCGGGCTAATGGTGCTGCGCGACGGCGTTCCGATCAGCCGCGCGGCGGGTAACACCGAGTTTCAGGAGATCGACCCGCTCACCATCCGCTATATCGAAGTCTTCAAGGGCGCCAACGGCCTGCGATACGGTTCGACGCAATTGGGCGGCGCGGTCAATGTCGTGAGCCCGACCGGCCAGACTGCACGCGCGCCCGTCTCTTTGCGAGCCGAAGGCGGCAGTTTCGAAACTTTTCGCGCCAACGCTTCGATTGCCGGCACGGGAGCCGAGACCGACTACTGGTTTGGCGTTACCGGCCTTACCAGCGATGGCTATCGCGAGCATAGCGACGTGCGAAGCATCTATGGTCATGGCAATTTGGGTTGGCAGATCGCCGATAACGTCGAAACACGCTTTTATGTGACCATGCTTAGCGACAATTTCGAGTTGGCGGGGTCGCTCACGCTCGAAGACGCGCTCGCCAATCCGCGTGCGGCCGGGCGGCCTGTAACGATCGGACCGTTCTTTCCCGGTGGACCGGTTACGGTTCTCGATCCTGGCCCCGTGGCCGATGACTGGGATCGCAATCTCGATGTCGTGCGGATTTCCAACCTCACTGTGATCGATCTCGGCGACGCCGATCTCGAACTCGGCGCATGGTATTCGCGCCGCTCGCTCGACCATGCCATCACGCGGTTTGCAGGGATCATCGTGCAGGGCGAGGACGAGGTAGGCGGATCGATCCGGCTGGGCGGTGATCTGCCGTTTCTGGCGCCGCAAAGCCGCTGGCAGATCGGCGCGACCTATGCGTTTGGCAGCAATGATGCTCGGGCTTTCGAGAATCTGTCTGGCGAACGCGGCGTCCTGAGGTCTCGCTCCGATCAGGATTCGTCACTGTTGATTACGTATGCGCAACTCGATCTTGGTCTCACTGACACGCTCACCCTAATTGCAGGCGGGCAATATGCGCGCGCCGTGCGCGATGTCGAGGCGATCCTCAACACGGTGACTGGGCGCGGGGAGTTCGACCAGTTCAACCCGCGCATCGGCGTGCTGCTGGATGTGTCCGAGGACATTCAGATATTCGGAAACGTCAATCGCAGCTTCGAGCCACCGAGCCTCTCGGACCTGACCGCCGGTGGAGCATTCCCGTTCGCGCCGCTCGAAGAGCAGCGCGCGACCGTTTTCGAGATCGGCACGCGCGGGCAATCGGGGGTCTTTTCATGGGATATTGCAGCCTATCGCGCCGAGCTGGAGAATGAGTTTCTCGATTTCGCGGTGCCGGGCGCTCGCGGCCTTGTCACTGTGACGGGCAATGGGGACCGAACCATTCATCAAGGGCTCGAAGTCGGTATCGATGTGAGGCCCGCGCGCGAATATCTCGAAGCGCGTGGCCAATCGCTCCGGCTTTCCATGGCATACACGTTCAACGATTTCGTGTTCGATGATGATCCGATCTATGGCGACAACCAACTGGCCGGGGTTCCTCGACATCTGTTGATCGCCGAGGCGCGGTTCGATCAGATCGACAAATGGTATTTCTCGACCACTCTGCGTTTCATTCCTGATGGACCGTGGGCGGACTATGCCAACACCGAGCGCGCGCCGGGCTACGAAACGGTCCAATTGACTGCGGGCTTTACGGTGTTCGAGGATTTCGAGTTGTTCGGGTCGATAGAAAACCTGTTCGACACCGAATTTATTTCGAATCTGACGACCGTTGCTGACCAGTCGATATCGAATTCGGCAATCTACACGCCAGGCCAGGGCCGCGCCTTTTTCGGCGGCATCCGGGCGCGGTTTTAGAGGAACGAAACCATGTCACTCAAGAATAAGAGCGCGCGCTGGTCAAATTCGAAACATCGCTGGCTGGCGCTGATCGGCGGGATCAGCCTGCTTGTCTGGGGGCTTTCGGGCCTCACCCATATCGCTATGGTCTTGTTCGGGCCGCAGCAGGCGCAGTTCATGCCGCCTGCTGCGGCAATCGAACTGACCGAGGCGCGGCCAATTGCCGAAACTCTGGCAGCGAACGGGATTTCCGATACCATCGCGGTCAAAACCGTTCCGTCGGCGGGCGGCACTGCGCTGTGGCAAGTCACCGAGGAGCCCTTGGCCCCGCGACGGTATTTTCAGCCTTCGGACGGGACCGAGGTCGCCGATGGCGACCGCCAGCAGGCGGAGTTCCTGGCGCGTTACTATCTTGCGACCGATCGGGCGATCACCTCGACAACGCTCCAGACCGAGTTCGATGCAGACTATCCCTGGGTCAACCGCTTGCTCCCGGTCTGGAAGATCGAATTCGAGGGCGACGACCGGCTGACCGCCTATGTCCATACCGAGACTTCGAGCCTTGCAGCGGTCAACAACAGCACCAAGGAGGTGCTGCAAACCGCCTTCCGCGTCCTGCACACCTGGGAGTGGGTACCGAGCGGTATGGAATGGCTGCGCGTCGTCGTGATCGCGCTGATGGTGGGAAGCCTGCTGGCACTCGCGCTGACGGGAATCGTGATGCTGGTAACCGTACGCCGCAAGAAGCGGGCACCAGGCAGCAAGGGTTGGCACCGCGTTATGGGCTATATGCTCGCGCTTCCGCTCATCATGTTTTCGGTGAGCGGCATCTATCATTTGGTGCAATCGGCACTGGTACCACCCGGAAGCCAGTTGCGCATGGGACAACCGGTCGATGTCGCGAGTGGCGCTTGGCCGATCGAGCGGGATTGGGCTGCCTTGAGTGCGGGCCGCGACGTCGCTTCGGTCTCGCTAGTCGAAGGCGGAGACGGGCAAGCTCTGTATCGGATCGGCCTCGCACCTCCCAGGGGCGCAATGGGCGGCGGCGAACATGATCATGGAGGGCATGACCGCGGTATAGGGGGGAGTGCTGCTCATCACGAAACAACGTCTCCAACGCCCGCAACCGATGCCGAAATTCGCGAAGCGCGCTTCGCCGGCATCCGACCCGATGGCCCTGCGATCTACATCGATGCGGCCACGGGCGAAGTCGCTTCGGAGGGTGATCGCGAGATCGCCCTCTCGATTGCACGGCGTTTTTCGGGCGCTTCCGATGATGCGGTCACCAATATGGAACTGGTCACCCGCTTCGGTCACGAATATGATTTCCGCAACAAACGCCTGCCGGTCTGGCGTGTAGATTACGCCGACCCCGTCAACGCGACGCTGTTCGTGGACACCGGATCGGGCGTGCTCGTCGATCGCGTGGCCGATTGGGAGAAACCCGAACGGTTCGTCTTCAGCATGATCCATAAATGGAACTTCCTGTTCCCGATTGGGCGGCTGGGGCTGAATGCCGTGGTCGGCGGCTTTGTGATCGCATTGATCGCCTTCATTGCAATCTTGGGGCTGCGCATGGATTGGAAGAACCGCAGGCGTCGGAAACGGGCGAGACAGAAGCCATCACGGCCGACGGCGACAGTGCCCGATCCGGCTGAATAGGTGCCTGTAGCACTGGAAGGTCGAGGGGCCGAAGTGCGAGAATGCCAACCAATATCCCATATCAGGCCCCTGCGGAAAACGCCATTATCTCATATGGTTGCGGCAACGGATAGCGCAAAAGACCGGGGCGTGTTATAAAAGAGCAATTCCGCGCTATTCGCCGTCCAGGCGAAACGGTTGAAGAGATTCGTTACCCGCGCCCTTATGGTGATCGGGGTATCGCCGATCCGTGTCCCGTACCGAAGCCCGACATTGAAAGTGGCGAAAGCGCTGGTCTGCAATTCGTTGGCGCCATCCCCCTGTTCCGGTCCGGTGAAGATCATGCTGCCATCGAATGTCAGACTCTCGATTCCCGGTACACGCCATGTCAGATTGACCTGTGCGTTGACTTCAGGCCGGCCGACGGCAATCGGCCCGATGAGACCGCTGTCGACCAACTCGCCGCTCAGCCGCGCCTCCAGCCATGTCAGCCCGGCGACGACGCTCAAGCCGTCGGTGAGTTGTCCCGCCAGAGAGAGTTCCAGGCCGCGATGCCGGACGCGGCCGATGAGATCGAACCGTCCGTCGGCGGCCAGTCCGGGTACGGGTTTCGATATCTCGAAGGCGCCACCGATCAGCGACAGGTTCGGGTCCAGCGCATAGCGTGCGCCCAACTCCAGCTGGGTCGCAAGAACGGGCGGCAGCACATCGTTGCTGTTTACCGCATTGGCCGGGGCGATGCCGGATTCCTCGAGGCCGCGGGTATAGCTGGCAAAGGCGGTCAGCTCGCCGGTGACTCCCAATGTCGCGGAAGCGCTGTACAGCCAAGGCGAGGACACGGTCGAAGTGTCGCTGACCTCTGCAATCCGAACCCGTTTGCGATATCGGGTTCGTTGCACATCGCCCCTGAGCTCGAGCGTGTCGCCGATTGAGAGGCGATAGCCGATACCCGCCGTATATTGCTCCACATTGTCACGTGTCGAACTGTCCGTGGGCCGATCCGGCTCGGATCGGTCGGGCGGTAGGCTGGGGAGATCGAAACGGCCGATCGACACTGCTTCGCCGGCCCCTGTCCGGGCCCGGGTGTCGCGGCCGCGCACCATGGCGACGATACGATGAGATAGCGCGCCGGCAGACCAGGCGCGCGACAGGACCGCCTCGCCAGAAAGTGACCGGAAGCGTTGTGGTGGCGCAATAAAGGTGGTGGCATCGACCGCACCATCTTCGTCGAGCACCTGATACAGGTTGAAATCGCTGCGGGCATAGCGGGTTTGCGACAGGAAGGCCGATGCGCGTACCTGCCAGTCGGAAGGAGCTCCGGCTTCCATGATCGTACCAGCAACCTCCGTCTCGGAATCAAAAGCCGCCCATTGCTGGCCGCGATAAACTCGCCGCTCGATCCGCGGCGGCAGGAACGGGCCGGATACTGCGAAGCCGACATCCGCGTCGTAGCGCCACCATGTCTTGGTCGCGAGCGCCGTCAGGCTGAATCGGTCCGATGGCGTCCATCTGGGCGTAATACCGATCCCAAAGAAATCCCCGCCCGCACCGTCGACATAGCTTTGTTCCGGATAAATGTGGGCACCCGCCACGAATCCGAGGCGCTCATCCCGGGTCGCCATGCTGAAGCCGAGTTCGGCAAAGGGTCCGCTATTCGCGCGTATGCCCGTTTCAACGGACGCTTCGGTGCCCGGGACCGGTTCGCGCAGATCGAAAGCGACTACCCCCGATGGTGCGGGGAAATCGTAACGCAGCGCGTTGACGCCGACACGGGTTGTAGTGCCCGCGATAATGGGAAAGGCAGGTGCAGCCGACCGCACGAAATAGCTGTCCGCAATCCGGTAATTTCCTGCATCCTGCAGATTGAAACCGCGCACATTGGATTCCGAATAGAGTCCGATCTGCTCGGCCCCCACTCGACGCCCGAATGCGTCGTCGGCCTCCTCGACGACATCGGCATCGGCGTTTCCGGCCTGAGCGAAAAGAGGGGCGACTGGTGAAAATATAAGAACCAACGACAATGGTGCGTGGTACATTGCATCGCTCCGGTACGGCATGTCCGGTGCGAAATCGTGCCGTTGCCTGGAACCAGAACAAGCACATAGGGACAAATCCGACCTATTCGGGATGAAAACAGACCGACCGAGCGTGTGAATCTGGACGCATGGTTTGCTTTGATTCTAGTGAGTAACACCGGTCATTCGGTATGGGAGCTTAATTGATGCGTTTTGCTATCGTTCGGAATGATGCGGTTGGCATTGCCGTCGCGGGTATCGCTGCGGCGTTGGTTTATGCCGCCTATTGTCAGTTGCATGGTCTATTGGATTCCGAAGCGATTCCGATGGGCGTTTCGCTCGGCTGGGGTGTCAGTGTCGGGTTGCCGTCGGGATTGTTTGGATGGCTGATCTGGCGGGAACGAGCGCTCCTTGCCGCTTTCGTCGACCGCGGCCCAATGCATAGGATGTCGATATCAATCGGTATCTTTCTGACGACGCTTATTATCGGTTCAATGTTTCACGTCGTCGCGCCGGGAGGCGACTATCGTGCCGATTTCGCCGCGCAGATCTTGGCACGCATGTTCGATCTTCTGCCGGTTGCGGTGGCCGTTGCAGCATTGATTACGACCCTTCTTCTGCGGGTCCGTGCAAAAGGTGATGACAATGTTACGGAACCGGTAAGCGATATTCGCTGGATGACGTTCCCCGAAGCTCCGAGATTGAAATTGCGTGTCGACGATATCTGCACGATCCGTTCGGCCGCTAACTATTGTGAAGTTCACACTGCCGATCGCGTGCACCTCGTCCGCGCGCCGCTCAAGCTGATGGCAGAGCGCCTGGCGCCAAGGGGTTTTGTCCGCGTGCATCGAACGGCCGTCGTTAATCTCGCTCGATTACAGAGCGTGACTATGGCTTCTTCGGGGCGGACGTCGGTGGTTCATCTCGATAACGGCGATCACATAAAAATCGGCGCTGCCTTCGCAGATGCACTCGATGATCTGCTTGTGCAGAAAAAGTCTTAGGTCGCGGACATAAGCGCAATCTTTGTGTCCGAGTTGCAGGCCTGGTTTGTTGGTCGCCAAGTGAGAGAGTCCGTACCTTCAGGAAGGCCGCGCACTTCTCTACAGTCTTCGCTTGCGCGTTTACGAAACGCACTTGTCGTCATACCGGTTTTACGTTTGAAAATTGCATTGAAGATGGACTTGGAATTGGAGTCAGCCTTAATCGAGACTTCAAGCATCGTTAGACTTGAGGAGGGTATGTATGGCGGCTGCTTTGCTTCATCAATCCGACGGACGAGCGGTGTCGGGTTTTCTGGGAGCGGGTTGCTAATGGTGTTTGCTGTTGGAAAGCGGCCCGCCAAGGCTTCGGTGTCCAACGACTTCGAAAATTACCGAGTGCCGATAAAGCGTCATTTATCCACAGCTTCTCGCCCGTGATACTGATTGATACCCGCTTGAGACTTGCCCCTTGCGGTAGCGATGGCAGCCCTCCGGTACGAGTGGTCACAGCCTCGAAAACGCGATAGCGTGACAGCGTGTCTTGAAGGCAGGAGCCAAACCGTGATCGACAGCCTCACAGCCGATCGTTTCGAAGAACTTGAAAGCGAGATATTTACAGTGACATCAATCGAGCCGTCGCAATCGCTGCGATTGATCGAGATTGTCCGAAAAGGTCAGGGTGAGCGCATGGGCGGCTCATTTTCGCTGCTGTGGCAATCCGACACGGATATGATCCTGCCGCAGGGCAGCTATGTTCTCGAACATGGAGATCTGGGCCAGCTGGAACTATTTATCGTGCCGGTCGGCGAGATGGACGGAGGCGTGCATTATGAAGCGATTTTCACCTGACGGACCGGTGGGCTATTGACGCTTACCGCCGAGCAATGCGGGTGAACGTCAACCGTCAGGCTTCCATATCATCAGATCGTAGACCCCTTTGTCCTCGACGGTTTCGAATCCGAGACGCCGATAGAGCCGCATCGCGGGATTGGCCTTTTCGACATGAATACCGACCGTTTTTCCTTCTGCACGCGCCCCTTTCATCACATCGCGCAGCAGCGTCTGCCCGATACCCTTACCCCGAGCGTCGGGCATCAGCGCGATATCGATGATTCGGTGTTCGCTCGGCCAATATTCGAGATAGAGACGGCCGATATCGACATCCCCATGCTCCACGATCAGCCACAGCGCATCGGGATAATGTTCATGATAATGGCTGTGCTGGGCGCGGAATTGCATATCGAGAAAGGCGGCTTTTTCGGTCTCGCTCCAGGGCAGGGGCGCCAGCTCCTCTTGCCGGGTTGATGCATAAAGTGCCGAAAGGAAGCGCAAGTCACCCTCGGTTGCCGGGCGCAACGTTACACCCATCTCCTCGGCGCGTGCGTAGCGGGGAATATCGCAGCTTCCCAACGGATGCTTCCCCGGCCCGGAAAGGCTCACAGTCAGCCTGCTTCTAGCGGGGTCAGGTCACGCGCCACGCCGTAGGTGGAGATATCGCTTGCCGCGAACTGAACGAATCCGGCGTCCCAACTTGTCGCATCGGTCACGAACTGCGACACATAGGCCAGCCCGTTGGTTTTGCTCAGGCCCTGGAAATAGGTCAGCCGGCCATCCGCATTATAGTCCATCATGATCTCGCCGAAATCGTCGACCTTGCCGATCTGCTGCCAGCCGGACCATTTCTGCGTGAGTGAATCGGCTTGTTGATTGTAGAATAACTGTGCATGCTCGCCGACCGCCATCAGCGAGATATCGCCATCGCCATCAAAGGCCGCGGTCACGTTAAGCAACACGCTGTCGGTCATCCCCGGCCGTGCCCAAGCCGACCAGCTGTCGCTCCCCGGTGGCTGCTGGCGGATCTGAACCACTTCGGCAAGATCGCCGATCATGAAGATATTGACCGCACCCTGACGGTCGAGCACCGCGGTCGGTTTCGAACCGGCGGTGCCGCTATGGGCGTTGTCAATGCGCTTCCAGCCCGTCCATTGGTCGGGCGCGAGCGCGGTTTCGACTGTCTGGTTGTTGACATAGAGCGCGCGCGCCTCCGGGTCCTGCCCGGTGGCGATCAACATGATCCGGCCGTCCGCGTTGTTGGCGGTCGTGATTCGGGCAACCGTCTCGCCGGGAAGGGGTATCCAGTCACTCCACGGCTGGTCCGGCGGTTCGGCGACCTGAACCTGAACCGTGACCGGGTCCTCGGTACCCGGCGGGGTGATCTGTTCGGTCGTGTCGACGATCTTCGGCGGGTTCTGATAGATCCACCAGACATTGCCGCCCGAATCGTCGACACCGAAAATCTCAATCCGGCCCGACGCGTCCCGCGTCATCGTCAGTTCGACGAATCCGGCAAGACCGTCCGGCATACCGAGATCGACCGGTGCGGCCCAATTCTTGGTTTCGCCGTCATTGTTTTCTTTTTCGGCAATATACTGGACGGACTTGTCGTCATGTGTCTGAACGACCATCGCGACACGGCCATCAGTAGTGGTTCCCGTACCGAGTAGATCATAGCTGCCGTCATTCACCGGCGTCCATTTCGTGTCCCAAGGTCCGTTGGGTGCGGTCTGGGCGGTCCAAACCAGCTTGTTACCTTCGTCAGCGCCGATCCCGATCACCATGAGGCGTGACAGTTCCGCGAAGGGCGTGACGGTGTCGTCGTTCGCCGGAAGAAGAGCGTCGTCCTCCAGTTCGATTTCTGTTCTCGCGGTATCGCTCATGATCAAGCTCCTCTGGAATGTCGTGCCCCGGGCCGCGCGGTTAGGAGCGCGACGGATACAGGCCTTGCAGTGCAATGATGAAATTCATCACCAGGAAGGGTTGAAGATTGTTGTGCGGTTGCGATCCGCCCGCGTTGGTCAAGCTGTTCGATGCCATGTCGACCAGATTGTTGGCATCGGCATATTGATTGCCGGTTTGCGGCGAGGCGAGCAGATTACCAGCTGGATCCAGCGAGTTTCCGACGGTGAGCTGCCCGCGAGGCACCGCAAGCTGGGTATGCTGATGCTGCGGCATCTGCGCTTCGCTTAGTGTAACCTGTTCGGCGCCGCCGCGCTGGCCGATCCTGCGTGATGTCAAACCTGGCCCGCGACCTGCGTGCATCGGCACACGGCCTTGCATGTTGGGCAGTGCCGTCGTGGTGCGGCCGTCTCCGCCATAGGTCGTGCCGATCAATGAGAACAGCGCCGTATTCTGCGAAATCGGTAAAAGCTGCCCGTCGCAAAAGGCCCAGCTGCGGGGGGCGAAACTCCCCGCGAAGATACGAATTTCGGCGATAAACGGTTCGGACATATCAGGGCTCCCTCAATTCCGGCTCGGATAGATGCCGAACAGCGCGATAATGAAGTGGATACATAAAAAGGGCATTAGATTGGTGTGCGACTGGCTGCCGCCCGTACCCGTGATCGCGCTCGGTGCCATGGCCACCTCCGGAGGAGGAGCGGTCGGGGACGAGAAATAAGGGTTGCCGGCTGCGGCCCTGGCCAGCGTATTGCCTTGCGGGCTGGCTTCCGTGCCCACTTGTTCGGCAGTCTGAACGAGATGGGTGTGGCCCGGCAGCTGGTTGACGGTTAGCGTGACATTCTCGGCACCGGCCTTGGCGCCCAGCCGGCGATTGCTCAGGCCCGGTCCTCGGCCGGCGTGAATCGGAATGCGCCCGCGCATGTCGGGCAAAGCGAAGGTCGTACGGCCATCGCCGCCGTAGATCGTGCCCAGCAGCGAGAAGAGCGCGTCATTCTGGCTAACAGCCAGCAACTGGCCATCGCAATAAGCCCATCCGCGGGGAGCGAAATTGCCCGCAAACATGCGGATCTCGCCAACAAAGGGTTCGGACATAGGATCGGCCCTCCCAAGCCGTGAGAAGAAATACCGGCAACTCAGTTACGCGATGGAAACAGCCCTCGCAGCGCGATGCAGAAATTGACGGCGATATAGGGCTGCATATTTTCATGCGCCTGACCGCCTCCAACATTGGCCACGGAATTGGGCGCCATCGATACCGGCGTTGCCGGCGCATGATAAATCAGGCCCTGATTGTTACCGAGGACCCGGCCGGTCGGATCGTTCGAGGCGACGGCATCGGACGATGCCATCAAATTGTGGTCGTGTTGCGGCATCTCCGCCGCTGAAATCGTGTGCGTTTCCTCGCCCGTTTTCTGCCCGAGCCGATGATCGGCGCCGCCATTGCTGCGCCCGACATGCATAGGCGTCCGCCCCCGCAAATCGGGCAATGCGAAGCTGGTCCGGCCATCGCCGCCATAAGTTGTACCAAGCAGCGAATAGAGTGATTGATTCTGGTTGATCGGCAGGATCTGCCCATCGCAAAACGCCCATCCGCGCGGTGCGAAGTTGAAGCCCATCAGCCTATTTTCAGATAAACACGGCTCTGACATTGAAGTTCCCCCCGACATAGAATCGTAATATATATACAAGAATATTATCAATTCAATCATCGGGATTGTCAACAATCTGTGCATTTT
>JBCDDN010000034.1:0-39881 GCA_039180285.1 Pseudomonadota bacterium | reverse complement strand
GTAGAGCATCGCATTCGTAATGCGGAGGTCGCGTGTTCGAGTCACGCAAGCGGCACCATGTTCTTTTTGTTCTATACCAAATATATCGATACCTTGCGTTCGCGGATCGAATATAGCGACCGGCGCGTCCAAGCCTATAGCGAACATGGTGCGGGCAATACCGAGCCGATGATCATCGCCGCACTTCCCGGTATTCTTGGAAAAGCGCAGACTTCGAGACTATTCTTCATGCTGGTCGCGATTCGGGGGGAGTAGATTATGGATCACGGCGTGCTCATGGCCGAGTGGCAGTCGGGCGATGCCGATGCTGGAGATGCGCTGATCCGCGATATTCATAACGAGTTGGAGGCCATCGCTGCCGCCAAACTCTCGCAGGAACTCCGTTCATCTCTCTCGACGGGCGATTTGATCAACGAAGCGGTGATCCGCCTTTCGCGGCTTGAACGGATCAAGTTCAAGAGCCGGGCGCACATTCTTGCGCTTGCCTCGCGCATCATGCGGCAAATCCTGGTCGATCAGGCGCGACGTCGCAATGCCGATAAACGGTATCACACCAAAGTCACGCTGCAGACCAACATCGGCGAATGGCAGCCGCCTGTCGAGCTGTTGGCGCTCGATATGCACCTCAAGGAATTGCAAGGCATCGATCCGCAGCGCGCCGTTATCGTCGAAATGCGATTTTTTGGCGGCATGTCGCTCACCGATATTTCAACCGTGCTCGATATATCGGTCGCCACGGTTAAACGCCGCTGGCAGGCGTCCCGGATATGGCTGTACGATAGGCTGCGCCACTGACAATGGACTGCCATGATCCCGAAACCGAGCGCCAGGCCATGGCTGCCGTCGAACGGGCCCTAGATCACTCGCCGGACGAGCGCAGCGACTATATCCGGTCGCAAAAAATGCTCAGCGATCAGGCGAAAGCGCGCGCGATCGAACTTCTGACGGCCGGTTCGAACGATGCAGGTGGCTTGATGACCGGGGGCGCGAACCTGCTTGAAGAACAGGACGAAGATCCCGAACGCGTCGCCGGTTATCGTGTAAAGCGCCTGATCGGGCGCGGGGGGATGGGCAATGTTTACCTGGCCGAACGCGCGACGGAAGATTTCGACTTCGTCGTTGCGATCAAGCTGATCAAGCAGCGTTTGATCACAGACGCCATGATCGAGCGGTTCCGTCGTGAGCGACAGATTCTCGCTGATCTGAATCATCCCAATATCGCACGGCTCTTCGATGGCGGGGAGACCGCGGAAGGCGCCCCCTATTTCGTGATGGAATATATCGAGGGCGAACCTCTCGATTGTTGGTTGACGCGTGTACGCCCTTCGCTCGAGAAGCGGATCGCGATCTTCGAACAGATCTGCGCGGCCGTTCAAGCCGCGCATCAACGCCTCATCATTCACAGGGACCTTACGCCCCCCAATGTCCTGATAGCCGGCGACGAGACGGTGAAGCTCATCGATTTCGGCATCGCGCGACCGGATGGTGGCGCGGAAAAGGCCGATCGCGGCGGATCGGCCTTCACGCCCGGGTTCGCCGCGCCCGAACAACGCGAAGGCGAAGAGGCAACGACGCTCTCGGACATCTATGCGCTTGGCAAGTTGCTCGATCTCCTCCTGGCGTCCGACGGTCCGGCCGAACTGGCGGCAATCGCAGGGAAGGCCGCCTCTGCAGATGCCGAAGCGCGCTATCCCTCGGTATCGGCACTCGCTGAGGATATCGAAAACCATCGGGCGTTCCGGCCGGTAACGGCCGTCGAACGAGGGCCAGGCTATATTTTTAGCAAGTTCGTCCGGCGGCAGCGCTTGGCGGCAGCGGCTATATCGGCTGTGGCGATAGCGATGGCGACGGCACTGATTCTCGTGACGCATGCCTATCAACAGACCGAAGAGGCGCGCGTGCAGGCCGAGGCGAACCTTGCCGATACCCGCGAGCTTGCAAGTGCGATGATGTTCGATGTGTTCGACGAGGTCAGCAATCGACCGGGCAATTCGGAGGCGCGGCTGATGCTGGCACGCAATGCGCAGAGCCATCTTGAGGTTCTGGCGAGCGATCCGGATGCATCTTACGATGCACGCCTTGCCGCCGGGCGCGGCTTTTACCGGCTGGCGAGCGCGACCGGAACTTTCGAAGCGGGAAATGCGGGAGATATGACCGCGGGTATCGCCCTGTACGAACGGTCGGTCTCGATACTTGATAGGTTATACGCGGATTCGCCGACCGACGCGGTACGCCTGGCCCTTGCGCGCAGCCATGTCGGGCTCGCGCGGGACAAGCTGCTGACCTATATCGATACGCAAGCGGCTCCATCGCACGCGGAACGAGCCCGTGCGCTGCTCCTCGAAATCGAAATGCCATCACCCCGAACCATTGCGGAATATGCACGCGCGGAGCGTTATCTCGCGGATGCCCTGGCATGCTGTGGCGATGATATCGAGGGCGGACATCGGGCGCTCCAGCGCGCTATCTCCCGGATTGATGCTGCTCCTCCGGCCGTTCGCCAGGACAATGACGTGCGCCGCGCGTACAACGATCTCGTCAATATATCTGCGGGTTTCCGGATCGTCATGGGCGGGTATGCGGACGGTATCGTGCCATTTCGAACCGCCCTGGCCGCGCAACGACGGCTTGCGGCGGAAACGGGGCTACCCGTCGATCGCAGGCTGGAAGCGAAGATAGCGACCAACCTCGCGCGCACGCTACTGCAGCTCGGGAGGAGCGCCGAGGCGGGGCGCGTTATCGAACCAACCTATCGGCGCGCGCTGAATTCCTACCGGGCCGATCCTGAAGACAATGATCTGCAACGGCGCCTCGCAACAACGAGCATCGCGCGCGGACAGGTTGCGGCGGAGAATGGTGATAGAGAAGCGGCCACACGCTATATCGAACAAGGGCTCCGTCTGGCGCGTCGCAGCGAGCGGGCCAATGCCGTCAGCCCAGCGCCGACGTTAAACTATGCGCATCGTTTGCAGGAGGCATCCGATGCGCATTGGGCGAACGGGCAAATTGAGCAAGCCTGTAATCTAATGCGTCGATCGACCGCGCTTTATCGCCGCTATGCCGGCAGGTACGACCTCCCCATGACATCGCTCAGATATCGGGTTGCTCCAATGATAGCGCGGTCGGAATCGTGCGCCTGATACTTGTGCGCCTGGATACTCGCACTTCGGATGCGGCCAAGCGCATGCGGTCCCGCCGGGGTCCTCAACCGATACCGGAAGAGAGAAGTCTTCACTTTCACCATCAGGCCACGCTGGACTCCGTTTGCGATACGCCTACTCGCCCCCGATACAATTGGGGGCGAGGGCGCGAGTGGCGTCGTACACTATACTTTATTATTGCGTGAAGGTTTTCGTCGACACGGTTGTTTGCAGATATGAATTTGCAGGTGCGGTCGCCTGGGATGGAAGATTCAGCACGTTGAGAATTTTGTTTCGGAGATCGAGCGTGCCTGCCAGCGAAACCGCCGGTCCGTTGTCGGCATCCGGCAAAGCGACGATGGACACCGACTTCCTATCTAAGTTAAACGGCGCGCCCGTATGGATATCGGTCACGCCGTACATTTGTGAGGCTACTCCGTTCCACGTTATCAGGCCGAAGATTATTCCGAATGCGCCGTCCTTATAGGCGTCGTTCCAAAAGGGGATCACCTGTTCGATATTCAAGTTCGTTCCATCCGCGCCATACCAGTTACCGACGAGCGGATCGTCGATCGCGGCGCTCTTGTCGATTTCCGCTGGCTCATGGGATGATTCATCCGAAATCCGCTTGTAGATGAGTTTGTCGATATACGTCCCGGCAGCCGCAAAATCAGGAAACTCGACAGACGCGACCAAGGCGTGCGCCACCACAAGTTGCTCACCCCCGTCTTGAATGCTGAGCTGTCCGCTCAGCCCGGAAACCCAATGCCAACTATTGTCGGGCTTGCCGGGCACGATGGAATGCCAGTTGATGGCAAGGGCGCAAGCTTGACCACCGTTCGAACTGGGCTCGCCATTCTGCTGAAAGCCGATAACCCGATATTCGCCGCTGGACCCCGTCGAAGAGGTGTAAACCCCCTGGACGATGCCATCTTCGACCGTGAGATCCATCGTCGATCCGAATTCGTTCTGCCATTTACCAGCTAACGTCATCATTATCTCCTATGTCTTGGTGTTTTCCACGCCTCTAGGCTTGCGTCGGTTCGCAGGGACCCGGCATCTCCATATCCGCCGGAGATTTCGTTATGAGTTTTGGAAGGCCGGGCTTGTTGAACGCCCACATCCCCTTGGGCGAAAGGATGTATCTTCCGGCCTGATTGGTTGAAACAGTATAGCCGTAGACGACGTAGCAATATTCCATGATCACCGAGCCAACGAGCGCGAGATTCGTAAGCCCAAGCTTTTTGAACTGGGGCAGGACCTCGCCTTTGTCCGGCCCTTCTTCCATTTCGACCATGTACATATCGGACGTAACTGTCATTTCACCGTCGCCGAATCCCAATGTGACAGGCGGACCTCCGGTCTTCCCGACCAGAGCTAGGGTTTCTGTCATGAGGGTATTGTCACCCTTGAACCGCGACGCGCCGGAATCGAATGCAAACATAAGGTCTTTTTCGGGGCAGATCGGGGTTCCACCGACAGAGTAGCTATCGAGCGACGTGGTCCAGATATACTCTACGCCCTTAAATTCTGTGTAAGGCATCCATTGCATGAAAATGCCTTCGTCCTCTATGAATTTGGACTTGTCGAGACCCCCGATTTCGCAGGAACCGGATCGCGTTTCGGGATTCCAGTCGAATGACACGAGGGGCATGGTGGGCGAGATCGATCCGTTGTTCATCAGTTCTTCGACGATGAAGCTGTTTTCTCGCTGGACATAGGCGCTGCCGGACGGAATCCCCAGTCCGCCATCCCAGTCGATTTGCGCGAATTCCGGGCTGTCATACCCCGCAGAGAGATAGAATTGTATCGGCAGGGATTTTGCGCCGGGCACGCCGAGCACATCCTTACCCGTTACGACGTCCATCGTACCCCATGGACCGAAGCTATACGGAATCGAGGCCGTCTGAATCCACTCATAGCTCGTTGATTTCTCCCAGTAAAAACGACCGCCTGCATAATGTTGGCAACTATCGGGAGCGCACATTGACGATGTCGACCATAATATATTCGTACCTGAGTCGAGCGCGAACTTCAGTTCTTGAGGAGGCGTTCCTACCGTAGTCGACGTGTACCAGGGGCATGCGCCGTTATTCTGGTAGGGTCCTTTGTTCATAGAGTAAATAACGCTCGTCATTTTTGCCTCCTAATAAATCTAGTTTATGGGTTTTATTGTCATTTTAAAGTTCATCAATCTATCTTCATATCTAAAATATCACAGTAAATATATACGCAGAAAGACAATTTCTACATATCGAACACTATATCTAAATCGCTTCACTTGATCTTTATTCGACCGAGTAGGAAGTGAAACTACACGATCCTCGACAAAAATGGAGACCACCCAAAGGGGTGGGTTCACTTTCCACCCTACCCGTTGTCCAATGGATCATTCTTTGAGACAGGGTGTCGGAGGGGGCATGGCTACAACTGCAGCGCAAGCCGGTGACATAGAGGGTGCGGGCTATTGGTTCGAGCAAATGCCCTTGACGCGTGCGCACTGGTTCGCGGGAATGGTCATCTTCATCACCTTCGTAATCGAAGCGTGGGAGATGCTCATTCTGATCCTGTCGGCCGGGGCGATCGGGGACGAGTTCGGTCTCGACGCCGGCGAGATCGGTATGCTGATCAGCGCGATCTTTCTCGGCATGATTCCCGGTTCGCTAATCTGGGGTAAGCTGTCGACGGTGTTGGGGCGCCGTAACTGCCTGGTTCTGAGTATCGGACTCTACGCGATTTTCCCGGTCATCAGCGCGCTGGCGCCCAGTTACGAATTTCTTTGGTGGACCCGGTTTTTCGCCGGCGTAGTTTTGTCCGGCGCCCTTGTCGTATCCTTTCCCCTTTTCATGGAGCTTCTGCCGGTCAATGTTCGGGGGCGGGCCACCGTACTCCTGTCGGCAGGCTGGCCGGTCGGCACATTGGTCGCCGTCGGCGTAACCGCGCTTTTCGCCGATATGGGTTGGCGCATCGTTCTCGGTTTCAGCGCCTCCGCAGCCCTTTGGGCTATGGCGATTTACATGTTCGTTCCGGAATCGGCCTATTGGCTTGCCGAGCGCGGGCGCTCGAAAGACGCGGCGGACACGGTGAGCAGGCTCGCGGCGGGTGCCGTTCGGCCGGATCGGATCGGCAAGACGCCGGGGCTGGACGAGGAGATGCCCTTTTTCGATATCTTCAGAGGACCGATCTTTCCGATCACGCTGCTGAGCACGATCGTCAATTTCTGCTTCGCCTGGGGCTATTGGGGCATGACGTCCTGGCTGCCCGAACTCCTGAGCACGCGCGGTCTCAGCGCTGGGGAGGGGCTGAGTTTTATCGCGCTTTCCGCCCTGTTCATGTTCCCCGGTTATTTCGCCGCGAGCTATTTTACCGGCCGGTGGGGCCGGAAAAAGGTGATGGTGATTTTCGTCGCGTTTTCGACGATCGCCGGGATCGGTTTCGCCACGTCGGCAAATCTTACCCAAATGTATGTTTGGAATTTCACTCTGTCCTTCTTCAGCCTCGGCGCCTGGGGAATATGGAACACGTGGCTGGGCGAGATATACGACACCGCCACCCGCGGACCCGGAACGGCCTGGGGAATAATGTCGCAGCGCGTGGCGAACACCGCTGCGCCGGTCGCGATCGGGTTCGTTCTCGCGGCCACGGGCTTTGTGCAGACTATTTTGTTCATATCGCTGTTTCTCGCGATCACATTCGTTGCCGCTGCTTTCCTCCCGGAAACCGAAGGCCGGCGACTTGGCTGAGAAAGCTCCCCGCCCCGCCGTTGGTCCCGCGACAACCCAGCTACCCTTTGGTGTGGCTTTTACCGCCGACGGTGCTCGTCCATTGTGATCATTCGGGAATTCACGATCGCAGCGAACGCCGCGCCACCGTCAGATTCCGTAACGACGCGCGAAAGTGGCGTCGAACAGGAACCGAGAGAGGATTGAGAATCACGCGATGCCGAAAATAAGACTGGCGACGGATGTCGGAGGCACTTTCACGGATCTTGTCTATTACGAAATCGATGCCGATAGCGGTTCGGCGGGGCAGTTCGTTACCGAAAAGGTGCATACGACGCCTCCGGAGTTTGAAGAAGGGGTTCTGAATTCGATCTCCAAAGCCGGGATCGATCCCGGCGATATCGAGTTTTTCGCGCATGGCACGACAGTCGTGATCAATGCGCTGACCGAACGCAAAGGCGTGCGGACGGCGCTGATAACGACACAGGGCTTTCGCGACATATTGGAAATCGGCCGCGGCAATCGGCCGGACTTCTTCAACCTGCGCTATCAGAAGCCGGACGCTTTCGTACCGCGCTATCTGCGAAGGGAGCTTCCGGAACGGCTGAGCTACAGAGGCGAGCTGATCGCGCCTCTCGAGCTTGATGGATTGCCGGAAATCCTGTCCGATTTTCGGGCGGAAGGCGTCGAGGCAATCGCCGTTTGCCTGCTCCATTCCTATGCCAATCCGGAACATGAGCAACGCGTCGTTGCGGCGATCGCGGAAGAATGGCCCGAGATCGCGGTCGTCGCATCGCATCATATTACGCGCGAATGGCGCGAATATGAGCGCACGAATACGGCGGTTCTCAGCGCCTATGTTCAGCCGATCGCGCGCGACTATCTGTCGCGCATGGAAAACCGGCTCGGTTCCAGCGGCTTTGGCGGCTCCTTTTACGTCATGCAATCCAATGGCGGGATTGACACGTTGGAGGCAGCCAAGGCGACGCCGGTGACGATGGTCGAGTCCGGCCCTGCAAGCGGTGTGCTGGGTGCGGCGGCGTTGGGGCGGCTGATCGGCGAAGAGAATATCATCGCACTCGACATCGGCGGCACGACGGCGAAGTGTTCGCTTATCGACGGTGGTCGCGTCAACGTTACGAGCCAGTACATGATCGAGAAGACCGATCTGTCCGCCGGTTATCCGATCATGACGCCGGTTGTCGATATCGTCGAGATCGGCAATGGCGGTGGATCGATTGCGTGGATCGATCCCTACAAGAAGCTCCATGTCGGGCCGCAAAGTGCCGGCGCGCGTCCGGGCCCCGTCGCCTATGGCGAGGGCGGTACCGAGGCGACGACGACCGATGCCAATCTGTTTCTGTCCAGGATCGATCCCGACTATTTTGTGGGTGGAGAAATCGAGGCCGATATGGCCGGCGTGAACGCGGCCTTCGCGCGACTGGGCGCGGAGCTCGAGCTTGAGCCCGCCGATGTCGCGCGGGGCGTGGTGCGCGTTGCCAATAACAATATGATCAACGCCCTCAAACTCGTATCGATCAATCGCGGTCATGACCCGCGGGACTTTGTCATGGTGGCTTTTGGCGGGGGCGGCGCGATGCATGCCACGGCCTTGGCGGCGGAGCTTGGCGTTCCCCGGGTTATCATACCCTCCAACTCCGCCGTCTTTTCCGCCTGGGGTATGCTGATGTCGGATTTGCGCCGGGACTATGTGCGGACCAATCCGATGCCAGTCGAGCGTGAAAAGGCCGTGGCTATCTCACGAACTTTTGCCGAAATGGAATATGAGGCGCTCGAAGCTTTTACGGCCGAAGGCATCGATCACGGCTCAGTGCGTTTCGAGCGTGCACTCGATATGCGATATGACGGGCAAGAACATAGCGTCCGCATTCCGGTTGCACCGGGCGATCTGGCGGCGGAAGATATCGATGCCCTAAAGGCGCAGTTTCACGATGCCTATGAACAGGAATATACGTATCGGCTGGATAGCGGAATCAATCTGGTGAGTTTTCAATTGACCAGCTTCGCCGCGATCGATCGGCCCGCACTCACCCGGATCGCCGAAAATCCGGATGCGGAATCGGCCGTCAAGGGCCGGCGCGATGTGGACTTCGATGAGGCGGGCGTCCACGAAGCGAGTATTTACGAGCATGCGCTGCTGGGCGCGGGCGCATCCTTTTCCGGCCCGGCAATCGTGGAAGAGGCCGGAACGACAACCGTTATCTTTCCCGGACAACACGCTTCCGTGGACGGTTACGGCAATATCCATATCATGACAGGTGGAGAGGAGAGCAAGCGATGACCGCGGTAGATAAAGCCGAGACGCATGATCCGATCACGATCGATATCATCCAGTCGTCACTTGCGGCGATCACCGATGAGATGTTCGCCACGATGCGCAAGACGGCGATGAGCTCGATCATCTACGAAGTGCTCGATTTCGGCGTCGGGTTGTTCGATCATGACGGCAATCTCACCAGTTCGGGGTCCGGCATACCCGCTTTCGTCGGTATGCTCGAGCCCGGCGTGAAGGCGATAATCGCGAAGTTCGGTCTGGACGATATCCATGAAGGGGATGTCTTCATGACCAACATGCCCCATTTCGGCGGGGTCAGCCACCTGAATGACGTCGTGCTGATCATGCCGGTCTTTTGTGAGGGGAAGTTGACGGCCTGGCTCGCCAACAAAGCACATTGGGCCGATATCGGCGGCGCGTTCCCCGGCAGCATCTCTCCGGATGCCGTCGATATCTATCAAGAGGGGCTGCAGATACCCGAGGTCCGGATCATCGATCGTGGAAAGATCAACCAGGCCCTGCTCGATAC
Source organism: Pseudomonadota bacterium (assembly GCA_039180285.1). Lineage (GTDB taxonomy): Bacteria > Pseudomonadota > Alphaproteobacteria > Sphingomonadales > Sphingomonadaceae > Parasphingopyxis. The sequence continues at coordinate 30,194 of JBCDDN010000034.1, read as the reverse complement.
CGTGACGACCAACAGTCGTATTCCGGATACGGCGCGAGGTGATTTCTGGGCCGGGGTCGCCTCGACACGTGCCGGCGAGCGGCGGGTGAAGGCGATCGCCGAAAAATATGGCAGGGACACGGTGGTGTACGCGATCGCCGATTATATCGCGCTCGGCGAGGCGCAGGCGCGGCGTGCGCTGAAAGAACTTCCGGCGGGCAGCTATACCGCGAGTGAAACGCTCGATGACGGCCAGGTCGTCCAGGCGACGATTACCATCTCCGAAGATGAATTCATCGTCGATCTCCGCGGCAATCCCTCGCAAAATGCAAGTGCCATGAACGCGTCCTACGATGCGACCTATGTCGATGCGCAGATGATCTTCAAGGCAGTGGCCAATCCCCAATCCTTTGCCAACGCAGGTTCGTTTCGTCCTGTCACATTGCTGACCGACAAAGGATCGATGTTCGATGCCGAATATCCGGCGGCGATGAGCGTGTATTACGAAGTGAGCATGATCATATTCGATGTCCTTTGGAAAGCGCTCGCTCCGGTGCTCGGCGATAAACTGCCTGCCGGACATTTCGCGTCGATATGCGGTACCTTCATTGGCGGCCCGCATCCCGAAACGGGGGAACCGCAAAGTATCGTCGAACCGCAGCTTGGCGGTTGGGGCGCCTGTAACGACCGCGACGGCCTCAACGCTCTGTACACCGGATATCACGGCGAGACATTCAATTGCCCGGTGGAAGTCACCGAGCAGCGCAATGGCCTGATGGTCGATCGGCTGGCATTGACGGATGAACCGGGAGGCGAAGGCCGCTACAATGGCGGCAAAGGCATCAATCTCGATTATCGGGTGATCGAGGATAACTGGTGGCTGACCATGGCCTATGTCCGCTCGGAAACGGGCCCGTGGGGATTGAATGGCGGCCGCGAGGGGACGACCAATTATGTCGTGATCCGCCGGGCCGACGGAAGCGAACAGCGCCACAGCGTCTGCACCGCGCTCACGCTCAACAAGGGCGATGTCATCAGCGTCCATACGGCGACGGGCGGCGGATATGGCGATCCTTTCGAACGACCGACGAAACTGGTTCGCGATGACGTCAAGAACGGTTATGTGTCGGCTGAACGCGCCCGCGAAGTTTACGGACTGGACGCATAAGGAGACCATGCTCCATGTATCGGCCCGAGGATTTTGTACTCGACAACGCCAGAATCGTAAGCCCGGCAGACGAGAATATCTCCGAACTATTGTCGATCCTGGTCGAACACGGAGAAATAACCGAGATTGCGGCGCGGATAGATCGGCCGGGCGTCGAGCGTTTCGATCTCGATGGCGGCCATGTGACGCCCGGTTTGATCGATTGCCATGTTCATCCGTTTCTCGCGGATACCAATCTGGCCCGACTCTCCGAAGTGCCGCCCACACTCATGACGGCACGGGCGACACGCATTCTCGAACGGATGCTGATGCGCGGCTTCACGACGATCCGCGATGCCGCGGGCGGCGATTGGGGAATCAAACAGGCTGTCGAAGACGATCTCATTATCGGCCCGCGTATGTTCATCGCCGGGCGGGCGTTGAGCCAGACCGGGGGGCATGGCGATTTCCGTTCGCTGACCGATGACAATGACGTGTGCCACTGCAAACATGCTTTGGCGTTCACTGCGCGCATTGCCGACGGTATCGACGATGTCCGCAAAGCGGTCCGCGAAGAGTTGCGCAAGGGTGCCGACCAGATCAAGATCATGGTCTCCGGCGGAGTTTCGTCGCCGCACGATCCGCTCGAACGCAACCAGTACAGCCCTGACGAGATTTCGGTCATCGTCGAGGAAGCCGAGCGCCGCGGGACCTATGTGATGGCGCATGCCTATGGCGCCGACGCCATCCGAGTCGCGCTCGAATGCGGTGTGCGATCGATCGAACATGGCAATCTGATCGACGAGGAGACGGCATCGCTGGCGGCGGAGAAGGGTGCTTATCTGGTGCCGACGCTCACCACATATGATGTGCTTGCCGATACGGCATCGGCGAGCGGCTGGAGCGACGAGATGCTGGCCAAGCTCGACCGCGTGCGCTCCGCCGGGATGGAATCCATCCGGATTTGTCGCCGGGCAGGCGTGAAAATCGGTTTTGGCACCGATTTGCTTGGCGATAGTTTCGATGAACAATCCCGCGAGTTCGGAATTCGATCGCGAGGGGAATCGGTGGCGCAGATCCTCGAATCGGCCACCTTGGTCAATGCGGAAATCTTGCGGATGAAGGACAGACTCGGCGTCGTAAAAGCCGGAGCGATAGCGGACCTTCTGGTTTTGGCGGGCAATCCGCTGGACGACGTTAACGTCCTGTTGGGACAGGGGCGTCATATTGATATGGTGATTAAGGCGGGCGGCATTTACAAGAATATGCTCAGCTGACGGAAGCAGGGCCGTCGATATCTGAATCTGACGATCTCGGATTGCATAATCACGGCGAGATGTTCAGAGAATTGCCTCTGAGCTTCTATAGAAACAGCCCAATAATATTCAGGTGCCGGGCCGATGACGGACGAAGAAGAGCCAATCGAGTACAGCAGCTGGGTCGTCGAAAGTAAATTCGCGCCGAGCCGCTCCAATATCGATCTTGTCGACCGCGGGCGATTGATAAACCGTCTCGAGGCTGCGCGACAGTGCAAGGTAATCATAGTCAATGCGCCTGCGGGCTTCGGGAAATCCACAATTCTTTGCCAATGGTATGAGGCGCACGACAAGAATGAGGATATCTTCAGCTGGCTGTCCCTCGATGAGGGCGATGCCGAGCCGCGGCAATTCTTGTCTTATGTAGTGTTGTCCATGGCCAAAGGCGGTGCTGATCTTGGGCCGCTCGAAGTTGCGGCTCGAAACGGGCTGGCCGATTCCAATCCCGAACTGGTGACGAACAGTCTAATGAACCGGATCGCGGAACTTCCGGAGAACTGTCTCCTCATTCTCGACGATTTCCATATCGCGACGTCCGACGCCACGGACCGGTTGATCGAGCAGATGGTCCGCCAGGCACCTGGCAATTTTACTCTGGTCATAAACAGCCGTACGCCACCGCCGCTCGACGTTCCCATTCTGGTTGCGGCCGGCGATGCGCACGAGATCGGGCCGGAGCAACTGCGGTTGACGCAGGAGGAGGCGATTTCCGCGCTCGGAGACAAAATCAGCCTGCCGGATGCGAAGGAGATCTTCGAACAGACCGAAGGCTGGCCCGTGGCGGTGCAGCTCGCGCGCGTTCAAAAGCAGGTCCAGCCCTCCGTCCAGATACAATCCGGCGTGTCGACCGGGCTGATCGCCTCTTACCTGACGGATCAGGTGATCGATACGATCGAAACCGATCTGCGCGATTTTCTGCTGAAGGTTTCCGTGTTGGAGCAATTCAATGCCGCGCTTGCCGATGCCGTGACGGGGCGAACCGACAGTTGGCACATGCTGCGCCGCCTGGAGCCGTTGAGCGCGTTGATTATCCCGACCGACAGCGCGGCGGGCTGGGTGCGCTTGCATCATCTTTTTGCGGAATATTTGAGAAAGACGCTGAAAGCCCAAGCACCTGGCTCGATAGCCGGCCTCCAGATGGCCGCAAGCCGATGGTTCGACACGGATGGACAGATCATACCGGCGGTAAAATATGCGAGCGCGGCCGGCAATGACGACGAAGCGGAGAGATTGATCCTGGATGCCGGCGGATGGTCTGTCATCCTCACCGAAGGCATCTATGTGATGCGGGCTTTGCTCAACATCTTACCCGATCATCTCGTGTCGAGGAGCGCCAGGCTTATGCTGGCACGGGCCTATCTTTGTTGCAAAGACGGCGATTGTCAGCAGGCGCGCGGTTTGCTCGATGCCTCCAAGAATCTGCGCAGCAACCATCAAGCCGACGCCTATGATCGTGACAGGCGATTGGTTGGCGCGATGGTCAGTACATATGAAGATGCCCCTGGATGGGCTGAGAGAGTGGCGGCATCGGATTTCGCCGACGAGGCGGACCGCTGGACTCCCCTGGAAGCCGGAACTTTGCTCAGCGAAGCCATCGTGGCATCGTTTTCCGTAGGCGAATTGGGACAGGTCCATGACAATATCGAAGCAACGTTTGGCGAGATGCGGCGCAGCGGCTCGGTTCTGGGTCTGAATTATACCTATATCCACGCGGCAATACTGGCGCTTTATCTGGCGAAGTTCGAGCTGTCGAAAGCCAATATCTCTCAAGCGCTTGAGCTTGCCGAGAATAATTTCGGTTCGGACAGCGGTCTGAAACATCTTTCCATGATGATGGAGTTCTCTTTGCGGATATGGTCGGGCGAAGCCGGCCAGGCGGATATCGAGGCGTTGTCGCAAACCCTGTCATATATCGAACAATATGATGGATGGGCCGAGGCTTATCTCATCGGTCTGGACGCGGCATTTCACCTTTGCGAACAACATGGAGAACTTGGCCATGCAGCCGACCTTTGCGACAGATTCCACACGCTGGCGATGAACCGCAGTTTGGAGCGGCTCGAGCGGCTCTGCACAATTTTTCAAATGCGCCTCGCATATCTTCGCGGTCATAGCACCGATGCCAAAGCCCTGGGGGCGGATCTCGCCGAATGGGTCTTCGAACATCAATTGCAGAAGGGCGCGAGAGACTGGCAGAATCATTATCTCGCCGCTTCGAGCCTGGCGTCCTCCCGCATGCTGCCGCCCGCCCACGCGATCAACATGCTGCGCACCTGTATCGACGACTGCGAAAGGCGTGACGCGGGCCTTTTCAGGATTCGCCTTCTGGTGACGGAGGCCTTCTTGTTCTGGCAGCTCGAAAAGCGCGATGAAAGCATCGCATCGCTGACCAGAGCTCTTACACTCGCCGCGCCGCAGAAAATTATCGGGCCCTTCCTTTATGATGATCGGCTCAACCGGGTTCTCGTCGCTACGAAGAACGGCCTCAGCCATAAGCAGGAAAACCTTATCCTCGTCAATTTCGTTACCGATATCCTGAAACGCCGACAGGAGTTTAGGCCCGGCTCGGGGAACGAGAAGCTCAGCTCCCGTGAGCAGGACATCATCGAACAAGTGGCCGAGGGGCGGTCGAACAAGGAAATTGCCAGGCGATTTGAGCTGACCGAGAATACCGTGAAATTTCACCTGAAGAATATCTACGCGAAGCTATCGGTCAATCGCAGGATACAAGCTGTCGCCGTAGCGCGAGACCTCAAATTGATCGATTGAAGGCAATGGCTTCGGGCCACACCAATGGGTGGGTGTTGCTGCTTTGTCACTCTGCTTTATGCAGAGACCACCCGAAATTCCATGGCCGCGGCCGTTGGAATTTACTGCCGTTTGGGTCACTCTCGCTTCAGTTTCCGGCGCCGTATCGGGTATATCCATGGGGTAGCGGTTCTAAGGTATTGAGAAAGGACAGCATGATGAATTCACGCACTATTGGCCGCCTGGCTGTGACGACGGCTTTGACCGCCAGCGCGCTCATTATCGGCCAGCCCGCGTTCGCTCAAGTCGGTAGCGACGCCGATGCCGCCGAAGAGATGGCGTCCGACCCGAACGTGATCATCGTCACCGCCCGCGGCCGCGCTGAGTCGCTGTTGGATGTCCCCATTTCGGAAACCGTGTTCGATGCCCAGCTCATTTCGGACGCCAATATCGAGCGCGTGGACGATTTTATCGCGTTGACGCCGGGGGTCACGATCTCGAACTCTCAGGATGCCGGAACGAATTTCATCTCCATTCGCGGGCTGTCTCAGACGCGGAACGGAGAGCCGCCGGTCGCCGTTGTGATCGACGATGTGCTCCAGACCAATTCGCGGTCGTTCGACCAGCCGCTTTTCGACCTTGATAGCATCGAGGTGCTGCGCGGCCCGCAAGGCGCGCTCTACGGCCGCAACGCCACGGGCGGTGCGATCATCATCAATACGCGCGCACCGACCAATGATTTCGAAGGCTATGCCAATCTTACGGTGGGCACGGGCGGCGAATACGGGATAGAGGGATCGATATCGGGGCCGATCGTACAGGATCGCCTGTTCTTCCGCTTCTCCGGCAAATATCTCGATCGCGACGGGTATCTGGATAATGTCATTCTCAACGACGAAGTGGATTATCTCGAGGATCTCGCGCTGCGCGGCCATCTGCGCTTCACGCCCAATGACAGGATCACGATCGATCTGCGCGGTTCACTGGTCCGAACCGACGCGGGATCGCTGAACTATACATATCAACCCGCGATCGTCGATCGTACGACCGGTTTGCCCACCGCCTTCGATTTCACGATCGCCGATGCCGATCTCGTCGAGCGCGATTTCTTCGCGAACAATCTGGGTCTGGACGATCGCGATGTCGATCAGATCTCGCTGCGGATGAATTTTGATCTGGATTTCGCCGACCTGCGCTTGGTATCCGCCTATGATCGGATCACCCAAAGCGCCGGCAGCGACCAGTTTCCGTATACGCGCGCGTCGCAGATTACGCCTTCGCCGGCCTTTCCGTTCTTTGACGGAATCCAGTCGCAATTTATCGATGTCGAAACCTTCAGTCAGGAAATCCGGCTGACATCGAAGGAGAACCAGCCTTTCCGCTGGATGGTCGGCGGCTATTATCTGGATACCAACCGCTTTATCTCATCGTCGATTCAGAATGATCTTGAGCAGGGTATCGTCCGGATCCGGCGCGAACCCGTTTTCAATCCGACCAACCCGCTGACAAGCTTCATCGCCGACGACAATGACAATGAGGCCTGGGCCCTGTTCTTCAATGCGGCCTATGATCTGACCGACCAGTTGGAAGTGTCTTTTGCCGGGCGCTACGATCGCGATCGGCGACGCCAGACGGTCGATCCGCAACAAGGCCTGTATGACGGTGCCGGCAATTTCACGACACCGGTCGGTGCGCCGGGAGCGGTCAACCGCGCGACGTTCGATCTGTTTCAGCCCAAGGTGACCGTGCGATATCAACCCTCCGACAGCACAACCTTCTACGCGTCTTGGGGCCGCGGGTTCCGGAGCGGACAGTTTAACCAGAATGGCGTGGGCGCGATCGCGGCGGGCGCGGGTGTACCGGGCGTGTCCGATCTCCTCCCGCAAGAGGAAACGGAAACTTTCGAAGCGGGCTTCCGCTCGGAGATCGATAACGGCCGCTACAATCTCAGCGGCGCCATTTACCATACGGACCTGCAAAACGCGCCTTACTTCGTCTTTATCGGCGCGGTGAGCGCACAGGTGCTCGTGCCGATCGACGAAATCGATATCCTCGGGTTCGAGCTTGAAGCATCCGCCGAGATTGCGGACGGCTTGGACGCATATGTCGGCGTTTCGGTAACCGATAGCGATATCGATGCCTATCAGGTCAATCCGGCCGCTGTCGGAAACGACGCGCCCTATATTGCAAACGCCACCGTCAATGCCGGCATCCAGTATCGCGGCGATATAACGGACTGGTTGGGCTTCTTCGCGCGTCTCGATTTCGAGAATCGGGGCCGTCAGTTCTGGGATCCCGAAAACAGCACGGCGCGTTCCGCGATACTGCTCGGCAATGTCCGGATCGGCTTCGAAGACCCCGATGGCGGATGGAGTTTCACGGTTTCCGGCACCAATATCATCGATGAAGAGTATAACTCCGAATTCGTCGTGGGAGGGTTCGCACATGCCGGACAGCCCGACGTGTGGCGCGCGGATCTGAGGATCAATTTCTAGACCGCCCCATGGGGCGTTTCGGACGAAACCGTCTCATGGATGAGATGCGCTTCGACATCGAAACTGCGCGGGGATGCTTCGCGGCGGTGCCACGCCATCGCGAAGCATCCCGCATCGCGGCGTTTTCGCGACCTGATTCTCTCCGATACCTTCACCGACTTCCGCGGCCATGATGCTGGCACAAATTGGCATCCCGCGCTAACCGTTGGCGCGGTTTGAGGCGGACCGGCAGATATGGTTGATGACGAAGAACTTGGCGGCGAAGACGGCTGGATCGTTGCCAGCAAATTCGCCCCCAGCAGGCCGAATATCAGTCTGGTCGATCGCGCGCGTCTGATCGATCGGCTGGAGGCGGGCTTGCTGGCCAAGGCGATATTTCTCGTTGCGCCGGCGGGTTTCGGGAAATCTACCCTGCTTTGCCAATGGTTCGATGCCCGGCGAGGCGAGGGCGACATCATCGGATGGCTGAGCCTGGATGAGGCGGATTGCGCGGTTGAGCAGTTTCTCGCCTATATCACCGTTTCCTTGGCCAACGCCGGCGCCGAACTGGATCAGTTGGAGGTGGCCGCGCGCAATGGCTTCCCCGATTCCAGACCGCAAGTGGTGCTGAGCAGCTTGATGCGCCGGATAGCCAATCTTCCCGAACGCTGCGTGATGATTCTCGACGACATGCACCTGGCGTCTTCGCCGGAAACCAACGCGCTTCTCGACCAGATGATCCGCGAGGCGTCGCCCAACTTCACGTTGGTGCTCAACAGCAGACTGGCACCTTCGATCGACGTACCCGGCCTCGTCGCAGCCGGCGATGTCGTCGAGATCGGCCCGGAACAATTGCGATTGACGCGAACGGAATCGAGTGCGGCACTTGGGGCTGAGATCGAAGAGCCCGCCGCCCGTCAGATTTTCGAGCTGACGGAGGGCTGGCCCGTCGCGGTTCAATTGGCGCGCGTGCAGAAGCAGGCACAACCCGACACAACCTTTCAATCCGGAATTTCTTCCGGACTGATCGCATCCTATCTCACCAAGCAGGTTCTCGATACGCTTGCGCCCGATGTCCGCGAATTCCTGCTCAACATGAGTATACTCGAGCAATTCAACGCATCTCTCGCCGATGCCGTCTGCGGTTCGAACAACAGTCTTGCCATGCTGCAGGAGCTCGAGGCGTTCAGCGCGCTGCTCGTGCCGACCGATGCTAGAGGCGGGTGGGTCAGACTGCACCATCTGGTCGCGGAGTATCTGCGCGAAACACTGCTGGCCGAAGATTCTGAACGGATAATAGGACTGTATGGCGCGGCCAGTGCCTGGTTCGAGAAGAACAATCAGCTCATCCCCGCCGTTCGCTATGCGCGTCTGGCAGAGGATGATGCGTTGGTCGAGCGATTGATACTCGATGCCGGAGGCTGGTCCATCATCTTGACCGAGGGCGTCAATGTGATGCGGAGCTTGTTGCGGCTGGCGCCAGAACATCTGGTCTCCAGCAGCGCCCGGCTGATGGTCGCCAAATCCTATCTGTGCTGCAAGGATGGAAAATATCAGGAGGCGAGAGGACTGCTCGATGCCTCCGAGAAGCTGCGTTCCGAAGATTCGGCCGATGCCTATGAGCGCGACCGGCGCTTGGTCGGCTCGATGATCGGCGCCTATGAGGACACCCGGGACTGGACCGTGCAAACCGCCGCGCGCGACATGCCGAGTGAGCTTGACGACTGGACGCCGCTGGAGGGCGGCACGCTGTTATGCGAGGCGGTGATAGCGCTGTTCTCGTCGGGCGAGCTCGATCGGGTTCATGACAATCTCGAGCTGGCATTTCGGGAGATGCGGCGCAGCGGATCCGTGCTGGGTCTCAACTATTGCTATATCCACGCCGCCACGCATGCGCTCTATCTGGGTAAATTCGATCTGGCGAAGGCCAATATCCTCCAGGCGCTGGACTTGGCGGAGAATAACTTCGGCTCGGATAGCGGCCTCAAGAGAATGGCGCAGGTCCTGGATTTCGCGATCCGCACCTGGGCGGGCGAGGTCGAACCGCAGGAGATCCACGAATTTTCCAACGATCTGGCGCATATCGAGAAAAATGACGGTTGGACGGAAGTCTATCTCGTGGGTCTCGATGCCGGCGTTGTGGCATGCGAACAGCATGGCGAACTGGGCGTCGCCGCCGAGTTTTGCGACCGCATGCTCACGCTGGCGAAGCGCCGCAATCTGACACGGCTTGAGCGGCGGGCGATTATTCTGAAAATGCGGGGCGCGTATCTCCGCGGACACGCGCACGAAGTCGCCAAACTCGCCGAAGAGGTGAGCAACTGGGTCGGTATGCATGACCTCAAAACGTCCGCGCGCGACTGGCAGAATCATCTCATCGCCGTTTGCAATCTCGCGATCGTGCGCAAAATGTCGCCTTCCATCGCGGCGAGCGCCGTAGGGCAATCCATTCTCGATGCGCAGGAGCGTGAAGCCGGTTTTTTCGAGATTCGTCTTCTCGTTTCAGAGGCGTTGCTGCTCTGGCAGCAGGACAAGAAGGAACGAAGCATCGACGCTTTGCGGAAAGCCTTGGTGCTTGCCGCGCCACAAGGCATTCTCGGGCCGTTCATCGGTCTTGAGCCGCTCAAGCCGATCCTCGGCGGCCGGAAGATCGAATTGAGCTTGAACCAGGAAAATGTGTTGCTCGTAAATTTCGTGTCGCAAATTCAGCAAAGGCGTCGCGAACTGCGGCCGCAACCGGGCAACGAGTTGATGAGCGCGCGCGAGCAGGAAATTCTCGAGCAACTCGCGCAGGGACGGTCGAACAAGGAAATTGCCCGAAGGTTCGAACTGACAGAGAATACAGTGAAATTCCACCTGAAGAACATCTTTTCGAAGCTCGGCGTAAACCGGCGTATGGAGGCCGTCGCCGTCGCGCGACAGACCGACCTCATCGATTGAGCCAACGGACCGAATGGGCGCTACCCCTACCTATCCGGGTAGTTTTGAAAGCTCCGGCTTCGCCTTGGGCTGGCGGAACCACCCGATTGTCACCGCCCGGAAACGGGATTCAGCGTTATTGTCGGAAAATTGACCGAGAGCCTTTTGGGGGGTGCCAAATGAGAAAGTTCCTGCGTGCAACACTTGCGACCACCGCTTTGGGCATAAGCGGCGTTTTGACGATGGCGCCCGCCCACGCCCAGGATGCCGGTGCGGCGGCCAGCGAAGAGGCTTCCGACGACACCGTCATTATCGTGACCGCTCGCGGTCGGGACGAATCGCTGCTCGATGTGCCGATCTCGGAAACCGTATTCAACGCGCAGGCCATCGAGGACGCCAATATCCAACGGGTGGACGATTTCATCGCGCTGACGCCCGGCGTTACCTTCTCGAACTCGCAGGATGCGGGAACGAACTTCATTTCCATCCGTGGCCTGTCCCAGACCCGCAACGGTGAACCGCCGGTCGCAGTGGTCGTTGACGATGTGTTGCAGGTGAATTCACGCAGCTTCGATCAGCCGCTGTTCGATCTCGAGAGCGTCGAGGTTCTGCGAGGACCCCAGGGTGCGCTCTACGGCCGGAATGCGACCGGCGGCGCGATCCTGATCAACACCCGCATGCCGACCAACGATTTCGAAGGCTATATCAACCTTCACGCCGGTACGGGCGAGGAATATGGCGCCGAGATTTCGCTGGCCGGGCCGATCGTCGAAGACCGGGTTCTGTTCCGCGTTTCCGCCAAATATCTCGACCGCGACGGGTTTCTGGACAATGTTTTCCTGGGCGAAGAGGTCGACTATCTCGAAGATATCGCGCTGCGCGGCCATTTGCGTTTCCTGCCATCGGACGCAGTGACGATCGATCTGCGCGGTTCCATCGTGCGGACGGATGCCGGCTCGCTCAACTTCTCCTATCAGCCGGCGATTATCGATCCGGCTACGGGCCTGCCGGCGGCGTTCGATTTCACCATCAACGATGCCGATCTGGTGGCGCGCGATTTCTTCGCCAACAATCTCGGACTCGACGATCGCGATATCGACCAGCTTTCACTGCGTGTGAACGTCGATCTCGGATTCGCCGACCTGAAATTCATTTCCGCCTATGACAGGATCACGCAGAGCACGGGGAGCGATCAGTTCCCCTATTCGGCCGCGAGCACAATCACGCCCTCTCCGGCATTCCCGTTTTTCGACGGGATCCAGTCGCAGTTCATCGATGTCGAAACCTTCAGCCAGGAGGTCCGTTTGACGTCCAAGTCGAACCAGCCGTTCCGCTGGATGATCGGCGGTTACTATCTGGACACCAACCGGTTCGTTTCGTCGTCGATCATGAACGATCTCGAACAAGGGATCGTGCGGATTCGGCGGGAGCCGGTGCTCAATCCTTCGAATCCGCTCACCAGCTTCATCGCCGATGACAATGATAACGAAGCCTGGTCTCTCTTCTTCAATCTTGCCTACGATCTGACCGACTCCCTGGAGCTGTCGGTCGCCGGTCGCTACGATCGCGACAGGCGCGTACAGAATGTGGATCCCGATCAGGGGCTTTACGACGGCGCGGGCAACATTACCGCGGCGATCGGGCAGCCCGGCGCCACCAATCGCGCGACATTCGATCTGTTCCAGCCCAAGGTTACGCTGCGGTATCAGCCGAGCAATTCGGCAACGCTCTATGCGTCCTGGGGCCGGGGATTCCGCAGCGGTCAGTTCAACCAGAACGGCGTCGGCGCGATCGCCGCCGGCGCGGGTGTGAACGGCGTTACCGACGTTCTCGATCAGGAAGAGACGGAAACCCTCGAAGCCGGTTTCCGGGCGGAGCTGGGCCGACGCGCCACGATCAGCGGTGCCATTTACAGAACCGATCTCAGCAATGCGCCGTATTTCGTCTTCATCGGCGCCGTAAGCGCGCAGGTGCTGGTGCCGATCGACGAAATCGACATCTTCGGGGTCGAGTTCGAAGGCTCGGCAGAGTTGGCCGACGGCCTGACCGCTTATCTCGGCGTCAGTTTCACCGACAGCGACATCGAGCAGTATAGCGTCAATCCGGCGTTGGTCGGTAATGAAGCGCCCTATATCGCCAGCAACACGATCAACGCGGGCTTTCAGTACCGCACCGATATCTCGAGCTCGCTCGGCTTCTTCATCCGGGGCGATTTCGAAAACCGTGGACGCCAGTTCTGGGACCCGGAGAACAGCACGCAGCGATCGGCGATCCAGCTGGTCAACGCCCGGATAGGCATCGAAGACCTGGACGGACGCTGGAGCTTCACAATCTCCGGTACGAATATCTTCGATGAAGTCTACAATTCGGAATTCGTGACCGGTGGTTTTGCCCATGCGGGTCAGCCGGATGCCTTCCGTGCCGACTTGCGGTTCAATTTCTGATGAGTACGGCGGTCGTGTCGCGCCGGTCCGGCGACTTTCGCGGCACGGACGCCAAGACAAAGAGCGCAACATGGCCCGAGATATCTACAGTTTCGCGTGCCGATATGGCGCGTTCACCGTCCGGCTGGACTTCGCGGCGGCGCCGGAAACCTGCGCCTATTTCGCACGGGCCTTCTCCAGACCGGATTTCTCGGATGCGAGCATTTTTCGTATCGTGACCCGGGAGAACTCGTCTCTTCGGGCGTCGGTGCCGATCGAGGTGATCCAGTTCGGCATCGAACATGACGCCACGGGTCCGGTCGATCCCGTCGTCCATGAAGATACGGAGAGGACGGGTCTCAAACATGTGCGATGGGCCGTGTCGGCGGCGCGCCACGGCAAGGGCGAAGCCTATCCAAGCTGTTTCGTCTGCATGCGCGACGAGCCGGAACTCGATCATGGCGGGAAACGGCATGAAGACGGCGCGGGCTTCGCCGTGTTCGGCCGTGTCACATCCGGTTTCGAAACGTTGGAGCGGGTTTTCGCGGACGCGGAGCGCGAGGACTTTCTGAGCGATCCGATACCCGTAGCGCTGCTCGAAGGAACAGACGGGCAATCCGGTGCGCCGATACCGAAAGAACGGGGCTCAACAGATGGCGAAGTATAAGGTATCGGCTGATATCGGCGGCACCTTCACGGATATCGTGGTGGAAGACGATGCCGGGGCGGTGCGCATCGGCAAGGTGCCGACCACCAAGGAAAATCCTGCCCTCGGCGTGCTGCAGGGCATTGGCCAGCTGGTCGGGGATCTTCCGGACATCGATTTCTTCGTTCACGGAACCACCGTCGGTCTGAACGCCTTTCTCGAACGGCGCGGCGCCAAGACGATACTGATCATGACCGCCGGCATTAGCGACACCTATACGATCGCACGCGGCCATCGCGAGGAGCTTTACAAGCTGCATTACCGCAAACCCGAGCAGCTCGTGCCTCGGCGCAACGTTCACGAGGTGCGCGAGCGGTTGGCTTGGGACGGTTCGGTCATCACCGCGCTGTGCGAAGAGGATTTCGCGCCGATCATCGAAAAGGCGAAGGCCGAGGGCTTCGAAGCCATCGCGATCTGCTTCCTTCATGCCTATGCCGATCCGACCCACGAGCTGCGGGCGCGCGAGATTATCAAGGCGGCATTACCCGATATCTCGGTCTCCCTCTCGCATCAGGTGGCGCCCGAATGGCGCGAAGTGGAACGCGCGTCCTCGACCGTAATGGACGCCTATGTGGCGCCGGTGGTCGAGCTGTATCTGCGTACGCTCAAGGCCGAACTGGCTCAGTCCGGCATGAACAAGACCGTCCATGTGATGGGCTCGAGCGGCGGTGTGATGACCGACCGGCTGGCAACCGAACGCCCGATCGCGACGCTGATGTCGGGTCCCGTCGGTGGCAGTATCGGCGGCTGTGAGCTGGCACGGCGCACCGGGCTCGACAATCTGCTGTGCGTCGATATGGGCGGGACGTCGTTCGATCTCAGCCTGGTGATCGACGGGCAGCCCGAAATGACGTCGGAAACCGTGCTCGAGGGGTTGCCGCTGCTGATGTCGATCGTCAGCATCGACACGGTCGGCGCGGGTGGCGGCTCGATTGCATGGGTCGAAGCGGGAGGCTTGCGGGTAGGGCCGAAAAGCGCGGGCTCCTATCCTGGGCCGGTATGCTATTCGCGCGGCGGAACGCAGCCGACCGTCACCGACGCGAACCTGTTCCTCGGGCGCCTGGGGGACGATTCCCTGCTCGACGGCAAGATGAAACTCGACAGCCAGGCCACGGGAAACGCTTTGGCCGAACTGGGCACGCAGATCAGCCTGTCGGACCGCGAGCTGGCCGAAGGCATTCTTGCCGTGAGCAACGCCAAGATGGCCGATGCGATGCGCACAATTACCGTCGGCCAGGGCATCGATCCGCGCGATTTCACCCTTGTCGCATTCGGTGGCGCAGGTCCGATGCACGCGGTGGAACTCGCGCGCGAACTTGACATGACGCGGGTGCTGATCCCCCGGTTTCCCGGTACATTTTCGGCATGGGGCATGCTGCAAAGCGATATCCGCCATGATCTCATGGCCAGCCATATCGGTTTGATGAGCACCCTCGATGAAGCGGTTCTCGACGCGGAATTCGCCGCGCTGGAAGACCAGGGACGCGAAAAGCTCCGCGAGGAGAATGTCCCGGAAGGGGCGATGGCTTTCGCACGCTCGGTTGATCTGCGCTATCAGGGGCAGGAATATTCGATCAATGTTCCGATCGAGCGAGGCCATTCCATTGCGGTTATGCTCGAGCAGTTCCACTCACTCTACGAGCGGCGATATGGCCACTCGCAGCCGGAATCCGAGACGGAGATCATCAGCATCCGGCTCGCCGCCATCGGCAGTTTCGAGCATGGCGACGATGGGGCTGCATTCGCGCCGGTGCCGGGCGAGCCGCAGGTCGGCACCCGGGACGTGATCTTCGACGGCGCCAACCATGCGACACCGATCGTGAAGCGCGACCGGCTTGCGCCGGGTCAGTCGATGCCAAGCCCGGCCATCGTCGAAGAGGAAAGCGCCACCACCGTCGTGCCGCCCGGGTACACCATCACGATCGACACATTTGGAAACATGCTCATCGCGGCAGGAGAGAGCGCATGACCACGGGCAGTCCGCATACCAATCCGGTCACGACCGAGATCATCCGCAACGCCTTCAATGCGATCGCCGAGGACATGAACGCCTCACTTATCCGCAGTGCGTTCACGCCGATCATCTACGAGGGCAAGGACTGCGCCGTCGGTTTGCTCGACGAGAATGGCGATGTGCTCGGTCAGTCGCTCGGCCTGCCGCTGTTCCTCGGCAACCTGTCGCTTTGCGTGCAAATCGTCGCGGAGATGAAGGGATGGGATTATTATCAGGAGGGCGACGTAATCCTCCTCAATGATTCCTACATCGCCGGAACGCATCTCAACGATATCACCGTGATCATGCCGATCTTCTGGCACGGGCAGCGTATCGGCTTCGCAACATCGCGGGCGCACTGGCTGGATGTCGGAGCGAAAGATGCCGGATCGCCGACGGATGCCTTCGAGATATATCAGGAAGGTATGCGCTGGCCGCCGACCAAGGTTTACCGCCAGGGCGAACCGCAAGACGATATTCTCAACTTCATGCGGGCGAACAGCCGTTTCGGCGAGGCGTTGATCGGCGATCTTCATGCGCAGATCGCGGCGGGACGGACGGGCGAGAGCCGGATGCGAGGGCTGATCGACCGCTTCGGATACGAAACCGTAAAAGCGGCGCGCGACGACATCTTCGTGCAGTCGTCGGCGCTGGAACGCGAGGCGATAGTGGTGATTCCGGACGGCGAATATTCGGCCGAAGGAGCGCTCGACAATGACGGTATTTCGGACGAACCGGTTCCCGTCAAACTGACGGTTCGGGTCAAGAGCGATAGAATGGAGATGGACCTGACCGGATCGTCCGAGCAGGCGGTCGGCGGCGTCAATTGTGGCTTTACGCAGACCGTGTCCGCCCTCCGCGTCGCCTTCAAGCTGCTCATCAATCCGGAACGCCCGGTCGATGGCGGCACATTCCGGACACTGGATATCGTCGCACCGGAAGGCACGATTTTCCATGCGCAGGAGCCGGCGGCGTGCTCCTGGTATTTTTCGTCGCTCGGCCTGCTGATCGATATGGTTGTGCGCGCCCTCGCGCCAGCCATGCCGGAACGCGCGGCGGCGGCGCATTACGGCGATTCGATGGTCACGATCTTCAGCGGGAAAGATGCCCGCAACGACGATGCCTTTTTTGTGGCGATCGAGGCCAATTGCGGGGGCTGGGGCGCTTGGGACGGCGCGGACGGGCAGGATTGCCTGATCAACAACGTCAACGGCAGCTTCCGCGATTATCCGATCGAAGTTTTCGAACATCGTTATCCGATGCGGATCGCCAAATACGGGATCCGCCCGGATAGCGGAGGGCAGGGCGAATTTCGGGGCGGCAACGGCAGCTACCGCGAATATCACGTCGATAGCGATACCAGCTTGTCGCTATGGTTCGAACGATCCGTCACGCGCCCTTGGGGCCTGTCCGGCGGCAAGACGGGGCTGGGTCCCAAGGTGGAGATTATCGCCCCGGATGGCAGCGTGCGCGACGATTTGCTGAAAGCCAATGCCATAGCCCTGAAGGCCGGCAGCGTCGTGCGTGTCGCGACGGGCGGCGGCGGCGGGTTCGGCGATCCTGACCGGCGAAGCGCGGATCGTATCGAGAGGGATCGCGAGGATCGCTTCGTTTCATAGGAAAAAGCGGAAGAGGAGGGTCGGATATGTCCAGGGCGGTTCAATTTCACGAGCTTGGCGGACCGGAAGTTCTGAAGATCGAAGAATGGCAAGCACCGGCTCTGCAAAAGGGGGAAGTTTTGCTGGACGTGGCCGCCTTCGCGCTCAACCGGGCGGATATCCTGTTCTTTCAGGGCCTGCACTATAGTCTGCCGACACTTCCTTCTCGGCTTGGATCGGAAGCGTCCGGAACCGTCGCGGCGGTTGGCGAGGGTGTCGATCGCTTCGCGGTGGGGGATAAAGTCTCGACGATCCCGTTCGCCAATTCGCGCTATGGCGTGCATGGCGAGCAGGCGGTTATGCATCAGGATTTTCTCGCCGAATGGCCCGAAGAGCTAAGTGCGATCGAAGCCACCTCGATCTGGATGCAATATCTCACCGCCTATTATCCGATCATGGAGATCGGGCAGGCCGGGCGCGGCGATTTCGTCCTCATCACCGCCGCGAGCTCGAGCGCGGGACTGGGGGCCATCGAAATCGCCAGAGATGCCGGTGCCCACATCATCGCCACTACGCGATCCGGCGCCAAATCCGACGCGATCCTGGCGGCCGGCGCGCATCACGTCATCGCCACGGAAAAGGAAGATGTCGCCGAACGCATCATGGACATCAGCGGCGATAAGGGCGTGCGCGTAATCTACGATGCCGTTGGCGGTTCTTTGTACGACCGGTACCTCGATGCGCTTGCAGAAGATGCCCGTATCATTCTTTACGGTCTGCTCGACGATGAGCCGACAAAGGTCGATGTCGTCAAGATGGTGCGGAAAAACGCGATCCTCCACCCCTATTCGATGTTCAACGAAGTACGCCACGCCGATCGGCTGGAGCGGGGCATGGCCTATATTCTCGAACGCCTGAAAGACGGGCGCTTGAAGCCGCGCATCAACGATCAGGTCTTCACGATGGATAACGCGACGGATGCCTATCGCTATATGCTGGCGGGCGAACAGATCGGCAAGATCGTGGTGCAGGCGAGCGGCTGAAAGGACCGGAAACTGTCATTGCCCGAGAAGGCGCAGAGGCGAGCGCCTCGCTAGACCTTGCAAGATCGCCATCTTTTCTGATCGGATCCGCCGTGTCCTACATCACCGAAACATGCCCCTTTTCGGATTTCGCGCCGCCGATCTCGTCTCCGACGCCGCTGCGCAGTGCGATTACCGCTGCCTGTCGGATATCCGAGCCGGATGCCGTGCGCCCCCTGATCGAGGCGGCGCGCGTTTCCGGCGACGATCGCACAGCGATTGCGGCAATGGCGGGCGAACTCGTCGCCCGGCTTCGGCAGAAGGGGCAGCGCGGCGGGGTCGATGACCTGGTAACCGAATACTCGCTTTCGAGTCAGGAAGGTGTGGCTTTGATGTGCCTCGCCGAAGCGTTGCTTCGCATTCCCGACAATGCCACGCGCAACGCTCTGATCCGTGACAAGATCGCAACCGGCGACTGGCGTTCGCACCTTGGCGACGGGCGTTCGATCTTCGTCAACGCCGCGACTTGGGGGCTCGTCGTCTCCGGCAGGCTCGTCGCGCCCGTCAGGGAAAGCGGATTGGGCGCGTCGCTGTCGGATCTCATCAAACGCGCGGGTGAGCCGGTGATCCGGGCCGGCGTCAACCGGGCGATGCAGATGATGGGCGAACAGTTCGTGACCGGTGAGACGATCGAGAAGGCGCTCAAACGCGGGGCACGTAGGAAAAAATCCGGATTCACCTACAGTTTCGACATGCTCGGCGAGGCGGCGATGACCATGGTCGATGCCGAGCGCTACTATCGCGATTATGAGCGCGCCCTTCACGCTATCGGCATGGCATCGGAGGGACGCGGCGTCTATGCGGGGCCGGGCATTTCGATCAAGCTGTCGGCTCTGCATCCGCGTTACAACCGCGCTCAGATGGATCGGGTGATGGACGAGCTTCTGCCGCGCGTCCGCGATCTGGCCATCCTGGCCAAACGGTATGATATCGGTTTCAACATCGATGCCGAAGAGGCCGATCGGCTCGAACCGTCGCTCGACATTCTCGAAGCGCTGGCGCTGGACGAAGCGCTCACCGGGTGGGACGGACTGGGCTTCGTCGTGCAGGCTTTCGGCAAACGGTGCCCGTTCGTCGTCGACTGGATCGTCGATCTGGCAAAGCGGTCGGGTCACCGGATCATGGTCCGGCTGGTCAAGGGTGCCTATTGGGACAGCGAGATAAAGCGCGCGCAGGTCGACGGACTTGCCGATTTTCCCGTCTTCACGCGCAAGGTCCACACCGACATATCCTATCTCGCCTGCGCAAGAAAGCTGCTCGCCGCGCGCGATGCCGTCTTCCCCCAATTCGCGACGCATAATGCGCAGACGCTGGCGACGGTTTACCGCATGGCGGGGGACGAATTCGCGGTCGGCGACTATGAGTTCCAATGTCTGCACGGCATGGGCGAAGAGCTTTACGAGGAGGTCGTCGGACCGGACAAGTTGGGCCGACCCTGCCGCATCTATGCGCCAGTCGGTAGCCACGAGACGCTGCTCGCCTATCTCGTTCGCCGCCTGCTGGAAAACGGAGCGAATTCCTCGTTCGTCAACCGAATCTGGGATGAGGGCGTCCCGATCCGCAATCTCGTGGCCGATCCGGTGGAAGAGGCGGAACGGATCGCGCCTCGCGGATCGCCGCATCCGCTGATCGCGCTGCCCGTCGACCTCTATCCCGATCGCCGCAATTCGCGCGGACTCGATCTGAGCGATGAGACGGTGCTCGCCGGACTTTCACGCGCGCTGCGCGCGAGCGTCTCAGTCGACTGGCGCGCGGGGCCGGTGATTGCCGGGCTCGCGGTCGACCGGGCGGCTGAGGACGTGACGAACCCCGGCGATGGGCAGGATGTGGTCGGCCAAGTGGTCTGGGCGCTGCCGGAGGACGCGGCGCATGCCGCACGCAAGGCGGCGGAAGCATTTAGCGAATGGGCACGGTCTCCCGTCGAGCGGCGCGCCCGCGCTCTGGAGACGGCGGCAGATTTGCTCGAGCGACGCATGGAGTCGCTGCTCGGTCTGATCATGCGGGAAGCGGGCAAGTCCCTGCCCAATGCTGTGGCGGAGGTGCGCGAGGCGGTCGATTTCCTGCGCTATTACGCCCGACAGGCTCGCGCGACTCTCGATGCGGATGTCGAACCGCTCGGTTCGATGGTCTGCATCAGCCCCTGGAACTTCCCATTGGCGATCTTCATCGGCCAAGTTGCGGCCGCACTGGTCGCCGGCGATACGGTGCTGGCCAAGCCTGCAGAAGAAACGCCGCTGATTGCCGCCCAGGCGGTCGGCATTCTCCACGAGGCGGGCATTCCCGAAGATGTGCTTCAACTGGTACCCGGCGATGGCGCGATCGGCGCGGCGCTGGTCGGCGCGCCGGAGATTTCCGGCGTGATCTTCACCGGATCGACCGAGGTCGCCAAGCTGATCCAGCGACAATTGGCGGAACGCACCTTGCCGGATGGATCTCCCCTCCGATTGATCGCGGAGACCGGCGGGCAAAATGCGATGCTGGTCGATTCATCGGCGCTGCCGGAACAGGTCGTGCGCGACGTGATCGCCTCCGCCTTCGACAGCGCCGGCCAACGCTGTTCGGCCCTGCGCATCCTGTGCGTGCAGGAGGATATCGCCGACGAGGTGCTGGCGATGCTCAAGGGGGCGATGGCCGAACTCCGGGTCGGTTCGACCGACGAACTGCGTGTCGATGTCGGCCCGGTGATCACCGGCTTGGCGCGCGCGACGATCCAGACCCATATCGAATGTATGCGCGATGCCCGCCATGCGGTGGAACAGCTGATGCTGGGCGAAGATACCGGGCGAGGCACATTCATTTCCCCAACGATTGTCGAGATCGACGATATCGGCCAGCTGGGCCGGGAAGTCTTCGGTCCGGTCCTGCATATACTGCGTTATGCCCGGAAGGATCTCGGCCCGGTCATCGAGCAGATCAATGCGACCGGCTATGGGCTCACTTTTGGCCTCCATAGCCGCATCGACGAGACCATCGCCGCGGTTACGGCGCAAGCGCAGGCCGGCAATATCTACATCAACCGCAATGTCATCGGTGCGATCGTCGGCGTACAGCCCTTTGGGGGGCGCGATCTGTCTGGTACCGGGCCGAAGGCGGGTGGGCCGCTTTACATCGGACGCCTGGTGAAAAATGCACCGCGCAGCACGACGATCGAGCGCGGACCGGTTCGCGATCCCGATTATGAAGCGCTCGCCCGGTTCGTGCGGCTGACGGAAGACGCGCCGGCGCCCTATGGGCACCAGGCGCCGCGGCTGGATTCCTTCGTCGAACTGCCCGGCCCGGTTGGCGAGAAGAATCTATATGGCGTCCGCCCGCGCGGTCGCGTGCTGCTGCTGCCGGCGACCGCGGAAGGGC
Organism: Pseudomonadota bacterium; assembly: GCA_039180285.1. Taxonomy (GTDB): domain Bacteria; phylum Pseudomonadota; class Alphaproteobacteria; order Sphingomonadales; family Sphingomonadaceae; genus Parasphingopyxis. The sequence continues at coordinate 8,458 of JBCDDN010000034.1, read as the reverse complement.
TGCGCGACCAGCTGCTGGCGATCTTCGCAACGGGCAATCTACCCTTCCTGCCGGACGATGACGCGACCCGCGCGCTTGCGGCCGATCTTCCCGCTTCGGTCGCCCAGCGCCTGCAATGGACGCCGGACTGGCAGGCGGAAGCGCCTTTCGCCCAGATTTTGATCGAGGATAGGGATGCGGATATCCGCCCGCAGCTCAGGGCCGTGGCCGCTCTCGACGGACCGATCCCGATCGTCCAGCTCGGCATCGGTAAAGGCGGATACCGGACCGACTGGCTGCTCGAGGAAATCGCGATCTCCATCGACACCACCGCAGCGGGCGGCAATGCCAGTCTGATGGCGCTGGTATAGGCGGCGCTGCCCATAACAAGATCAGTCATCATATTCCGGCATGATATGGGCGGTTCGCACGCTGACGGGTATGGCGGCGATCGCGCGATATGTTCCGAGGGCCTCGAAGACTACCGGGTCACCACTCATGAACGTGTTCCCGCCGAGCATCTCGTTCGTATGATAAGGCGCATGCACCATCGGATGAGGATGCCAATGGCCGGCATTGGGCGTCGACCTTTGGACCGCTGAGTACATGTAAGGAAAAACCGGGCGGTCGATGGGGCGCAGTTGGCCGTCGATCGACGCTCCATCCTAATTTTTACCCCCGATAGCCGCGTTCAGATTTGGGGTTGAAATCACCGCGCGACGGTCGGCTGTGGCATTGGTTGCGAGGTGTCCATGGAAAGAAGACTCTGTTCTCACCCCCAGAGCGGGCTTCAGGGCGGGCGAATCTCAAGGCGGCCCTGTTCGCATAGTTCGGTTTTGTTTCCCCGAGCGGAAAATAATTGACCCCATTTGCTCCAGGATTGCGCCTTCTTTGATGGGCGGCCCTTTTTGTGCCGCGTGTTGACGAAGGGGGAGAAGGATGATGGCGTTAAGCGCGGATTTCGAGGCGAAGGCGCGATTGCGGTACGGGGCGGCCCTGACGGCCATTGGTACGGCGTTAGCCATGATGCCCAGTCCGGCAAAGGCCGACTGTGTCATTGGCGGCCCTGGCGATACCATCCTGACCTGCGACGGGGATATCTCGGGCGGGCGGGGGAGAATCTCGGATACCGTTACCACGGTCATCTTCGAAAATCTGACGACCAATGTTGGCGGTCGAGGCTTTTTCTTGCGCCAAAGCGCCGGGCTAGATGTCACTGTCGATGCTGATCTCGGCAATTTTCGCATCGAGCTGATGCCGCCCGACGAGCGCGACGACACGAGAATAGCCGGTTTCCATATCATCACCGACGGCGCAGTGAGCGGTAGGCTGGTGGGCGATATCGTCGGCCAGACACAGGCCGATTACATCGAGAGAAACGGCAGCCGACAGTTCCGTAACTTCGGCGCGCTGGGGTTTGAGGTCGGCGGGGCGATCGATTTCACCCATGTCGGCGATATCGACGTCGCCCGGCCGGTGTTCAGCGCCGAAAATACATTCCGCGCCGATATCACGCTGGGCCGGTTCGGCGCGATCCGGATGGAGAATCTGACGGGCGATATTATGCTCGACAATACCGGCTTTCTGGCGCTGGATGGCGGCACGCGCAACGTCACGGTGATCAACACCACGGGCGGTTCGGCCGGCGGGCGGACGATCCGTTTCAGCAACGCCGTCACCGAAAATCACGGCATCTATGCGGAAGGGTTCGAAGATCTCGTGATTTCGCAGATCGGCGATATCAGGATCACCGGCGGCGCGGCCAATGTCTTCACATCGAGCGAGAATAACACCGCCGACGCTCAGGCGAGGTTTTCGCGTCTCGGCGGCATTTATGCGCCGTCCTTCTTCTCCTTCGGCGATCCCGATGCTGTGCTGCCAGGATTCCAGAATGTCGATGTAGTGATGGACGGCGACATTGCGATAACAGGCGCGGATATATCGATAGAAGCCGTTTCCACGAGCACGGACGCCGATCTGAGGCAAGGCATGGCGATCGCCGATGGCGGATCCTTTTCCGGTCAGGATGCCCAAGGTATACTGCTGTCGGTCGATAGTGACGACTCTGACAACGGATCGATACGGCTCGATTATACAGGCGATATCGTCGTTATCGGGGGCAGTGGCAGCGCCGAGGCGACCGCGTCTCTTGGCGGCGACGATGAAACGGCCGGCCTTATTGTTGCGCGTAGCCGCGGGCAAGATGCGCAGGCGATCAGCTTCTTCAGCGCATTAAATGCGGAGCTTTCCTTTGATGGTTCTATCGACATAACCGGCGGCGATGCGCGCGCTGTTGGCACTGGCGCGGGCACGGCGATGATGGGCACGCTCTATTCGGACGTAAACGACTTCACGCCGCGCTATGCCGTGGACGCGGAGGGCGGCGATGCGCGCGGGACGGATGTCCGCGGTGCTTTCGCACTCGATCTCGCGTTCAGCGGCCCGACCACCGTGCGTGGCGGGAACGGCGTCGCGATCGCCAATGGCCGCGATTACGAGGCACGCAGCGTCGGCGGCCTTGCTTCGGCTATCAGTCTTGACTTCGGATTTTCCGAAATGGCCGCGCCTATCGAATTCTCCTTCGAGGATCAGATCACCGCATTCGGCGGCGATGCCAGGCTGGAGATCACCGGCGAAAATATCGCCGGCCTCGTGACCGGGGGCAGCGGTTTCGGCGGCGGCGTTACCATGAGCAACGATGCCGTCTATCGGCACGTCGGCAACGTCTTGGCCATAGGCGGCGATGTCGAGCTGATCAACAATCCCGACAATGAAGGCGAAGTTGATGTCAGGGGCGGCGCTGCAATCGGGCTGTTTTTCAACCCGGCGTCAAGCGAAGGATCGACCATCGCCCCGCGGTTTATTGTCGAAGGCCTTGTGCAGGCAATCGGCGGAGACATCAGCATAACCGGCCCGAGTGCGAGCGCATTTGCAGGCGGAGCGATTGGCATCCAGTTCCCCTTCGGTTCCGGCCCCGCTCTGCCCACGATAGAAATACAGAGCCGGGTGGAAGCGATTGGCGGGAACGGTCCGAATGGCCGCGGCTCGGCACGTGGCATCGATATGTCGGCGCGCGCGGCCGTCATTGTATCGGGTAGCCTCGTGGTCGAGGGGGGACAGGAATCCGCTGGTATCTTCATCGAGGATATTTTCGGGTTTAGCGAAGATCTGGAACTTCAGCTTACCGTCGATGGCGGAGAGATACTGGTGGACGGACCTTCGGGTTTCGGCATCAATACCGCGGCGCTGAATTCGACTATCGACCTGGTCAATGGCGGATCGATCGTCGTGGCCGGCACAGACACGCTGGGCGTGTTTTTGCGCGCGGGTTTCGATGCGTTCGAGGGCATTAACGGGCCATCGAACAACACCATCCTCATTGACGAAACCAGCTTCATTACCGCGGACGGCACCGGAATTCGCGATCAGGAGACCGCCACCAATTTCGAATTTGTCGACGGCGAAGTGATCGAAACGGAAGTGCCGACGCTCAATACCACCAGCGTCGATCTCGCCGGAACCGTGACCGGAAACGGCGGTACGGCGATCGATCTATCCAATGGCGACGATGTATTCCTGTTGCGCGCGACCGGGATCGCCAATGGCGATGTGCTGCTCGGCGAAGATGCCGACCGTGCTGAAACCGAAGCGGGCGGGCGGGTCGACGGCGCGCTCGATCTCGGCGGTGGCGACGACATCGCGACGATCGCCGGCGGCACAGTGGTCACTGGCGATTTCCTCGGCGGAACAGGCAGCGATACCGTGTCGATCGCCGAAGACCATGCGATTGCGGGCGCGATCTCGCTCGGTGCGGGTGAGGATGTGTTCCTGCTTGGCATGCTGAGCAGCAGTGTCGCGGCCGATGGCGGCGCGGATAACGATACCGCGCTGTTCACGACGGTCGAAGGCGACGATCTGATCGTCGATCTCAACGATTTCGCCTTCACATCGATCGAGACGTTCGCGCAGGAGGGCCCGGGAACGCTCACGGCCGATGCCGATGGCGGCATATTCTCCCGCTACGAGGTGCGTGGCGGGACGTTCACAGCCAATGGCGATCTGCCGATGCTCGATGTGTTCGTCGAGGAGGGCGGCGTCTTCATGGGTTCGGGCACCGTTGGTGCACTGACCCTGACGGGCGGTACGCTCGCGCCGGGCAACAGCATCGGATCGCTGACGACCGGTGATCTCACCCTCGATGCGAACAGCATATTCGAGGTCGAAGTCGACGATATGGGCGGCAATGATGTCGTGATAGTCAACGGAACCGTTACGCTCGGCGACGCGACGTTGCGCATTCTCGATATGGCGGGCGGTGATTTCACGGGTGCCGATCCGTTCGATTTCCTCATCATCGACAATGATGGGACGGATGCGGTCATGGGTGAGTTCGGCGCGATCACGAACGAACTCGCTTTCCTGACGCCGACGGTCGACTATGCCGATGGCGACGGCAACGATGTGGGGCTCGCGCTGACGCCGAACAACGTGGCGCCGCCGCCTCCTCCGCCACCGCCGGGGCCACCGTCTCCTCCGCCGCCGCCTCCACCATCGGCGCCGCTCTTTCCGACCGCTGCGGTGACCTATAACGAGCGCGGCGCGGCGAACGGCCTCGACGATTTCGATCGGACCGCGGGCAGCGATGCGGCGGCGGTGTACATGCAGATTCTCTTCATGACCGCGCTGCAGGCACGAACGGCATTCAACGCCGCGTCGGGCGAGATATATGCGTCACTGCTGGCCAACGACCTTGACGATGCCATGGTCCGCACGGACCGGCTCGTTGCACGTGCCCATGAAACCAGCGGTGAAGGCTGGGGCGTCTGGGGCGGTGTTACCAGCGGGGACGGCTCGACCGATGGCGACGGCAATGCCGCGTCCGCCGACGGCGACAGTTTCGGCGTCGACTTCGGCATTGACTATCGCGGGCCTGCCAATCGATGGGCGGTCGGTGCCACCATCGGCCATGTCGATGGCGGCCTCGATATCGATGCCCGCCGCTCGACCGCCGATTTCGACGGCTGGCATCTCGGCGGTTTCGGGAGGTACGGCACCGGCAATGGCGGGATCACCGTTACCGGCGCATTCAGCTATAGCAATCTTGAGGCCGATGTCCGTCGGAACATCGCGTTCGGCACCGTTTCGCGCTCGACGCGCGCCAATGTCGATGTCGAAACGTTTTCGCTGGAAGGCGAACTGAGATACGGCGTGGCTCTCGGCGATGGCGGCTGGGCGGCCGGTCCCGTCGCCTCGGTCTTTTTTGCCGATGGCGAGCTTGGCATCTTCGGCGAGATCGGCGCGGACAGCCTCAACCTGACGAGCCGGGGAAGCTCCGACGATCTTACCCGGTTCGGCGGCGGCGCGTTCGTCAACTGGCAGGGCGATAAAGGCAGCCTCGATATGAGTGCACAATATGTCGACGGGCACAGCAACGTGTCGCAGGTCGATCTGCGGCTTGCCGGCGCGCCTGCCAGCGCCTTCCCGGTCCGCTCGCCGCGCACCAACGGTTCCGCCGGGCTGTTCAGCGTTGCGGGGCGGTACGATCTGGGCGGCGGTTGGTCGATCGGCGGTGACGTGCGCGGACTGATCGGAACCGACGAACGCGGCCTTGCCGGCTCCGCTGTTATCGGCTGGCGGTTTTGATCGTGACGTTCGCCGGTGGCGCTGCTTTCGCGACAGTCGATATGGATGAGGGTTATGGCTGAGCGGGAGTCGTTTCCGCTATTCACCGCCCCGGACCCCGTGCTGGAACGCGAGGTTTTGGACCTGCTCGAAGAAGCGTTGAACCAACCGCCCAGCGTCCGTCGAGACTGGCTGTCGAAGAACCTTCGCCAGCGAATTGAAATCGGCGGCCGGGTCGAGCAATTGCTCGCCATTGCCGACCGCTACGGGCTTTGACTGGATATCTCTTACCCGGAAACGGTACTCATCCTTGCTGACGGCCGCTCCGGTCCGCCGCGAATAGCTGCCCTTGCTCGCGCTTCGACCCAACAGCATCGAGAACCATCATGATACAATCCCGAGCTCGCGAGCTCGGGCGACGGCGTTGACGCGCTTTTTCACGCCCAGTTTGCGATAGATATTCCGAACATGGAACTTGACCGTGTTTTCGGCGAGATCGAGAGCGCGGGCGATCTCTTTGTTCGATTGCCCATCGGCCAGGCCCTGCAGGACATTCGCCTCACGATCCGTCAGGAGTTTTTCGGTGTCGCCTGAAGTGAGTCTTTCGATGAAATCGCGGATCGCAGGCGCCTGGTTCCTGCCGCCCGCCCGCTTGGCGGCATCTTTGAGGAGCTTCGATGAGACGTCACCGGCAAAAGCACGTGCGCATCCTATGCGGACGGCATCTTCCATGGCACCCGCCAGAGCCTCGATCGCCTCCCCCTGCCGCTGCATGCGCTCCAGCAGAGAAGCCTTCAGAATTCTGCCTCTGGCGCGCAGGAGAACGACATCCAGCGAATCGACATCCTCCAATCCTCTTTCAACATATTGATGTGCTTCCTCGTATCGGCCCGTTGCCTGCAGATAGCGTGCGCATGAGTAGGCTGCCGTGGTCCGATGGAACCAACCAACTTTGTCTAGCGTCTCTTCATCGGCATCAAGCCAGCCGCATATTTTTTTGAAGATCATCCCGGCTTCGTCCTGATTTTCGCGCGCTACGGCACAATTCAGCCGCAAAAAATGCGCAAACTGGGCGATCCGTTCGTTGCCCAGCCGCTCGTTACAGTTTTCGAGTTTTCCGATAAGTTGCTCAGCATCATCGAAGTCACCGCGGCAGATTTTGTCATGAATGATAGCGTCGAAACCGGTACAGTAGATATCAGCCCATGCGTCACCTTCCACCATATTCAGTAGAGCATGCTCAAGTTGACGAGGTGGAACATCCTCAATCCCACTCTGCCAATAGTTGATTGTTTGCAGCAACGTTTCGCAGATAAATCCGAGGTTGCTCCGCTCGCCGGCAAATTGGACTACGGTATCAGCTGCATCTTCGAAATAGCGATGCGCTTCGTCCCACCGGTTTGTCCATAACGCGATGGTGCCGAAGCCGATTTGAGTATAGACAGTGGTGACGCCGACCATGTCTTTGCAATGCATATAGGCTGCGACCATTTGCTCTTGAGCAATGTCGAAATCGCCGTAGGCCGCGCTAGAAAGACCGAGCGTATTGCCGATCACGGCACAGAGAAACCGCGCCTCGGGATGTGCGTCAGCGAATGCCGATGCCTGTTCGAGGCGCTCCTTTAACCATCCGCCGCCTCTTTCCGAAGCAGTCTCCGCGCGAGCGATGATAAGGGTTCCGACATGCAATCTGTCTTGCAAAAGCTCGGGAGTAATTCTGTCCCTTTCGATCAAGGCTTCCGCGAGGTTATGGTAATGAAGTGCGTTTTTTTGATGCCCCACCAACATACAAGCATAGGCTTTCGAGAACAGAATACGCGGGTCGCTCCGGATCTCTTCTTCTGGGATGTTCGCCAAAAGGCCGTTGAAATAGCCGGCGCCACCGAATCTTAGAGCGCGCATCCATGCGCAGTTGTCGTTGATGATCTGCTTGCTGAGGTCATAATCCTCGATCGCATTGGCATAATCGACCGCTTCGGCGATGAGGCGGTTCTCGCTGCACCATTTGGCGGCCCGGCGATGCAGTTCGGCGAACTTTTCCGGGTCTTCATGCTTCAGAAGATCGCTCAGGCATTCGGAGAAGAGATGGTGATAGCGGAACCACTCGAAATCGTCGTCGAGCGGTATCACCAGCGCCTGCAGGTTCTTCAGCTGCCGTATAAGGGACGAGCTCTTTTGATGATCGCACACCGCATCGGCCAGCGCTGCGCTGAAACTTTCCAATATCGATGTCTCCAGCAGGAATTCTTGCAGCTCATCCGGCTGGCTGCGCAATATATTGGTCACCAGATAGTCGGCTATATGGCCTTGCGAACCGGCAATGTGGCGGCGCGATCTCACATCGATGCGCTCTTTGTTTTCCAACAGACGGGTCATCTGTACAGCGACGGGCCAACCTTCGACCTGCGTCTGCAATTCATCGATCGCCTGCTGATCAATGTTCGCGCCCATCGCTTCTTTGACCTCCTGATCGGAGAAGCGCAGCTTAAAGGATGGTATCTCGATAGCCCGGCCTGCGACCAGCATCGTCGGCAGGTCAATATCGACGGGATTACGGCTGCCGATCGCTATGTGAACCGTGTCGCCACACTGGTCACTCAAAGTTTTCACAAAATCATCGATATCATCGGAAGCCACGCGATGATAATCATCGAGAACTAAAACCATATGGTCGTCGATTTGGATAACTGCGTTGAGCAGGCTTGCGACGATGGACGCGAACGACATATCGACAAAACCGTTCTCCGCGGCCCGCTTGAGATAGCCGAGCGATACGCCGGCATCTTCGAAGGCGAAGACCAGATAGGCGAAGAACTGCCGGATCTCACGATCATTCTCGTCGAGATTGATCCAGGCG
>JBCDDN010000033.1:0-40346 GCA_039180285.1 Pseudomonadota bacterium | reverse complement strand
CTTGGAGCATCTGCCAGCGCCTGGGGCTCCGCTTCTGCGTCAGCCTCGCGCCTCGCCATTTCCTGTACGCGCCGGGCCGCCTCGCCTGCGCGGCTCTTCCAGCTGTCGGCCTCGGCCCGCGCCGCTTCCAACCGCGCCTTGTCGGCATCGATCACCTGCCCGATCGTCGCCGCCTCGGCGCGCGCCTCGGCAAGGATCAGCCGCGCCGCCTCGCTCGCGGCCTTGAGCCGTTCGACCGACGCGTCGGTATCGCCGCCATCGGGAAGATCGGCGAAAGCGGCTTCGGCCGTCGCCAGATTCGCCTTCGCGTCCTCCACCTCGACTCTTGCCCGATCGCGACGCTCGGCCAGTCCGGCCTGCTGATCCGTCAGGCGCTCGATCGCAGCGCGCGCCGCGTCCTGTTCGCGGATCGCCGCACGAGCCTGATCTTCGGCCACGCCCATCGCCTCGCGCGCGTCTTCAAGCGCCGTTCTGGCCTCGGTGACGGCCGCCACAGCCTGCGATGCGCGTGCCGCAGATGTTTCGACCTTCGAGCGAGCTGCCGGCAGCGCTATCTCGATCGCTTCGAGCCGATTGACCCGGACCAGCCGGTCGGCCGCCGCAGCGCCCTCCTCCTGCGCAAGATAACCATCCCAGCGGCGCAACGCGCCGTCGCGAGTCACAAGCCGTTGTCCAACCGCAAGACCGATTGATCCGTCATCCGTATCGACGACGCCGATCTGAGCGAGCCGGCGCATCAATTGAGCCGGCGCGGTCACATGATCGGCCAACCGCTCGACGCCCGGCGGCAGAGACGGATCGCGATCTTCGGCGTTCGAGCCTGACCAACGGCGCGCGCTGGCCTCGCCCAGCCCAGCTTCGAGATCGTCGCCCAAAGCCGCCGCGAGCGCCTTTTCATATCCCTTGGCGGCGCGAACGTGACCGAGAGCCTTGTCATCGACGGCATCGTCCATGCCTTTGGCCAGTGCTTGGGCCTCGGACTCGAGCGCGGCCAATGCCGCGCGTGCGGCCGCGGTATCGCTTTCCGCCACATCGCGCGCATCGGCGGCCGCTTCGCGCCGCTCGTCCGCGCTATCGATCGCCGCGCGCAATTCCGCCACGCGATTTTCAGCCACATCGCGCGCCGTCCCGGCTTCGGCGAAAGACTGTTCCAATGGACCGGCATCGCCCAAGTCGGCCAGTTCGGCGGCAACCCGTTCGGCCTCGGCTTCGGCGCGTGAGAGGCGTTGCCGGGCGCTTTCCGCATTGGCTTCGGCGACCCGAATATCGGCCTGTTGGGACGCCTGAGCCGCCAGCGCCCGCGCCATGGCCAGTTCGGCATCGCGCGACACGGTCTCGGCTTCCTGCAATTTCCGTTCGCCCTCGGCGAGCCGGTCATCCGCGCCTTCGAGCCGCCCCCCAATCTCCCGTTCCTCTGCTTCCAGCCGTTCGAGCGCAGCCGCGGCGTCTTTTGCGAGCGCATCTTCGCGGCCGCGGTCGCGCGACAGATTTTCGCGCTGGCTCGCCAATTCCCCGATACGCCGTTCCAGCGCGCTGCGTTCGTTCTTCAGCGCTGCAAGCTCGTGGCCGAGCGCCGATGCCGCCTCGCGCGCTTCCTGTGCGGTATTGCGCTGTTCAGTCAATTTGCGAGCTGCGTCCGCCTGATGCACGGCAGCCGCGCGCTGGCGTTCCGCCGCCGCCGCCACTTCGGCTTCGGCCTGCTCCGCTTCGGCTTTCGCAGACCCGGCGGCCGAAGCCGCGTCGCGCCACCGCGCGAAAACGAGGCGGGCCTCGCCGAGTTCGATCTGGTCGGTGAGTTTCCGGTACCGCCGGGCGGCATTGGCCTGTCGCTTCAATGCACGGATCCGGCTTTCCATATCGGCGAGAAGATCGTCGAGGCGCGCCAGATTTGTCTCCGTAGCGCGGAGTTTCTGTTCGGCATCCTTGCGGCGCACATGCAGACCCGCAATACCGGCAGCCTCTTCGAGCATTTGCCGGCGTTCGGCCGGTTTGGCCGACACGACGGCGCCGATCTTGCCCTGGCTGACCAGCGCCGGGGAATGCGCGCCGGTTGCCGCATCGGCGAAGAGCAACGCGACGTCCTTCGCCCGAACGTCGCGGCCGTTTACGCGATAGGCGGAACCCGCACCGCGCTCTATCCGGCGGACGACCTCCACTTCGCTTTCCAATGCTACGGTATCGTTATCCGGCCGATCGCGTTCGTCGCGTTCGGCTAGGATCGAAACCTCGGCAAAATCGCGTGCGGGCCGCGCATCGGTACCGGCGAAGATCACATCTTCCATACCGCCGCCGCGCATCGACTTGGGCGAGCTTTCGCCCATCGTCCAGCGCAACGCTTCGAGCAGATTGGACTTGCCGCACCCATTGGGCCCGACGACACCGGTCAGCCCCGGTTCGACCCGGAGCTCGGTCGGATCGACAAAGCTTTTAAAGCCCGCAAGTTTCAGGCGTTTTATCCGCATCGGCTGCGCCTGTTGTTCATTTGCGCAAATTGTACCCCCAAAATCGCCAACCTACTCGACCATCTCCTGGAGCCGCGTGCTCAGCTGCGGCCAGCTGGAAACGCCGTTTACCAGCTCGCCGTTGATCAAAAAGGAGGGCGTACCGGTGATGTTGTACTGATTGAGCGCGCGATTGCGCATCTCTTCGAGCTCCTGGATCGCCCCGCTGTCCGTCAGACACTGGCGCGCCTGCTGATCGGAGATGCCCATACCGCCAACCAGGTCGATCAGACCGGCGGCTTCGGCAAAACCGACAAAGGTCCGGCCGCTTTGCAGCGCCTCGGGTGTCGCCAGCGCCTGGAGCGCGGCCTGATCGGCGCCCTGGATCGTCTCGAACATGGCGTTTTGATTGGCGAACAGCCGCTCGTTGAGCGGGAAGAAGGGCCCTTCCCCACGACACCGGCTGAGCAACGCGGCGCTCAGGTCCAGCGGATCGCGAACGAAATTGCGCACTTCGAAGCTCACCAGACCCTGCGAGACATATTCCTCAGTCAGCGGCTCGAAACTCTCTTCGGCGAAGGTCGCGCAATGACCACAGGTCATCGACGCATATTCGACGATCTGGATCGGCGCGTCGGGATTGCCCATCCGGAAACCGCCTTCTTCGGTCTTGGAGACCATCTCGACCCAGTTCTGGGACGTATCGGCTTCCATATCGCCCGTCGCCGCGCCGCCATTCGCCGATGTTTCGCCGCCGCAAGCCGTCAGCGTCACCGCCATCGCGATTGCCGAAATCTTCCAGAGATTCTTCATTACTCTTTCACTCCATTCAGTGCGTCTCGGCCAATATCGCCGAGACGCTTAACCTGCAATTGCCGGGGTGGCGCCCGATCGTCGACCAACGGTGCGCCTTCGGTGGCGATTACCGAGGCGGCGAGCCCTTCCAGGCAGGCACGCAATTCGGGATCGGCAATCTCGCGCAGCGAATCGCCCAGCGTTTCCGGTATCGGACGCAGTGACGGCGGCGCGGGCGGCCGTTTGGACGGCGGCGCAATTTGGCCCTGCTGGATCGTAATGCGCGCGACGGCCGGATAGCCGAAAAACCGGTTTACCCGCTCGATGATCGTCGGCTCGATATGCTGCATCATCGTTGCGTGGGCGCCCGCGACATTGAGCCGCAACACGCCGTCCGACCGCTTGCCGACCGGGAAACGGATCGATTCCGGGGTAGACACCTCGGCATAGCGTTCGCCGACAATCTCGCGCCAGCGCGTCACGATCGAACTTTGGACGAAACCGAAACGCCGAAACGACGCCTTGCCGATTTGCGGCAGCATATCGCCCACCGCGCGCGCCCGGCGGCAGCGCCCCCGGTTCCTGTCCGGCGCTCGGGACGCGCCGCGCCCTGAAATATTGCGGGTTTTCGCCATCCCTCCGCTCATGCCATAGGGCCCGAATGGCTGCCATAAAAAGTTTTCGGGCGATGTGGATAATCCGCGGCCGCCCAAATCCCTCATAAATGGCCGATTTCGACGTCAGTCGCGCTTTGCTGCGCTGGTACGATGCGAAGGCACGCACCCTACCCTGGCGCGCCCCACCGGGCGCGCCGCCGCCTGATCCCTACCGTGTTTGGCTGTCCGAGGTTATGCTCCAGCAAACCACCGTGGCGGCCGTAAAGCCTTATTTCGCAAAATTCACGGAGCGATGGCCGACAGTCCAGGCGCTCGCGGCGGCGGATGCGGAGGACATTATGGCTGCCTGGGCGGGCCTCGGCTATTATGCCCGGGCGCGGAACCTGCATGCCTGCGCGAAGGCCGTTGTCGCTGATCATGACGGGCATTTCCCCGAAACCGAGACCGAACTGCGGAAACTGCCAGGTATCGGCGCCTATATCGGCGCCGCCGTGGCGGCCATTGCCTTCGGCGAAGCCGCCACGGTGGTCGATGCCAATGTCGAGCGCGTCGTGGCCCGGTTGCGGGCGATCGAAACGCCGCTACCTAAAGCACGTCCGGAGATTAGGACCATCGCCCGATCGCTGACCCCGGCCAAACGCGCCGGCGATTTCGCCCAAGCGATGATGGATCTTGGCGCAACCCTCTGCACCGCCAGAACGCCCGATTGCCCGGAATGCCCGATCCGAACGGCGTGCGCGGCGACGCATACCGCCGATCCCGCGCGTTTTCCGGTCAAGGCGGCCAAGAAACCCAAGCCCGTCCGTCACGGCACGGCCTTCTGGATCGAGCGCGACCGCAAAGTGCTGCTCGTCCGGCGGCCGGCGAAGGGCATGCTGGGCGGGATGCGCGCGCTGCCGAGCGGGCCTTGGGAGGATATCGCGCCAGGACTGACCGATGCGCCGGCCGATATCGAATGGACGCCCTATGGCACGGTCAGCCACGTCTTCACCCATTTCGCTCTCGAACTCGACATTGTCGGCGGCCAAGCCTTGACGGATACCGGCATCGACGGCGAATGGTGGCCGATCAATACGATCGGCGACGCGGGATTGCCGACATTGTTCGCCAAGGCCGCCACTCTGGCCCGGGCACAGAGGGAGAATGACGAGTGAACACGCCCTTACGGCCGGGACTGACCGATTCTCGTCTCGATCGCGCCGACCAGATCCGGATCGACGACAAACAGCTCGCCGAAATACGCGGCAGCCTGCGCGCCCGTCTGCTCACACTCAACGATCTCGACCCCGAAATCGGCCCTGACGGCACGTTGGTCTGGGGATCGATGGCGGACCGTCCGGACGATGCCGAATTGCTGTTTCTCGGGCTCGACGGCGAAACTCCCTGTTTTGCACCACTCATCGAAGATCAACCGACCGCCGGCCAGCGCGCTTATGCGGTGTGGCGCTATCTCGACATCATGCCGCCCGAAGAGGCCGCAACCTATGCCGCCGCGCGCTCGCTGATCGAATGGCATCGCGGGCATCTGTTCTGCAGCCGATGCGGCGCGCGCTCGCAAGTCGCCAAGGCCGGATGGGGCCGCAAATGCCCGGAATGCGGCGCCGATCATTTTCCGCGTGTCGATCCGGTCGTCATCATGCTCGCGACTTTCGAGGACAAGGCTCTGATCGGCCGCCAGCCGCGCTTCCCGCCGGACCGCTATTCGGCGCTTGCCGGTTTCGTGGAGCCGGGAGAATCGCTGGAAGGCGCGGTGACGCGCGAACTATTCGAAGAAGCCGGCGTCCGCGCAACCTCGGTGCGCTACCTCACGAGCCAGCCCTGGCCCTTTCCCAACACGATGATGATGGCGTGCATCGCACCGGTCGAGGACGACGCGCTCACCCTCGACACAGAAGAGCTCGAAGCTGCCAAATGGGTCACTCGTCAGCAAGTCCAGGACGCCTTTGACGGCGCGGTCGATCAAGCCTTTATCGCTCCGCCGCATTTCGCGATCGCCCATACATTGTTGCGCGCCTGGGTCGACGACAAATGATTGTCGGCTTGCGATAATGCGCGCCTCTCTCTAAAGGTCCGCGCAACCAATCCGGACAGGCGGGAAGCAAATCAATGAGTCAGTTCAACACCATCGCAGGTTGGTCCTTGGCGGGCGGCATCGTAGCGCTCGGCGCATCGATCGTGACCGGCGAGATTTTTCACGGCGAACGCCCCGAAACCATGGGCTATGTCGTTGAAGGCGTTGTGGAAGAAGGCGGCGGAGAAGAAGCCGAAATGACCATGGCCATGGCCTTCCCGCAGGTCACGGTCGAACAGGGCGAGGCCGTCTATCGCCGCTGTGCCAGCTGTCACACGATCAACGAGGGCGGCGCCAACGGCATCGGCCCGAACCTGTGGGGCAAGATCGGCCGCGACATCGCGTCGGTCCCCGGCTTCAACTATTCCGATGCCTTGCTGGCCGTCGAAGGCACATGGAACTTCGACAATATGTCGGACTGGCTCGCGCGTCCCGCGGCCTTCGCCCAGGGCACGACGATGAGCTTCGCCGGTCTGTCCGATCCGCTCGATCGTGCCGCGTTGATCCTCTATATGAACGCCAACGGCTCCAACATGCCGCTGCCCGAACCGCCTGCCGAAGGTGTAACCGAGGCAGAAGCGGAAGATGCCGAGATCGAAGGCGAAGAAGCCGCCGACCCCGAAGCCCAAGCGGATATCGAAGGCGGCGAAGCGGCGGAAGCCGAGGCCGAAACCGAAGAGTAAGCCTCGCTACCCTCCGTTCAGCACGGTCGGTCCTGTTTTCCAGCCGACCGGTTCCACGTAAAAATCGTTGATCATCTTCCAGGCATCGTCGGCGGTTTCGACGAAACGGAAGATGTTGAGATTCTCGGGCGAAATCGTGCCTTCCTCGGCTAAGGCCTCGAAATCGATCACGCGCGTCCAGAACTCCTTGCCGAACAACAGGATCGGCAGCGCCTTCATCTTGCCGGTCTGAACCAGCGTCAGCAGCTCGAACATTTCATCGAATGTTCCGAAGCCGCCCGGGAAGCAGGCGACGGCACGTGCGCGAATCAGGAAATGCATCTTACGCAGCGCGAAATAATGGAACTGGAAGCTGAGTGACGGCGTCACATATTCATTGGGCGCTTGTTCATGCGGCAAAACGATATTGAGTCCGATCGATTCGGCTCCGACATCGGCAGCGCCACGATTGGCCGCTTCCATCATGGACGGCCCGCCTCCCGAGCAAACGACGAATTGACGCTTGCCGTCTTCGTCGCAATCGCACTGACCCGCCAGCCGCCCGAGATTGCGGGCTTCCTCGTAATATTTCGCCTTGTCGCGCAGCCGTTCTGCGATCCGCTTTTGCAGGCCTTCTTCGGCCGCTTCGACCATTGCATCGGCCTTGTCCGGCTCGGGGATGCGCGCGGAACCGTACATGACGAGCGTCGAACCGATATTGGCCTCGTCGAGCAGCAGTTCGGGTTTCAGCAGCTCGAGCTGGAACCGAATCGGGCGCAAATCCTCCCGCAACAGGAAGTCCGTATCTTGGAAGGCGAGGCGATAGGCCGGATCCCGGGTTTGCGGCGTAGAGATGATATCGCGGGCATAAGCCGCGTCTTCGCCGGAGGTGTAGAAGATGTGCTCGGGAATGGTTGGGTCGTTCATGACCCCATCCTTTAGCGACAATATGGCCCGCGGCTACCCATATCGAAATGAAAATGGTCGCGATGCGCGGCGTTCGCCTCGGGACCGAGCACGATCTCGAACCGTTCACATGCGCCGCGATGCAGATCGCGCAGGAATCGCCTTTCGCGGCTATCGCTATCGTTCCACCCTCCGAGTACCGTGATTCGGCGGCCGTCGGCGAGATTGAAGGCGGAGATGTCGATGGCGTTCGCCTTGCCATGTTCCGAGAGTCGGCCGGTTCCAGCGATGTTGCGGCAGCCATAGGTGCCGAAGGTTTCGACGAGTGTCACCGGCTGTCCGAAATGCCGATCTGCCGCTGGCTGCAGCACTTCGCGCGTCCAACGCGCATAACGCTCGGCGAGCGGACATGTCATCGCGCCGAGATTGCGGGTCGGCGTTCCGACCTGAATCAGCTGCACCGCTCCGATCGCGCGGCATCCGTTGGAAAAATGGCGATCGGGCAGGCGACGATATTGAACGCCCGCGGCCGAGAGATCGGCAAGGCATTGACGAAGATCCGCGCTAGGCGGCGGCAATTGGGTCTGCCGGTCGGGCCGCGGCGGACGATCGTCACCGCCGCCGATTATGCCGCATCCCGACAGCAAAAACGCCAGAAGCAATATGACCCCATTACGCATGAATGCACAGCTATCCCAGCCCAGTCCCGGGTCAACGCGCAGAACCGGCTTATGAGTCGAACCGTGCACATTCTCCGTTGACATGCTGCGCTGCAATACGCATGGCGGCGGCGGGCCACGCTGCCCCAACGCAGCGCGTGCTCTCTGTGAGGAGAGAATGACATGACTACCGAACCTACCGTCCGTCCGGGGCGCCCGTTTTTTTCATCCGGACCCACGTCCAAATTTCCCGGCTGGTCGCTCGACAAGTTGAGCACTAAATCGCTCGGCCGCTCGCACCGATCGAAACTCGGCAAGGGCCGGCTCAAATATGCGATCGACCTGAGCCGCGAGATCCTCGGCATTCCCGACGATTATCTGATCGGCATCGTGCCAGCGTCCGACACCGGCGCCGTCGAGCTCGCCATGTGGAACATGCTGGGCGCGCGTCCGGCGACGGTCGCCGCCTGGGAAAGCTTCGGCAATGTCTGGATTCAGGATGCCGTGAAGGAATTGAAGCCCGACGGGCTGACGGTGCTCAACGCCGATTATGGCGAAATTCCCGATCTGCGGCAGATCGACCCGGGCGACGATATCGTCTTCACCTGGAACGGCACCACCTCGGGCGCGAAAATCCCGGATACGGACTGGATTTCAGCCGAGCGCGCGGGGCTAACGATCAACGATGCGACCTCCGCCATCTTCGCCCAAGAGATGGACTGGCCGAAGCTCGATGCCACGACCTATAGCTGGCAAAAAGTGATGGGATCGGAGGCCGCGCATGGCATGTTGATCCTCTCCCCGCGCGCCGTCGAACGGATCGAAAGCTACGATCCGCCGTGGCCGCTGCCCAAGATCTTCCGCGTCAAGAAGAACGGCAAGCTCAACCGGGCGATCTTCGAAGGCGCGACGATCAACACGCCGTCGATGCTGGCGACGGAGGATTATATCGCTTCGCTCGAATGGGCGAAATCGATCGGCGGGCTTCCCGAGCTGCAGGCACGCGCAGACCGCAATGCTGCCGTCGTCCATCAGTGGATCGAGGCGACACCCTGGGTCCGCAACATGGTCTCCGACCCGGCCAAGCGGACGAATACCGGCGTCTGCATGGTGTTCCAAGGGAACTGGTATGATGGCTTGTCCACCGAAGACCAGGCCGCCGTACCGAAGAAGATCGTGGCAATGCTCGAAGAGCGCGATATCGGCTACGACTTCAACGGCTACCGCGACGCCCCGCCTTCCTTGCGTATCTGGTGCGGATCGACGGTCGAAACCGACGATGTCGCCGCGCTGCTGCCCTGGATCGAATGGGCCTACGCCGAAGTTCAGGCCGAGTTTTCAAACTAATCCCGTGCTCCCGCGGAGGCGGAAGCCCAGGGCGGTAAACGCCATCGTTTGCGGCCCTGGATTCCCGCCTTTGCAGGAATACAGCAGGAGACAATCCAATGCCCAAAGTGCTTATTTCCGACAAGATGGACCCCAAAGCCGCGGAGATCTTCCGGTCTCGCGGGGTTGAGGTCGACGAGAAGACCGGTCTTTCCAAGGAAGAACTGGCCGAGATCATCGGAGACTATGACGGCCTCGCCGTCCGCTCTTCGACCAAAGTCACGCCGAAAATCCTCGAAGCGGCGACCAATTTGAAAGTGATCGGCCGCGCCGGGATCGGCGTCGACAATATCGACGTGCCGGCGGCGTCCGCAAAAGGCGTTGTCGTCATGAACACGCCGTTCGGCAATTCGATCACGACTGCCGAACATGCGATCGCGATGATGTTTGCGCTTGCCCGGCAGCTGCCCCAAGCCGACGCTTCGACCCAGGCCGGCAAATGGGAAAAGTCGAAATTCATGGGCGTGGAGCTGACGCACAAGACTCTGGGACTGATCGGCGCAGGCAATATCGGTTCGATCGTCGCCGATCGCGCGCACGGACTGAAGATGAAGGTCATCGCCTATGATCCGTTCCTGACCGAGGAACGCGCGGTGGAACTCGGTATCGAGAAAGTGACGCTCGACGAACTGCTCGGGCGTGCCGATTTTATCACGCTCCATACGCCTTTGACCGATCAGACACGCGGCATCCTTTCGGCGGAGGCCATCGCCAAGACGAAACCGGGTGTCCGCATCATCAATTGCGCGCGGGGCGGGTTGATCGACGAAACAGCGCTCAAGGACGCGCTCGAATCGGGCCATGTGGCGGGCGCCGCACTCGACGTGTTCGCCGAGGAACCGGCTAAGGAGAACCCGCTGTTCGGCACGCCGGGCCTCGTGTCTACACCGCATCTTGGTGCCTCGACCAGCGAAGCGCAAGTCAATGTCGCGATCCAGGTGGCCGAGCAGATGAGCGATTATCTGCTCGATGGTGGCGTTACGAACGCACTTAACATGCCTTCGCTTTCGGCCGAGGAAGCGCCGAAACTCAAACCCTATATGACATTGGCGGAAAAGCTCGGCGGACTGGTCGGTCAGCTTGCGCACGATGCCGTGCAGGGTATTTCGATCGAGGTCGAGGGCGCGGCGGCCGAGCTCAACCAGAAGCCGATCACCGGTGCGGTGCTCGCCGGTTTCATGGGCGCCTATTCCGACACCGTGAACATGGTCAACGCGCCCTATCTTGCGAAGGAACGCGGCCTTGATGTCCGCGAGGTCCGTCATGAGCGCGAGGGCGTCTACCATACGCTGATCCGCGTCGCGGTGATGACGGAAGAGGGGGAGAAATCCGTCGCCGGCACGCTATTCGGCGAAGATGCGCCCCGGCTCGTCGAGCTGTTCGGGGTGAAGATCGAGGCCGATCTTGACGGCGCGATGCTTTACGTCGTCAACGAAGATGCGCCGGGCTTTATCGGCCGGATCGGCACGACGCTCGGCGAAGCGGACGTCAATATCGGCAACTTCCACCTCGGACGGCGTGAAGGCGGCGGCGATGCGGTGTTGTTGCTTTCGGTCGATCAGCACGTGGAGGAGCCGGTTATGTGGAACGTCTGCAATCTCGAAGGCGTGAAAACCGTAAAGACGCTGAGCTTCTAGCGAATCGATAATGCCGCTAAAGCCAGTTGCATGAGTATACCGCCCGGATTGCTGCCCGAAGGACTGCGCGACCGGCTTCCGCCGGAGGCGGAAGCCGCCGCGCGCTTGCTCCGTTCGGTCTTGGATAGCGTGGCCGCCTATGGCTATGAGCGCGTTTCACCGCCGCTAGCGGAGTTCGAGGAGGGGCTGGTCGGCCAATTGAAATCGGATGGCGCGCAGGATCTACTGCGGATCATCGACCCGGTCTCGCGCCGGACTCTCGCACTCCGGCCGGACATCACAGCCCAGATCGGCCGGATCGCATCCACCCGGATGGCGGGCCGGGCACGCCCTTTGCGGCTTGCCTATGGCGGCGAAATATTGAGACTCCGCGCGACACAGCTGCGTCCCGAACGGCAATTGCTGCAGGCGGGGGCGGAGTTGATCGGGACGGACAGTGTCGCCGCGGCAAGCGAGATTCTCTTCATGGCCGTCGATACGCTGGCCGAGGCCGGCGTTACCGACATCACGGTCGACCTGACGTTGCCCGATCTCGTGCCGACGCTGGCGGATGGCCCATTCCCGCTCGATGCGGACAAGATCGAACCCGTGCGCGCGGAGCTCGACGAAAAGGACGCCGGCGCCATCGCCGCGCTCGGTGCCGATGCCTATCTGCCGCTCATCCACGCCGCAGGCCCCATTTACCGGGCGCTGGAACATATGCGCACCATCGATGCGGGCGGCGCGCTCACATCGCGCCTCGACGGCGTCGAGGCGATTGCCGAAGCCTTGCAGGGCCGCGCGAAGATCACGCTCGATCCCACAGAACGCCACGGTTTCGAATATCAAAGCTGGCTGGGTTTTTCCTTTTTCGGTGCGGATATCGGCGGAGAGATCGGGCGCGGCGGCAGCTACGCGATTTGCGGCCCGGAGGGCGGCGAGGAACCGGCGATGGGCTTCTCGCTTTATCTCGACCCGCTGGTCGATGCCGGATTGGGCGCCAAGGATAAGCGCCGCCTGTTCCTGCCACTCGGGACGAATGCCGCGCTCGCCAAGGGATTGCGCGACGAAGGCTGGCGCACCGTCGCCGCGCTCGGCCAAGCGGATACAGCCGAAGGGCTGGCCTGCACGCACTGGCTCGACGGGACGACACCGCGCGCGATTTAGAACCAGCGGCCGCCTTCCACAGGCCAAGGGGCATAGCGGCGTGGACGCGCCTGTCAGAGACATTTAGGAGCGGACCGTAACCCGCAAGCGAAAGCAATCGACATGGCTAATGTTACCGTTATCGGGGCCCAATGGGGCGATGAGGGCAAGGGCAAGATCGTCGATTGGCTCGCATCCCGCGCCGATGTCGTCGTCCGCTATCAAGGCGGCCATAATGCCGGCCACACGCTCGTCGTCGGCAACGAAGTCTACAAGCTCTCGCTCCTGCCATCCGGCATCGTGCGCGGGACGCTGTCGATTATCGGCAACGGCGTGGTGCTGGATCCCTGGCATCTGAAGGAAGAGTTGGCGAAACTGCGCGGCCAGGGCCTGACGATCACACCGGATAATCTGCAGATCGCCGAAACCTGCCCGCTGATCCTGCCCTTTCATCGCGATCTGGATGGACTGCGCGAGGATGCCAGCGATTTCAAAATCGGAACGACGCGGCGCGGTATCGGCCCAGCCTACGAGGACAAGGTCGGCCGCCGGGCGATCCGCGTCTGCGATCTCGCACATCTCGATATGATCGACCCGCAGATCGACCGTCTCTGTGCGCATCACGACGCCGTGCGCGCCGGGTTCGGGGAATCGCCGATCGACCGCGACCGGCTCAAGCGCGAATTGGAAGAGATCGCCCCGACTATCCTGCCCTTCGCCAAACCGGTCTGGCACGAGCTCAACACCATCCGCCAGCGCGGTGACCGGATCCTGTTCGAAGGCGCACAGGGCATGCTGCTCGATGTCGATCACGGTACGTATCCCTTCGTTACTTCGTCCAACACGATCGCGGGTACGGCGGCGGGCGGATCGGGCCTTGGTCCGCAGGCTACGGGTTTCATTCTCGGGATCGTCAAAGCCTATACGACCCGGGTCGGCGCCGGCCCCTTCCCGACCGAGCTGGAGGACGAGATCGGCCAAAAGCTCGGCGAACGGGGCAACGAATTCGGCACGGTGACGGGGCGTCAGCGCCGCTGCGGCTGGTTCGATGCGGTTCTGGTACGCCAGTCCGTCGCCATTTCGGGCGTCACCGGTATCGCGCTGACCAAGCTCGATGTCCTCGACGGCTTTGACGAGTTGCGGATCTGCACCGGCTATCGTCTGGACGGCGAAACCTACGACTATCTGCCGCCTCATCCCCACGATCAGGCCGCGGTCGAGCCGGTTTATGAGACCATCGACGGGTGGAGCGAATCGACCGCCGGCGCGCGCAGCTGGAACGAACTGCCGGCTCAGGCAATCAAATATGTGCGGCGGGTCGAAGAGCTGATCGGATGCCCGGTGGCACTGGTGTCGACGAGCCCGGAACGCGAAGATACGATATTGGTGCGCGATCCCTTCGCCGATTGATTGCTGACAGTGATGTAATTAGACTGATCCGCAAAAAATAGGGAGGATCAGAACCATGAAAATCATCGCCGCGATGGCTGCATTGCTGCTTGCGTCGACAGGTGCGCTCGCCGCTACCCACAGCGTGGAAGCCGGCCCTGACGCGCAGGAGCGGCTGCAAACGGCGCTGATCGAAGTCGCACCTGGCGATACGGTGGCAATCGGCGCCGGCCGGTTCGAGCTGACCGACGGGCTCTCCCTGGATGTCGACAATGTCACGATACGCGGCGCGGGCCCGGGCGAATCGATCCTCGATTTCACCAATCAGATCGGCTCGGGCGAAGGGTTGATGGTGACCTCTGACGATGTCGTTCTCCGCGATTTCGCGGTCGAGAATACGCGGGGCGACGGGATCAAGTCGAAAGAGGCCGACCGGATCGTCTATCACAATATCCGTGTCGAATGGACCAACGGCCCCGATCCCAGCAACGGTGCCTATGGCATCTATCCGGTCGAATCGACCCATGTGCTGGTGCAAAACTCGCGCGTGATCGGCGCTTCGGACGCCGGCATCTATGTCGGGCAGTCGCAGCAGATCGTCGTTCGCCAGAATATGGTCAGCCAGAATGTCGCGGGGATCGAGATCGAGAACAGCTATCATGCCGATGTCTACGAGAATATGGCGACGCAGAATACGGGCGGAATCCTGGTGTTCGATCTGCCCAACCTGCCGCAGATGGGCGGTCATACGGTCCGCGTGTTCAATAATCTGATTCAGGACAACAACACCGCCAATTTCGCGCCCGAAGGTAATATCGTGGCCAATGTGCCGGCGGGGACGGGCGTGATGGTGATGGCCAACCGCAACGTTCATGTGTTCGAGAATGTCATTCAGGATCACGGGTCGAGCAACGTGATGCTCGTCGCCTATACCGAAGCATTCGACGATCCGAATTATGAGCCGACCATTCGCGATGTCGTGGTGCACAGTAACGTGCAGGGCCGGGCTGGCTATGCGCCCGACTTTCCCGGCGGAACCGAGCTCGCCGCGGCCGTCGGCGGAACGCTGCCTCCCGTGCTGTGGGACGGCGTCGGTACGAACATCATCGTCAATGACGAGGTTCCGGTATTGTCCCTCGGACTGACGCGCGCGGGCCAGCCACTCACCGAGGCTCAACCCGGCATGGCGGAAATCGCCAACGAAGAAACCCCGGCAATGCCGGAAGCGGTCGTCCTTCCGGCCAGCATGGAGGCCGCGCTCCAGTGATTCGGGCCTTTGCCGCTTTGGCCGGCTGGCTGGCGCTTGTGAGCGCCAGCGCTTCCGCGCCAGTGGCAACGGATCTCATCACCGGCGACACGTTGCCGCGCAACCTTTCGGAATTCCGGTTCTTCACGGACGGAATCGGCCAGACGCCGAACGATCGCGTCACACCCTATACGCTCAATACACCGCTCTTCACCGACTATGCGCTGAAGAACCGCTTCGTCTACGTACCCGAAGGGCAGACGGCGACTTACAATGCGGACGGCGTGTTCGAGTTTCCGATCGGGTCCGCGCTGATCAAAAGCTTCGGCTATCCGGCGGATTTCCGGGATGCGGACAGCGAAGTCCGCTGGATCGAGACACGCGTACTTTTGCGGCGCGAGAGCGGATGGATCGCCCTGCCCTATATCTGGAACGAGGATGGCAGCGATGCGGTGCTGCGCCGGGCCGGACGCCGTCTGCCGGTCAGTTGGACCGATGCGGACGGCGAAACGCAGGAAATCAGCTATCGCGTGCCGAATCAGAACCAATGCAAGACCTGCCATGCACGCAATGACGAAATTGCGCTGATCGGCCCGAGCGCGCGCAATCTCAACGATGGCACGCGCCTTGCCCAATGGGTCGACTGGTCGATCCTCGATCGCGCACCGAACGAGGCACCGCGCGTGCCTGTGTGGAACGACGAGAGCGATGGCTCGCTCGACGAACGCGCGCGCGCCTATCTCGACGTCAATTGCGCCCATTGTCACAGCCGCGCGGGCAGCGCGAGCAATTCGGGTCTGTTTCTCGGCTATAATGAGGCCAGTGATGTGGCCCGCGGTATTTTAAAGCGGCCAGTCGCTGCGGGACGCGGCAGCGGGGGACGCGAATACGATATCGCGCCGGGCCATCCCGAACGCTCGATCTTCATCTATCGCATGCGCTCGCGCGACCCGGGCGTGGCTATGCCGGAGCTCGGCCGCGGCATGTTGCATGAAGAAGGCATAGCGCTGATCGAACGCTATATCGCGGCAATGGACGAACAGGGTTAGGCTTGTATGACTTCGCGTGAATCCACTCAGTTGCTGCCGCGCGCGCATGCCGATGAGGCGGCGTTCGACCGGAAGCCATCGGACTGGGCGGCGCTGCTCGGCATCGGCGCGATCCAATGGCCATGGCTGCTGCGCTCGCTGCGCGGCGGAAGCCAGGCCGACAAGCAGGAACTTCTGGCGCGGCTCGAGCTGCCACCCGACGCGCTGCCCAATCTCGGCAGCTGGAAGGCCGATGTCGCCCTCCTCGGCAAGATCGCCGACCGGATATTGACGGCCAAACCGCAGACGGTCGTCGAGTTCGGGGCGGGCGCATCGACGCTGATCGCGGCCCGCGCACTGCAGATGGCGGGACATGGAGGGCGTCTGATCAGCTTCGATCAGCATGCAGACTTCGTGGACGCGACGCGCCAATGGCTGGCCGAGCATGACCTATCCGCCGAGATGCACGCCGTGCCGCTGACCGCACCACCCGATCCGTGGGATGGGTTATGGTACGATCATGGCGCGCTGCCCGACGATATCGACCTGATGCTGATCGACGGGCCGTGCTGGACGATCCATCCCTTTACGCGCGGCGGCGCGGCCCATGCCTTTGAGAAGATCGCGATCGGCGGGATGGTAATGCTCGACGATGGCGCCCGTCCGGGCGAGCGCATCCTCCGCCGGCGCTGGGCCAAGGCCTATCCGGATTTCGATTTCGAACTGATCAAAGACGGCACGAAAGGCACGGTCGTCGGGATCCGACGCGCCTAGGATCAGCGTCTGACGCTAGATATCGTCGGCGCTCCGCAATTCTTCCTTGTCGATTTCGCCCAGCATGCTCGCCGTCGTCACGGTCACGGTGGCGTCGCCGGTCACGTTGGTCGCAGTGCGCATCATATCCATGATCCGGTCGACCCCGGCAATGAAGGCGATCGCTTCGAGCGGCACGCCGACCGCCGCGAAAACCGCGCCCATCATCACCAGCCCCGCCCCCGGAATACCCGCGGCCCCGATCGACCCGACCGTCGCCAGGATGGCGATAGTCACATAATCGGTCATGCTGAGATCGACGCCAAACATCTGCGCGCCGAACAGGGTGGCGAGGCCCAGATACATCGCGGTGCCGTCCATGTTGATGGTCGATCCCAATGAAACGACGAAGCTCGAAGTCGGTTTACTGATGCCGAGATTGCGCTGGGTGCAGCGCAAGGTCACCGGCAGGGTCGCAGACGAACTCGCCGTCGAATAGGCGACTGCGATCGCATCGATCATGCCGCGGAAGAAGCCGATGATCGAAACCCGCGCGAGAAAGGCGAGGATGCCGACATACATGACGCCGATGATCAGCAGGCAGCCGAGATAGTTCATGCCGACCAGCTTCGCGAGCGCGTAGACCGCTTCGAGCCCGAGCGTACCGACCACCCAAGCGATCAATGCAAAGACGCCGAACGGGGTCAGTTCCATCACAAGGATGGTGATCTTCTGGAAGATCAGCGCACCGCCGTCGAACATCTTGGCGATCATAGCAGCGCCGTGCACGCCGCTGTCGGTCTCCGCCTCGTCGTCGTCCTCGACATCACCGCGCGCAAGCAGGATGCCGATCCCGACCAGCAGCGAGAAGACGATCAGCGGCAGCACCTGCACCTTGGCCATCACGTCGACCGGGCTCACGGGGATCATCGAACGGATCATCTCTTGCCAGGTCGGCTGGTCCGGGTCGGGGACCTCACCCATCTGCAGGTTGGCGGTGTCGACGCCGATGCCCGGTTCGAACCAGGTGCCGAGCGCAAGGCCCAACCACACCGCGACTTGCCCGGTCACGACGAAGAGCAGAATCGCGCGCCAGCCCACGCTGCCCAGTCGCCCGATATTGCCGATCGATGCTACGCCCGAAACCACACTGAAGAAAATCAGCGGCACGATCAGCATCTTGATGAAATCGATGAAGATATCGCCGATGATCTTGATGCTTTCGGCGCCGGGGCCCCAGATATAGCCGGTGATGCCGCCGAGGATTAGCGCCGCGACCACACGCTGCCAGAGCGGGATTTCAAACCATTTCCTGAGCACGCAACACCTCCCCTGCCCTATGGCGCGCCAACGCTATCGCCCGACCGGCAGCATCGCAAGCGCTAGGCAAACAGGAAAGCGATGGTGCAGCAGGTCGTGAAACCGACCGCCGCGGTCAGCGGCAGGCCGGCTTTGACGAAATCCGTGAAGCGGTAATTGCCCGCCGCGTAGACCAGCGTATTGGTCTGATAGCCGATGGGTGTGGCAAAACTCGCGGAAGCGGCGAACATCACGGCGATCACCAAAGGCCGTGGATCGACGCCCAACTGGTTCGCCAGACCGATAACGATCGGCGTGACGATCACGGCGACCGCGTTGTTGGTAACGATCTCGGTCAACAGCACCGACAGGATATAGACGAGAAAAATCAGCGCCCAGGGCGGAACCGATTGCAGGATCGGCACGGCCGCGTCGACCATCAGAGTGACGCTGCCGGCCTGCTGCAGCCCCACGCCGACCGCGAGCATCGCAAAAATCAGGATCAGCACATTGCCATCGATCGACCCCCAGGCCTCTTCCGCATCGATACAACGCGCGGCCAGGATCGCGCCCATGCCGAGGATGGCCGCCACCGCCAGCGAAACGACATTGAGCGCCGCGAGCGCCACCACTGCTGCGAGCGCAAGAACGGCGATCGGCGCCCGATCCCTCCGAAACTCGCGGGTTCGCGTCTGACCGACACCCAGCAGGTTGGGGTTCTCGTACATCCGGCGGATAGCGTCTTCGGATCCCGTCACGAGCAGATGGTCGGCCGCCCGCATACGCGCATTGGGCATGTCCGGGCCCGGCAGTTGCCGATGCCGGGTGATCCCGATGATCCGCACGCGCAGGCGGCTCAGAAACGGGATGTCGCTGAGACGGCGGCCGAGGCTGGGATGCGTCGGCGCGATCGTCGCCTCGACCAGGGCTTCGCTGTTGGCGCTCGGCCCGTTGCGGCCGGCGATCCCCATTTCGAACTGCCGCGTCCGCCGCAGCGAAAGCAGTTCGGTCATATCGGTGCGAATGATGACATGATCGCCGGCCATGGCGACCTCCTCGGCCAATTCTTGCCGGATGAACTGATCACCGCGTTTGATCGCCAGCACCTTTACCCGGCTCGGCCGAAGGGCGGCGAGTTCGCCATAGTTGCGCCCGATCACATCGCTGTCGTCGAGGACGATCAATTCGGTGAGAAAATCCGTGTCTTCGGTGCTGCGATAGAGGGAAGACGGATCGCCCTTGGGTAACAGAAAGGGGCCGAGAATCGCCAGGGTCACGGCGCCCGCAAGCGCCGCCATCAAGCCGTAGGGGGTAATCTCGAATATCCCGAACGGTTCGAGGCCCTCCTGCCGTCCGACCGCATCGACGATCAGGTTGGTCGAGGTCCCGATCAGCGTCATCGTGCCGCCGAGAATGCAGATATAAGAGAGCGGGATCAGCAGTCGCTTGACCGACATACCCGTTGCTTCGGCAAGCCGCGCCATTATCGGGATGAGAACGAGCACGACCGGCGTATTGTTCATGAAGGCCGAAGCGAAGAACGCGCCAATCAGCAGCTCGACCAGCGCGAGCCTGGGCAGCTTGGCCGCCCGGGCGACGATACCCGATGCCAATGCGTCGATGGTTCCGGTTCTGAGCAAAGCTCCGGAAAGCACGAACATCGCACCGATGGTGATCGGCGCAGGGTTCGAGAAAACCGAGAGCAAGCCGTCGGAATCCAATATACCGAGAAACAGAAACGTACAGGCGCCGAACAGCGCGACCACTGCGGCCGGAAAGCGTTCGAACAGAAAGGCGATGAACATGACGGCCAGGATTACAAGGCCGATGACCGCCTGATTGGCCTCAATGAAGAGCCGGATCGTTTCCAATATTAACCCCTAACCCAACACGCTTATCAGCCGCATTGCGCCCGGTGAAGCATCATTTGGTCGGCCAGGACGAGCGCCATCATTGCCTCGACGACGGGAACGCCGCGAATACCGACACAGGGGTCGTGCCGGCCTTTGGTCGATATTTCGGTCGCCGCACCATCCCGCGTGATCGTCTTGAGCGGCGTCAGGATCGAGCTGGTCGGCTTGAATGCCGTGCGGCAGACGATCGCATCGCCATTCGAAATGCCGCCGAGTATACCGCCCGCATTGTTGGAGAGGAATCGCGGACCTTCATTGCCTGGCACCATCTCGTCCGCATTGTCGCGTCCTGTGATCCGGGCCGCCTCGAACCCGTTGCCGATTTCGACGCCTTTCGTGGCGTTGATCGACATCATTGCAGCGGCGAGCTCGCCATCGAGCTTCGCATAAACAGGCGCGCCCCAGCCAGCCGGAACCCCGGTCGCCACACATTCGGCAACCGCGCCCAGCGAATTGCCATCCTTGCGCGCCGCATCGACGGTCGCCTCCCATTCCTCCGCCGCAACGGAATCGGGGCAGAAAAAACTATTGGCGTCGATGGCGGCATCGTCGAAGCGCGATCGGTCGATCGGAATGCCGCCAAGCTCGGTCAGATAGCCGCGGATCGCGATATCCTCGCCCAGCACCTTGCGCGCGACGGCCCCGGCCGCCACCCGCGCCGCCGTTTCCCGAGCCGACGATCGCCCGCCGCCGCGCGGATCGCGGAAGCCGTATTTCGCGTCATAGCTATAGTCCGCATGGCCGGGCCGATATTTGGCCGCGATCTCCGAATAGTCCTTGGACCGCTGGTCGACATTCTCGATCATCAGATGGATCGGCGTGCCCGTGGTCTGTCCTTCATATAGGCCCGACATAATCTTTACAGCATCGGGTTCACGGCGCTGGGTGGTATGGCGCGATTGGCCCGGGCGGCGCTTGTCCATCCAGGGCTGGATATCGCGTTCGTCGAGCGCAATGCCCGGCGGACAGCCGTCTATCACAACGCCCAGCCCCGGCCCATGGCTCTCGCCCCAGGTCGTAAAGCGGAATATCCGGCCGAAACTGTTATAGCTCAAAAGTCCCTCGCTTCCCCTCACCCGAAGGCGGACGGGATCATTTTTCCAGCGCGATATCCGGCGCGTCCTCGGCCTTCATGCCGATAACGTTATAGCCCGCATCGACATGATGGATTTCGCCGGTCACACCGGCGGACAGATCGCTAAGCAGATAAACCCCCGCTCCACCGACGTCCTCGATCGTCACATTGCGCCTGAGCGGCGAATTCAGTTCGTTCCATTTGAGGATGTAGCGGAAATCGCCGATGCCGCTGGCGGCCAGCGTCTTGATCGGCCCGGCGGAAATCGCGTTTACGCGGATATTGTCGGGCCCCAGATCCATTGCGAGATATTGGACACTCGTCTCCAGCGCCGACTTGGCCGGGCCCATGACATTGTAATGCGGGACGACCTTTTCCGCGCCATAGTAGGTCAGCGTCAAGATCGATCCGCCGCTCCCGTCTTCTTTGGCGGTCATCATCTCGCTCGCACGTTTGGTGACGGCGACCATGCTGTAAACCGAGATGTTCATCGTCATCAGGAAATTGTCGAGGCTGGTATCGACATATTTGCCGCGCAGCTCGTTCTTGTCGGAGAAACCGATGGCGTGGACGACGAAATCGATCGTCTCCCAACGCTCTTTCAGCGTCGCGAAAGCGGCATCGAGGGTATCCATGTCCGATACGTCGCATTCGATCAGGAAATCCGAACCCAGGCTTTCGGCCAGCGGGCGCACGCGTTTCTCGAGCGCTTCGCCCTGATAGCTGAACGCCATTTCCGCACCCTGGTCGGCAAGCTGCTGGGCTATGCCCCATGCGAGCGACTTGTTGTTGGCGAGCCCCATGATCAGCCCGCGTTTCCCTTCCATCCATCCCGCCATTACGGTTCCTCGATCTGAATGTCGGGCGCAGTTTCGCCCAACCGCTCCCTTAGCTCGCTTTCGGGCACTTCCGCCAGTGCCGCGTTGAAATGCGCGCCGACGACCACGCCATAACCGATCACGAAGAAGAACATCATCGACAGCATGAAGCCAGCCAAGCTGCCATAGGTCAGGTCATAGCTGATCAGATTGGCGAGCACGACCGGCATCAGCGCGGTTGTGCCCAGCCACCAGACGGTGACGAGCAGCGCGCCCGGCCATTTGGGATAGCGCCGGCGCCGATATTCGCGCGGCGTCAGCGTCCAGAAGACGAGATAGAAAGCGAGAAAGATGGTGAAGGCCGGGACGACGCGGGCGATGGAGACGAGTATGCGATATTCTTCGAGGACCGGCAGCACGTCGTAGATGAATTGCTCGATACCGGTGATCAGGAACTGGAGCGCAAAGGCCAACAGCGCCAGCGCGACCGCCACGATGACCAGCCCGATCGAGAAGAGACGATATTCGTAGAACGGCCTGCCATAGGGCGTGCCATAGGCGCGGCGCAGGATTTCCCGGATGGTTTCGATGAAGCTGGTGGTGGTCCACAGGCCGATCGCTGCGCCGATCCAAAGGAGATTGCCCGTCCGCGCGGACAGGACGCTCGCGATCGGGTCCTCCAGAGCCGACGCCACGGTCGGCGGCACGCTTTGCAGGAACAAAGCAACCGCCTGCAAACCATCCTCCGTCCGTCCGATCATCTGGGCGATCGCCGCCATCACGATGAAAAAGGGGAAGAGCGCCAGCAAGGCCATGAAGGCGAGATTACCCGCATGGACGAAGCCTTCGGCATACACCCCTTCGGCCATGCGTTTCAGCGTCGTCCAGCCCCAGGTTCGCGGTTCGGGTCTTTCTAGCGGACGTCCTTCGCGAATCCGAAGCTCGTCAAGCCTGCGGCGTGCCTCAGGCGATTGCGAGGCTTCGTGTGTCAATTGTTAGACACCGAATTCCGAGCGGGGATGTTGCGGTTTCCCCGGCTTCCAGCTTTTCACGAACTCGGTGAGATCCTTGTCATCTTCGGGCAGGTCGATTTCCAGTTTCACCAGCTGATCGCCCCGGCCGCCGCTCTTCTTGCGAAACCCCTTCCCCTTAAGCCGCAACGTCTTGCCCGAGGCCGCGTTTTTGGGAACGGTCAGCATCACCGGGCCATCGACCGTCGGAACCTTGATCTTGGCGCCGAGCACCGCCTCGTCGAGGCCGATCGGTACATCGAGCCGAATATTGTCACCATCGCGTTCGAAAAATGTGTGATCCTGAACCAGGATGGTGACGATGGCATCGCCCGCGCCGCCTGGCCCGTCCTGCCCCAGACCCGAGAGGCGCATCTGCGTCCCGCTCTCGACGCCCGGTTTCAGCTTGAGATCGACCGTCTTGCCGCTGGCAAGAGTAATCCGCTGATCGTCGAGCCGCGCGGCCGCCTCGAAAGGAACGGCAAGCTTATAGCCCATGTCCGCGCCCTTCGGCGGCGGTGCATGACGTCTGCCGAAGCCGCTGAACGGCCCGCGCGAGGAGCTGCCGCCACGCCCGCCACCACCGAACAGGCCTTCGAAGATATCGCCGATATCGCCAGTTTCGGTCGAAAATTCGAACGATGAACCGCCCGGCCCGCCCTGACCGCCACCGAATCCGCCGTCGGCAAACGGGTGCGTCGGATTGCCATCGGCATCGATCTCGCCCCGATCGAACTGGGCGCGTTTATCCTTGTCGCTCAACAGATCATAGGCATTGGTCGCCGCGGAGAATTTCTCCGCCGCCTGCGGATTGTCCGTGTTGCGGTCCGGATGCAGTTCCTTGGCAAGCTTGCGATAGGCCGATTTGATCTCGGCCTCGCTCGCGCCGCGCGAAACACCCAGAGTTGCGTATGGATCTGCTGCCATGGTTCCCGTGTCGTATATCATGTCGCATTAGCCAACTGTTGCAATAATACAACAGTCGAAATGGGGCGATCGCGCATCGATTTCAAGCGCTTCTTCGCGCTTCGTGGATACGCCGCACGATCAAGAAGATGAGCAGGCCGAACGGCCCGAACAGGAAGGTCGCGAGCAGAATGGGCGCCTGCGCGATGCGCGAGAGCCCGATCGCGTCGGCGGTTTTGGCCACCCAGAGGCCGACGAACAGATCGAAGGCCAAGTAATGGACCCAACCCAATGTCAGCCCCGCATCGGTCGCGAAGACCGTTCGCACGCCTTCGATCGTCGTAAAGTCCGGTCCTTCGGCGCCGGCGGCTGGCGTGAAAAACATCAGCATGATGAACAAGGCAGCGTAGAGCAGGCTAAGCAAACCGACAGCCGCTTCGCGCAGCAGGGCGAAGATGATCTCCTGCCGCGGTCCGAAAATCAGGACCAGCCAGGCAAGCAGCGCGAACAGGTTTGCCACCTGAAACACCATCGGCCAGTCCATCGCCATTTCCCCTTACCGCCATTTGATTTGCGTCATTGATAGACGATGCCCGGCTGCCCTAGAAGTCCCGATATGACCGACGATCCCCATGTCCTTTTCACCGCCTGGGCCGCCGAGGCGCGAGCCAGCGAGATCAACGATTCGAACGCGATGGCGCTTGCCACGACGACGCTCGATAATCAGCCGTCGGTGCGCATGGTGCTGCTGAAGGGCCATGATGAACGCGGGTTCGTCTGGTACACGAATCTCGAGAGCCGCAAGGCCGGCGAATTGCTGGCGAACGAAAAGGCGGCACTGCTCTTCCATTGGAAATCGCTGCGTCGTCAGGTGCGGATCGAGGGCCCCGTCAGTCGCGTGTCAGACGAGGAAGGCGATGCCTATTTCGCCACACGCAGCCGGGATTCGCAACTCGGCGCCTGGGCTTCGGAGCAATCTCGCCCGCTGGACAGCCGCGAAACGTTCGAAGCGCGTTACCAGGAAATGCACGCCCGGTTCGAAGGCGGCGATGTGCCGCGCCCGCCGCATTGGTCCGGCTTCCGGCTCGATCCGCAGCGCATCGAATTCTGGGAAGACCGCGAACACCGCCTCCATCACCGACGGATCTTCACTCGCGCAAACAGTGGATGGGACCAAGGCCTGCTTTACCCCTGATCAGATAATCGCGCTTCAGAACCGGGCTCTGTACACCTATGCGGCTCAACAGAAGGAGACCCGCCCATGCCCAGCTTGCGCCTGGTTCAGATCGACGCCTTTTCCGAAACCGCTTTCGGCGGCAATCCCGCGGCCGTCATGCCGCTCGATACTTGGCTGCCCGACGAGACGCTGCAGGCGATCGCCGAAGAGAATAATCTCAGCGAAACGGCCTATTATCGTCCCGCCGAAAATGATGCCGGGGCGGATTATGAACTGCGCTGGTTCACACCGACCGCCGAGGTGGCGATGTGCGGCCATGCGACGCTCGCCACCGGACATCTGCTGCTGAACGAAAATCCGGACCGCGACACGGTTCGATTTCGGACGCGGAAGGCGGGCATTCTCGAGGTACGCCGTTCGGGCGACGGCTATGAACTCGATCTGCCGGTCACACCCATGGAGCCGGCCGAGCGGGCCGACCTACTCGTTGCCCTTGGAATACCGAAGGGCGAGGTTTTTCTTTCGGTTGCCGATACCGCGGAAGACACGGCGATCATTCTGTTGCCGGACGCCGATGCCGTCCGGAATACGGCGCCGGATTTCAAGGCGTTGACCGATATTCACCTGATGGCGATCGTCACAGCGCAGGGCGATGAGACGGATGTCGTCAGCCGTGTGTTCGTTCCGGCCTGGGGGATCGACGAAGACCCGGTCACGGGCTCCGCCCATGCCGCGCTGACGCCCTTTTGGGCCGAGCGCCTCGGTCGCGACAGCTTTTCCGCCTTCCAGGCCAGCGCTCGTGGCGGTCACGTGGGTTGCCGCCTCGATGGCGATCGCGCCGTGCTTTCGGGACGTTGCGCGACCGTTATCGAGGGTGAATTCTTCCTCTAGCGGGCGCCGCTCATCACGCCAAACTGTTCGGGCAGTGTGACGAGGATATCGTCGACCTGAACGCTGCCGCGCTGCACGACCAGTTCCTGGTGATTGCGCTGCGCATCGCCGGTTTCGGCTTCGATGCAATTGCGGCCGTCGCACTGTTCGCGGAAACGATAGCGGAGATAGGCGACGAGTTCGCCCGCCGTGATATTGCCGTCGGCATTGTCGTCGGCCTGCCCGCCCACGCCGTCCGAGAAGAAGCGGGAGAGATAGCCGCCCGCGTTGAATTCGGACGCGACGAGGCTGGTCAGATCCTCTTCCGAACTGAACAGGCCCATCATGTTCGGCCGGGTGATCAGGTCCCGCTCGAAACCGCCCGAAAAGCAGGCATCGAGCACGATCATCGTCGTCCCGGCGTTAAGATCGGCGAACATCGCGGCGAGTTCGTCATCGGTCAGTTCTTCGCCATCGGCGAAGACCAGCGTTTCGTCCCGGCCGTCCAGTTCAGCCCGGTCGTTCGGATCGTCGATCTGATTGCCATGGCCCGAATAGAAGAAGAGGAAGATGTCGTCCGGCCCGGCCTGCGCGGCGACGCGCTGAAACGCGCGGCGGAATTCGGGCAGGCTCGCCTGCTGGTTGGTCAGCAAAATGCTCTCCTCGCGCAGCATGCCGAGCTCCTCGAACTTCTGATACAGTTTCTGCGCGTCGGTATCGGTGTAGGAGAGGTTGGAGGTATGGCCGCCATAATCGGCGATGCCGACAGAAATCGCGAAGACCTGACGCTGCTGTGGATTGGCCGGAATTCGCGTCGTACCCTCGCTCAGCGCGAGCCGGAAACTGCCCGTGGCGCCCGGCGCGTAGCTGGTCGCGATGATCGTATAGACACCATCCTCCTCGAGCACGCGTTCGAATCGGCTGTTGAGCGATTCTCCGGTATCGTCGATATCCTGCTGCTCGCCGGACGGCGCACGGAGGATCAGATAGGTGTCGAAATCGTCGGAACTCAGATCGATCGTCACCGGCTGGCCGCGCCGTCCGGTAAAGCTGTACCGCTCCAGATACTCGCCGCTGTTCAGCGTATCGTCTTCCTTGCCGAGCTCGCTGGTTAGTGTCCGGCCAAAGGCGAGCGGTGCGGCATTTGCCGTGACCGTTTCGGTATCGGCGATGTCGCTGCGATTGATCCCTGTAGCAAGCGCATAGTCCCCGGTCGTGCCCCGCCCATAGCTGGTCACCGAAATCGTATATCGGCCATCGGCCGGCAGGGTCGCGAGCAGCCGGCTGTTCAGCGTCGGTTCGCCTGCCGTAGTGTCGTCATCGTTACGGACGGAAAAATTGTCGGGGCCGGCCAGCGCCAGCATCGTATCGAAATCGCCGGAAGCGCGCAGATCGACCCGCTGACCGCGCGTGCCCGTGAACACATAGCGATCGGTATAGCGTCCGGCGATGCTGCTATCCTCATCGGAGGAGAGGCTGCCGTTGCGGGTTTGGCCGATGGTCAGCGGATCTGGCGGGCTTGCCTCTTCGGCCGCCATTTGCAGCGATTCCGTCGGCGCCAGACGGATGGTATAGGCCCCGGTTTCCGCCTCGCGGAAGGACTGGGCGCGAACCGTCAGTCGGCCCGAACGCGGCACGACGATATCGAGGCGACTGTTCGTCGTTTCGGCGACCCAGTGATTATCGTCATTGACCAGCATCATGCCGTCGGGGAGGCGCGCGCGGAGCAAGGTGTCGAACGCGTCGGATTCCATGACGATCGACAGACGTTGTCCGGGCGTGCCGCGAACGGTCCAGTCGTCATAATATTGCTGTTTGCCGCCCGAAACCTGATCGCCCTGGGCCAGTTCACCCTCGAACGTCCGGCCGAGTTCCAGCGCCCCGTCCTGCGCCTGCCCCTGGACCGGCGGCGTAAGCGCGAATGCCGCCAGCGCGACACCCATTCCCGCAATTGTCTTCGATTTCATCGTCATCGTCATCCCCATTCGGCCGACCCGGTTACCATATGCCACAGCTGCGGTGAAGCGAGGCTGAACAGCGATAAAACGATTTCGACCCGTCTGTGGCACTTGGGTACGGGCGTTGCCCGGCCCGGGCTATGATCTGCAGCACAGCTAGCCGATTGCTTCGAAAATGCGCGCCAGCCGAAAGACGACGGCCTCGCGCAGCTCGCCGTCTGGCGTGTTGCCGAGCCGGACGACGGTGAGACCCTGTTCGGGCGACACCATCACATATTGGCCGAGATGACCGTTGAACGCGAAGAGCGAATTGGGCGCGCGGTCCGGAAACAGGACGGGCGTCTCATAGGCGCCGCCGGGCCGGTTCAGCCAGGTTTGCCCGCCATATTCGCCGTTGAGCGGTGATGGCGTCAGCATGAACGCGCGCCATTCGGGCGAGATGATCTGCGTGCCGTCCGGCCCCTGCCCCGTCCGCATCACTTCGCCGAGCCGGGCCCAATCACGCGCCGTCGCGTGAATCAGGCTGCCGCCGATCTGCGTCCCGCTGGCGTCGAACTCGAAATAGACGCTCGATATCCGCGCGGGGCCTAGCAGCCGTTGCTCGGCAAACCGCCGATAGGCGGCCGCGCGTTCGCCCGGATCACTCGAATCCGTCAGCGCATCGGCGATAATCCGGGACAGGATAACGGTCGTGGCGCTGCTATATTCGAATTTTTCGCCCGGATCGGCTTCGAGCGGGCGCGACACGGCATAGGCCGCCATGTCGTCCGTCTCGCTCGTGAAGAGCATCCGGTTGGTGTCCGAATCCCAGATCGGATCGTTGACCTCGGTATGATCGAGGCCGGACGCCATATGGAGCAGATGCCGCAGGGTGATGGCGCGCCGCGCATCATTCTCGCCCTGCCATTCGGGGATCGGGGCCGGCGCATCAAGCTCCAGCACGCCATCGTCGACGAGGAAACCGACCAGCATGGCCGTCACCGTTTTCGCCATCGACCAGGAGATATAGCGCATATCCGCCGAATAGCCGGGCGCATATCTCTCCGCGATCGTCTCGCCATTATGAAGGACGAGCACCACGCGGGTTTCGCCCACACCCTCGTCGGTAAACAACGCCTCGACGAGCGGCGCGATATCCTCCCGACTCGCCGCCACGGCCTGTCCGGCGGAAGCGATCGCTTCGTCATCCGGTGTTTCAAGTACCGGAGCGGCGGCGCTTGCGAGCAACGCCAGGGCCGGCGCGAGAGGGATAACCCATCTTTGCATAATCATCCGGTCAGGCTAGGTCTCACTGCCATGAAAGTGAAGCGCCCTTTTCTCGTCGGTGCGGTTATCGTGCTGCTCGTCCTGCTGCTCGCGGTCGTCATCTATGCCCTGCGCATGAAGCCGACGATCGAACTCGGCGTCGGTTATGGGGCGCATGTCGTCTGTTCGTGCCGCTATATCGGCGGACGCGACATGCAAAGCTGCTACAATGATTACGAGCCGGGCATGGAGGCGATCTCGATGACCGAAGACGAGGCGGAAAAGCGGATCACGGCAAGCGTTCCCCTGATCGCCAGCCGCTCGGCACAGTTCCGGG
Organism: Pseudomonadota bacterium; assembly: GCA_039180285.1. Lineage (GTDB taxonomy): Bacteria > Pseudomonadota > Alphaproteobacteria > Sphingomonadales > Sphingomonadaceae > Parasphingopyxis. The sequence goes on along the minus strand of JBCDDN010000033.1, from coordinate 11,023 downwards.
AAGGGCTGGGCTGTGTGCTCGAGCCGCTACCGAGCGAACGGGAGTGACGACATGGCGCTGAACGACTGGCATTTCCCGAAAGAGACCGTCACCTTTCTCCGCGCGCTCAAGAAGAACAACGATCGCCAATGGTTTACCGCCAACAAGGATCGCTACGAACGCTTCGTGAAGGAGCCGGCGGAGATTTTCGCCGAACTGATGATCGTCGAACTCGAACAGCTGACCGGTGAGCCGCACAAGCCCAAAATCTTCCGCATCTATCGCGATGTGCGTTTTTCCAAGGACAAGACGCCCTATAATTCGCACATCCATATGACCTTCTTTCCGGTGGGCGGGAAAGCGGGCGTGGGCTGGTTCTTCGGACTCAACACCGATGAGGTCACGCTGGGCGGCGGCGTATTCCGGTTCGAGAAAGATGCGCTCGACACCTATCGCAAACGCGTGGCCGGGCCGGACGGCGAAGAACTGGCCGAAACGCTGGATGGCCTGTTCGCCAAGGGCGGGCGGATCAACGACCCGCCCTTGAAGCGCGTTCCCAAGCCCTATGAGCAGGATCATCCGCGGGCCGAGTTGCTGAAACGCAAGGGGCTGGCGGTGTGGAAGGATATCGGCAAGCCGAGCATTGCGACGAGCGGCAATCTCATAGAGCGGTGCGACGAAACCTTCACCGAGATCAAACCGGTGGTCGATTGGTTAAGCTGATCCACCGCCGGACGGGAGTCGCTATCGGATATCCGCTTCGCCGGTCTCACCGGCCGTCACAAACCAGGCGGCAACAAACAATAGGGCCAGCAGCAAATCCGGCGCGGTTGTCGCGACCAGCATCGCATCAGCCCGCCCATGCAGATAGAGGATCAGGCACGCGCCGAAAAAGGAGAGCTTTCCGAGCGCGCCGATCAGCATGAGCGGCCGGTACCGGATCGGATCCGTCGCGATCAGCGCATAGACGAGCTGCCAGGACAGCACGACGCCGACAAAGCCATAATAGAGTTCGGGCCGGGCGACGGGCGGCGGGAAGTCGGCCCCAATCATGGTTTCGAGGAAATAGAGCGGCGCGACGACGGCGATGCCCCAGATCGCCGCTATCGCAAACAGCCAGCGTGCGAACCGCATCAGGCCGCCAGTGCCGCCTCGGCCGCCATCGTTTCGGCAATCCAGCCGCCGCCCATGACGCGATCGCCGGCATAAAGCACGGCAGCCTGGCCGGGAGCGACGCCATATTCGCTGCGTTCGAAGGTTACGATCTCGCCGTCGAAGCGCGCCGGAGCAGGCTTGGCCAGCGAACGAACCTTCGCCGTCATCTTTCCGTCGAAACTCTCGCCGAGCCAGTTCAGATCCTCTATCCGCGCCGCGCCGACCGCGAGCGCCGATTTCGGGCCGACGACGACGCGCCGCGTCTCCGGTTCCAGCTTTACGACATAGAGCGGTTCGGGCTGGCCGCCGATCTCGAGGCCGCGCCGCTGACCGACGGTGAAATGGATCAGCCCCTTATGTTCGCCCAGCACCTCACCGGACCGGGTGACGATCTCGCCGCCCTCTCCGGCTTCGGGGCGCACTTTCTTGACGATCTTCGCATAATCGCCATCGGGTACGAAGCAGATATCCTGGCTGTCGGGCTTGAGCGCCACGGCCAAGCCCAGCTCCCCGGCAATCTCGCGGACTTGTGTCTTGGGAAGATCGCCGAGCGGGAAGCGCAGATAGTCGAGCTGCTCTTTAGTAGTCGCGAAGAGAAAATAGCTCTGGTCCCGTGCGGGATCATGGGCGCGGTGCAGTTCCGCCCCGCGCTCGCCCATCACACGCCGGACATAATGGCCCGTCGCCAGACAGTCCGCACCGAGATCACGCGCCATGCCGAGCAGATCGTGAAACTTCACGCTCTGGTTGCAGCGGATGCACGGGATCGGCGTGCGACCCGCCATATATTCATCGGCAAAATCGTCGATCACCGACTCCCGGAAGCGGCTTTCATAGTCGAAAACATAATGCGCGATGCCGAGCTTTTCGGCGACGGCGCGCGCATCGCGGATATCCTGACCGGCGCAGCAACTGCCCGTGCGGCCCGTCGCTTCGCCATGATCGTAGAGCTGCAAGGTGATGCCAATGACCTCCGCGCCGGTCCTGGCGGCGAGCGCGGCAACGACCGAAGAATCGACGCCGCCGGACATGGCGACGACGATCCGGCTTTGCCCCGCCGGACGATCGAGCTGGAAATCGATATCGGTCATAGCGGGCCATTTAGTGTTTAGTAGCGCCGCGCGCAAAGGGCAATCCGCGGCGCATTTCGGCTTTGCTAACCACAACCGGCCCTTTCCGGCGCCATTTCTCACCAAAGAGTTGCGGGTGTCTTTACCACGTTTTTAGCCTTCTTCCCTATCAGGCTGCTCCATGGACATGAGTTTCAACCCTTTTGGCGGCCGAATGGACGGCGCCGGTAGCGTCGCGCCGGATTTTCGGGCGCTCGTCGCCTTTCTCGCCGCGGCGCAGGCTGCGCAGCCAACCGGCCGTTTGGCGACCCGTCTCGCGATGGGCAGCGGCGATCAGCCGGCCGCGACCGAATCGCTGATCGCGCTGTTCGCACCGCGACCGGCCGAGACGGGCAGAATGGGCATCGGGCATGGGCAGGCTCTCCAAGGATGTTTCAATCCCGCAGTGCCGATTTCGCACATCCCGCTAACCAAAAAGAAAGCTTGGTAAAATGCGCATTTACCTTGGCATTTTAGGCTTCTTTCAACGAGCTTTGCTTATAAGGCATTCATCGTAATGCCGCGACCCGAGCAAGGATCGACTGATCCCATTGAGGAAAGAATGATCGAGAACCAGAAGATACGACCGGCACAAGTCATCGGCCCCTTGGGAGAGCCGCTGACGATGGAATCGCTTCCGCCGCCTTCGACGCGCCGCTGGGTCGTGCGCCGCAAGGCCGAGGTGGTCGCAGCCGTCAACGGCGGTCTGCTGACGGTCGACGAGGCCTGCGAGCGTTACGATCTGACGGTCGAGGAATTTGCCAGCTGGCAGCGCGCGATCGACCGGTCCGGCATGCCCGGCCTGCGCGTCACGCGAATCCAGCATTACAAATCTCTCTACGAGCGCCAGCAAAAATACTAGGGCAAAAATATCAGGGCAAAATACTAGAATTTGTCGCACGGCCGATCAGCGGCCGCCAGCGAGCAACGGATTCCCCGGTCGCCATCTCCGTCGGCGGCCGGGGAATTTGTTTTTTCCGCCCGACCGTCTAGCTTTCACAAATCGCGCATAAGAATCGCCGCGCCGGAACGAATGATCGTCGCCGAGCGTAGATTGGGCATATGTGCATGCGCATCGTCATGGTGACGGCGCGGTAACGGGAGGAACGCATGTTGGATTTCATTTTGGCCCTCGTCATGGGCGGGATCATCGGTTGGCTCGCAAGTATCGTGATGAAACGCGATGCATCCATGGGGATTTTCTGGAACATCGTGGTCGGTTGTATCGGCTCGATCCTTGGCCGCTTTCTGTACGGAATTCTGGTCGGCGGCGCGTCGGCCCGCATGCGGGACAATCCGTTGAACATCGAAACGCTGGCTGTGGCCTTTGGCGGCGCGGTCGTCCTGCTGCTGATCATGAATCTGATCCAGCGCGGACGCGTCCGCTAAGCGCGACAAGCACCTGAACGAATTAGGGCCGGGCGATAATTTCGCCCGGCCTTTTCTTTAGGGCCTATTGCAGCTCGAACGTTACCGAGACATTCGCGGTCAACCGCTGCTCGCCGGGCGCGATCTGCATCGGCGCCGACTCCGCCATGTCCATCGGGGCGTTCGCCATCCGCTGCATCACCACCGGCGGGCGGGCCGCGCCGGCTTCGCTGATCGACACGATGCGCACGACCCGCATTCCGGCGGCTGCCGCATACAGCTCCGCCCGCTCCCGCGCCTTGCGGATGGCATCGCGGCGCGCTTCGTTCAGCGCCTCTTCGGGCGAGTCGATCTGCAGACTCGGGCCGTTGATCTGGTTCACACCCGCCGCCACCAGCGTATCGATCACCGATCCGGCCCGCTCGACCTCGCGAAAGCGGATGGTGAGCTGATTGGACGCCGTATAGCCCAGCAATCGGCGTTCGTTCCGGTCCGAATAGTCGTAGCGCGCATTGAGGTTGATCGATGCGGTCTGAATGTCCCGACCGGCCATGCCGGCCGCCTCGAGCGCCTGGAAAACCCGATTCATCTGTCGGTTATTGGCCTCGAGCGCCGCGGCCGCCGTCGGCGCTTCGGTCACGACCCCGGCCGTGACGACCGCGATATCGGGGGTCTGGCGCGACTCGCCCGTAGCGACGACATCCAGCCGCGTTCCGTCAATTACCGCGACAGGGCCCGCCACTTGCGCCGCCGCCGCCGATGCCAGCGAAATGGCCGCTGCCAGGCCGAACACAATAAATCTCATCGTAAAGCTCCCTAACTGACACTCCCGGTACCATAGCCCAGGCCTCGTACTGCTCCGAGCAGAGTTTTGGTTTCGCTTCGATGAACGGTCGAATCCCTACGGCGGCCAACCTTGATTTTGCACTGCAAAAAACGCAAACGAGCCCCAGATTCACTTCCGGCTTGAGCCTTGTGTTATATTCATGTAATACAGCATGACAGTGAGGCATAGCGGAGTATGGCCAAGGTGGCAGACATGAATGTTGAAACGCGCTTCGCGGGGGAGGATGCCGCGCCGATGAGCGAATTCGAAGAAGAGGAACGGCGGCGCGACCGGCGGCGGCTGTTCATTATCATCGGTACGGTGGTCGGCGCGCTCGTGATCGTCGCCGCCTATTTCATGTTCCAGGGCGGCGCCGGCGAAAGCGCGGGCGCGGCGGCGGGCGAAGACGGCCCGGCGCGCGTCCTGCCGACCGTCACGGTTATCGTCCCCGGATCGCAATCGATATCGAATACCATCACGGCCAGCGGTACGCTCGACGCGCGCCGCCCGATGCCGGTCGGCGTGGCCGGCGAGGGCGGGCAGATCGCGCGCGTGTTGGTGGATGCCGGAGATTGGGTCGGTGCCGGACAGGTGCTGGCGACGATCGAAAGCTCGGTCCAATCGCAACAGGTGGGCGGCGCCGGAGCATCGGTCGAAGTCGCGCGCGCGAACCTGGCGCTGGCTCAGGCCAATCTCGACCGGTCGCTCCAACTCGTCGAGCGGGGCTTCATCAGTCAAGCGGACATCGACCGGCTGACGGCGGAGCGTGACGCCCAGCGCGCACGCGTGAACGTGGCCGTGGCAACGCTCAACGAGCTGCGCGCCCGGGCCGGGCGCCTGGCGATCCGCGCGCCATCGGCCGGTCTCGTGCTCGCCCGCAACGCCGAACCCGGTCAGGTCGTCAGCGCCGGCAGCAGCGCGTTGTTCATGCTGGCCCAGGGCGGCGAAATGGAAATGAACGCCCAAGTGTCCGAATCCGATCTCAGCCGGATGTCGGTCGGCCAACAGGCGACGATCACCCCCGTCGGCACGACGGAAAGCTATGAAGGCCAGATCTGGCAACTTTCCCCGACGATCGACTCGACAAGCCGCCAGGGCACCGCAAGCATTGCGCTATCCTATCAGGAAGGCCTGCGTCCCGGTGGATTCGCCAGTGCCGAAATCGTCAGCGGTTCGGTCGATGCGCCGATGCTCCCGGAGTCGGCTGTCCAGAGCGACAGCGATGGCAATTACGTGTATATTATCAACGAGGACAATATCGTTGAGCGTCGCGACGTCGTCATCGGCTCCGTAGGAACGGCCGGAATCACGATTCGGGAAGGCTTGCGGGGCAACGAACGGGTCGTCCGCTCGGCGGGCGCGTTCCTGAACCCCGGCGACGAAGTGATACCGCGGCGCCTGTCGGCGAATAGCGACTCCCAGGAAGAAGGGAGCTAGGAGCTACTCATGAGTTTCCGGACCGTATCGACCTGGGCGATCAAGAACCCGACGCCGCCGCTCGTTCTTTTCTTGGGGCTTATGCTGGCCGGGATCGTCAGTTTTATTCGACTGGACGTCAACGACAGCCCGGAGATCGACTTTCCCGCCGTACAGGTGATCATCGCGCAGCCCGGCGCGGCGCCGACGGAAATGGAGAATCAGGTCACCCAGCGGGTCGAAGCGGCCGTGCGCAACATCAGCGGTGTGAATACGCTGCAGTCCTTCATCAACGAAGGCAATTCGCGCACATTCATCGAGTTCGATATCGGTACGCCGGTCGATCGCGCGGTCAACGACGTCCGCAATGCGATGGCGCAGATACGCGGCGACCTGCCGGAAGGCATCCTCGAACCGCAAATCATCCGGGTCGAGATCAATGGCGGCGGGACGATCGCCTATTTCGCCGTCGAGAATGTCGACATGACGCTCGAGGAATTGAGCTGGTTCGTCGACAATACGGTTGCGCGGCGACTGCTTTCGATCGACGGCATGGCCGCCGTCGACCGCGGCGGCGGAGTCAGTCGCGAAATCCGGGTGATTCTCGATCCTGCACGATTGCAATCGCTGGGGATCACGGCGAGCCAGGTCAACGCGCAACTGCGGGCGGTCAACGTCAATGCCGCCGGCGGTCGGGCGGAAGTGGCCGGCTCCGAACAGGCCGTTCGCGTCCTCGGCAATGCCGAAACCGCCTATGAACTCGGCCAGACGGATATCGCGCTGGGCGGTGGACGGACGATCAAGCTCGCCGATATCGCCGAAGTGCGGGATCTCTATGGCGAACAGCGGTCCCTCTCGAAGATGAACAACCGCCAGGTGCTGAGCTTCGGCATCGAACGGGCCAAGGGCGCGTCGGACGTGACGGTCTATGACGAAGCGGAACGCGTGCTCGCGGAGATCGAAGCGGATAATCCCGGCATTCAGTTTACCCGGCTGTTCACGACGGTCGAATATACCCGCGAAAGCTACGAATCGGCGATGATGGCGTTGATCGAGGGCGCCGTTCTGGCGGTGGTCGTAGTCTTCTTCTTCCTGCGCGACTGGCGCGCGACGCTGATCTCGGCGATCGCCATCCCGCTATCGGCTATCCCGACCTTCTGGTTCATGGACCTGTTCGGCTTCTCGCTCAATTTCATCAGCCTGTTGGCGCTGAGTCTGGTGGCCGGTGTCCTTGTCGACGACGCGATCGTCGAGATCGAGAATATCGTCAGACATATGCGGATGGGCAAATCCAGCTATCAGGCGTCGATCGACGCGGCGGAGGAAATCAGCCTCGCCGTGCTGGCGACGACCATGGCGATCGTCGCCGTGTTCATGCCCGTGGCCCTGATGCCGGGCATCTCGGGCCAATTCTTCATCCAGTTCGGCCTGACGACTGTCGTCGCGGTGCTGATGAGCCTGGCGGTGGCGCGATTGATAACGCCGCTCGTCGCGGCCTATTTCCTGCGCGCCGAAGGCGTTCGCGAACACGGCGAAGGTCCGGTCATGGATCGCTATATGGCCATCCTCAAATGGTCGCTCGTGCATCGCTGGAAAACCGCGCTGATCGGCGGCGGCGGCGCTTTGGTCGCCACGGTCTTCGCGTTCAGCCAGCTGCCGATGACGTTCCAGCCGGAAACCGACGACGATTTCAGCCGCGTGAGCATCGAAATGGTGCCCGGTACGACGCTGGAGGAAACCGAACGCGTGTCCGATCAGGTCGCCGCGATCCTGCGCGAACAACCCGAAGTCCGCACCGCCTTCCAGCGGATCGATCCCGGCAGCGGACGCATCTTCATGACGTTGCATGACGATCGCGAGCGCAAGAGTACCGAGTTCGAGCGGGAGACCGCCCCTCTTCTCCGCGCCGTTCCCGATGCGCGCGTGACGTTCATGTCCCAACAGGGCGGTTTCAGCGGACGCGATATTTCCATGGTAATCGGGGGCGACGATCCCGAAACCTTGGCGGCGGCCGCCGATGAACTTGTCCGTCAGATGAGTGAACTCGATACGATCGTCGCGCCGCGTATCGACGGCGATCTCAGCCGGCCGGAAATCGTCGTGACTCCGCGGCTCGATCTGGCCGCCGATCTGGGTGTGACGACGGCCGAACTGAGCCGCGCCATCCGTATCGCGACGCAAGGCGAGATCGATCAGAACGCCGCACGCTTCTCGCTCAGCGACCGGCAAATCCCGATCCGCGTGGCCCTGGCCGAGGAGTCGCGGCGCGATCTGTCGACCATCGAAAACCTTCCCGTTACGACGGCGAATGGCGGGTCCGTTCCGCTCCGCCTCGTCGCCGATATCAATTTCGGCTCGGGTCCGACCGAAATCCGCCGTTACGACCAACGCCGCCGGATCGTCGTCGGCGCCGATCTCGCGCCCGGTCTGGTGACCGGCGAGGCGATGACCGAAATCAACGCCCTGCCCTTCTGGGAAGACCTGCCGCCGGGCGTCGATCGGGTTATCGCCGGTCAGGAAGAATGGCAGGCGGAGATGGTCTTCAATTTCTTCGTCGCAGTGGTCTCCGGCGTGTTGCTCGTATTCGCAGTGCTCGTCCTGCTCTATCGCAGGATCATGGCGCCGCTCGTGAACATGGGTTCATTGCTCCTCGCGCCGCTGGGCAGCGCGATCGCGCTGCATATCGTCGGACAGCCGATATCCATGCCGGTGTTTATCGGGACCCTGATGCTGCTCGGCATCGTCGCGAAAAACTCGATCCTGCTCGTCGACTTCGCGATCGAGGAAATGGACAAGGGCGTCGACAAGGATACGGCGATCATCGATGCGGGCCACAAACGCGCCCAGCCGATCGTGATGACGACCGTCGCCATGACCGCCGGTATGATTCCGACAGCGCTTGCCTTGACCGGCGATGGCGCGTGGCGGGCGCCCATGGGCTGGACGGTGATCGGCGGTCTGCTGCTCTCGACGGTGCTCACGCTCGTGATCGTGCCGGCCTGTTTCAGCCTTGCCGACAGCATCGAGAAACGGATCCGGCGGTTCTTCGGACGGGCGCTGACCTACAAGCCCGGCGATGACGAAAAAGCGACCATACAGCCAGCCGAATGACGGCATCTGACCGACCCCGGCCCATCGGCCGGCCCGGTACGATGGAAGATCGCGGGCGCACCATGCGGCGCACCGCGACGGCCATGCTGTTCCTCATGGCCGGAATATTCGTCCTCGCCCATAACATGGAGGACGCCCATCCGGCCTGGGGTTTCGTCCGCGCCTTTGCCGAAGCCGCGATGGTGGGTGGGCTCGCGGACTGGTTCGCCGTCACGGCCTTGTTCCGGCATCCGATGGGCATTCCCATCCCGCACACGGCGATCGTGCCCCGCAAGAAGGATCAGATCGGCGAACAGCTGGCCTGGTTCCTCAAGGACAATTTCCTGACGCCGTCGGTCGTCGCCCGGCGAATGAAGCGCTTCGATGTCGCTGGCGCCATCGGCGATTTTCTGACCGACCCGCAAGGCGGCGAGGGCCGGATGCGGAAGGGCGCATCCAAGCTGGTCGCGATGATCCTCGAAAATCTCGATGATGAGCGGTTGGGCGGCACGACCAAGACGATGATCGCCAATCGGCTGCGCGAACTCGATGTCGCGCCGCTGCTCGGTCAATCGATGGTCGCCGCGATGCGCGAAGACCGGCACGTACCGGTTGTCGACGGGATGGTCCGCTGGGCCGCCAACATCCTCGATTCGAACGAAGAGATCGTCCGCGCGATGGTCTATGAACGGGCCAACAACTTCATGCGCTGGCTGGCGATCGACGACCGGCTCTCCGATGCGATCATCAACGGATTGCGCCGCCTGCTCGTTCAGATGGAAGGCGACCCGCATCATCCGCTGCGCGATCAGGCCAATGAAGGTTTCGTCCGCCTGGCCTTCGATCTCCAGCATGATGACGAGATGAAAGCCCGTGTCGAGCGGTTCAAGCTCGAGATGATCGACAATCCGGCCGTGACCGAATGGCTGGACGGACTTTGGGAACAGGCGCGCGAGGCCCTGCTTCGCGCCGCCCGCGACCCGGACCGGGCGATGGAGGGTCGGTTCGGCGAAGCCTTGCGGGAGCTTGGGCAAACCCTACAGGAGGACCCCGAACTCAAACGCGCGATCAACAGTTTCGCCCGCCGCGCGACGGTCGGCGCGGTTGCCGATTATGGCGACAGCATCGTTCGACTGGTGTCGGACACCGTGAAGAGCTGGGACGCCGACACGATCACCGCGCGCGTCGAAAATGCGGTCAGCCGGGATCTCCAATATATCCGGATGAACGGTACTCTGGTCGGCGGCCTGGTCGGCCTCACCATCCACACCATCATCACGATCTTCTAAAAAAAATGCCGCCGTGGGGGGCACGGCGGCACAGGTGGGTCATTCTCCGGTTCAGGAGCCGGGTTTACATTTCGTCGGGTTCGCCGTCGCCGTCATCATCGACCGCATCGGGCCGGCCATCGCCGTCGCGATCCCAGGCATCCGCCCGGCCATCACCGTCACGATCCCAGGCATCGGGCGCCCCGTCCCCGTCCGTATAGATTGTCGGCGGCGGCACTTCGGCATCCTGGACGTAGGCCAGTGCGGGCGCCGAGCCGATCGCCAGGGCGATAATCGCCGGAACGATGAGTTTGCTGTTCTGCATGAATGAAATCCTTCGCGTTGCGCCCGCCCGCGTGACGACAAACTGTGAGGATTGCGGATCATCGCCAATGGCGTTGCGACAATGAGAGGCGGAAATAGGGCGCGCTACGTTCGGCAAACGGCCCGTCTACGGAAAGCGCCGTTCCGTCAGCGGTGTAACGTTTTTCAGAATTAACCTGGTGGTCGAGCGCGGCAGATTCTTATCTGTCAGAATTTTCTTTGCAGAAAATCGCGGCACCGCCCTCCTATGGCATCCAACGACGCTTCGCGCCGCCGGAGCCTGTGCCATCTCCGCCCGCTCCCCCTCCCGACCTCCCATTTCAGGTACTCTCGTTGGATGCCATCGGAGGGTGGTGCCGCGATTTTCTGCAAAGAAAATTCTGACAGATAAGAATCTGCCGCGCTCGACCACCAGGTTAATTCTGAAAAACGTTACACCGCTGACGGAACGGCGCTTTCCGTAGACGGGCCGTTTGCCGAACGTAGCG
>JBCDDN010000032.1:0-40680 GCA_039180285.1 Pseudomonadota bacterium | reverse complement strand
CGCTTCCGGAAAATTAACGTTCCAAGGATTAGAATCGCCGGGGCGCTTCCGACGAGGAGGGTGGGACGGATGTTCGAAGATATCCGGACATTGTTTACCGAGATCAGGGCCATGGCCGCCGCCTTCGATCGGCTCGATACGCTGGAACCGGCCGAAAAAGCGCGCGAGCTCATCCGCCTGCGCCGCGATTATTCCGCCAAAAACACGAAAGCGGCGACCCTTGTCGAGACGCGGATCTGCGGCCCGCTCGAACGGGTGTCCGACGCCCAGCCCCTGCTCCGCCGCTATCGCGAAATGGTGAACGAAGCGCGCGCCGCCGTCGCCACGCATCAGGCGCAATGGCCGGCCATGAAGATCGAGAGCGATTCCGAATCCTATCATCTGTCCGTCCATCAGATCTCCGCGATGCAGGCCGCGCATCTCGCCTGGAAGGTTGATACCTTCCTGCCGGAAGCCGAGCGATTGCTTGCCGTCCGCACCGATTCGGTCGACGCAAACCAGCGGTAGACTATCCGGCGGGGGGCTCCCGCAAAAATCGAGTGCGGCTCATGTGGGAAGCCGGATTGCGAGGCCTGCTCCGTCCCGGCATAACAGGCCGCATGGCCGGACAGATCAAGCTTCACGACAGCTGGAAAGCACCGCTCAAAAGCGAGTTCGACGCGCATTATATGCAGGATCTGCGCGCCTTCCTCGTCGGCGAACGGGAGAAGGGGAAGCGGATCTTCCCGGCCGGGTCGCTCTGGTTCCACGCGCTCGACGCGACGCCCCTCGATCGCGTCCGCGCGGTCATCCTCGGGCAGGACCCCTATCACGGCCCCGGCCAGGCGCATGGGCTCTGCTTCTCCGTCCGCCCTGGCGTCCGCCCGCCGCCGAGCCTCGTCAATATCTACAAGGAGATGGAGAGCGATCTCGGCATCCCGCCAGCGCGCCACGGCCATCTCGAGCACTGGGCCGAACAGGGCGTGCTGCTCCTGAACAGCGTGCTGACCGTCGAACAGCACCAGGCCGCCAGCCATCGCGGCCGCGGCTGGGAACAGTTCACCGATGCGATCGTCCGGCTGGTGGCGGAGAAGGAAGAGCCCGTCGTCTTCCTCCTCTGGGGCAGCTATGCACAGAAGAAAGCGGCCTTCGTCCAGAGCGTCGAACAGGGCGGGCGGCATTGCGTCCTGAAAGCCCCGCACCCCAGCCCGCTATCGGCGCATAACGGCTTCTTCGGGTGCCAGCATTTTTCGAAGGCGAATGCGTTTTTGGAAGCGCAAGGCCGCGAGCCGATCGACTGGGCTTTGCGGGTGGAGGGGTGACACTGATTGCGCGCTTTAGGAGCCTAAAGTGAGATTCTCGGCCGGGAGTTCCTCGTCCAGCATGGGTGGCGATTCCTCTCTCAATCGTTCTTCTTCCAGTCGTGGAGCACCCGGAACCTCATAGGCGTTGATAAGCTGAATCGGGCAGGCGAAGGTTGCACCGTTTCGTATATCGGCTGTTCGGAAAGCTTCCGCGCTTCCCATTTGTTCGACGACGGCCGCGCGCGCATCGTCTACATTGAGGGAGTAGGCCATTGACGTTGCCCGCTGGCCGTTTGCCAACCGCACGCCGCTGTATGGCGTTACATCGCCGAAATAGACAATCTCACCGGCCGCCACGCGAAAAACCGGCGCGCTCAAGCAAAAGGAATGCGGGCCATCAGATCGCGACACGGTCGCGCCGACCAGCGCATAATGGCCTTGTTCGGCGGGAAGAATCAGATATTCACGCTCAGCGTGTCGGTCCCTGCTGGTAAACAGCAATATGTTCGGGTTGGTCTGCGTTTCGCCCTCATATCCTTCCCAATCCTGCCTGTCCCAGACAGAAAGACGGCGATTGTCTATGTCATACCGTGCGAACTCCAGAGTGCCGGAATTGCCCGCGCTTTCATCGTCCGATCGTCGATAGCCGATCACGATTGCACCGTGAGCAGGCTGTAACTCCGGTGCTTGATGCACGATTGTGATGTCGCCCGAAGCCGTTTGGGCAGATGCCGGTTGGAGGCAGCCTGCAATCGTGGTTGCTAAGACAACTGCAATGCGGATCATTAATCGTCTCCTCTGAGCTGAGGATCGGCAAAGGAGTTGTCCCAGCTCTGGTATCTCCATGGAAGATCCCCGCTTGCCCCCAACACTGTCCGCAAAAACTCCTCCCTCTCTCTCTGGCGCATGTTACGAATGGTGTTCCGGCTCCTGCCCCGGAGACGAATGAAGCGCCAGCCGCGATACATCATGCAAGATGCGCGATTGAGCGCCGCCGCCTCTTCAGCTCCGGAATCGAGCATGAGAGCCGCAAAGGCCCCACCCAAGACGCCGCCCGCCGCCCCGGCCCAAGGCGAATTGGTGGGATTCAACATTGTTTGCGTCACGGCCGATTGGATCACTGTGCCGTCGGCTGCCAGAGTCGAACCTTCGGCAATCAATCGGCACTCATGCGAATCTTCCACATATTCGTCCCAAGTCGCTCCGGGGCGATTGTAAAACCGATGCGGCTGCAGATCGTCGGAAGCGCCGTCTTCGATCTCCTCTGCGGTATACTCGCGCGGCGGAAGGGATTCGGCGGCTTTCGGTTTTCCATCGCTGGCATCTTCTTCCCCATCCTCGATGCTTTCTTGGATTGAGACAGCCTCCGGCTCCCCGTTGCCTTCCATACTCGCAGGTGTATTCGCCAGCGCGGCAGCTGCCAATATCGCTACAATCATATTGCCCCCCAGATTGGTCTATCGGCCTATCAGCGGCTGTTTACGCGCACAACGTCCCAGCCCTAACACGAACGTCAGAAAGAAATCCTCATCTTACCCCGCCCGATCTCCTTCGCCAAATCCCGGCAGTACGTCCCGAAATCCACTTGTATCGTGTGGCGCTTCGAGGCGTAGAAATGGCCGAGATGGATTTTCTCATCCGTTGCGATCACGCGTTCCATCTCTTTTTCGTCGGGGAAGGCATAGTCGCCGGTCAGCGCCGCCGCCACCAGCTTGCTCTGCTGTTCGGCGAAGTTGACCAGCGTCGGTAGCGGTTGGGCCAGCCCCAGGAAGAACAGGTTTTCATAGCCCGGCTTCACCATGCGCTTGTAGAGCGGATAGGCGTTGCCGACAGGCTGGAGTTCCGGGTCCGAAAAGAACGGAAAGCTGATCTTGTAGCCGGTCGCCCAGATGATCGCGTCGAGCTGTTCGCGGCTGCCATCGGCGAAGATCACGCCGTCGCCGTCCAGTCGTTCGATCGCGCCCTTGGGGATGACATCGCCGCAGCCGACGCGCGCGAGGAATTCTTCCGAAACGGTCGGATGGCCCTCCAAGGGCTCGTGATCGGGCTTGGGAAGGCCGTAATCCTCCATCTTGCCCAACCGCTTCTTGATCATGCGCTGCGCGATCTTGCGGCCGAGCTTTTGCGGCATCCAGGCCGGCAAAACCGCCTTGTCTCCCGGCTGACCGTTCACATATTTGCTGAGCACCCAGACGCCGCGCCGCATCGAAGAGTATAGTTTGGACGCGATCGGCTTTTGCGCAAGTTCGGACGCGATATCCATCGCCGAATTGCCGCCGCCGACCACCATCACGCGTTTGCCGCGGAAATCATAGGGTTCGAACGGGTCGCAATAGGCGTGGCTGTGCATCTGGTGGCCGTCGAACGCGCCCGGATAATCGGGCGTGCGCGGATCCCAGTGATGGCCGTTGGCGACGATCAGCGCGTCGTAATCGCGGCTTTCGCCGGTCGAGAGGGTGACGCGCCAGCGCCCATCGTCCAGCCGCTCCGCCGTCTCTACGCGCGTGTTGAAGGTGATCGCGTCGCGCAGCCCGAAATGATCGACATAGTCGTGGAAATATTGGAGCAGTTGCGCATGGTGCGGGAAATCGGGCCAGTCCTTCGGCACCGGATAATCCTCGAACGCCAGCCGCCATTTCGAGGTGTCGATATGGAGGCTTTGGTAACAGGCCGACATGCCGTTGGGGTTTTTGTAGTACCAGTTGCCGCCGATATCGTCCGACGCCTCGAACTGATCGTAGGGGAGCCCGTGATCCTTCAAGCGCTTGGCCATGGTGAAGCCGGAACAGCCCGCGCCGATGATACAGATGGTGGCGGCGGCGTCCGTCATGCGAGCCGGGCCAGCCCGGTCAGGAGGCCCAGCGCGACGACGATGCCGAAGCTGCTCCATTTCCAGGCTTTCGACGCGTGGCGGATCGTGATGAGCCAGGCGATACCCCAGAGAATGAGGCCGCTGATCGTCCATCCGACGACGAACCCGATGCTCTCGGCACCGGGCGTAACGTCTGCGTCGCGCCCGCTTCCGCCGATCAGACCGAGGATCAGCAGCGCGCAGACGATGAGCGTCGCGGGCAGCGGATAACCGGTCTTCGCCGGCCGCTCGGCGCGTTCGGGCGGTGGTGGTGCCGGTTCGGGAACCGGTCTGACGGTTTCTCTCATGATTCTCCCCCTTCCCGGACAGTCTTTTTGTAACCGCGGAAGTTGCCAGTGCAATCGTCAATCGCGCCAGAAAGGGCATGGCTATCGCGCGGTCCTTCGTGCAAAGCTTCGGCCGATGGAGTCGACCGCCCGCCCTGACGCGCCGCCGATGGGCCTGCTGGCCCGGTTCGTCCGCCATATCCTGATTTTCATCTATCGCCGCCATGGCTTTACCGCGGTCGGTACGCCGCCCGAAACGCGCCGCTTCGTCATCATCGCCGTCCCGCATACCAGCAATTGGGACTTTCCCAACTATGTCGGGCTTACGCACGAGCTCGGCCTCGACACGCATTTCATGGCCAAGGCCTCGCTGTTCAAATGGCCGATAGGCCGCTTCATGCGGCAGGTCGGCGGGGTGCCGGTCGAGCGCGATGCCAATCGCGATATGGTGCAGCAGATGATCGACGAGTTCGCCCGGCGCGACGAATTCGTACTGACCGTGGCGCCCGAAGGGACGCGGCAGAAGGTGGCGGGCTGGCGCACCGGCTTTTACCGGATCGCCCATGGCGCGGGCGTTCCGATCGTCTGCGGCTTTATGGACTATGAGCGTAAGCGGGCGGGCGTGGGGCCGGTGATCGTGCCGACCGGCGATTATGGGGCGGACATGGCCCCGGCCTTTGCATTCTACGCCGATATGCTCGGCAAGCGGCGGAGCCAGGGCGCCCGCTGAACCCGGTCAGGCGTTCGCCGCGATATAGTCGAACTCCGCTTCGATCTTCGCATTGGAATCGCTGATCATCAGCTTCTCGACCTTGCCGCCCATCAGCGGAACCGCGCAGCGCGCCTCCATCGTCGCATCGCAATGGCAGCCGCCGCCATCTGCGCTCAGTGTCGTTTCGCCGCGCATCGTTGCGGGCATGCCGACCGGCTGAACATCGACCTCGGCGCGATAGGGACCGCCGGTTTCCCCTTCCCAGCGCTCGGTCTGGCGGACCTTCATACTGTCGCCGACCGCCGCCTGCAGCGCGCCGCTGACCGCGACGGACACAGTACGCTCGATCGTCACGAGCGTCGCGCCGTCTTCCTCCGCGACTTCGATCTCGATATCGCGGGAGCCGAGCGCTTCCAGCTTCGCACGAACGAATGTCGGTTCGGTGAAGCTCGCATAGACCGCATCGACGCTCTGATCGAAATCGCGGGCATGGCTGCTTTTCAACGCCACCGCTTCAACCCTGCGCCGCGCTCAGCGCCTGATCGATATCGGCGATGATATCGTCGATATGTTCAAGGCCGATCGAAAGCCGCACATAGCCGGGCGATACGCCGGTCGCCATCTGCTCTTCGGCGGCGAGCTGGCTGTGTGTCGTGGAAGCGGGATGAATGGCAAGGCTGCGCGCATCGCCGATATTGGCGACATGGTAGAGCAGCTCGAGCGCGTCGATAAAGGCCTTGCCCGCCTCGATACCGCCTTCCAGCTCGAAACCGAGCAGGCCGCCGAGCCCACCGGTTAGCACGGCCTCCGCCCGCGCCTTCTGCTCGCCTTCGAGCAGCGAAGGATGGATGACACGGGTGACGCCGTCCCGTCCGTCCAGCCAGTCGGCCACCTTCTGGGTGTTCTCGCAATGCCTGGGCATTCTGAGCGCCAGCGTCTCCAGCCCCTGAAGAAATTGGAACGCGTTCATCGGGGACATCGCCGCGCCCAGATCGCGCAGCAGCACGGTCCGCGCGCGCAGGATATAGGCGATCGGGCCGAGCGGCGCGGCGGCTTCGGTCCAGATCGCGCCATGATAGCTGGGGTCGGCGGTATTGAGCAGCGGCTGGCGTTCTGCATGGGCGGCCCAGTCGAAATTGCCGCCATCGACGATCAATCCGCCGATCGAGGTACCGTGCCCGCCGATATATTTGGTCGTCGAATAGACGATGATCGCCGCGCCATGATCGAACGGGCGCGCGATCAGCGGCGCGGCCGTGTTGTCGACGATCAGGGGAATGCCCATCGGCCGCCCGCCCGCGGCGATATCGGCCATGGGCGGCACGACAAGTTTCGGGTTGGGCAGGGTCTCGATATACCAGGCGCGGGTCCTGTCGTCGCTCGCATCGACGAAGGCCTGCGGATCGGCGGGATCGACGAAGCGCGTCTCGATGCCCAGGTCCTTCAGCGTGTTGGCGAAGAGATTATAGGTGCCGCCATAAAGATCGGTCCCGCTGACGATATTGTCGCCGGCGCGCGCGAGATTCTGCACGGCATAGGCCGACGCCGCCTGGCCCGAGGCGACGGCGAGCGCGGCCGCGCCGCCCTCGATCGCCGCCATCCGCTCTTCGAGGATCGCGACGGTCGGATTGCCGATGCGCGTATAGATATTGCCGAGCTCCGAGAGCGCGAAGAGATTCGCGGCATGATCGGTATTGTCGAACTGGTAGCTCGTGGTCTGGAAGATCGGTGGCGCGACCGAACCGGTGCCCGGATCCGCGCGCCATCCGGCGTGCAGCGCCAGTGTTTCGGGGTGCAGTATCTTGTCCGCCATTATCGCCTCCATCGTTCCATGCGCATCGGGCCGCCCGACCGGGACAGAATCGCCCGAAAAATCGCGCAACCAACCCGGCAGTCCGTACGTTGAAGGGGAGAGCAAATACAGGAGAATTTATCATGTCGAACAGCTTCCGGACCGCCCAATATGTCGAATGGGATTGGGGACAGGGAACCGCCCAGGACCAGATTGTGGAGCGGTTCGAGCGGGAGGTTACGCGCACGATCGATGGAACCGAAGTGACGCGCAACGGTTCGGACGACAATCCCGCTTATCTGATTCGGCAGGAGGAAGGCGGCGAGGTCTTGAAGCTCGGATCGGAACTACGCGCCGCAGGCGGCTAGCACGCGCTTCTTGCAAGGGGAGCATCCTGCGTTCAGATTGTCGCGCGAAGCCGCTGGCATTCAGTTCGGCGCAAGCAGGGAGAGGGGCGATCCGGAAACCGGGAAAGCTCGGCGTGGCATTGAGCGCCCTGGCGCTGCTCGCGTCCTGCGGCGGAGGCAGCAGCGGCGGGGGAGGCGGTTCCGCCGCCCCGTCGCCGCCGACGACCGTTGCGCCCCCATCCCCGCCGACCGGCGATCCCTGTTCGATCGGTCAGCGCCAACAATGGGCCGAGGCGCAGCTCGACGAATGGTATCTGTTTCCCGAAACCTTGCCCGCCAATCGCGATCCATCGGGTTTCGCCACCGTCAGCGCCTATATCGACAATCTGACCGCCACCGCGCGGTCCCAGGGGCGTGATCGCTTCTTCACCTTCCTGACCTCGATCGCCGAAGAAGATGCGTTTTTCCAGCAGGGTGCGAATGCCGGGTTCGGCATCCGGCTGTCGCTCGATGAAGCGGGTCAGCAATTGTTCGTTTCCGAAGTGTTCGAAGATACGCCTGCGGATGCCGAAGGGATCGTTCGCGGCACGCAGATTCTTGAGATCGGCACCAATCCGTCCAACATGCGCACCATTCCCGAGATTCTGGATGCCGGCGGCCCGGCCGCTCTGACGGAGGCGCTCGGCCCCTCGACGGCGGGCGTGCGGAGATCCTTGCGGGTCTTCGGGGCGATCGGGGGGTCCGGCACATTGACCCTCACCAAGGCCGATTTCGACCTCGAGCCCGTGTCTTCGCGCTACGGAGCCCAGGTGCTCAAGGACGGCGATCGCGAAATCGGCTATTTGAACCTGCGCACCTTCATCGAGACCGCCGATCCGCCGCTCACCGCCGCGTTCAACGATTTCAAGGCGCGCGGGATCACCGAGTTCATCATCGATTTCCGCTATAATGGGGGCGGGCTCGTCAGCACGGCGGAGCTGATGGGGGACCTGCTCGCGCAGAACCGAATGAACGACGTCTTCTCGCGACTTACCTATCGGTCGAGCAAGTCGCAGTTCAATTCGGTCAAGCGGATCGCGCCTAAGACGGCGTCGGTCGCGCCGACCCGGATCGCCTTTATCGGCACGAGCGCCACCGCTTCGGCGAGCGAACTGGTGATCAACGCTTTCATCCCGTTCCTCGGACCGGACCTCGCGCTCGTCGGCAGCAATACGTTCGGCAAGCCGGTCGGACAGATCGCCCAGGATCGCGCACAATGCGACGACCGATTGCGGATCGTCGCTTTCGCCACCGAGAATTCCGCGCGCAACGCCGATTATTTCGATGGTCTGGCCGGCAGCGTCGAAGCGAGCTGTGCGGCTGGCGACGATCTCAAATTCCAACTCGGCGACCCCCGCGAGAATTCGATCGCCCGCGCGCTGGACTTTCTGGCCGGGCGGAGCTGCCAACCGATCGCCGGAGCGAGCGCGGGCGATGGAACGATCACCGGTCAGGCCGCCGCGGTCGAACCGCTGAACCGCCGCACCATGCTGATGCCGGTCCGGCCCAACGCCGCCCAGCTCAACTCTCCGGGCATATTCTGAGGAGATACGTCATGATTCTGCGCCCGTTCATTCTGGCGATACCGCTGGCTATCGGTCTCGTCGCCTGCGGCGATGGGGAAACCGGCGGCGCGGCCTCGGCGGATGCAGAGGCCGGTGGCGCGAACGGCGTCATGGCGATGCCCGATTGGTTCCCCGCCGATTTTCCCCTGCCCGATGATTTCGAGCCGGAAAGCGATCGCCAGTTCGGTGCGTCTACCTTCATGCTGCGCGGTACTACCGCAGCTCCGCTCGAAGGGCTTTACGAGACTCTCGCCAACGATCTCGGCGCCGCGGGATTCCAGATCCTCGACCGGCCCGAGCTGGTCGAACAGGATCTCGTCTATTTCAACGGCAATGGCTGGGAAGACAGCACGATACGGATCGTCGATTCCGGCGATCGGCGCACCCTCGAAATCAGCCTGAGCCGGATGCCCGGATAACCCTTCGCATTGTCAGTTGACCGGCATCTTCGCCACGCGCGATACTGAGCGTCTTCGTCAAGGATAGGGAACCCCGACGCATGAGCGAAACACAAGAAACGATCGAGCGGCGCGGCCAATGTCTGTGCGGCGCGGTGCGGATTACCGCGAAAGCGACCGGCCATGAAGTCGGTGCTTGCCATTGCGCGATGTGCCGCCGCTGGGGCAGCGGACCCTTTATGGAAATCGATTGCGGGACGCAGGTCAGCATCGATGGCGAGGATCATGTGACCCGGTACCAGTCGTCCGACTGGGCCGAACGCGCCTTTTGTTCGCAATGCGGCACCAATCTCTTCTACCGGTTGAAGGATGCCAATCAGCATATGGTCGCCGTCGATCTGTTCGACGATACCGACGCGCTGCCGTTCAAGACAGAGGTCTTCATCGACGAGAAACCCGCCTATTACAGTTTCGCCGAAGACACGCAGAAGCTGACCGGGGCGGAGCTGTTCGCGATGGTTCAGGGAAACTCGGGCTGAGCCGTCTCGCCTGAGCGATCAGAGCAGCGCATCGACGATCTCCGCCGCGATGCCGAGTGCGACAAAGACCGAGACAAGTTTCATCATGAATCCGCGTGCGGCAAAATCGATCCGCCCGGTATCGACCATGTGCAGCGCCATGCGGGTCCCGGTGATGCCGAACGCCCCGATCAGCCCCGCCAGGGCCAGTAGCGCCATGCCCGGCAACGCGTCGACCTCGATGCCATTTTCTTCCGGCCAGTACATCCAGCCGAGGACATACCAGACGCCCATTGCCGCGCTGCCGATCAGTGTCAGCCCGCAGATGGTGAGCCCATATCCCCGGAGGCGCATCTCCCGCATCGACGCCGCCGGGCCGCCGCAGACCGGACATTCGGTGGTGATCCCGTCGATCGCTGCGCCGCATTCGCGCGAAAAGCAGATGCTGCCGTCATGGTCCATCGATCGACCCCTCGTTTCCGCTTGTAGCATGAAGACGGCGCGGCGTCGCTCGCGGCGCTTGCTTCGCACCGCGCGATGGAGTGGAATGGCGCGATGAGCGACAGTGCGGCCATTGACGATATGCCGGCAATGACGGCTTTACTGGAGGCCGTCGGCGAAGCGGATGTCGATATCGTGCCGATCGTGTTCGATCGTTTCTTCGCGGCCTTCCCCGAGGCGCGCGACCTGTTTCCCCATGTCGAAGCCGCCGCAGGCCGGATGGTCAACGAGACGCTGGAAGCGATGCTCGGGCTGGCGGAAAACGCCTGGTGGGTCGAAACGACGATCGTCAACTTCGTCGATCTTCACCGCAACTATGGCACCATCTCGTCTGCGCAATGGGCGGCCTGGGCCGATATGACGGTCGATGTCCTGATCGAGGTGGCCGGTGAGGCGCATGACGCGGCGGGCGAACGGGCGTGGCGGCGTCAGGCAGGACGACTGAAAGATATGATCCGGATGCTCTAGTCGCGGCTCTACCATCCGCCCGTTCCCGGCCCGCCCTTGATCGGACCCTTGATCCGGCCCGTCACCCAGCCGCCATAGAAGCCGCCGGGCTGCGGCTGTGCCTTCTCCCACCGCCTGTCCTGAGCCTGTCGAAGGATGAAGCAATCGAGCTTGGCCGGGTAGAAGGCGAACCAGCCGGCGATTTCGGCATAACCCTCCGTAAGATCGTCGAATGGATCGGGATAGGCCCAGGCGACGTCGGGGATATGGATGGGTTTGTCCGGCGGGTTCTGCGGGCGGTTTGGAGAAGCAGAGAGTCTTTTGTCAGACTCGACCTTGCGGTCGAGCGCGGCACCGCCCTCCGATGGCATCCAACGACGCTTCGCGCCGCCGGAGCCTTTTGCCATCTCCGCCCGCTCCCGCTCCCGACCTCCCATTGAGTATACCCTGTTGGGAGGTCGGGAGGGGGAGCGGGCAGGCGCCGCGTTCGACCGATAGGTCGAGTCTGACGATAACAAGCCCCCCGCCGGAATCACCAGATCATAACTCACCGCCGCGCCCTTCCACTCGCACACCGAAACCCGGCCGTTCGCCATCAGCCATTCCACCTGTACATCTTCGGGCGGGATATAGGGCACCGGTGCCCCGGCCGTCTCTTTCACCTCAAGCGCTCCATCGGTTTCGGCGATCATGATGTCGCCCAGCGCCACGCGGATGGTTGCGGGTGCGGGCATCAGGACGGGCGGGCGCGGATAATCCCAAACCGATTCCTGACCGGTGCTGACGGGTTCTCGAACCGGTGGACGGAATGCGCGATCCCATGTCTCGCGATGCGGCTTTGCGCGGGCGAGCAGCGCGGACTTATCCGGGAGGTCGATCGTCACGGCCGTAACCGCATCCCGGCGCATTCGATATTGCAAGCGCGCCTTGGCGGTGTAAGTCCCGGTGCGGCACTATGGACCGAAGGAGCCAGAGGATGGCGGAGAAAAAGCCGAGCGAACGGACCCTGGAAGGGCATTGTCTGTGCGGCGCGGTGACGGTGCGCGCGACGGCCGCGCGGCCGCATATCGAGGCCTGCCATTGCGCCATGTGCCGCCGCTGGGGCGGGATCGCATTCGTTGGTGTGCAATGCGGCGAGAATGTTTCCTTCACCGGCGAAGAGCATATCGCGCGTTACGCCTCGTCCGGCTGGGCGGAGCGGGGGTTCTGCAAACGATGCGGCACCAACCTCTTCTACCGCTTCGCGCCGGCCAACAATTATTCGCTCACCGCCGGGTTGTTCGACGATACCGACGCGCTGACCTTGGGCGAGCAGATCTTCATCGACGAGAAACCGGACTGGTACGACTTTGCGCAGGAGACGCCGAAAAAGACCGGCCCGGAGATTATCGCCGAGGCCAAAGCGGCCGGTTTCGAGTTCGACTAGGAGCGGGGCCCTCTCCGGCAATCCGAACCGATGAACGCGGCGATCGGCGCGGGCCGATTGGCGGGCTGTCACCGCGCTCCCGTCTTCGCGACCCGCTCGATCAGTTCGGCGGCACCGGTGGCATAGGCATCGATGCGGAGCCTCACATTGTCGTCGAACGTCAGCACGATATGGCCGAGCATGCTCCTGCCGATATGCCGGACGTCGCCGGTTCGCCTTTCTTCCGGTCCGCCGGGTCCGCGGAACCGTATGACGTCGCCGCGCCAGCTGACGGATCTCCGCCGGATCTGGTGAATGCTCAGCGCGGTCGCCATCGTCATCAATCCGAAGGCGAGGATCAGGCCGGTCAGGATGGTCATCTGGGTCGCCGCATCGGCGCGGGTCGAGCCGACGAAGAGCCGGACATAGGCGAACAGCCCGAGAAGGGCGCCACCCAAACCCATCCCCGTCCAATGCATCGCGCTGGGCCTGAGTTGCCGCCATCCGCGCGGACCGGGCCGGGCCCGCGACGCCAGTAGCGACAGGATCGCGGTGGCGGCCGCTGCCGTGACCATGACGACCAGAAGCCTGCCGCTGTCCATCGATGTCGATTATCATGCCGAGCGATCTCCCGCCATATGTTCGCCAACAGCCGGTATACGCGCATCCTCCGCTTGGCCGCCGCCGGCTAAAGCTTCTCCCCCGGTAGCCTGCTCGCCTGCGTCACCCAGTCGCGGAACTGCGCCCCGATCGCGTCGCCCTCGCGAATATGCAGGTAGCGGATATGCTGATATTTGGAGGTTTCGGGCGGTGGCGGATCGAGCGCGCCGCCATTGTGAAAACAGACTTTCAGATAGTTGTCGAAGCAATGATAGCTGAGAAATACGCCCTGCCCCTCGATGCCGTAGAGCGGTGAATTCCATTTCACGGCCTTACGCACATCGGGCACGGTCTCGCCGATAATCGCATCGACCCGGCGCACCACATCCTGCTTCCAGCCCGGCACGGCTTCGATATAGGCCTGGACCGGCGCATCGCCCTCGCCCTTCGGAATCTGCGGATTGCCGCCGGAGAGGAGTGTGGGTTTGCCGGTCATAACCTCTGTCCTTTCGAAGACGCCATTTCGCTCAGCGTACCGGATTCCATTTACACCGAACGATCCAGTGTGTCCCGCGCCGTGCCCTTAGCTGCTTTCGCCGGTGTCGAAGCCCATCTGGCGCACGAACTTCAGGTCCGCGGCGGCAAAGCCCGAAAGATCATGGTCTCGAAAGCGTCCGATGCTTTCGGGACGTTCGACCAGTCTGGCCAGTCGCCCGATGTCCCCGGACGAAACCGATAATCCCGCATGCATGGCCATCCGCCCGATCGACGTCTCCGGACTGTCGCAAACATCCTCGAGCCGCACGATCTCGATGGATCCCGGAAACTCCGCCGCCAGTTCCACAATATGCGCATGCGCGCGGCACCAGAAACGCAGCGATTCTTCGGGACCAATCTTTGCCCCCGGGGCGCTTTCGGCCCGGCCCCAGAACCGCGCCTGTCTTTGATTTCGGCTATAGGCCATATCGAGCCCGTTGCGCATGACATGGATATATTTCAGATCCGGCCACAGCTTCAAAAGCCGGGGCAGAACGATATGGGTATTGGGCTCTTTCCACCCCCATGGGCCATCGCCGGCCGGCCGGCCTTTGGCCGTGAGAATACCTTCGATGCGCGCCCGGCCCTTTGTGCTTCTGTAGCGCCCGCTATCGGTAACAAGCGCGGCGAGATACCGCTTCACCTCCGGCGAAAGCCGGTTACCGAGCGTCGCGGATGCGAAGATCTCGAAGCAGCGTTCGAACTCCCGGCTATCGACGTCCAGAATTTCCCGGCGCACGAACAGCAAGGTGAACCATAAATTGTCGAGCGCGGGGTTCGTGTCGTTGCCCATGAACACCCCCAGCCCGCGAAAGATCTCCGCGATCAATCGGGTTCCGCTACCGCCGACGCCGCCGATCGCGACCGTCGGCGCGCGCGTTGCGACAGTCCGGTCTTGCGGTGGCGGAGTGGGTCGGGTTTGGATAGGCTTGGAAATGGTCGTGCCTCTGTTGCGCAATATATTGGGAGCCCCGCATGGAGCTGACGATTATCATCAACTTCCATAACATGCGACGGCAGGCCGAACGAACCCTGTTCACGCTGTCCCGGACTTTTCAGAGAGATTGCGCCGATATCGCCTATAATGTGGTGACGATCGATCATGGTTCGAGCGAAAAGCTGGATGCGGATAGGGTGCGCGGCGCCGGGGAGAATGTCCGCTATCTGTATCTGGACACCGACGCCGTCTCGCCGTGCCGCGCCCTCAATGCGGCGGTGGAAGATGCGCAGAGCGAGTTCGTCCTGATCGCCATAGACGGCGCCCGCATGTTCTCGCCGGGGGTTATCGCGCAGTGCCGCGCCGCCGCGGATCGCCACGATCATCCCTTCGCCTTTTGCCTGAACGCCCATCTCGGCGTCGACAAGCAATATAGGCTGGCGGAGAAAGGCCATAGCCAGGCCGACGAGGACGCGCTGCTCGCAACGGTCGATTGGCGGGCGGACGGGTATCGGCTGTTCGACATCGCCTGTCTCGGCAATCTGATGGCGCACGATCATGGGCCCAATGAAAGCAACGTGCTTTTCCTGAAAAAGGCGGACTTCCTGAGTGTCGGCGGTTACGATCCCGCTTTTGCGAGCCCGGGCGGCGGCTTTGCCGGCATCGATCTGTTCCGCCGCCTGGTCGGTTCCGCGACCATCGATCCGGTGCTGCTGATCGGGGAGGCGACCTTTCATCAGATGCATGGCGGAACGGTGACCGAGACCTATGGTGAACCGCGCAAGGCGAGGATCGCCGCCATGGCCGAGGAATATGCCGAGATCACCGGCGCACCGAGCAAGCGCGCCTATTATCCGTTCGATCGTTTGGGCGAACGGCATGATCGATGGCGGCGATTCATCGAACGCGAAGGGCGGCGGTGACGGGCCGTTCGTCCATCGACATGGATGCGAGAGGGGATGGCGGGCGCGACCGCGCCGCGGCCGGCTCGCGATACTGCACAGCTTCACGCCGAACGGGGTTTTTCTTTTCCGTGACCTTTGCGCGGATCGTAGCGGGCGGGCGGGTCGGCGGACAGGCGATCGAGGCGGCCCAATAGGCTGCGCAGCGCGGAATCGTCGGGTTTATGGAGCGTCCCCGCATAGCGGCCATTGCGCAGCACGGGGCGGTAGGTGCCCTGCGCGGTCCGCCGGAACAGCGCCTCGAGTGTGACCTTCGGTTTCGCCCTGTGTGAAGTAAAATAGGATCGTGAAGCGGACCGGGGCTGCGCGGCGGACCAGGGCGGGCCGAGGATCGCATCCCAGGCCGCGCAAAACCCCTCCGCCCCCGCCTTCCGCCGCAGCCGATAGGCACTCTCCCGGCTCATCCCGACTTTGCTCGCCGCCCGCTTCACGCACCGCGTCTCGGCCAGATAGCCGATAAACTCGGCCTGCCGCTCCGGCGTCCACCCGTCGCGGCGGGCGCGGACGGTGACAGGCGTGAAAGCGGGGATGCGCGAGATGCGGCGGGACTGGACAGCGGCGGAGCGGGGATGTGGGGTGGGGGGCTTCATGCGTGGAGGGCATCATGGACGGTCCTACATTGCAAGAAGACTTCGTAATCAGTCGGTCGCGATACGCTCGCGAAACCAGCCTGCAAGTTCCTCTTCGCTCAGCTCTCCGGCGGCGAGGGCGATGAAAGCGACGACGAGTTCTGCATCGGTCGCATTGAGTTCGTAGCCATTTATGAGCAGGAAGGTCGCGCTGACCACTGCGGCTGTACGCTTGTTCCCATCGACAAAGGGATGGTTGCGCGCGATGCCATAGGCGTGGGCGGCGGCGAGCCGCGCCGCATCGGGCTCGTCATATCTGGCAAGGTTGCGCGGCCGGGCGAGGGCGCTTTCGAGCGCGCCCGCATCGCGTATCCCGTCGCCGCCGCCATGTTCGACAAGCTGTTCGGCATGGATGGCGATGGCGGCGGTATCGGAAACCCACTTCCAGTCTTTCGCCACTAAAGCCCCCTCCTCTTCAGAGGAGCTCTGGGTAAATCGTTCCCCGAACGATTTAGGCTTTGCCGGGGGCAATGCCGACCCGGAACTGGTTGGGGGTGGAACCTATCTGTCTGAACCACCCCTCGATCCCCTCCTTTGAAAAGGAGGGGAAGAGTCACTTCGCGAGTTCGCGCAGCGCGCGCTTGTGCTTCGCCATCACCTTGCGCGCGGCGGCCATCTGCTCGTCGAAATCGGGATCGGCCGCATTGAGCTCGATCCCGCGCGGCGTGACGACCAATGTCAGCGTCTCGCCGACCTCGGCATTCAGATGCGCGAGCACCTCCTTGGGCAGGATAACCCCGGCGCTGTTGCCGATCTTGGTGATCTTGAGTGGGATGTTCATACGGGTGTTATAACGGAATTGGTGGAGCGGAGCAATGATGGGTGCTTGCTGCACCACAGCTGTAATTAGTTGGTTTCACTCTGATGCAGTATCAGATGGAGGGTAACCTGCTTCAGCGAGCGCTTGCTCGATAGTTTCGACTTGGCCTGTCAGGAATCTGTGGATCGGGTGATTCTCGACATGGACATTGGGATCTTCAGTTTGTTTGAAAAACTGCAGAAAATCGCAGTTTCCGTTTGATCTAATGTGCTTCTCGACGTTAACAAAGTGATCCTTGTAGTGAGAACACTCACATTCAATTATATCGATCCCTTCTTTGTTTGAAAGGAGCGGCCAGATCGCTGCAAAATATTGGTGGCTAAGGTAATTCCGAAATTCGATCGCATTATCCAAAGCGGTGCGAAACAAGCTCGATTGTAATTCTATATGAGATTCATAAAACTCATTTGCGGATTGAGAAAAATGCGGCGCCATGGCCTTTTCGACAAGCTTGGCCCGTTTAGCTTCAAAATTTCGAGCATCGTGGACTAGCTTTATTGCGCGGTCATGGAAGTTGGATACTTTCATCAATAGGTCCAACCCAGCTGCGGCTGCCATGGCTTGGCCGTACGCATTCCAAGCACGGGATTGATCGATTTTTGTCATTTTGGCGTGTCTATTTTGAACTCACATGTAGTTTGCCGCTCTTCTCGCGGAACTTCTCGCTCATCTCCGCCCTCCCCTTTTTGCATCCTCGTCCTCCCCACGCCGCTATCCGACTCCCAGCCATCCCGCCTTCACGCCGCTTCCGGCTCCAGCTTCCGGGGAGTGGCGACGAAGGGTTGGTCGTCGAGATCGCGCAGGCTGCTCGCGATGCGGGTGCGGTCGCTGATCAGCCGGATGAATTGGGCATCGCAGCCCGAGATCGGCGTCGGGTAATCGGCGATGTCCCGCAGCAGCAGCGACAGCGCCTTTTCCAGTTCCTCGCGCGCGCGTTCCAGCGCCGCTTCGTAGGGCAGTTGGGTCATGATTTGTCATCCTTTCCATCGATCGTCCGCCGCGGCATGGCTGCGCTCCAGTCCGCCATCTATCCCTCGCGTCCATCGGCGAACTCCACCAGATCCCAGCGGTTGCCGTAGAGATCGAGGAACACCGCCACGATTCCGTAATCGGCTTCCTTCGGCTCGCGCACAAAGGTGATGCCGGCCTTCACCATCGCGGCGTGATCGCGCCAGAAATCGTCTGTGGCGAGAAACAGAAAGACCCGCCCGCCTGCCTGATCGCCGATAAACGCTTCCTGTTCCGGCGTCGAAGCCCGGGCCAGCAGGATCGATGTCGCGCCCGGCGGCGAACCGGGCGGCGCGACCAGCACCCAGCGTTTGTCCTGTTCGGGCTGGTACTCATCGGTAACCAGGGTGAAGCCGAGCGTCCCGACGAAAAAATCTATCGCCTCGTCATAATCGCGCACGACAAGCGCGATATGGGCGAGCGATTGCCGCATCGGTTAGGCGTCTTCCCCGGTCGCGACATAGAGCTTGCCGCCTTCTTCCCGGAATTTCTCGCTCATCTCCGCCATGCCAAGCTCGGCATCCTTGGCCTCGCCGCTCGCCGCGATAAACTCGTCCGCGCCCGAATTCTGCTTCGCCGCAAATTCCCTGACCTCCTGACTGATCTTCATCGAGCAGAATTTCGGCCCGCACATCGAACAGAAATGCGCGGTCTTCGCGCCTTCTGCGGGCAGCGTCTGGTCGTGGAAATCCTCGGCCGTGTCGGGGTCGAGGGACAGGTTGAACTGGTCGCGCCAGCGGAATTCGAAGCGGGCTTTTGAGAGCGCGTCGTCGCGGACCTGCGCGGCGGGGTGGCCTTTGGCGAGGTCGGCGGCGTGGGCGGCGAGCTTGTAGGTGACGACGCCGACTTTGACATCGTCACGGTCGGGCAGGCCGAGATGCTCTTTCGGCGTCACATAGCAGAGCATCGCCGTGCCGTACCAGCCGATCTGGGCGGCGCCGATGCCGCTCGTGATATGGTCGTAGCCGGGGGCGATGTCGGTGGTGAGCGGGCCTAACGTATAAAAGGGCGCTTCGCCGCAGGCTTCGAGCTGCTTCTCCATATTCTCCTTGATCTTGTGCATCGGCACATGGCCGGGGCCTTCGATCATCACCTGCACATCCTGTTCCCAGGCGACTTTGGTGAGCTCGCCCAGCGTATAGAGCTCGGCGAACTGGGCTTCGTCGTTGGCGTCGTAGATCGAACCGGGGCGGAGGCCGTCGCCGAGGCTGAAGGCGATGTCGTACGCCTTCATGATCTCGCAGATCTCGGGGAAGCGTTCGTAGAGGAAGCTCTCCTTGTGATGCGCGAGGCACCATTTCGCCATGATCGATCCGCCGCGCGAAACGATGCCCGTCATCCGGTCTGCGGCCATGGGGACATAGGGGAGCCGCACGCCGGCATGGATGGTGAAATAATCCACGCCCTGCTCGGCCTGTTCGATCAAGGTGTCGGCGAAGATTTCCCAGCTCAGGTCTTCGGCGACGCCGCCGACTTTTTCGAGCGCCTGGTAGATCGGAACGGTGCCGATGGGCACAGGAGAGTTTCTAATAATCCATTCGCGGGTGTCGTGGATATTGCGACCGGTGGAGAGGTCCATGACCGTGTCCGCGCCCCAGCGGATCGCCCAGACCATCTTGTCGACCTCGCTCGCGACGTCGGAGGCGACGGCCGAGTTGCCGATATTGGCGTTGACCTTGACGAGGAAATTGCGCCCGATCGCCATCGGTTCGCTCTCGGGATGGTTGATATTGTTGGGAATGATCGCGCGGCCGCGGGCGACCTCGTCACGGACGAATTCGGGCGTGACATATTCGGGGAGCGCCGCGCCGAAGCTCTGGCCCTC
Source organism: Pseudomonadota bacterium (assembly GCA_039180285.1). Lineage (GTDB taxonomy): Bacteria > Pseudomonadota > Alphaproteobacteria > Sphingomonadales > Sphingomonadaceae > Parasphingopyxis. The sequence goes on along the minus strand of JBCDDN010000032.1, from coordinate 21,217 downwards.
GGCGAGTTTCGTGCGCGCCTGTTCGGCGACGAATTCCCGCCCAAGATTCTCGCGCTCGGCGACATATTCCATTTCGGGCGTGATGATGCCTTTGCGCGCATAATGCATCTGGGTGACGTTCTGCCCGGCTTTGGCGCGCAGGGGACGCTTCACAACATTGGGGAAGGGATCGACGCCGCCGGAACGATCCGGGCCGAGTTGGCCGTTATCTTCCGGCTTCGTCTCGCGCGCATCATAGCTCTCGACATCGCCGCGCCCCATGATCCAGTCGCGCCGCATCGCGGGGAGGCCGGCCATGATATCGATATGGGCGTCCGGGTCCGTGTACGGGCCGGACGTGTCATAGACGCGGACCGGGTCCTCGCCGTCCTCCAGGTGAATCTCGCGCATCGCGACGCGCACGCCGCTGCCCGTCTGGGCGGCGACGTGGATTTTCTTGCTGCCGCGAATCGGGCCTGTGGTCACGCCGATTTCGGTCTTTGCGGGAATATCTGCCATGGGTCGTCTCTCCATCTAATCGGAGAGGGTCTGCGGATTTCGGGTGAAGACCGCTCCCTCCCTCCGCCGGTCTCAACCGGATCAGGTTCTGCGGGTCGCGAGCCCTCTATTCTCGCCTCTCAACCGCATTCGGGTGCGGTCCCCCGGGGATGGGCCGATGATAGGCGAAACAAATGCCGCTGTCATGGCTTTTCGATGTGACCGGTGCCAAAAGAGCGGGCACAAGCGCCCGATAAGATGCAATATAACAGGGAGAATGTCCGTGAAGAAATCGATCGCCCTTCTTGCCGGTGTCGCCGCCATGGCGGCCGTGCCCGCGCTCGCCCGGCCGATGACGTCCGAGGATGTGGCGCGCCTGGCCGATGTCGGCGGGATCGCCGTGTCGCCGGACGGAACGCGCATCGCTTTCGGGCTGAACAAGCTGCCGGACATTCTGTCGGGCGAAGAGAATGGGACGACCGATACGACGCTGCACGTTGCCACCGCCGCCAATGTCGCGCAGGAATTCCTGCCCGAGGACATGGACGTCAGCGGCATCCGCTTCTCGCCGGATGGGCGGATGGTGACCTTCCTCTGGAACCCGGAGGGCGATGATACGCACAGGGCGCTGTACGGCATTCCCGTGGCAGGCGGCAGCCATCGGGAGCTCGCCGCGGTCGATGGCGCGAATATCCGCAGCTATGAATGGACGCCGGACGGGCGCACCGTCTATGCGATCGTCGCCGCCGCCGAAGATGCGGCGCGCGCGCGTGAGAACGAGGCCGGGTTCAACGCGGTCATCTATCAGGAGGAACAGCGCTTCAACCGCCTCTTCGCACTGACGCCCAACGCGCCCGAGGGCGCCGCGCCGCGCGAGATCCCCGTCGACGGCCATGTCACCGAGGTGCAGGTTGCGCCGGACGGCAGCTGGCTTGCGCTGCGCAGCGCGCCCTCGACGCTGGTCGACGACAGCTTCACCTCGCAACGCGTCGTGATCGTCGACAGCGATGACGGCGATGTCCGCACGACGGTCGAGACGCCGGGCAAGATCGACGATTACGAGATCTCGCCGGACGGATCGACGATGGCGCTGCTCGCCGCGGTCGACCAGCACGATCCCGCACCGACGACGCTCTTCATGGTCAATCCGGCGACCGGCAGCTTTACAGCCGTGAATGAAGGCGCGGCCGAGGCGGTCGTCGATACCGAATGGCTGGCCGATGGCCGGCTCGCCGCCGCCGTCCATGTCGGCGCGCAGAGCGAGCTGCGCTATTATGATGCCAGCGGCACGGTGACGGCGACCGTCGATCCGGGTGCGCTGATCCTGCGCCGCATCGATGCGGCGGGCAACCGGCTTGCCGCCGTCGCCGATGCGCCGCAGCATCCCAATGAGCTGTTCCTGCTCGACGGGAGCAGCTTCGTGCGCTGGACGCGCCACAACCCATGGCTCGCCGATATCGACATGGGCGCGCAGCGCACGATGACCTATCAGTCACGCGACGGCCATACGATCGAAGGCATCGTGATCGAGCCGGTCGGCGGCGCGCCCAGTGGCGGAGCGCCCACGATCCTCACCGTGCATGGCGGCCCCGAGGCGCATTATTCGAACGGCTGGCTGACCCGCTATTCGATGGCCGGGCAGGTCGGCGCGGGGTCCGGCTATGCGGTCTTCTATCCCAATTATCGCGGCAGCACCGCCTATGGCACGGACTTTTCCAAGCTCCATCAGGGCGATTATGCGGGCGGCGAGTTCAACGATCTGGTCGATGGCATCCAGGCGCTGGGCGCCGAGGGACTCGTCGATCTGGATCGGGTCGGGATTACGGGCGGCAGCTATGGCGGCTATGCTTCGGCCTGGGGCGCGACGGCGCTGACCGAGCATTTCGCGGCGTCCGTGATGTTCGTCGGCATTTCGAACCAGATCTCGAAATTCGGCACCGGCGATATTCCCAACGAAATGTACCTGCTCCATTCGCGCGCCTGGCCGTGGGACGATTGGCAGAACATGCTGGAAGTCAGCCCGATCTTCCATGCCGGGCAATCGCAAACGCCGATACTGATCCTGCACGGCGAGGACGATCCGCGCGTCGATGCCGGGCAGAGCCTGGAGCTTTACAATGCGCTCAGACTCCGTACCGAAACGCCGGTTCGTCTCGTCCTTTATCCGGGCGAGGGCCATGGCAACCGGCGGGCAGCCGCGCGGTACGATTACAATATCCGTCTGATGCGCTGGATGGATCACTATCTGACCGGCCCCGGCGGCGAACCGCCTGCACCGCGCTTCGAACTGCCGGCGGGGACGGTGGGTAGGGCGGCGAGCGAGTAATCAAGGTTGGTCTGCCGCGTCGGCCAAAGCAGTATCAGGTTCTGCGGGTCGCGAGCCCTCTATTCTTGCCTCTCAACCGCTTTGGGTGCGGTCCCCCGGGGATGGATTCTCGGTGTGACGGTTGCCAAAAGGCCGGATACCTGCGCCGGACCGACAATGGCTTTGGTGCTTCATCCCGCTGCCTCTGCTGCGGCTTGGGCTGCGGCAATATCCTCGACCACGATGCCGGGTGCAGAAAGCGCCAGCTCGCCCTTGGGCGTGTCGAGCGTCAGGGTCATCATCTCCGGCCCCTCACTCACACTCTGTACTATGCCGAGCTCCGCAAACAGCGTGTTAAGCGTTTCGGCAATGGGGCTGGAAAGTTCGAGGCTTTTCAGGTTCAACTGCGCTTCGCCCTCCATCCATTCGGAGCGCGAATGCCATTCGATGACGCATGGTCGTGTGCTGCGAAACCCGGGGCCAATGACCGCGTTGGTATAGCTGGTGACGCTATCCTCGCGCTTATGCTCGAAGGTCTGCTGCATCTCCAGCGGCGCGTTGTGCGCGGCTGAAGCCTCGCCAAAGGCCTTTATATCGTCGGTAGCGACATACCAGAAGAGCAGTTGCGGCTGGGTAAACTGTTTGATCGTTTCAACCATGGGGTGAAGGCCGGTCCAGTCAGGGTTGGGCCCCAATATTTCCAGAAACCGCCCGGAGCCTAGCCTGAGTGCGGCACTCCAGTAAAATTGTTCGGGGCCCGGCTGCACCCCAATAAAGGGTTCGACACCGGTCAGTTCGGCAACATGCCGCGCCCCTTCCACTGTATCCGGCACACCTAGAGCAATATGATCCAGCGAGCTGCCGCCACGATCGAGAACAAGATTCGGATTTTGTGTCATAATACCGACTCCTTACACCGCGCTTGAAAAACGCTATTGATACGCATTATCATAAAGAAAAGTTGATTTCCAGAACAACTTCACAGGTTTTGGCCTCAGAAATCGACAGATGAGTTATAACAGCAACCGCATCAGGCCAAAGCCGATCAGTAGGCCGCCCGCCGCCATAGCAAGCAGCGTTAGCGCAAATCTTGCGCTCGATTTCAACGATCAAGTGTGTGATTGTTACGAGGGCTGCCGCAGTCCATCCTGATCGCCCCCGGGCCGACTTGCGGAGCTTATTCCGCAGCTTCGGTTTCCGGTTCCGCGTCCGCCGTCTCGCCCGCATACACGAACTCGCTGCCTTCGAGGTCGATCGCCGGGATCACGTCGCACTCGGTCCAATAATCCTGGGTGTGCCGCCATTCGGGCTTGTCGCCCGCTTTGGGCAAGAGGTGCATGTCGCGCATCAGATAATTGGGATTGAAATCCTCGGGGTCGGTCCAGGGGCCGATGGTCATATCCGCATCTTCCGGGCGCAGCGCGACTTCGACGCGGGCCGCACCGGTTTCGTCCATATGATTGAGCAGGCCGCACACGAAATCGGAAACAATGTCCACCCGCAAGGTCCAGCTTGCCCGGAAATAGCCGAAGATCCAGACCATGTTCGGCACGCCGGTAAACATCATGCCGCGATAGGTGACCGTTTCGGGCCAGCGCACGGGTTCGCGGTCGACGGTGAAGGGAATGTCGCCGAGCACCGAGAGATTGAAGCCTGTCGCCGTGACGATGATATCCGCCGCGATCTCCTCGCCCGAGGATAGCCGCACGCCTTTCTCGGTGAAGCGATCTATCGTATCGGTGTGGATGCTCGCCTTGCCGCTGGCTAACCCCAGGAACAGGTCGCCGTCCGGGATGAAGGCGAGCCGCTGTTGCCAGGGCCGATATCGGGGCGTGAAGTGCGTCTTGATATCGAAATCCTCGCCGAGAAACTCGCGCACGCCCGCCAGCAGCTCTTCCTTCACGACGTCCGGTTCGGTCTTGCAGCGCGATGTAGTCTGCAACTGATCGAACAGGATCTTCTTGCGGACGATCGGGTGGATGATCTCTTCGTCGATCTCGATCTCGCGCAGGGTGTCGGCCAGCTCGTTGGCGTTGGGCGCCGGCCAGAAATAGGTCGGCGATCGCTGAACGAGCGTGACATGCTCCACCTCTTCGGCGATCGCCGGAACGAGCGTCGCCGCCGTCGCGCCCGAGCCGATGACGAGCACGCGCTTGTCCTTCAGATCGGCATTCTCGGGCCACAGCTGCGGATGGATGATCTCGCCGCCGAAATCGTCCATCCCAGCCCATTCGGGCGTGTAGGGGTTTTCGTGGCTGTAATAGCCCTGGCACATCCAGAGGAAATTGGCGGTGAAGCTTTTGCGTTCGCCCGTCTCGTTTTCGGTCGCCTCGACCGTCCACCGATTGTCGGCGCGCGAGAAATGCGCGGCCGTGATCGTATGGCCGTAGCGGATATGATCGTCGATCGCACTCTCCTCGATCACCTCGCCCATATATTTGAGGATCTCCCCGGCGCTCGCGATCGGCGCGGACGTCCAGGGCTTGAAGCGATAGCCGAAGGTATAGAGATCGCTGTCCGATCGGATGCCGGGATAGGTGTGCGTCACCCAGGTGCCGCCGAAGGTTTCCTTCTTTTCGAGGATCAGGAAGCTCTTGCCCGGGCACTGGTTCTTGAGGTGCCAGGCCGCGCCGATGCCCGAAATTCCGGCGCCGACGACAAGTATGTCGACATGGTCGGCATCGGTTGGGGCGTCATTCTGGCGGCTTGGCATATCCATCTTCGCTCTCCCTCGATGCTGCACTATGCTGCGCAGCATGGGGAGCGACATTGATATGAGTCAAATGCGAAGACGAACCGTTATTGCCGGCGGATGGCGTCAGGAAAATGTCTCTGCCGCTTCCTTCAGCGCCTCACCCTCACCATAGGTTCTGTCAACGCGATCCGACATTGCGAAATAGCCGGTCCATCCAACGGCCCAGGCCAGCCAAAACGCAGACACCAAAGGAGAATTTTTCGCCACGAAGAAAATCAAGTCGATCGTGTAAAAGAAACCGAGATCGCCCGAAAACGCCCATACCGCTAGATAGCCGCTTTGCATGATCGTAAAGTAAAGCCAGATCAGCCAGATCGTGATCGTCACGGTCACCGGCCTGAATTTCTTGATAAGACGATAAGCGATGAAGGTCGATAGCGCGACTTCAATCAGGACGAGGACGGCAAATCCCGCGATCAGCATGATGGGATTTGGTTTTGACAGAAAAAGCGGTCCGACCTCGCCATTCACCAGCAGATCATAGCCGCGATAGACATCGATCAGCGGCATTATGGCGCATTGTGCGATGATGAAGATCAGCAGCCAACCGCCTATGCCGTAGTTTCTCTCCACCGAAAGTCCCCCCAAGGCAAGCCTCCAACTGCGAATGACGATGAGAGAGGCGGGATCACCTGTCAACCATATGCGAGCCTTCATCGGCGTCGCGCGGGATTGTTCCGGATTGAACTATCAAAGGCCCGGTTTGCGCGCCCCCATTCTACAGTTCCAAGTCGAGTTGCCCTGTTGCTTCGTCTTCGAAAACATCTCCCTTCTCGCCGAAGCCCGACATGGTAAGCCCGAGCAGGCGCACGCCGCGCGGATCGGGGATCAGCGTGTCGAGCAGTGCGACGCCGATGGCAAGCAGTTCGGCGCGGCTGGCGACGGGATGGTCGAGCGAGCGTGCGCGGGTGGGGGTTTCGAAATCGGAGTAGCGCAGTTTCAGCGTTACCGTGCGGCCGTAGCTTTCGCCTTTTTCCGCCCGTTCCCAGACCGTATCGGCCACCTCTTCGAGCTTCGCGATCATCGCCGCGCGATCGTGCAGATCTTCGCCATAGGTGCGCTCCGCGCCCAGCGATTTCCGGATGCGATTGGGTTTGACCTGGCGGTCGTCGATGCCACGCGCGGCGCGGTAATAATAGCCGGCGCTCTTGCCGAATTTGGCCTGGAGAAATTCGATGCTCCGGTCGCGCAAGTCCGCGCCCGTCTCGATGCCGAGCCGCTTCATCTTCTCCGCCGTTTTCGGCCCGACGCCGTGGAAACGGCGCACGGGGAGGCGGGCGACGAATTTCGGGCCCTGTTTCGGCGTGACGACGCAGATGCCGTCGGGCTTGTTCTGGTCCGAGGCGATCTTGGCGAGAAATTTATTGTAGGAGACGCCGGCCGAACAGGTGAGTCCGGTCGCGTCCTTCACGCGCGCGCGGATTTCCTCGGCGATCGCGGTGGCGGTCGGCAGTTTGCGATAGGCGGTGACGTCGAGATAGGCCTCGTCGAGCGACAGCGGCTCCACGAGATCGGTATAGCTTTTGAAGATGCCGCGGATCTGGTTGGAAACGGCGCGATAGATATCGAAGCGCGCGCGGACGAAGATAAGGTCGGGGCAGCGGCGCTTGGCCGTTATCGATGGCATGGCCGAGCGGACCCCGAATGCACGCGCTTCATAGGAAGCGGCGGCCACAACCCCGCGCCCGCTCGATCCGCCGACCGCAACGGGCTTGCCGCGCAGCTCCGGGTTGTCGCGCTGTTCGACGGACGCATAGAAGGCGTCCATATCGATATGGATGATCTTGCGCGGCGGCGCGTCGTCTCCGGTATCATCGGTCCGCATATCGGTCACCGGGCCATTATGCCGTCAATCCGTCGACACGCCAGCCCGCCGGCATGCGATTTAAATCCGCCGCCCTGCTCCCCATAAAGGATGGATGCCGCGCCGTTATCAGGACATTTATCCCTCCGATCCGCTTGTACGCAGCGAGGATCTGGTCCGGCCACGCGCCGCCGATCTGCTGACGCTCGAATTTTTCGAAGCGCCGCCCGACCGGATGCCGACCGAGATTTTCGACCAGCACCATATCCTGATCAATCTGAAGGAGGGGCCGCAGCGGCTCGAGAACTGGCGGAACGGCGAATATCGCGATTTCACCTATCGCCGCAACGAGATCGTGGTGACGCCAGCCGGTATCGAGAGCGGCTGGCGCTGGCATGTGCGGTCGAAGGTCATCGTGATCACGATCCTGCCCGAGGAACTTCGGCGCTTCGCCGAACGCGAACTCGGCATGCTGCTCACCGACCGGCAGCTGAACGATCAGCCGCAATTCGAGGATGCCGACATCACGGCCGCCGCCGAACTGCTGCTCGACGCGCTGCAATCCCGCGAGACCGGTTCGGAGGTCATGTACGAATCGCTGGCCCGGGTCTTCACGGTCAAGCTGCTCCAGAAATATGGCGAGGAACAGGAAGCCGATATCGCCTTTTCGCGAGCCTTCACCGCGCGGCACTATAAGCGCGTGCTCGATTTCATCGCATCGAATTTCGGTCGCTCGATCAGCATAGAGGATATGGCGCGCGAGGCGGGGCTCAGCGAATCCCATTTCGCGCGGCTGTTCAAGCGGACGATCGGCGATACGCCCTACCAGTTCCTGATGCGCTACCGGGTCGAGCGCGCCGAGGAGATGGTGGCGGACGCGGATCGGCCGCTCAGCGATATCGCCCTCGCCTGCGGCTTTTCGGACCAGGCGCATTTTTCCCGGCAGTTCAAGCAGTTCACGGGCGAGACGCCGAGCCAGTGCCGGAAACGGATTTAGCCGGCTGATTTAGCGGGATTCTTCAAAAATCGCGCAGGGCCCGACAAGCCGCGCGGCCGGCGATTTCCTATTTCATCTCCATCACTTCGAACCATGGAGATGCCCGATGAAGACTTTTTTGCTTGCCGCTGCCGCTACGACCGCATTCAGCGCCGCGACGTCCGCCGAGGCCGCGACGTCGGTCCGCGTGATGTTCGAGAGCGGTGGAGAGCGCCTCGTCGGCGATCTTTATCTCCCGGACGGTTATGAAGCCGGCGACCGACTGCCGGCAGTCATCGTAACCGGCGCCTGGACCACGGTGAAGGAACAGATGCCGCGCCGCTATGCGATCGAGATGGCGGACCGGGGCTATGCCGCGCTCGCTTTCGACTTCCGCAACTGGGGCCAGTCCGAAGGCGATCGCCGCTATCTCGAAAGTCCCGAACTCAAGACCGAAGATATTCTCGCCGCGGCCGAATTCCTGACGACGCGTGGCGAAATCGATCCGGCCCGTATCGGCGGGCTCGGCATCTGCGCCAGCGCGGGCTATATGGCCGGCGCCGCCGCGCGTTCGCTCCATATCCGCTCGCTGGCGCTGGTCGCGCCCTGGCTGCACGACAGTCCGCTCGTCGAGACGATCTATGGCGGCGCCGATGGCGTCACCATGCTCATCGGAGAGAGCCGGACGGCCGACGAGATGTATGAGCTGTCCGGCCGCCTCAGCCTCGTGCCCGCCGCGGGCGGGGATGGCGGCGACGCGATCATGCAGGGCGCGCCCTATTATATCGATCCGGATCGGGGTGCGATTCCCGAATATGACAACCACTTCAATCTCGCCTCATGGGAGCCCTGGCTGACCTTCGACGCGATCGCGATCGCCGACGAGCTGAGCGACACACCGGTGCAGATCGTCCATTCCGAATCCGCCGCGATCCCCGAGGGCGCGCACCGCTTCTTCGACCGGCTGACCGGACCGAAGTCGGAACTCTGGCTCGACGATGTCACCCAGTTCGATTTCTACGATCGGGATGCGGCCGTGACCCGGTCGAGCGACACGGTGGCGCAACATTTCACCGGCACGCTGCGTTAGGACTTAGGCCGATGAAACGCCTCGCTGTACCCCTGTTTGCCGGGCTGGCTCTTACAGCCGCCAGCCCGGCCCCCGCTCAGCCGATGGATGCGGATGAAGCGGCCATTCGGACGATCGTCGAAGGTGTCGCGCTTTATGCGGATCGCGGCGAATTCGACCGGCTTGAAACGCTCTTCGCGCCCGAGGTTCGGGTCGACTATTCCTCGCTATCGGGCGAACCGGTATCGCGCCGGGCGGCTTCCGCGCTGTTGACCGACTGGGCGGAACTGTTGCCGGGATTCGATCGGACGCATCATGCGATCTCCAACATCGCCGTTACGCTTTCCGCGGCCGAAGCCGAGGCGACCGCCGATATATCGGCAACCCACTGGATCGGGACGGACGTTTGGCAAGTCGATGGCCGTTATGATTATCGCCTGACGCGGGACGGCGACGATTGGCGGATCGTCGCGATGACCTTCACATTGATCGGCGAAGCGGGATCGCGCGCCGTTACCGCCCGTGCGGCCGAGGCGGCGCGGGCCGATCCGGCCAATTATGTCGTCCGGCGCCAGACGCGGCAGGCGGTGCTCGATTTCCTGACGGGTCTCGAAGACAAGGATATGGACCGGGTCAACGCCCTATGGGCGGACGATGCGGTGCAGGACATGCCTTATGTTCCCGAAGGCTTTCCCAGCCGGATCGAGGGCCGCGAGGCGCTGATCCGCCAATATGCAGCCTGGCCCGATACTGCGGGCGATGCGAATTTCACCGACGAACTGGTCTTCCATCCACTGCAGGATCCGGAATGGGTCTTCGCCGAGTATCGCGGGGTCAGCGAAATCGTGCCGACGGGGCGCATCTATGACCAGCGTTATGGCGGCCTGTTCCATGTCGAAAACGGCCGGATCAAACTGTTTCGCGAATATTTCGACCCGCGCGTCTTCGCCCATGCCTTCGGCCTGGAAGAGGGCGGAGATTTTTACGGCGAATAGCCGCCGACTTTCACCACAGGAGATATCAGATGGATTATTATACGCTTGGAAACAGCGGTCTCAAAGTGAGCCGCCTCGCGCTCGGCACGATGACGTTCGGTGACGATTGGGGCTGGGGGGCGGACGATGCCGCATCGCGCAAGATCTTCGACGCTTATGTCGAGGCCGGCGGCAATTTCTTCGATACCGCCGACCTCTATACCGAGGGCAATTCGGAGCGGATGCTCGGCAAGTATATCCGGGATGCGGGGATCCGTGACAAAGCCGTGATCGCGACCAAGTTCAGCTACAATGCCGAACCGGGCAATCCCAATGCGGGCGGCAACGGGCGCAAGAATATCATGCGCGCGGTCGAAGGATCGCTCGAGCGGCTCGGCACCGACTATATCGACCTCTATATCCTCCACACCTGGGATCGGCTGACGCCTGCCGAAGAGGTGATGCGGACGATGGACGATCTCGTCGCACAGGGCAAAATCCGCCATGCCGGCCTGTCGGACGTGCCCGGCTGGTATGCGGCACGCGCGCAGACGATCGCCGAATGGCGCGGCTATGAACCGGTCTCCGCGCTCCAGCTCGAATACAGCCTGGTCGAGCGCGCTATCGAAGACGAGTTCGTCGATTTCGGCACCCGGCACGGCGCGGGCATCATGGTGTGGAGCCCGCTCGCATCGGGGCTTCTCTCGGGTAAATACAAGCCGAGCACCGACAATGCGCCCGAAGGCGAGGGCCGGCTCAAGGCCGTGGCCGGATCGACCAATCCCGCGCTCAACAAGTTCACCGAGCGCAACTGGGCGATTATCGGCGAGCTGGAAAAGGTGGCCGGGGAACTCGATCGCTCGATGGCGCAGGTCGCGGTGAATTGGGTCGCGAACCGGCCCGGCATCGCCAGCGTGTTGGTCGGCGCGACCAAGGTCGAGCAACTGACCGACAATCTCGGCGCGCTCGATTTCACGCTTCCGGCGGAACTGCAGGAACGGCTCGACACCGTCAGCGCCCGCGATCCGCATTTCCCGTACAGTTTTTTCACCCCGGCGATTCAGGGGATGCTGAACGGCGGTGCGGCGATCGGCGAAAAGCCGACAGGCTATGTGCCCGATCGCCTGATTTCCGGCGGCGGTGCGGGCGTGACCGGCGACTGATCGGGAGAGGCCGGGCGCACGCGCGCGCGTCAGGGTGTGCGCTCGGCTTCCCCGGCCTCGGCAACAAGCGCCGGGAGGATATGGTTCTCGATCAGCGCCGTCGTCTGCCGGTGCATGTCGCGGCGGTTGTAATTGGTGCTGAGGATGGTGACGACCGTATCGAGATCGGGGAACAGTACCACCTTGTTGCCGCCATTGCCCGACATGTAGAAGCCCGAATAGGCGGTATCGCTCTCGCCGACGCGGAAATTGGCCACCCACCAGAGATAGCCATAGGCCTGATCGGGTGTCGCCTGGACGCGCGGGCGGAGCATGTCGCGTAGCCAGTCGCGCGAGATCAGCGAGCCGCCGTCATGGTCGCCGCCATCCATCACGAGCCGGCCGATGGCGGTGAAATCGCGCGCGCGCAGGCTCAGCTGTCCGCCGGTCTGGACGACGCCTTCGGGCGCTCGCCGCCATTCGGGATCGACGATATCCAGCGGATCGAACAGGCGGCGCTGGACATAGTCTTCGAACGGCTCGCCGACCGCGCGTTCGACGACGCGGCCCAGAAGGAAGACGCCGGCCGTGCAATAGGAGAAGCGGCCCTGTCCGCTTTCCGCGTGGCGCCGATAGTCCGCGTCGACCGGGATATCGAGCGCGAAGCGCGTCCAGTCGTCGCTGTCATACATCCGCTCTTCATTGCCCGGGCTTTCGCCGGTCCAGTCGTTGCAGTCGAGGGCCGAGGACATGGTCAGGACGTCATGGAGGGTGATCGCGCGCTTGGCGTCGCCGTCATGCGCGATCGGCTCCGCGTCGGCGAAAAAGGAGAGCAGCGGCCGTTCGACCCCGGCCAGCGCCTCGTCTTCGATCGCCATGCCCAGCGCGATGGCGGTAATCGATTTCCCCGCCGACCGGGCGTCGATCCGCGATTCCGGGCCGCTGCGCCGGTAATAATCCTCGAACACGATCTCGCCGCCCCGATCGACGACTATCGCCTCGATTCTCCGAAATTCGCCGCCGTCGATGGTGGCGGACATGGTCGACAGGTCGAGCGTTTCGACAAGCGGCGGTGTGGTATCGGCACAGGCCACAGTCGTCGACGCAAACAACAGCGCCGCGGCGGCAAGCGAAGCGATCCGGTTCATCGGCCGGGCCTCCGGTCAGAGGAAATAGCGCATCCGGATCATCTGCACATCGCCCTGGTTGCCGAGCGTGAAGCGGGCCGAGGAGAAACGCGGCGGGCCGAAGGAGAAGCGCGGATTGCGCGAAAAGCCGATGCCCTCGCGCGGAATGCCGGCGAATCGATCGAGCCGCGAATTGCCGTTCTCGTCGTGCAGGATGGCGATCGCATAGTCCCCCGAGGGGAGGTTGGCGAAGCGCACCGAACGGGTATCGGCGACGCGGAGGCTTTCGCGGGTCGCCGTCGGATCATTCTCGCAATCGGGAAAATGCTCGGCGTCTCGCGTTACGCAGATGTGGAGCAGGCCATCGTCCGACCGCAGATCCTCGACATTGACTTCAAGCTGGCCGCTCGGGCTGACCCCGCCCAAGAGGAGAAAGGCCGCCGCGGCCGCGCCGGCTTTTGCCGTCGAAACTCCCCAAGCCCGTGTCCGTCCGGCAGAGGCGGTCCCAGAACCGGAAATATAACCCATAATTACACCTATAGTCTGCATGATGCCGCTGATGATGGCTTGCTGTGATAAGCCAGCGACCTGCTACCCCTTTGACTATGAACCTAGGGAAAATCTCCCAGCCCATGTGATTTGTCACCCCCATTATCGTCATAATGGTCAGAACGATAGCCAAAGCGACGATATGGATGGGGATCAGAAAAACGAACGCCGGAACGAAGATCGCCAGTGTCAGCGCTTCGATCGGGTGGAAGCTCATGGCGGCCCAGGCGGTGGGCGGGCGGCTCGCATGATGGACGGCGTGCGCCAGGCGGAAAATGCGCGGCCGGTGCATCCAGCGGTGCGTCCAGTAGAACCATGTGTCCTGGGCGAGCAGATAGAGGAAGATCGACACCGGCAAGTACCAGAGCGGATAGGCCGATATGTCGCTGTAGATCAGCGTCCAGCCATGCGTGTTCCAGCCCCAGGCGACGATCCCCGCGGGCACGCCGTAAATCGCGGCGCTCAGCAGCGACCAATATATTTCGCGGCCGATCTGCGGGCGGAGCTGTGCGTAGAGCCCCGGGCGGACCCGGCCGGTCAGCCAGGCGAAGAAGCCGCTTGCCGCCAGATAACGGACACCCACGATCATCGTCATCGCAAGGGCGGAAAGCAGGATGGCGGTGAGGCTGCCGGTCATAGGCGCTCCATAGCGCGGCCGGCTCACCCGGTATAGCGTTAGCCCCATCGCGAGGAGGCCCAGGTAACTTCGCGATTTTCCCTCTCCCTTTGATGGGAAGGGCTTCAGTCACTTGACGTGTCGGAAAGGCACAAGCGCCAAGGCGCTTTGGCGCGATTCAGCCTGAAGGCATTGATATCCAGCGGTCGGACGGCGCGCCGGGTGCGCCGCGCCAGTCGTCGATGATCTCGGCGACGATCTCGGCCGATTCGACAAGGCGCGGGCCCGGCCGGTTAAAGAAATGATGCCCGTCCGCGATATAGACATGGCCCGCCTGCACCGCGCGCATCGACGTCCAGCGCGGATCGCCCGCAACCGCGTCGATATCGGCCAGGCTCTGCGCAATCTGATAGCCGCACGGCATCAGGATCAACAGGTCGGGATCGGCGGCGACCAGATCGTTCCAGTCGAGAAAGGCCGAATGCTCGCCCGGCTTGGCGAAGAGCGGATCGCCGCCGGCGATCGAGACGAGCTCGGGAATCCAGTTGCCCGCGACCATCAGAGGATCGAACCATTCGATCGCCGCGATACGCGGACGGGAGGCGTCCGCCCGCCTTCCACCGATCATATAGGCGAGCCGCGCCTTGAGGTCGTGGATCACCGTGTCGGCCTGGGCGTTCCGCCCCGCCGCCGCTCCGACGGTTCGGATATCCGTCCAGACATCGTCCAGCGTGTCGGGCGCGGTCGAAATCAGCGGCGGCGGATCGCCCATCCAGTCGGCCAACGCGGCGGTGAGATCGTCCGGCGTCACCGCGCAGACCGCGCAGGCCGTCTGGGTCAGAATAAGATCGGGCCGGAGGCTCCGCAGCAACGGCGCGTCCACTTCGTACATCGACAGGCCTTGGGTCACGATCTCCTGCACCCGGCGATCGATTTCGACCGAGCGCAGCCCTTTTTCGAGCCGGGTCGAGGTGCAGACCGGCAGATCTTTCACCGCCGGCGGATAATCGCATTCATGCGAGCGGCCGACCAGATTGCCGCCCAGGCCGAGCGCCACCGCAATTTCGGTGGCGCTCGGCAGGAGCGAGACGATGCGCAGATCGTCCGGCATCAGAACCGCGCGCGGATACCGGCAAAGGCGCCGATCCCGGGATTGGTGAAGCTGAAAATCTGCTCATACTCCTCGTCGAACAGATTCTCGACGCGGGCCGTCAGCTCGACGCCCTCGGTCAACCGCAGCGATCCGGCGAGCGAAACGAGCGTGAAACTGTCGAGCGTGACCGTCGTCGGGATAAAATTGGGCGTCAGAAAAGCATTGTCGGTCTGCGATCCGCTATGCCGCACGACAAGCGTCAGCCCGCCGCGCTCTTCGGGCGCGGTCCAGGCGATCGCGACATTGGCCGTGTTACGCGGCCGCCGGACTTCGCGCACGCCATTTTCCTCGGCCGACAGCCGGGTATAGCTGGCATCGATCCGCCATTGCGGGCCAAGCCGGGCGCGGAGGAAGGTTTCGACGCCATGCTGCTGCGATTCCGTGGTCCGGTTGGCCGGTGTGGCGATGAAGGTGGGCGGCGGGAAATCGGTAAAGATCTCGTCTTTCAATGTGCTGTCGAAATAGGTCGCGCCGATCGTGACGGCGCCGTCGGCGAGTTCCTGTTCGAGCCCGATTTCCCAGCCTTCGGAGCGTTCGGGTTCGAGCGCCGCATTGCCGATGAAGCGCCCGTCGACAAAGCCGAACAGTTCGAAAAAGCCCGGATTCTTGATCCCCGATCCGATGGCGGCACGGGCGCGCAGCCCGAAATCGAAGCGATAGCTGCCCTGCACGCGATAGGTCAGCGTATCGTCGAAACGCGAATTGTCGTCGAAGCGCAGCGCGGCGTCGAAAGCGAGTCTGTCGTTCGCAACCAGCCCATATTCGGCGACCAGGCCGAGATTGCGGATCTGCCGGCGCCCGGTGAAAGCGCCTCCCCCGGGCGTCGTATTGCGGAAGCGCTCGCGCTCCCAATCCCCGGCAAAGGTGATCGTGTGGCGCAGCGCATCGTCGCCGAGCCTGAGGCTCGAGACGTAGGAGGCCTTGAGCCGCTGCCCCTCGTTCCCGGAATTGCGAACGTTGCCGCTAAACCCGTCCCGGTCGATATCGGCGATCTGGCCGGTCAGGCTGTGGGTCCAGCGCCCGTCGAGCAGGTCGACCTCGCCGCCGATCAGCGCGTAGAACGCCTCGTTTTCGACATAGGTGCCGGGGGAATCGACGGCGAAACCGAAGGTCGGACTGCCGGGAACAAAGTCCTGATTGTTGAATTCGTTTTCGGTTTCGGACCAGCGGCCGACGATGCGGATGCGGGCATTGGGCGCGGGCGTCCACAAGCTGGTGAAGGAGACGGCGTTGGTCGTCTTGTCGAGATCGCGCGTCCCGCCTCGCGTGCCGACCGTGCCGTCCGTGCCGATATGGGTCGCCGAGATCGCATAGTCGAAATCGCCGGCGACCCCGCCATAGCGGGCCGCCGCGTTGAACGTGCCGAACGACCCGCCTTCGGCGCGCAGCCGCAATCCCGGTGCGTCGCTGCCCAGCAGGGTGCGGTAATGGATGACGCCGCCGATCGCGTCGGAGCCGTAGAGCGCGCTTTGCTGACCGCGCAACACCTCGATCCGCGCGGCGGAATCGATGGCGAGGCTGCCGAAATCGAACTCGCCGAAAAACGGGTCGGACACCTCGATGCCGTCGATCAGCACGAGTGTGTGGTTCGCCTCGGTGCCGCGGATACGGACCTGGGTCTGGCCGGCGACGCCCGACACGGCGAGGCCGGGCACGTCGCGCAAGACATCGGCGATTTCGCGGGCCTGGCGCTGGGTCAGCGCTTCGTCGTCGATCACGGTCAGCGAGGCGCCGAGCTGATCGGCGGGCACCGGATCGGGCGCCCGCGTGCCGGTCACGACGAGCAGTTCGCTGTCGGATGGGTCGGTCTGCGCGGCGGCCAATGCCGGAAAGGTCAGCGCAGCCAGGGCGACGCCATAGTTCAGTTTTCTCATGAGTCTTCGGTCTCCGCATGCCGAGCGATACCCGGCGGAGCCTCCGCGCTCTCACGCGGCCTTTGCAGGCGGCTGGCGGCATGCAACGCCCGCGCGCCCGATCCGGTGCGGCTCCAGCCGCTTTCATGTCGCTCAGACAGAAACCGTTCCGCGCCTGGCCAATCCCTGAGCCGGGCAAGAGCGACGCGCGTCGGTCGGTCTCCTGGCTCGCGGGTCGTAACGCGCCCTGCGCCTTCCCAGGTTGCCCCAGTGGCTGCGGCCGGTTCGGGCCGCGTGCAGGATGCGCTCGCCGCTTACAGTTACAGGGATAGCCGCGGATTTGGCCCCGAAGGTCCGCACCGCATTCCCGTTACCGGCGCGCATGCGAATGAGGATGCCGGTCGCCCGGCCTCGCCATTCGCCGCCCGGAATAGCGCGATTCGCCGATTGTGCAAGCGCAGCATGGTCTGCGCGCCGGACGGTCGGTCCGGCTGCCTATGCCGATATGTCGGCTGGATCGTCGGATGGGCGCAGGAAATCCGCCACCAGCGCGTTAAAGGCGTCCGGCCGTTCGCGCATCGGCCAATGGCCGCTCTTCAGCACTTCGAGGCGCGCATTGGGAACTGTTTGCGCTGCTCGGCGCACATCCGCCAGCGGAACCAGCGTATCCTCTTTGCCATGGATGAAGAGTGTCGGATGGTAAATCATCGGAAGCCGGTCGGTCAGGACCGTCCGCAACCGCTTCGGCCCGATCTCTGCGCGCTGAAATGCCGAGAATGTCCGGGCGACATCGCCTTCGCGCAGCGCCTGCGTCACTTCGTCGACGATCCCATCGGTCAGCCGGTCCGGATCGGCGAAAATCGCCTCCAGCGCTCGCCGCGTCATCCGGCGGGACCGGCGCAGGATCGCATAGCTGATCGCGTTCACCGGAAGCTGGAGCATCAGATAGGTAAGGACGTGATAGGGTGCATGTTCCTGCACGCCATAGGTGCCGACGGGAACGAGGCGGCGGACCCTGCCGGGCGTGTCCAGCGCACTGAGCAAAGCGACGCCGCCGCCCATGGAGATGCCGACCATATCCGCGCGGTCGATATCGAGCGCGTCCATGAACGCCATCAGCCAGCGGTGCAGGTCCGCGATGCGATATGGCCGTTCGTGGCCCGCACTGCCGCCATAGCCGGGCCAGTCAGGCGCGATCACCGTGTGCCTTTCCGCGAGGACGGGAAACAGGCGCTGCCAGGACAGGGAGGCGCGATCGAGGCCGCCGCCATGCAGCAATATCACGGGCACGGTGCCCGGCTTTTCGCTGTACAGGCAGGACACTTGCCGCTGATCGATCGTCAGATGTCGGGGTGTAGGCAGGGTCATTCCGGTGGGCATATCGCGCACCGTGCGGCGGATATCGTCAAAAGCGCGAGCATCGTCCATTATCTTCCGGGAAACTCCGTACGATCATAGGATCTTGCCGGACATGGCGAAAGGACGTTCCGCCGTATCCGACAGACTTGGCGGCGATATCGGCCCGTTACCCTGTCCCGAGTTACAGGCTGTTCGCCGTGCGACCATTGGGTTAGACGCGGGCCATGGGTCATGCAGCGGTCGGTTCCGGCCATAATCTCGACTGCGATATCGCGATTCTCGGCGGCGGGCTGGCCGGCGGGCTGATCGCGCTGGCGCTGCATCGCGCGCGGCCGGATATCCGCGTGCGGCTGATCGAAGCCGATGACGTGCTGGGCGGCAATCATGTCTGGTCTTTTTTCGAAGGCGATGTCGATGCCGAGGGCATGGCGCTGATCGACCCTCTGATCACCCATCGCTGGGACGATTACGAAG
This sequence comes from Pseudomonadota bacterium, assembly GCA_039180285.1. GTDB lineage: Bacteria > Pseudomonadota > Alphaproteobacteria > Sphingomonadales > Sphingomonadaceae > Parasphingopyxis. The sequence continues at coordinate 2,584 of JBCDDN010000032.1, read as the reverse complement.
TCCGTTTTCCCGCGCATGCCCGCACGCTCTCCATGGCCTATCATTCGATTCGGTCGAGCCAATTCGATGCCGTGCTGCGCGAGACGCTGCCCGCCGAGACGATCCGGACGCGCGCGCGCGTCGCATCGGCGACCAGCGATCATGTGACGCTCGAAAGCGGCGCGGAGATCGCGGCCAATGCGGTGATCGATTGCCGAGGCGCGGGCGATCTCGATGCGTTCGATGCCGGCTGGCAGAAATTCGTCGGCGTCGAGCTCGAACTCGCCGAACCGCACGGGCTGGATCGCCCGATCATCATGGATGCGACGGTCGAGCAGATCGATGGCTATCGCTTCGTCTATTCCTTGCCTTTCGGCCCGACGCGAATCTTCGTCGAGGACACTTATTATAGCGACGGGCCGGAGCTTGACGCCGCGCTCGTCGAAGAGCGCGCGCTCGCCTATGCCGAGGCACAGGGCTGGAAGCTCGCCGAAATCGTCCATCGCGAAAAGGGCGTATTGCCGGTCGTGTGCAATGGCGCGTTCGGCAGATATTGGCGCTCCACCGGCGCGGTGCCCAAGGCGGGTGTGCGCGCCGGGCTCTTCCATCCGGTGACCGGCTATTCGCTGCCCGATGCGGTGCGCAGCGCGCTGTTCGTCGCGGGCCATGCGGACCTGCCGGGCGATGAATTGCACGGACGGCTATTCGCGCGCGCGGCCCAGGGCTGGCGCGATGCGAGCTTTTACCGAATGCTGGACAGCATGCTTTTCTATGGCGCCGATACGTCCGACCGATATAAGATTCTCGAGCGCTTTTATCGGCTGAAGCCGGCCCTTATATCGCGCTTCTATGCGGGCCGCAGCCGCTGGACCGACAAGCTGCGCATCGTATCCGGAAGGCCGCCTATCCCGGTTAGCCGTGGCGTCGGAGCCATTATCAAGAGCAAGACACGAAAGAGCGGAAACAGATGACCAAGGCAGCCGTTATCGGCGCGGGCTTCGGAGGCCTGGCGCTGGCCATCCGCCTGCAATCGGCGGGGATCGACACGACGATCATCGAAGCGCGCGACAAGCCCGGCGGGCGCGCCTATTATTGGGAACGCGACGGCTTCGTCTTCGATGGCGGGCCGACCGTCATCACCGATCCCGATTGCCTGACCCAGCTCTGGGAGCTGACCGGCGCGAACATGGCTGACGATGTCGAGCTGGAGCCGGTCTTTCCCTTCTATCGCCTCAACTGGCCGGACGGGACGAACTTCGACTATTCGAACGACGAGGTCGATCTCACCAAGGAGATCGAAAAGCTCAACCCCGCCGATGTCGAAGGCTATCGGCAGTTTCTCGACTATTCGGCCGGCGTTTACGAGGAAGGCTATCTGAAGCTCGGCGATGTGCCGTTTCTCGATTTCAAATCGATGCTCAAGGCCGCCCCGGCGCTGGCGCGTAAACAGGCCTGGCGCTCAGTCTATTCGATGGTCGCGAGCTTCGTCGAAAACGAGAAATTGCGCGAGGCCTTGAGCTTCCACACGCTGCTCGTCGGCGGCAGCCCGATGAAGACGAGCTCGATCTATGCGCTGATCCACAAGCTGGAGAAAGACGGCGGGGTCTGGTTCGCGAAAGGCGGCACCAACCGGCTGATCGCGGGCATGGTCGCGCATTTCGAGCGGATCGGCGGCACGGTCCGGATCGGCGATCCGGTGGTCGATATCCAAACGAAGGGCGAGCGCGTGACGGGGCTGGCCTGCGAAAGCGGCTGGCGCGACGATTTCGACGCGGTCGCCAGCAATGCCGATATCGTCCACAGCTATCGCGACCTCCTTACAAGCACGAAGCGCGGGGAACGCGCGACGAAGAGCCTGCTGAAAAAACGCTATTCGCCCTCGCTCTTCGTCCTGCACTTCGGCGTCGAGGGGACATGGCCGGGCATCCCGCATCACATGATCCTGTTCGGCCCGCGCTATGACGGGCTGCTCAGGGATATCTACGATCATGGCGTGCTGGCCGAGGATTTTTCGCTCTACCTCCACCACCCGACCGTCACCGATCCGTCGATGGCGCCCGAAGGCTGTTCGACCTTCTACGCGCTCGCCCCGGTGCCGCATCTCGGCAAGTTCCCGGCGGACTGGGACGCGATCGCGGAAGATTATGCAGAACGGATCATCGATCATATCGATGCCCGGCTGATTCCGGGCCTCAAACAGCGGATCCGCACCAAATTCTGGTACACGCCCAAGGATTTCCAGTCCGATCTCAGTGCCCATCAGGGCAGCGCGTTCAGCCTCGAGCCGATCCTCACCCAAAGCGCCTATTTCCGCGTCCATAACCGCGACGATGTGGTGAACAATCTCTATTTCGTCGGCGCCGGGACGCATCCGGGCGCCGGAATTCCGGGCGTGGTCGGCAGTGCGAAGGCGACGGCGGGATTGATGCTGGAGGATCTGGCGGTTTGAGTGTGGATTTTTGTTTGTCAGACCTGGGCTGCGCCTCGGCGCGGGGGGGGGCCCGCGCCCCCCCCCCCCGCCCCCCCCGGGGGAGGAATAAGGGGTGGGGGGGGGGGGGGGGGGGGGGGGGGGGAGTTGGGCCGAACACAAAAGAGTTGACAACAT
>JBCDDN010000031.1:0-41560 GCA_039180285.1 Pseudomonadota bacterium | reverse complement strand
CCCTCTCCCCCTCCCGGCCTCCCAAACAGGGTACACTCGTGGGAGGCCGGGAGGGGGAGAGGGCGGAGATGGCAAAAGGCTCCGGCGGCGCGAAGCGTCGTTGGATGCCATCGGAGGGCGGTGCGGCGCCCGAACGTCAGTTCGAGTCTGACAGGCTAAACCCGGTGCGGCGATTTCCCGCCAGGGAAATTCTGACAATCAACAGTGCAACCCGTTGAAGTCACTCCGAATCCGACAAAGAAGCCGTATCACCACCGACCGCGATGGTGCCGAGCCGGACGCTGTCATTTTCGTCGGTCACGAACGCCCTGCGGCCGAGAGCGGCAGCGGCACCGATCGCCTGAGCGGAGATGTCGGCCATCCGCACGCTATACTCGCCATAGGGCACGCCTTCGAAGACGAAGAAGCCGTCGAAATCGGTCCGCACGGTCTTCACGACCCGGCCTTCGATATCGACCAGTTCCAGATCGACGCCTTCCAGCGCGCCGCCGCCCGCGCGCACAAGCACACCATCGATCTCGCCTGCGCTAACCAGCGGCAATTCGACCATCGCCGCTATCCCGGGACGCGGCGTGACGACGACACCGGGCCCGCGCGGTTGAACGAAGGGATCGGCGAGCGACGATGTATCGATGCCGACCAGACTCGGCCGGTAGGGTGCGAGGCCGGTGACCACGGCCATGCCGTTTTCATCCGTCGGATCGTTCGCCGGGGCGCGGCCGGTCGTAATCTGCACGCCCTCCTCATAGGGTTCGCCAGGCTGGCGGACACCGTCATTGTTGAGATCCCGGAACACCCGCGCGACCGTTTGCCCGCTGCTCGCGAGCTTATCTGCCGTCATATGGATGCCGCCGCGCGGGCTGGGGCCGATGCTGAAGGCCAGATTGAGCCCCGCCGCCACCGATCCGTCGGTCGCCGCCTCGGCCGAAGCGGTCAAGGCCAGGCGATTGAAACGCCGGACATAGCCGATGCTGGCCCGCGCCCGATCCAGCGTGGCCTGATAGCCGATTTCCGCCCGCCAGGCGCTATTTTCGCCGCTCCCCCAATCGGCGGTGAGCGACGCACTTTCGAACCGGCTCTCAGGAGATAGACGCCATCGCGCCTCGCCACGCAGGCGAACGCGCCCGATCCGGCCATTGGCGAGAATCGCGGCATCGGTTTGATCGGGCGGACCGATCCCGCCGGTTGCACCCTGCCGGCGATACCCAATCTCGCCGGTGACGGCAAAACGCCGCAGATTGGCGGAAATCCGGGCCGCAACATCCAGCTGATCCGCCCCGCCTTCGCGCGTTTGATAGGTCGCCTGCACGCGAACCGGCATTACGACACGGCCGATGTTCAGACTGTGATCGACCGCGACGCTATGCCGCCCGGTGGTGTTGATACTGTAGCGTTCGGTGCGGAAATCGCGCGCGATCACCGATTCCGCACTGATATAAGCGCGGCCGAACCGGCCCAGCAGCTGCGCGCGAGCTGCATAACCGCCATTATCGGCCCATGCGGCGGTTATCTCGACCAGAGCGGGGCCGATCGCGCGGCGCACCGAGCCCTCCACAACCGTGACGCGTTCGTCTGCGATAACCAGGTTGTTGAGCTGAAAAGCGAGGGATGTGCGTGCGTTGAGCCCGCGTTCGAGCCCGAAACCGGCGCGCCAATTGGCCTCGCGCGTCAAATCCCGGTCGTCGAGATTGACGAGATCGCGATTATCCTGGCTCGCGCCGGCCCAATACCAGGTCTGGCGAGGCGGAATGCTCGCCGCGCCGACATTGATAACTTCGGTGTCCCGCCGGATCTGGCCTTGCGGACCATAGAGCACGATTTCGAACCGGTTGATGCCGTAGCGCATCTCGACATCGACAAATTCGTAGCGGCCGTCGCCGCGATCCAGTGAAAAGGCCAGCAACTGGCCGTTGCGGTAGAGTTCGGCCTCCCACCCATCGGGCAATTCGCCGCGAAAGGTCCGCCGATCGAAGCTGTCGGGTTGATCGAGCGGCCGGTTCGTGACGATCGCGCCCCGGCCGGGCGTCGGCTGGACGGCGATCGGCGAGGATTGGCTGGCAACATCGCCGATCGCGAAGTGCGTCGCCCGCAACGGACCCAGCAAATTTCCTGTATGCGAGCTGCGAAAGGCGCGCATACGCAGCGATTGCGGCACGCCGCGATCGTCCGAGGCAAGCCGCGCATCCACCGATGCCGTCAAGATCTCACCGGCGGCGTAAATCTCGTAACGCCGCTCGAATCCGCTGGTTCGGCGCTGGCGATCGCGCAACCCGCCCAGGGAAACGACCACATCGACCGACGGCGTCCGCCACATGCGATAGGGCGTATCGGCCTGTGGGAGGCCGGACAGATCGAAATCGAGCTGCGGTCGGAGCGACGCGGCGCGCGCCCGGCGCTCCAGAGCGCGTTCGACCGGCAGAGGTTGTTCGGAGCTCAGCACGAGCACGGCATTGCGCAGATCCGCTTCCATCGTGACGCCAAACCAGGTCGCGAGCGCCTGGGTCGCAACGCACCAGCCCTCCGGCGTATCGAAAACGATGCCATCGGGCAGATTCTCGCGCGTTTCACCGAACCGGACACGACCCTGTCCACGGTCTATAACAATCTGATTTTCTTCGTTAAAAGCCCATCCTTCGGCTCGATTGCGATCCTCGTCGATCGTGATCGGCACATCGAGGGCGGCGATCGTGTCGCCAAGGTCGATACAAACGCTCCCGGGCGTCTGATAGCCTCTTACGCCATCGCCAAGCCGATATTCGCCCAGCCTGACGTCGAACAACAGGGAATCGTCGGGATGCGCCTCCCAATCGGCCTGCGCGGAAGCGTTCGTCACCCCAAAAAGGGCGACCAGACCGGCCAATAGGAGTTTTGTGCAATATCCCCAGCGAAGCATGGCGCCCCGCTCCCCCGGATGCCGCCTACCGCAGCACCGCCTCGGTCTCGGCAATCAGCCCGCCCCCGGCATTGTCCGGTTCGCGATACTGAATCCGGATCGGACCGGCCAGATTACCCGCGAAATCCTCCGAAACCGGAATCGTCACCGAACGCGTGCCGATTTCGGCATAGACCGCGACGCCGCGGGCCTGGGCCAACGGCACATCGAGGCCGGGTCGGGTGACGATCACCTCGCCATAGACCGACCGGTCGCCCTGGCGGCTGAGATCGAAAGCGATCGCCCGGATGCCATTTTCCTCGACAATCCGGGGGTTTGCGATCGCCGCCGTCGCGGTCAGATTACCGTGGCGAACGATGATCGGGATGGTGACGCCATAAATCGGAATGAGCCGGATCTGGAAGCCCTCGCCCGTCGTTTCGCTCTGTTCGGCGGCCGGGCGCGGGCGCGGGATGGCGCGAAACAGCATGTGAACCCGATATTCGCCATCCGGAGTATCCTGCGGCGCACGCACGCCGATGCGGATCGATTGAGGCTGGTTCGGCGGCAACACGACGCGGCGCGGCGCGTAGCGGATCATGCCGAGCGCAGCTTCTTCGGTTTCGTTCGCCGTTTCGACCTCTTCCAGCCCGCCATCGGGCGTCATCCGCCGCAACTCGAGCGAAATCCGGTAAGTCGCCTCTTCTTCGCCGATATTATTGAGAATGACCTCCGTGCCACGCGAGCCGTTCAATACGACCCGGGTCGGCGCGACCAACAGGTCGTTGGCATGTACCGGGGCCGGAGATGCAAAGGCGGCGGACGCCAGAGCCAGCGCTGCGATGCTCGAGCGGGCGCGTTTCGGCAAAGATTTGAGGATCATGCGAGGTCTCCGTCTGAACAGCCGGAGCACAGCGCACCGATCCGATGCGCCGCCCCCCGGAAACACGCACAGAATCTTGCAAAAACTGGTTACTTTTCCGTCAAGAATTGACGTTGGAGCAAAGAAAAACCCGGCGGCGCACGAAGCGCCGCCGGGCCAGTCCAGGATCGCGTGCCGGCCTTCAGACCGGCATCGAGATGTTATTGATAGTCAGCGGTTACCGTGAACGTACCGCTGTAAACGCCAGCCGGCTGGTTGGCCGCAACCGACAGATCGCCGCCAACGTAAAGCGAGACGGCCGAACCGGTCATCGCGAGGACGTTGGAGGAGGCATTGAGTGTGATCGGCATGTTGTTCGTGCCGTCGCTCAGCTGGGTCAGGCCGCTCAGAGCGACGTCGACATTGAGGCCATTGGCGCCCGTGACGTCGAACGACGCCGAAGATACGCTGGCACCGCCGGCGCAAGTCAGGCCGCCGCAGTTGCGCGTGCCCGCCGCGTTCGCCGCAACCGAAACCGTCGCCGCGTTCGTCGCGTCGGGAACGATCGTGCCGAAGTTCAGATCGGTAACCTGGGCGATCTGAACCTGTTCGAGGATTTCAGCGGTCGCATCGGCCGTCGCGGTAGCGGCATTTGCAGCCGTGCCGAGAGAAGCCATCGCTGCACCAGCAGCGAAAACGGTGATAAGTTTTTTCATTTGGATTGTCCCTTTTCCACTTTCCGAATTTTAGATTGAACGGAACGTGTCCCCCGCGCCATTCAGCCTCGCTTTTGGCCGAACATGTTTCAGATTTCGCAAAGGGTCATGGTTAAAATCGGGATAATTTCCGGCACGCGCGATCACTCATATTCGGCGCTGATCCGCAGTCTTCCGCGGAAATTCCCGACATCATCGCCATCGACATCGATCCGGCCGCCAAAGGAGAAGCGCAAAAAACCGTCGCTGCCGATACGGGGCCGGGCCGGCAGATCGCTGCGCATGTCGCGCAGCTCTACCCGGCGACCGCCCGGAGCCCGGAGAGTCACCTCGTCGGGCAAGTCCACGCGAATCGCGCGCCCCGGCTCACCGCGGATCGTTACGGTACCGCGCATGGCCATACCGCCCAGATCGAGAAGGCGGGAAAGCCGACGCTGGCCGGTCTGCGGATCGATCTCGGCCGCCCCGCCCTGATAGTCGATCAAGGCCATGCGATCGAAATCGATGCCCGTATCTATATCGATATGCAGCGGGCGGCTGGGCCGGGCACGCTCCACGATCGGCGCGCTTTCCTCGCACAACCGGCATGCGCCCTGCGCCACAGCACCCGAAGGCGCGAAAAAAGCCGGGAATGCCGCCGCGAAAACGGGCAAGATGAGCATTGGGCGAGCCATGCCCCCTTTTTCGCGGTTAACCAATCAATATATCGTTAACGATCAAACCCTGCCATGAAGGGTTCCGCATGTCCGTTGCGTCGATTACGAAAGCGTCCTGCTGTGCCGATACCCACGCCCCATATTAACGGCATCGGCGCTGCGACGCCCGATCACGATATCCACCACGCCTTTATCGGCTGGGCGGCGGAGCAGTTGTCCGATCCCCGCGAACAGGCGATTTTCGCGCGGATGGCGGATCGCGCGGAAATCGAGCATCGCTGGTCCGTCCTGCCCAAAAGCACGGATGGCGGCTCACCGGTCAATCCGGGCGGATTTTATGCCGAGGGCATGCCGCCGACATCCGAACGAATGCAGCTCTATGCAGACGCGGCCCCCCGGCTGGCGGTCGAGGCCGTCGGCAATCTGCCGGAATCGCTCGATCCGACGAGCATTACCCATCTGGTCGTCGCCAGCTGCACCGGGTTTACCGCGCCGGGCCTCGATCAGCTTATCGCACGCGAGCTGCGCCTGAGCGGGTCGATCGAGCGGACGTTGATCGGTTTTATGGGATGCTATGGCGCGGTGACGGCGCTGCGCAACGCCTATCACATCGTCCGGTCGCAACCCGAAGCGCGCGTCCTCGTCGTCACGACGGAATTGTCGACGCTCCACCTCCAGCCCGACGACGCGCTCGAACCGCTGCTCGCCATGCTGCTGTTCGGCGACGGGGCGGCGGCGGCCCTCGTCACCGCCGAACCGCACGGACTGGCGATGGAACGGCACTTCGCCGCGACGCTGCCGGAATCCCAGGCGCTGATCCAATGGCATGTCGGGGATACCGGTTTCGCCATGCATCTGTCCGGCGAAGTGCCGGGCCGGATCGGGGAAGCGCTGAGCGGTGCCGAGTTCCGGTCCGCGATCTGCAACGCCGCGGGCCCCGAGGCCGTCGATAGCTGGGCCGTGCATGGCGGCGGGCGGTCGATACTCGATGCGGTCGAAAAAGGCCTGGAGATCGGATCCGATGCGCTCACCATCTCGCGCGATATCCTGCGCGAAAAGGGCAATATGTCATCCGCGACCCTGATGTTCGCGCTCGAGCGGGTGATGCGGGGGCCGGTCGTGGAGCGGGGCGTCGCCATTGCCTTCGGCCCCGGCCTCGCGGCCGAGGGCTTCGGATATCGGAGCGCCTGATGGCCGACCTCACCCAGCGCACCATCGCCGAGGAGCAGATGGACGCGCCGGGACTGGCGCCCGAAATCTATGCCGCGGTGCTCGCCGATCTCGAAAAGGCGAACCGTTGGACATTCTCCGCGCGACCGACTCTGAACTTTCTCGCGCGCTCAACGCGGGGCCTCGACAGTTTCAGCCTAATCGATATCGGCTATGGCGAGGGTGGGATGCTTCGCGCCATCGCGCGCTGGGCTGAAAAACGCGGCATCGCGGCCCGGCTGACCGGAATCGACCTCAACCCGAAAAGTCAGACTGCGGCCAAGGTCGCAACGCCAAGCGATATGCGAATCGACTATCGCACCGGCGACTATGCCGATTGCGAACCATGCGATTTCATGATTTCCAACCTCGTCGCACATCATATGTCGCATGATCAGTTGATCGCCTTTCTGCGCCATATGGAGTCGACCGCCCGGCGAGGCTGGCTGATCAACGATCTGCATCGCCATGGCTTCGCCCACTTCGGCTATCCGCTGCTCGCGCGGCTGATGGGATGGCATCGCATGGTTCGGGAAGACGGGCAGCTATCGATCGCCCGCAGCTATCGCCCCGATGAATGGATGCCCTTATTGGAGGAGGCGGGAATCGCACCCAGCACGGCGCAAGTCGTGCGACGATTCCCGTTCCGGCTATGCGTCGAACGGCTGCGCTGATCGCTGGTGGCGGCCCGGCGGGGCTCGCCGCCGCCATCGGCCTCGCGCACAGCGGCCGCGAGCCTTTGCTTATCGAACGCCACGCGGCAACGCCGGACCTGTTATGCGGCGGCTTTGTGAGCTGGCAGACGCTGGAAACGCTGGATCGGCTTGGCCTCGACCGGAATATGCTGGGGGGACATGCGGTCCGCCAGGTCGCGCTTTTCGTCGGCGCGCAAAAGCATATCGCACCTCTGCCCAAACCCGGTGTCGGCCTGTCGCGCCAACGGCTCGACAGTCTCTTGCTCGATACCGCCGCGGCGGCGGGCGCCGATATCCGGCGCGGCGTCGCGATCAGCGCAGCGGATACGAAGGGCAAGGTCCGGCTTGCCGATGGCGACGAGCTACGGGCGGACGCCTTGTTTCTGGCGACCGGGAAATATGAGTTGCGGGGCCTCAAACGTCCCGTCGAAAAACGGGATTCGGATCCCTGGATGGGTGTGCGGTACCGGTTGAACGCATCCCCAAAGCTGCAAGCCATGCTCGACGGCGCGATCGAAATGCACATCTTCCGCCATGGCTATGCGGGTTTCCTTCTGCAGGAAGATGGCAGCGGCAATCTCTGCATGGCCGTACGCCGGTCCCGCCTGCAGGAGGTCGATGGCGATACGCAGGCTCTGCTACACCGGCTTTGCGAAGAAGCGCCCAGCCTTGCGGTCCGGCTCGACGGTGAAACGATACCCGCCGATGCGGACGCGGTAAGCCGCATTCCCTATGGCTGGCGCATGCGGACCGGGCAGCACGGGTTGTTCCGGCTCGGCGATCAGGCCGCGGTTATTCCCTCGTTGGCCGGGGAAGGCATCGGGATTGCGCTCGCCAGCGGGGAAATGGCCGCTCGAGCCTATCTGAAAGATGGCCCAGGCGCGGCTGTCGACTTCCAGCGGCGGTTCGCCCACATCGCCCGGCGGCCGATTGCCATTGCCGGCGCGTTAAAACGAATCGCCGATCATCCGCGAATCGCGCGTGGCGCGATGCCGCTTGCCGCATTGCCCGGCCTTGTCGGAATGCTGGGCGAGGCGACCAGGATCCGCGCTTGATCGCATGCGGGGCGGCACCCATATTCGCGGTCATGGACACGCTCGATCTTACCGATGCCGAATGGCGCGAACGCCTGACGCCGGAACGCTATCATGTTTTGCGCGAAGCCGGGACGGAACCCGCTTTCGCCGGCGATCTCTACAACAATCACGAAACCGGCGATTATCTATGCGCCGGGTGCGATCTCAAACTGTTCGAGAGCAAAACCAAATATGACAGCGGCTCTGGCTGGCCGAGCTTCACCGAACCGGTCGGCGACGATGCCGTCACCGATCATCGCGATACCAGCCATGGCATGATCCGCACCGAATGCCGGTGCGCACGGTGCGGCGGACATCTCGGCCACGTCTTTCCGGATGGACCTCCGCCCACCGGTTTACGCTATTGTATCAATAGCCTGGCGCTTGAGTTCCAGCCTGCCCGCGCATCGTAGGTCGTCCCGCCGCAGCATCGGCGCATACTGCGGAAACCCAGTGATTCAGCCCACATTCAGTCGCGTTGGGCGCTTGTGAGAGTCCGGGCAGGCGCATAGGGCTAATTCGAATATGGCGGCATCTCGAGCAAAGACGCGCGGGCCGGTCTGGCGCATCACGATAGGGCTGATCAAGTTCGGCCTGTACGCCGGTCTGCTCGCTTTTGTCGCGCTCGCCGTGGCGGTGGGCATCGCCATGTCGTCGCTCCCCGATTTCGAGACGCTGCAATCCTCGCCCAATGGCCAGACAGTGCGCGTGCGCGCGGCGGACGGAACCGTTATCTTCGCCATGGGACCGAGTTACGGCCAATGGCTCCGGCACGACGAAATACCCGAAATCATGCGCGATGCCATGATTTCGGTCGAAGACCGGCGCTTCGAAAGCCATCCCGGCGTCGATCCGATCGGCATTGCCCGGTCCGTGCGCGTGCGCATCGAAAGAGGCAGCTGGGTGCAGGGCGGATCCACGATCACCCAACAGCTCGCGCGCAATCTGTTCCTCACCAACACCCGGACCTTCGGCCGCAAAGTCCGCGAGATTATACTCGCGCTCGCGATGGAACGCACCTTCACCAAGGATCAGATCCTCGAGCTTTACTTGAATCGCGTCTATTTCGGCGGCGGAGCCTATGGAATCGATGCAGCGTCGCGCCGCTTTTTCGGTCATTCCGCACGCGAGCTCGATCTTTCGGAAGCCGCGGTCGTCGCCGGCCTCGTCAAGGCACCGTCGCGCTATTCCCCGACGGCCGACGCCCAGGCCGCCATCGGCCGCGCCGGCGTGGTGCTCGATCTGATGGTCGAAACCGGCCAGATTACATCCGGCGAAGCGGCGGCGGCGGCCCCGAACGATGTCGCGCTCGCGCCCCAGCCGCGGCGGAATTCGGTGCGCTATTTCACGGACTGGACGCTCAATCAGCTCGACCTGCTGATCGATGAAACGCGGGCGCCGATCGACGTCTGGACGACGCTCGATCTCGATATGCAGGCCCAGGCCGTCAACTCGGTGCGCGCCCATACGCCGGAGGGCGCCCAAGCGGCGCTGGTCGCGCTGGACCGGGACGGCGCCGTTCGCGCCATGGTCGGCGGCACGGATTATGTCACCTCAAACTATAATCGCGCCGTGACCGCGGTCCGCCAGCCGGGATCGTCCTGGAAGCTGTTCGTATATCTGGCCGCCCTCGAAAACGGCTATACGCCCGAAGATCGCGTGGTCGACGAGCCGATAGACTGGAACGGCTGGCGACCGCGCAACAGCTCGGGCCGCTTCTCGGGCGAAATGGATGTGCGCTCGGCTTTCGCCTATTCCGTCAATACCGTGGCCGCGCAACTGGGCGCCGAGGTCGGTCTGCACACGGTCGCCAATATGGCGCAGCGTTTCGGGATTACGACGCCGGTCAACACCCACCCCTCTATGGTGCTCGGTACGTCCGAAGTCCGGGTGATCGATATGGCGCGCGCCTTCGCTTCCGTGTCCGCGCGCGGCGTTGCGGTCGAGCCCTATGGCATCGTGAAAGTTACCATGGAGGATCCCGATACGCGCGAGGAAATCGAGCTTTTCCGCACGGAGATCGACCAGTCGCGCGTGTTGGTGGCGCCCTATGTCGCGGCCGAGATGACCGACCTGCTGCAAACGGCCGTCGCGACGGGCACCGGGCGGGCTGCCCAGATAGGCCGGCCGGTCGCTGGCAAGACGGGCACGACGAGTTCCAATCGCGACGGGTGGTTTGTCGGATTTTCCTCCGGCCTCACCACGGCCGTGTGGATGGGGCGTGACGATGCGCGCCGTGTCGGCGGATTGCAGGGCGGCCGGGCGCCGGCCCGCGCATTCGCCGATTTCATGCGCTATGCGGTCTCCAGTCGCCCGGTCGAGGAATTCGACACCGACGTGACGCTACCCGAATGGCAGTTGGAGGACGAGGACGATGCCTATTTCGGCGATCCGTTCCGGGATGAAATCTTTGTCGACGAAGATGGCATGCCGATCACCGATCCCGGCGTTTATGGCGAAGATCGACGCTATGAAGACGTGCTCGCGCCCGACGATATGAACGAGGAATGGCTCGACGAAGTGTTGCGCCGAAGCGAGGGCGAACGGCGGGCGGAGCGCCGGCGGGAAGAACCGGTGCCTCGAAATGACCGGGATGTTCCGGCCGCACCTGGCGTTCGGAATCAGGAAGAAGAGCCGGCCCAGTAAAGCGCTGCGCCATTCTCGCGCAGCCAGGAGCGTTCCGGTGCCGGATCGCGGCCGAAAAGCTTTGCGACCAGCGCGTGGAATTCCGGGCCGTGATTCATATGGACGCGGTGTGCAACCTCATGCGCCACCGTCGCGCTAAGCACCGCGGCAGGCGCCATAACCAACCGCCAGCTGTAGCGGATATTGCCACTCGCAGCACAACTGCCCCAGCGACTGCGCGCATCGCCAATGCTGACCGTGCCGATCTCGACGCCTGCCAGTTGCGCATAGGATAGGGTTTCGTCGTTCAATATCCGCCGCGCTTCGCCTTGGAGCCATCGCAGCACGCGCCGCGCGATCGCGTCCTCGGGGCCGCCCAGCCGCAACCGATCCCCAGTCTTTTCCGGGCGGCGGGGATAGTGACGCGACCAATCGATCAGCAGCTCGCCGCCGCGATAGGGAATGGCGGTTTTTGCGGTAATCGGTCGCGGGGCAGGCAGCCGGGCCAGTTGCGCTTCGATCCATTCGCGCTGCGTTTCAGCCCAAATCCGCGCCTTAGCGAGACTGGCCCGCTGCGGCAGGCTCAGCAAGACGCGACCGTCCCGCGGGTCGACCCGCAAGCGGTAGGAACGCGCACGCGGGTGGCGCTTTACCGTGAGCGTCCGGCTATGCCCTCCCCCTTCGAAAAGTGGTTCAGAGATCGCGTTCGACACAATGATGCTCGAGATCGCCGGCATCGAGTTCGGAAATCGTCCAGCCGCGTACGGATTCGCCCGCACGATGCACGGCTTCGCGATCGCCGCTCACCAGATAATGCCAGTGAGGCAGCTTCTCGCCCCGCGCCAGCAATCGATAGGCACAGGTGCGCGGCAGCCAGGGAAAGTCTTGCATATTGCGGGCGGTAAGCCGCAGGCAATCCGGAACCTTGATTCGCCGACGCTTGTAATCCGTGCAACGCGCGGTTTCGCGATCCAGCAATTTGCAGGCGACATTGGTCGGCTGCACGGCGCCCGTGTCTTCATCCTCCAGCTTGTGCAGGCAGCATTTTCCGCAACCGTCGCACAGCGCCTCCCATTCGGTCCGCGTCATCTGGTCCAGCCTTTTGGTTTTCCAGAAATCGCCGCTCATCGGAAAGGCTCTAGCGGGCCCAGCGCAACAGGGATTCGGCAATCGCTTCCGGCCTGTCCTGCAGCGGCAGGATGACCAGCGGTTCACCCTCGGGCCCGAACAGGATCGCATTGTTGCTGTGATCGACCAGATAATTGCCCGATCCGTCATCTTCGCCCAACTGATAATAGACGCCGTAACGCTCCGCCGCCGCATCGATCGCCGCGCGGGAACCCGACAGGCCAACCATGCGCGGATGAAAACTGTCGGTAAACTGCGTCAGAACCTCAGGTGTATCGCGCGCCGGATCGACGCTGACGAAAATCGGCGTGATCCGGGCGGCCAGTTCGGCATCCTGCTCCTCGAGCACGCGCATCGCCTGCCCCAGCTTCTGCATATCGACCGGGCAGACATCGGGGCAGAAGGCATAGCCGAAATAGACGACGCGGTTCTGGCCCGCGAAATCGGCCTCACGCACGGTTTCGCCGTTTTCGTCGACCAGTTCGAAGTCGCCGCCGATCGCGGCGCCCTCCAACGGCGGCGGCGCGGCGGCCGGTTCGCCCGAACAGGCGACGAGGACGACGGAAGTGAGAATGGCCAGCAGACCGGTTTTCAACTGTTTGAGATCGTTCATGACAGGGCCAGTCATGCTTTGCTAAGGGGCGGGTGGCAAGTGGCAATAGGGTAAGAAATTCGATGAACGGATGGGCTTCGCGAAAACTGTCGAGACGCGGATTTGCGCTCCTTACGGTCGGCCTCGGCGCATCGATGCTGCCGGTACCGGCGGCGGCGCAATTTTCCGACACCTATAATTTCCTGCGGGGCGTTCGAGATCGTGATTTCGCAACCGTCCGCGATCTTGTAGAGCAACCGAGCTCCACAGTGATCAATGTGCGCGACCGGTCGACCGGCGAGGGCGCGCTTCACATCGTCACGCGGCGGCGGGATTCGCAGTGGCTGCTCTATCTGCTTCGGCAGAACGCCAATCCCAATCTCCGCGACAGCGACGGCAATACCGCGCTCCATATAGCCGCCCAGATCGGATATCCTGACGCGGTCAATTGGCTCAGAATTGTCAATGCCGATCTCAACGCGCGCAACGATCGCGGCGAAACGCCGCTGATCCTCGCCGTACAGCAACGAAACGGCGCCATCGTCCGCCAGCTCGTCGATGCCGGAGCGAATCCCGATATCGCCGACAGTATTATCGGCCTTTCGGCCCGCGATTATGCGGCACGGGACGGACGCTCGGCCGATATTCTCGAAATTCTCGACTCCGCGACACCGGAAACCGAGGAAAGGACGACATTCGGGCCAAGTCCGAACTAGGCCCTGGCCTCAATCAAATCCTTGCAGATGCGGGTCGTCCGCGGCGAGCAATCGGGCGGCCGCCCGGCGGGCAAAACGCAACGTTTCCGCCCGGCGACGCGACGCCGCCAGCGATCGTTCGGCAGCCTGCCGCACAATGGCGGCATCGTAGGAATCGGCCACGATCAACCCCGCGACATCGGGCCGCAATTCCTTCCGTGAACACAGATCCAGATCGAAACCCGATGGAACGGCCCAGAAGAACCGGTCGCAATAGTCGAGATATTCAGGCCATTTGCGATCTCCGAGCAGATCGGCGCGGCTGACCTTGATCTCGACGATCACGATATGGCCCTTAGCGTCGATCGCCATAACATCGGCCCGCCGACCGTTACCGAGCGTTACTTCGGTCAGCGCGACCAGCTCCTGCCGGAAGAATAGTCGCGCTATACCCCGCGCGACATGGTCCGCCGCGAATTGTTGATCGTCACCGAGAATCGCCCGTTCCGCCATCCATATTTTTTAGAACAAAGAACGAACGGAGAAAAGGGGGAGGCCTCAGTCGGCGCCGATAAAGGCGTCGAGCCAGGCTTCCGGTTCGTCGAGATCGATTTCGACCACCCAGATATCGGGATCGAACTTCCGGCGCTTTTCGAGATAGGCGGCCAGCGCCGCGGCATCCGCCGCATTGTCCGGCCCGGCCGCCACCCATTGATAGCTTCCGTCGGGCGCAAGCCCGCGTTCGCGTAAACCGTGCACAACTCCCCGATTGGCGAGCGCCAGAACGACAGCGCCCGAAATCTCGTCGCCCTTGATGAGAACCATTGCATGGCCGCCCATCGCTTCCGCCCGCCGCCGGATCGCGCCGACCAGCATCTTACTCGTGACCCGGCCGCTCATCCGGGCAAGCGATAGCCATCCAGCGATGACAAGGCGATCCGCGATTTCATGAAGGTGCCGGTCCCGCGCGCCGCTTCTTCCCCGTCGGCATCGAGCAATCGCGCCTCGGCGACGAACACCCGGCGCTGCCCGCTTATCCAACGCCCCTCGGCAGTCACCGAACCGGCGGACATCGGTCGAGTAAAGAGCAGGTTGAAGCCGGTGGTCAGCAGGAACCTGTCCGAAACCAGGCTGTTGGCCGCATAGAATGCGGCATCGTCAAGCATCTTGAAATAGCTCGTTCCATGGACCGCACCGGCGGCGTGATAATGGCGCTCTTCGAGATCGAACCGGATTCGCGTGTACCCGCTTTCGACAATCTCCAGTTGGGATTGCCACAGCGTGTTTATCGCAGCCGAATCGTAAAGGGATTCGAGTGCGCGAAAATGCGCTTCGGCACCCGCCAGCGGCGCCCTCTCCCCGCGCGTTTCAGGCAGCGTCCGCCGCCTCGAAATTGGCGAGCAGCGCATAGACCGCATCCGTCGAGCGCGCGCCGCGCAGCTTCGCAACGAAATCGGTATCGCGCAGACGCCGGCTGATTCGCGCCAGCGCACGCAAATGGGCAGCGCCATCGGCTTCCGGAGAGAAGAGGGCGAAGATACAGTCAACCGGCAAATCGTCGACCGAATCATAGTCAACCGCCATACCCAACCGGACGAAGATACCGAACGGCTTCTCAAGAGTTTCGATGCGGCCATGGGGGATTGCCACACCCTCACCGAAACCGGTCGAGCCCAACTTTTCGCGCATGATCAACTGCTTTTCGAGAGCCTCGGGATCGCTGTCCGCTATATGCGCTGCATGTTCGGCAATCAGCCGAAACAGCTCGCCCTTGGTGTCCACAGTGTCGACGAAGACGACGAATGCGGGATTCGGAAACTCAAACTCTGTCATGGAAAACCTTGATTACGCGGTGAAAACCCGGCGGAAGCCTGGTTCGGGGGAACACATTGTCTTCAAACCGGCCGCTCGGGTTCGACCCAACCTATGGATCCGTCCCGGCGCCGATACACCATATTATATACGCCGGTATCGCGATTTTTGAAGAGCAGCGCATTGGTATTGCGCAAATCCAGCATCCAGACGGCGTTCGATACGCTCGCATCGGGGATATCCACGCTCGTTTCGGCAATAATCGGTGGATTGTCCGGAACCTCTTCCACTTCCTCGCCACCGCCGCCGAACACGGTATAGCCGGCGCTGGGTTCGGGCATCACCGGCGGCATTTCGCCATTGGCGTTTTTGTGATGATCCTTGAGCCGATCCATATAGCGGCGCAGCTGTTTTTCGACATGGCCCGCCGCTTCCTCGAACGCCGCATGCGCATCCCCCGGGCTTTGCGCCTCGCCTTTCAGGATGACGCCCTGCATCACATGCGCGACGATCGCGCAACGGAATCCATGATCGTGCGGGCCTTTGCCGAACGTAACTCTGGCCGAGATGGCACGGGCAAAATATTTGTCCGCGATCGCCGTCATCCGGTCCTCGACATGTTCTTTGAGAGCGTCGCCGGTTTCGACCTGATGGCCCGATACACGAATGTCCATTACGCTAATCCTTCATCATCATGCCTCCGCCGGACCGGCGGACGGCTCGTCTTCAACCTTTCGCCCCGTCGTCCGCCCATAGCGGATCGGTCAACTGGGCGATAAATGCGGCGTGGCGCGCGCGTTCGTCGTCCGATGCAGCGTGAGGCCGCGCTTCGCGAACGGCGCGGTGTGGCGCGCGTGCCTCATCGATCCCCTGACCCGACGCGCGCGCGTCCGGCACCTCTTCAGCGGCGAGTGTCAGCCCGATCTGCCGCCCGCCGGTCAACTCGACATAGACCTGAGCGAGCAGTTGCGCATCGAGCAACGCACCGTGCAGCACGCGCTGACTGCGATCGATGCCATAGCGCGAACAGAGCGCATCGAGACTATGTTTGGCGCCCGGATGTTTGGTGCGGGCGATCGCCAACGTATCGATCATCCGGCCCATATCGACAGGGGCATGGCCGGCGCGCTCAAGCTCGGCGTTCAGGAATCCGAAATCGAACTGTGCATTATGTGCGACCAGCGGACTGTCGTCGATGAAATCGATGAAGTTCTGGGCTTCGGCGGAAAAGAGCGGCTTGTTGGAGAGAAAGGCATCCGAAAGGCCATGCACGGCAAAGGCCTCGCTCGGCATGTCGCGCTCGGGATTGCAATAGATATGGAAGCTCCGGCCGGTCTCGACCCGATTGACCATTTCAAGTGCGCCGATTTCCACCAGTCTGTGCCCGTCGGAAGGGCTGAGGCCGGTGGTTTCCGTATCGAAAACTATCTCACGCATTGTTGGCAATATCGGACGTCATGCTCGCTTAAGCAAGTGACGAGCGCGTCAACCTGCGCGCGTGTCTCATCGAGCGGCTTTCCCGTGTCGATGACGAAATCGGCGAGCGCGCGTTTTTCCGCGTCCGGCATCTGCAGTCCGAGAATATGCTCGAACTTCTGTACCGTCATTCCCGGACGGGCCAGGACCCGCTCCCGCTGGACATCGGCGGGAGCCGACACGACGATGACGGCATCGAACTGCTCGCCACCCCGTTTTTCGAGTAGCAGCGGAATATCGAACAGGACGAGCGGCGCCTCTTTGTTCGCCTCGAAAAATATCTCGCGATTGCGCGCGACCGCCGGGTGAATAATCGCTTCCAGCCGATGAAGCTTGTCGCGATCGCCCAGGACCACCGCCGAAAGCCGTTCCCGGTTGACGCCTTCGGGACCGGTGGTGCCGGGGCATAATTCTTCGATCGCGGCGACAAGTTCGCCTCCGGGCCCCTGCAGCTGATGCACCTCGGCATCGGCATCGAACACCGGGACGCCGGCATCGGCGAACATCGCCGCCACGGTCGATTTGCCCATGCCGATGGAGCCCGTCAGTCCCAATTTCTTCATTTCGTCAGCAAATCCCTCAGTTCGGCATCGTCCTGATCGCGGGGCGGCGATTCGCCGAAAAACAGCTCGAAGGCAATGGCCGCCTGGCCGATCAGCATGTCCAGACCGTCCACATGCGCAAGATCTCTTTCGTCCGCCGCAGCGAGCAGCTCGGTTTCGAGCGGTGCGTAGACGAGATCGTAGACAACGGCATTCTCGGGAAGAGGAGACAGGTCCAACCGCAGATTGGGCTGACCCGTCATCCCGAGTGGACTGGCGTTGACCAGTAATGCAACCGGAGGGAGCGGCGCATCGAGCGCAACCGCGTCGCCCGCAAGACCGAAAGCGCCCAGCAGTCCCGCTGCCTTGAGCGGCGAACGATTGAGCAGTGTGACATTGCCGATCCCCGCCCGTTTGAGTGCAAACAGCACGGCTCTGGCCGCGCCGCCGGCTCCGACTACGGCGATATCGGCCCGTTCGAGATCCATATCGGCAATCGGCGCGTAAAAACCCGCGGCATCGGTATTGGTTCCGATGAACGCACCGTCTTCGTCGCGCAGCACGGTGTTGATCGCGCCGATGGTTGCGCGCAATTCGCCGCGATCTTCCACATGATCGAGAGCCGCCTGCTTATGGGGAATCGTAATGTTGCAACCGCGCCAATCGGGATCCTCCCGCCGCGATGCAAAATAGTCCGCCAATCCGTCACCTCTGATATGCATGGCGCGATAATCGGCATCGATACCGAGCGCCTCCAGCCAGAATTTATGGATAAGCGGAGATTTGGAATGGGCGATCGGATCCCCGATGACCTCGGCATATGGCTTCGTCATACTGCCATCACCTCACGAACACGCAGATAGTCGAGCAGCGGAAGAAGCGGCAGGCCGAGAATCGTGAAATGGCTGCCGTCGATCCGCGTGAAAAGTTGCGCACCGCGTCCTTCCAGCCGATAACCGCCGGCACATCCGCCGATCGCCGGCCATTCGGCATCGAGATACGCGTCGAGATACGCGTCGGAGAAATCCCGCATCGCGAGTTTGGCGATATCGATATGACGCCAGACCGGTTTACCGCCCTCACAGATCACCGCGGCACTCGTCTGGCTATGCGTTGCTCCGCGCAGCGTTTGGAGATGCTCACACGCCTCTTCGCGCGATGCCGCCTTGTCGAAAATCCGGCCGTCCAGCGATGCCACCTGATCGCACCCCAACACCAGCGCATCGGGAAACCGGCGAGAGAGTTTGACCGCCTTGAGTTCGGCCAGCGCGTCGGCAAGGTTGCGGGGCGAGATGCCGTCCGCGCGGAGCGACGCCTTGGCCGCTTCCTCGTCAACGCCCGCAGCCATGGCATCGAACGGCACGTCCGCCGCCGCGAGCATCGCACGCCTGGTGCCGCTTTGGGAGGCGAGGATCAGGCCGACGATGAGGTTTCGTCCGGCTGGATGTGGCCGTCCCGGTTGGATCGATCGCTGACGATGTTCAGAATCGCCGCCGCGCTTTCTTCGATAGATCGCCGCGTTACATCGATCACCGGCCAGTCATTGTCGGCGAAGATGCGGCGCGCAAAAGCAACTTCGGCCTTGACCCGATCCTGATCGACATAGTCGGTTTCCGGAGTCTGGTTGAGGCTGAGCAACCGATTGCGGCGGACCTGAACCAGCCGGTCCGGACTCGTCGTCAGGCCGACGATGATCGGATTCTTGAGCCGATAGAGCGTATCGGGCGGCGGCGATTCCGGTACCAGCGGCACATTGGCGACCTTGTAGCCGCGATTGGCGAGATAGATACTAGTCGGCGTTTTCGAGGTCCGCGATACGCCGGCGAGTACGATATCTGCGCGGTCCCAATCTTCCGGCGCGACACCATCGTCATGCGCGATCGTATACTGGATGGCTTCGACGCGCTGAAAATAGGCGGCGTCCAGCGCGTGCTGACCGCCGGGCCGCTCCTTGGCTTCCATGCCCAAAAGCCGCGACAGCGCGTCGATCACCGGATCGAGCGCCGAGACCGCCGGCAGCCCCATCGCCCGGCAGCGAGTCTCCAATCGCCGCCGGACATTATGGTCGACCAGCGTGTAGAGCACGAGACCCGGCTGCTTGCCGATATCGTCGAACACTCGATCGACATGACCTTCGCTGCGCACCATCGGCCAGAAATGCTTGATCGTCTCCACATCGTCGAACTGGGCCAGCCCGGCCTTGGCGATATTTTCCAGAGTCTCGCCGGTCGAATCCGAGATCAGATGAAGATGAAGCCGGATCATGCAATGCCTGTCTGACGAAGTCCCGAGCGCACAAGGCTGTGGAAAAGCCTGCCTATGGCGCTAGCTGAACTTTCGGGACAGAGGCAAGTCAGCAAACCACACCCGCAAACCGGATTTTCATCCCGCCGCCCATCCACAGGGAATGGAATCGATGCACAGGATGTGAATCTCCGGGATAACGGAATCGACTCCGGACGGAAGCGGCATTCGTTTCGGAGTCAAGCTGTTGGCCTAACCCGCAAAAGCGATTAAGCCCCGTTACCAAGCCTGCAACTGACTCCATCAATCTAATAAATATATAAGTATATATAGTGATAGAAGACCAATCCGACGTGCCGGAAACCAAACAAACCGATCGCCCTTTGCTCAGCGTGCTGCGCGGGGAACGTCGAGATCCGCCGCCCGTCTGGCTCATGCGTCAGGCCGGCCGATACCTTCCTGAGTATCGTGCCTTGCGGGCCGAGAAAGGCGGGTTTCTCGATCTGGTGCATGATAGCGAAGCAGCGGCCGACGTGACGTTGCAACCGATTCGGCGCTTCGGTTTCGACGGTGCGATTCTGTTTTCGGACATTCTCGTCATTCCCCATGCGCTCGGGCAGGGTCTGCGGTTCGTGGCCGGGGAAGGTCCGCGCCTGTCGCCGCCGCTGATCGACAGCGCGCTCGAAGCGCTGCAAGCGGTGCCGGAACGTCTGGAGCCGGTCTACAGGACGGTCGAGCTCGTCGCCGAGGCCTTGCCTTCGGAAACGACCTTTCTGGGCTTCGCCGGCAGTCCCTGGACCGTGGCGACCTATATGGTTGCGGGGCAAGGCAGCCGGGACCAGGCCGAGACGCGCCGCATGGCCTATGGCAACCCCGAAGCCTTCGGCGCGATCATCGACGCTATCACCACGAGCACCGTCGATTATCTCGCGAAACAGATCGATGCGGGCGTCGATGCAGTCCAGCTGTTCGACAGCTGGTCGGGCAGTCTGTCGCCCGCGCAGTTCGAGCAATGGGTGATCGCGCCGAACGCCAAAATCGTCGCCGAATTGCGCGACCGCTATCCGGACACGCCGATCATCGGCTTTCCGAAGGGCGCGGGCGAGAAGCTCCCCGCCTATGCGCGCGAGACGATGGTCGACGCGCTCGGCATCGACGAAACGATCGATCCCGAATGGGCGGCGGATGCGCTGCCGGATGCATTGCCGGTGCAGGGCAATCTCGATCCGTTGGCGCTCATCGCGGGCGGTGATCGGCTCGATGCCGCTGTCGATCGCATAAAAAGGGCTTTCGCCGCCCGTCCGCATGTGTTCAATCTGGGGCATGGAATTTTACCCGATACGCCGATCGCCCATGTCGAACATTTGCTGGCGCAGTTGCGTCAGGGCTGACGGATGACGGAGATACTGACGCTCGCCTATCCCTGGCTCAAGGCCGCACACATCATCTTCATGATCTTCTGGATGGCCGGGCTGTTCATGCTGCCCCGTTTCTTCGTCTATCATCAGGAAGCGCCCGAGGGTTCGGCGGAGGCGGCGGCCTGGGTCGAGCGCGAGGATAAATTGTCGACGATCATCATGAATCCGTCGATGCTGATCGTCTGGGTGCTGGGGCTCACACTCGCTTATTATCTGAATGTCTGGGCGGAGATCTGGTTCAGCGTCAAGATGCTGATGGTCATCGCGTTATCGGGTTACCAGGGCTGGCTGATGGCCTATCGCAAAAAGCTGGCGCGCGGGGAGCGGCCGTTGTCCGGCAAGCGATTGCGGATGCTGAACGAAATACCCGGAATCGCCGCGGCGGTCATCGTCATCTTGGTCGTCGTTCGACCCTTTGTTTGAGCCTGTTAAGGACCGCTTCCGCTTGACTTGACGGGTGGGGCTGCCTAACTCGCAGGCCAAGCACCCGCTGCCGGTCCTTGCGCAGCGTGATACGTTTCAGGCGCATCTTTCTCAGGCACTGACGCTTTTCCCCATTCTATTTTCCGCCAGGAATCCATTATGCATCTCAAAGACTTGAAACAGAAAAAGCCGGCCGAGCTGGTCAAGATGGCCGAAGATCTCGGCGTCGAGGGCGCGTCCACGCTCCGCAAGCAGGACCTGCTTTTCGGCATCCTCAAGGCCGAGAGCGAGAATGGCGAACAGATCATGGGCATGGGCACGATCGAGGTGTTGCCCGACGGGTTCGGATTCCTGCGCAGTCCCGAGGCCAATTATCTGGCCGGCCCCGACGATATCTATGTCTCTCCCAACCAGGTGCGGAAGTTCGGCCTGCGTACCGGCGATACGGTCGAGGGCGAAATTCGCGGGCCCAAGGATGGCGAACGCTATTTCGCGTTGACCAAGGTTACCGAGATCAATTTCGACGATCCGGAATATCTGCGGACACGCGTTAATTTCGACAATCTGACGCCGCTCTATCCGGACGAAAAACTCACGCTCGACAGTGACGATCCCACAGTCAAGGACAAGTCGGCGCGGGTCATCGATATCATTTCGCCCCAGGGCAAGGGCCAGCGCGCGCTGATCGTCGCGCCACCGCGCACGGGTAAGACGGTATTGCTGCAGAATATCGCCAAGGCGATTACCGACAATCACCCGGAAGTCTATCTGATCGTGCTGCTGATCGACGAGCGGCCGGAGGAAGTCACGGATATGCAGCGCTCGGTGAATGGCGAGGTGATCTCCTCGACTTTCGACGAGCCCGCTCAGCGCCATGTCCAAGTCGCCGAGATGGTCATCGAAAAGGCCAAGCGTCTCGTCGAGCACAAGAAGGATGTCGTGATCCTGCTGGACTCGATCACGCGTCTCGGTCGCGCCTACAACACGGTCGTGCCGAGCTCGGGCAAGGTGTTGACCGGCGGCGTCGACGCCAATGCGCTGCAACGTCCCAAGCGCTTCTTCGGTGCCGCTCGCAACATTGAAGAGGGCGGAAGCCTCTCCATCATCGCGACCGCGCTGATCGATACCGGCAGCCGGATGGACGAGGTGATCTTCGAAGAATTCAAGGGCACCGGCAACTCGGAAATCGTGCTCGACCGCAAGGTCTCCGACAAGCGCATCTTCCCGGCGCTCGATGTCGGCAAGTCCGGCACGCGCAAGGAAGAGCTGCTCGTCGACAAGGACAATCTCGCCAAGATGTGGGTCCTGCGCCGAATCCTGATGCAGATGGGCACCGTCGATGCGATGGAATTCCTGCTCGACAAGATGAAGGATTCGAAGACCAACGAGGATTTCTTCGATTCGATGAACCAGTAGGGCGAACAAGACCGCGTCCGGCAGATGATCGATCTCTTCTCCCTAATCCAGATAGCCGGCCATGCAGCGCCGGGCGGCCTCGGTTCGCCGGCCGAGATCTGGCAAGCGATCCTCCACGACTTTTCCAATCTGGACGAACCATCCGCGCTGGCCGCGTTTGGCCAGGTCGTGCTGATCGATCTCGTCTTCGCCGCCGACAATGCGATCGTTGTCGGTGCGCTCGCCGGCGGGCTTCCGGCTGATCAGCGGCGGAAAGTCATTCTTATCGGGATTGGCGCGGCGCTCGTCCTGCGTATCTTCTTCGCGCTGATCGTCAGTGTTCTGCTCGGCATTGTCGGGCTGATCCTCGCCGGTGGCTTGCTCCTGCTCTGGGTCGCCTGGAAATTCTGGCGCGAGCTGCGGCACGAAGGGGAATCGCCGGGTTCGGTGGAAATCGAAGGCGATGAGAGTTCGGGCCTGAAACCCGCGCGCAGCTTCTGGGGTGCGGTCTGGGCGGTGACCGCGGCGGACGTATCGATGAGCCTCGACAATGTGCTTGGCGTTGCCGGCGCGGCACGCGAACATCCCGGTATTCTCGTGATCGGGCTCCTTTTGTCGGTCGCCCTGATGGGTCTCGCCGCCAATATCATCGCCCGCTATATCGAGCGATACAAATGGATCGCCTATATCGGCCTGCTCGTCATTCTCTGGGTTGCCGCCCGGATGATCTATGAAGGCACGATCGATCCCGAAGTCGGTCTGATGACCCTTTTCGGTTAGCCGGGTTCGCGCGCGATCAACAATCTGTTGCGCGGATAATCGATGATGAAGCGGCGGTCGCCAAAGGCCTGTGCGCTGAGCAGCATGGCCGGTCCGTCCCCGATATCCAGCGTGTCGAATACCGCAAGATCGGTAATGCCCACGCGCGATGCCCCGAAGGCAAGATCGCCGACCGCAAAGCGGCTGACCTCGATCTGGTTCATATTCTGCACATGCCCGGACGCGCCTGTAATGGGTTCGCGCGAATCGCTGTCCGGAAACAGGCGCAGGCCCAGCCGCCGGGCGGCTTCATGGTTGACGATATTCTGTACGGCGCCGGTATCGAGCAACGCCGGCATCGTGACCCGTCCGATCGACACCGGAACAAGCAACAGGCCGTCCGCTCGTTCGTAGAAGGGAATGACGGCCCATCTGCCGCTCGCACGCACGAAATTGGCGTGGCGGTCGAACAAGCGTAGCCGTTGACCGGGAAGATCGAACTCGACGACATGGCGCCGCAATATGTCAGCGCCGATCAGCCCGTCCGCTTCCACCGGTGCTGCAAGCTGTGGAAAGCTGTAGGCTTCGAGCGCGCGATATTCGCGCGGGCCGAGCCGGATGCTCGTCAATTCGTAGAAATGGATTGACGAGTTTCCCGTGGCGCCGGCCAGCTCTGCTGGCGCGCCCTGTCCCGTGAGCCCAAGGCGAGAGATCATCGTGTCCGTTAGAACGGTGTCGCTGGCGGCGGTATCGACGATGAATTGGCCCTCCACATTGCCATTCAGCGTGACCGGGATCTGGGGCAGCCCCAGCCAGGGTGTTGCCAGCGGCAGGCTGACGACGCGTTGCGCGGGGCCGGCGGTCGCCAGGCTCAGACACAGGAAAAAAGCGAAAAGGCGCGCGATCATGACGGTGAGATGCGGTCCGGAGGGTGAATAGCCGTTGAATGACAAGGGTTAACCGGTCAGCCCGCCTGTTTCTCCAGCTGATTGGCCATCATCTCCCAGAGCATGTTGATCGCTTTCAACGGCCGTACCATGACCTTGAAATCGTCGATCTGACCGGCTTCGTTCCAGTGAATGATATCGATGCCGTTGATGTGAATGCCGTTAAGCTCCGCGGTGAACTCCAGCATCGCATTGTCCCCGTCGACAATCACGCGCACATATTCGAATGTGCCATTGCCGAACACCGTATCCGCCGCGCTCAGATAGGCGGTGGTGAGATCGATACCGCGCTGTGGGGTATGGACGACCGGCGAGTGAAAAATGGCGTCTTCGGCGAGCAGGGGGCGCAGCGTATCGGCGCTGCGATCGCCCTCCATATGATCGAACCAGCGCTGCAGACGCGGGTCCTTGGTTTCGATATTCATTCACGGTGCTCCTGGATTGGTCAAAGAGTGTCTTCCGTCGACCATGTAATGGCCGAAGGGCCGGGAAATTTTTCCAGCGTGCCCGAATCGAGAACCGCTCCGACATCCGCCGGAGGTCTTGATTTGCTACGCCAACGCAGCTGCTGTCCTTTGGCAATTTGCGCTGTCTGGACAGTCAAGCCGGGCGTTCCGGCCCGGTCAAACATTTTGAGCCGGGTGCGGTGAAGGTCCCCGTCTTCCAGGGCCTGGAGTTGCAGCACATATCCCCCGAGCATTTTTCTATATACGCTCAGCAGGCGAAATCTCACCGCAGATGCTCGGTGAAGAATTCTGCGGTTCGCCCGTCGGCGAGTATCGCGGCTTCGTCGTTGCGGCGATTGCCGAATTCGGTCGCGAAGCCGTGATCGAGCCCGTCATAATCGTGCAGCGTGACCTTTGGGTGATCGTCGAGCCCTTCATGCATGGCCGCCTGAGCTTCAGCGGGTACGAAGCCGTCCGCGGTGGGGATATGCAGCATCATCGGATGGGCAATGGCGTGTTTCTCGCCGAGTAGGCCGTCGATGCCGACCCCATAGTAACCCACGCTGGCGTCGATATCGGTGCGCGCCGCGGTCATGAAAGCAAGGCGGCCGCCCAGACAATAGCCGACGCACCCGACCCTGGCGCGCGTTTCGCTGCCAATCTCTTTGCGGGCGGCGTGAATTGTCGCCTCGATATCCCTGACACCCTGATCCTGGTCGAATTGTCCCATAAGGTCGAGCGCAACCTGGAATTCCTTTTCGACATCGGGGTCGAGCTCGACCCCGGGTTTCAACCGCCAGAAGAGATCGGGCGCAAGTGCGAGATAGCCCTGGCTTGCCCAGTGATCGCATTTGGCGCGGATGCCGGGATTTACACCGAAAATCTCCTGTATGACGATGATCGCGGCCTTCGCTTCGCCGTCCGGTGCGGCGCGATAGGCGCCGAACATCTCGCCACCGCTCAAGGTCGGGATTTTGGTCATGCTGCCCATCGGCTGGCCTCCTGCTTATTCTCATGGATCAAAAGAAAACGCTTGGTCGATACGCCCGTACCGCCCGAATAATAGCCGATCTTGCCGCCCGCGGCGATTACGCGGTGGCAGGGAATGACGAGCGGCAGGGGATTGTGGCTGCATACCCGGCCTATGGCGCGCGGTCCGGAATCCGCGCGACGCGCCACTTCGCCATAGCTTTGCACCTCGCCATAGGGAATCGCGACGACGGCGGCGCGCAGTTCATCGCCGCGTCTGGTCGAGGCGGGTTCGAGCGGCAGATCGAAATGTTGAAGCGCGCCGGCGAAATAGGCGTCCAGTTGTCGGGCCGCTTCCTTGAGCAGAGGGTGGTCGGTCGTGTCCGGTTGAGCCGATGCGCCGAGCATGTCGATCGACTGCAGGGCATCGTCGCTCGCGGATATCGCGATCGCGCCGATCGGACTCGCAATAATATGGCAGGTCATGGACGGGGTTTCGCCCATTGCGTATGGAAAGGCCAGCATTTTGAGGAGCTGGTCCATGAAAGTCACCGTCGATGTCGATTGTACGCCCGAAGAAGCACGGCGCTTTTTGGGCTTGCCCGACCTTACACCGGTGCACGACCTGTATCTCGACAAGATGAAGGAAACGATGGAGGAGGGCATTACGCCCGATACCATCGAGAAGCTGATGCGGAGCTGGGGGCCGATGAGCGAGGCCGGGCTGTCCATGTGGACGCGCTTCTTCGATCAGATCGGCGGTTCCCAAAAGTGACGATGTCGGGATGGCGCTGACAGGGAATGATGGCGCGACGATCTTCGCGCTATCGACGGCAGGACTGCCCAGCGCAATTGCGATCGTCCGCCTCAGCGGATCGAAAAGCGGCGCCGCTCTGAAAACCCTGGCAGGGCGAATGCCGGAACCGCGCCGCGCCTCTCTTGCCGTACTGCGCGACCCCGCCGACGGCGAACCGATCGACCGGGCGCTGATCCTCTGGTTTCCCGGACCCGACAGCGCAACCGGAGAGGATGTCGCGGAGTTTCACATTCACGGTAGCCGCGCGGTAGCGGCCAAGATAATGGAGGTGTTGGCCGCGATGCCCGATGTGCGCGCGGCGGAGGCAGGCGAGTTTACCCGCCGCGCTTTTCTGAACGGTCGCATGGACCTCTCGGCGACGGAAGGCCTGGGGGATCTGCTCGCAGCGGAAACGGAAACCCAGCGCCGGCATGCCCTGGCGGTGGCCGAGGGCAGTCTGGCCCGCCGCATCGTCGGTTGGCGCGAACAATTGTTAGGGGCGGAGGCGCGGCTCGAAGCGGTGCTCAACTTCTCGGACGAGGGCGATGTCGATGAAGGCGATGAGCTATTCGCGCTCGATCTCGCGCGGCTTGTCAAATATGAAATCGATGAAATACTGCGCGCGCCACCGGC
Organism: Pseudomonadota bacterium; assembly: GCA_039180285.1. GTDB lineage: Bacteria > Pseudomonadota > Alphaproteobacteria > Sphingomonadales > Sphingomonadaceae > Parasphingopyxis. The sequence goes on along the minus strand of JBCDDN010000031.1, from coordinate 14,574 downwards.
CGAGCGGCTAAGGGATGGCATTCGCGTGGTGCTCGCCGGTCCTCCCAACACCGGCAAATCGACGCTGTTCAACGCGCTCGTGGCGCGCGAGGCGGCGATCGTTTCGCCGGTCGCCGGGACGACCCGTGACGTGATCGAGGCGCCCGTGGACATCGATGGACTGGCATTTCTGATCAGCGATACGGCCGGCCTGCGCGAAAGCGGCGATGAGATCGAGGAGATAGGCGTCCGCCGCGCCAGATCGGTCTCCGACAGCGCCGACATCCTTCTCTGGCTCGGAGACCCGGACGAGGCGCCGGACGGAGACGAAGTCGTGACTCTCCATCCGAAGTCCGACGAGACGGGACGTTTGGCGAAACCGGAAAAGGCGGCGCTTGCCGTCTCGGCGCGCACTGGAGACGGAATGGAAGCGTTGCGCACCATATTGGTGGAACGCGGCAAGAGGCTATTGCCGCGGGACGATCAGCTCGCGCTCAATCATCGCCAAAGACAGGCTTTGCGGGATGCGGCCACCGTGTTGGAAAGCGCGGCGGCCGGCGACTGGATCCTGTTGGTTGAAACTTTGCGGCAGGCGCGCATGGCTTTGGAGCGTATCGGCGGACAGGGCGGGGTCGAAGATATGCTCGATGCGCTGTTCGATCGCTTCTGCATCGGCAAATAGCCGTTTCACGTGAAACATATTGGCCTCGACCGGCAGCGCTGGTAAGGGCGCCCCATGTCGAAAATCGATCGATCCAACTGCTACGACGTTATAGTCGTGGGTGGAGGCCATGCGGGTTGCGAGGCCGCTGCAGCGGCTGCCCGGATTGGCGCGCGCACGGCCTTGGTATCGATGCGCAGGGATATGATCGGCGCGATGTCCTGCAATCCCGCTATCGGTGGTCTCGGCAAGGGCCATCTCGTTCGTGAGGTCGATGCTTTCGATGGATTGATCGGCCGCGCGTCGGATGCGGCGGCGATCCATTATCGCATGCTCAATCGGAGCAAGGGTGCGGCGGTCAGGGGACCGCGCATCCAGGCGGACAGAAAACTGTACCGCGCAGCGATCCATACGATGCTCGATAGCGAGCCGATGTTGGATATCGTCGAGGCCGAGGCGACGGCGCTCGATCTGGCGGATGACGGACTGGCCGTCCAGGGCATGGTTTTGGATGGCGGTGCCCGGATTTTGGCCGCGCCGTCAGTCATTCTGGCGACAGGGACCTTTTTGGGCGCCAAACTGCATTTCGGAATGGAGAACCATGCCGGCGGACGGGTTGGAGAACGCGCCGCTACGGCGCTTGCCGATCAGCTCCATGCGGCGAAGCTTCCTATGGCCCGGCTCAAAACGGGTACGCCGCCAAGATTGGACGGCCGGACCATTGATTGGGGTGCTTTGGACGTCCAGCCATCGGACGATGACGATTGGACCATGGCGCTGCGCACGGAGCGGCGGCTCAACCCGCAGCTATTTTGCGCGATCACCCGGACCAATCGGCGGACGCATGATATCATTCGCGGATCGCTCGACCGATCGCCCCTGTTTTCCGGAGAGATTCAAGGGGAGGGGCCGCGATACTGTCCGTCGATCGAAGACAAGATCCATCGCTTCGGCGATCGAGACGGCCATCAGATATTTCTCGAGCCGGAAGGCCTCAACGATCCCAACGTTTATCCGAACGGGATTTCGACATCCCTCCCTGCAGATGTTCAGCTCGACTTCCTTCGGACAATTGCCGGTCTGGAGAAAGTCGAGATGGCCGAGCCTGGCTATGCGGTCGAATATGACCATGTCGACCCGCGCATTCTCGGTCACGACCTTGGTGTGAGGACGATGCCGGGCCTTTATCTAGCCGGGCAGATCAACGGGACGACGGGGTATGAAGAAGCGGCCGCGCAGGGATTGGTCGCGGGGATCGGTGCCGCCCGGTTTGCCCGGGGCCAAGAGCGCGTGAAGTTCGATCGCGACGACAGCTATATCGGCGTCATGATCGACGATCTCGTGCTTCAGGGCGTAACGGAACCGTATCGGATGTTGACCGCTCGCGCGGAATATCGATTGCGCTTGCGTGCGGACAACGCGGCTTCCCGGCTCTCGAAGAAAGCGGATAGCTGGGGCTGTCTTGGCGCGGAGCATCGCGCCCTGATCGAAACGCGGCAGGCCCAGCTCGATCGTGTTGCAGACGTCATGACGCAAAATGTGATCGCGGATGTGGCCGAAAAGGCTGGAATCGCCGTGGGACAGCATCGCGAAACCCGGACTTTGGCCGACTGGCTCCAATTGCCGGGCGGAGGCGTCGAGGCGGTATTGGCTGTGTGTCCCGCAATCGTTGACGTGCCAAACGATGTCATCGGCGAGATTCTCGAAGATGTTCGTTACGCCCCCTATCTGGAGCGCCAAACAGCGGAGATTGCGCGGGTCAACGCCGACGATCGCGTCCGGATACCGGCGGCACTCGACTATGGGGCGATTGCCGGCCTGTCGAATGAAATGGTCGAGCGGCTTGCGGTGGCGCAGCCCGCTACGCTGGGCGAGGCATCCCGCATTCGCGGTATCACGCCGGCCGCGCTAGCGGCGATCCTCGTTCACGCCCGTAAGCGGGCTGCCTGACTATCATAGATGAATGAGGCGGAGGTAAAGGACTGGCTCAGGCGCCGCTTCGATGTTTCACGTGAAACAATAGAGACGCTCGACCGGTTTGTGGCTCTGCTGCTCGAAGAAAATCGCAAACAGAATCTGATTGCGAGCAGCACGGTCGGAGATGTCTGGGATCGGCATGTTCGGGATTCGGCGCAGCTCCTGTCGCTTGCACCATCCGAAAGGAGAGGGGCCGAAATGAGAGGGGCCGAAATGAAAGGGGGCGCCTGGATCGATCTGGGATCCGGGCCGGGCCTGCCGGGGGTCGTTCTTGCGATCCTCGGCGATATGCGGATCACACTCGTTGAAGAGCGCACGCGCCGGGTCGACTTTCTCCTAAGGACAATCGATCGGCTGGGTCTGGCCGACCATGTCTCCGTCGAAGGATGCAAGCTTCAACGTCTCGATACCGCCATATTCGATGTTATCGTCGCGCGCGCCTTTACCGCCTTGCCCAAGCTGTTGATGCTCGCGCATCGTTTTTCGCGGCCGGATACGCTTTGGCTGCTCCCCAAGGGAAAAAGCGCGCAAGAAGAACTGGAAGAGGCGCGGCGAACATGGCAGGGTGATTTTGCGCTGACATCGAGTCTGACAAGCGACGAGGCTTTCATCGTAACGGCGCGCAATGTGAGGCCGAGGAGAGGTTCATGATCCGCATCGCGATTGCCAATCAGAAGGGCGGAGTTGGCAAGACGACGACAGCGATCAACCTGGCGACCGCGCTGGCAGCCTCGGGTTCCAAGGTGCTGCTGATCGATCTCGATCCCCAGGGCAATGCCTCGACGGGATTGGGAATCAGCCATGATCAGCGAGGGGTTTCCAGCTATGATCTCCTCACCGGTGAGGCGACTGTGGAAGATGCAGCCGTCACGAGCCGCGTTCCCCGGCTCGATATCGTCACCGCCACCGTCGACCTGTCGGGTGCCGAGATCGAGCTTGTCGATTATGAAGCGCGCACGGAGCGGCTCACTATGGCGCTGTCCGATGCGCCTGCGGGCCGATGGGATATATGCCTGATCGACTGCCCGCCCTCTCTCGGGCTTCTGACCATCAATGCACTGGTAGCGGCGCCGTCCTTACTGGTGCCGCTACAATGCGAATTCTTCGCGCTTGAGGGATTAAGTCAACTTTTACAAACGGTTGAGCGCGTTCGCGAGCGGTTCAATCCGGATATCTCCATCTTCGGCGTGGTGCTGACCATGTATGACCGGCGCAATAATCTGTCGGAGCAAGTGGCGGAAGACGTCCGTGCGGTGCTCGGCAAGCTCGTGTTCGAAACGGTGATTCCCCGCAATGTCCGGCTATCCGAGGCGCCGAGCCACGGCCTTCCGGCGCTGATCTACGATTATCGCTGCCCGGGATCGGAGGCCTATATGGCGCTCGCCCGCGAAACGATCGCCCGACTGCCGAAAGAGGCGAAAGCGGCCTGAGAAAGACGATTATGAGTAACGAAAAGAAACAGAAAAAACCCGCCGGCAAGAAGAAGCCGAGTGGATTGGGCCGAGGCTTGTCGGCATTGATGGGTGAAGTCGAAAAAGAGACGCCGGTAAGCGCTGCGCCCGATGAAGGGGCGGTGCAGATGCTGCCCGTCGGCAAGATCGTGCCCCATCCCGATCAGCCGAGACGTCATTTCGATGAGGATGCGTTGGGCGAGCTCGCGCGCTCGATCGAGGCGCGCGGGATGATCCAGCCGATCGTCGCGCGGCCGCAGGGGACCGCGTTCCAGATCGTCGCCGGCGAGCGGCGCTGGCGGGCGGCGCAAAAGGCTCAGCTTCATCAGGTTCCCGTCATCGTGCGCGATTTCGACGACGCGGAAACGCTCGAAATCGCGCTCGTCGAGAATATTCAGCGCGAAGATCTGAATGCCATAGAAGAGGCCGAAGCCTATAAGCGGCTGATCGACGATTTCGGGCACAGCCAGGCGGCGCTTGCGCGACTTGTGCACAAGTCGCGCAGTCATGTCGCGAATCTGCTGCGTCTGCTCGAGCTGCCGGCCGCAGTGCGGGCGATGGTGGTCTCCGGTGAGCTCGATATGGGGCATGCGCGGGCGATCATATCCGCGCCGGATGCCGAAGCGCTCGCTCGGCTTATCGCAGCACAGGGGCTGTCGGTGCGCGAGGCGGAAGAACTGGCGCGTCGGGCGAAACCGGGCGGATCAACTCCGTCCAAGGGGGCTGCGCACGAACGCGATGCCGATATCGTCGCGCTTGAACGTCAGCTCGGCGAGGCGATCGGGCTTAGCGTAGCCATCGATTATAACGGCAAGAGCGGAACGGTAAGCGTTGCCTATAAATCGCTCGATCAACTGGACCTGATCTGCCAACGCCTTTCCGGTGAAAAGATATAATTCAGGGCTGTCTAGCGGAGCGAACGCGCTTTGCGGGCGATCGCAAACAGTTCTTCGTCCGCCGCGACAAGCCCAGGTCCACCCGAGCTTTTGAGCATGCGTTCCGCGTTACTGGCCCGATTGATCGCGATATCCAACGCATCGCTGCGCCAGCGCTCGACCTGATCGGTAATCACTGCTTTATCCTTCCAGAAGATGGCCCGACCGGCCTTGGCGATAACCGCCTGCGCGCTATTGCCTTGCTCGACCTCGGCGCGCAGCCTGGCGAGTAGCAGCAGGCGGCGAAGGATCGCGCGGAGCAGCGGAATTCCGACCATGCCCTCGCTCGCCAGCTGGGTCAGTTCCCGATCGAGCGCCACGAGATCGCCGGACAGCACGACATTGGCGAGGCGGGAAAGATCGCCCTCGTCGCTATTCGCGGCCAGCGCGTCCAGCGCGTCATGGTCTATCCGCCGGGGCCGGTCGGGCGCCGCGTCCAGATACAGCGCCAGCTTGTCGAGTTCGCTTGCCAGGATGGCGCGATCGCCATGGCAGCCCCGAGCGAGCCGCTGGGCGACATCGGGTGCGATCTGCAGCCCGGTTTCCTGGCCCATTTCGATGACGAGCCTGTCCGCGTCGCGGCCTTCGGGTGCGTAACTGGCGCACGCCATGGCGCAGTCGCTGGCGAAAGCGAGCTTTACCAGCTTGTTCGTCGCACGAAGCGCACCAGCTATAGCCACGACCGGATTTCCGGCTTTCTCCGCCTCCAGCAACGCTTCAACGGCCCCAAAAATTTCGTCGCCGGCCGGATCGATGCGAATGTAACGGGCGCCGCCGAACAGCGAAATGGCCGCCGCTTCGTCGGCCAGCTTCGCCGGATCGACCTTCAGATCGGCGCCCGTCAGGTCGATCCGTTCGGCATCGTCGCCCATCGCTTTGGCCAATATCCCCGCCAAAGCATCCGAGCCGGATCGATCGGGGCCGTAGAGCAGGTAGAAGCGGGTATCGTCGTTCGGCGCGGACAGTGCGCGCGCGATCTGACCGCGATTGGCCTTCACCTAGGGGAGCTCCGCAATCGGTTCCGTGGCCTGCTGTTGGGGCCGCCGGGTCGCGTAAAGCGCGATGCGCGCGACGATTTGATCGGCCACCTGCTCGGTAAGCCGTTCCAGCGCCGAATCCTCGGCTGCGATCGTCGCATATTCCGACGATACGACATCGACACCGGCGTCGGCGCCCGCCGTCGCGTCGAGGAGCACCGTACCGCGATCTGCGGTGACCAGCTGGAACCGGGCGCGCAGCGTCCGCCGTTCGCGGGTTACCGCGTTATCGGCGCGTACGCCGAAACCTTCGATACTGTCGTCGAGCGTCACTTCGAGCCGATAACGCGGGGTTTCGTTACCGGCCGCGCCGAGCCGTTGCTCGAGAGCACCCCGCATCAGATAGCCGGCACGCCCCGGAATGCCGCCGACTTCCACTGCGCTGAGCGTTTCGCGGGCCGGCGATTGAGCGCCGCCATAAAGCGGGCGGAGACCGCAAGCGGTCAGTGAAAAGGCACACAGCATCAGCGCTACGATCGCAAAAATCCGTTGGCCCTGAGCTTGTCGAAGGGCTGTCTTTCTTTCTGGCGGGCGAAAAGAAAAGAGCAGGGCTTCGACCAGCTCAACCCGAACGGAGAAATGATAGGAGTGCGTGCTCACGCGACGATATTTACCAGACGATCGGGCACGACGATAATCTTTTTCGGTGTGGCTCCACCGATCACCGCTTGAACTCTGGTGTTGGCCATCGCCCTGGACTCAAGTTCAGCCTTTGGCGCGCCCTTAGGGAAAAGTTCTTCGTCTCTTCTCTTGCCATTGACTTGAAAGACAATCGTCACCTCGTCTTCGACGAGCAGTGTCGGATCGACCTCGGGCCAGGATGCATCGGCGACAAGACCGGTTTCGCCCAGCGCTTCCCAGCTCTGTTCGGCGAGATGCGGCGCCATCGGCGCTACGAGCCGGACCAGCGTCCGGATGGCGGTATTCCGGCTTGTGCTCGGCGCGGCCTTTTCGACGGCGTTGGTGAGCTCATAGATCTTGGCGACGGCCTTGTTGAACGACAGCGCCTCGATATCCTCGCCGATTCCGGCGATCATTTGGTGCAGCTTCCGGTCGAGTGTTTCATCGACACCTTCGCTGGCCGCATTGCCGTCGATCAGCCGCCAGAGCCGCTGCACGAAGCGCCAGGATCCTTCGATACCGGCCTCGCTCCACGGCAGATCGCGCTCGGGCGGGCTGTCGGACAGCATGAACCAGCGCACCGCGTCCGCGCCATATTGGTCGACGATCGGATCGGGATCGACGACATTCTTCTTGGATTTGGACATCTTCTCGATGCGGCCGCTCGTCACCGGCGTGCCATGGTCGACATGAACCCAGTCCTCGCCGTCGCGGCGGACTTCGTCGGGGGAGAGCCAGCTGCCATCGCCCATCTGATAGGTTTCATGCGTCACCATTCCCTGCGTGAAAAGTCCGGCAAAGGGCTCTTTCACGTCGAGTTTCCCGATTCGGTTCAGCGCACGCGTCCAGAAACGCGCGTAGAGCAGGTGCAAAATCGCATGTTCCACCCCGCCGATATACTGTCCGACGGGCAGCCAGGCCTCGGCATCCGTTTTGTCGAAAGGCCGGTCGTCCGGTTGGCTGGCGAACCGGATGAAATACCAGCTGCTGTTGATGAACGTGTCGAGCGTATCGGTTTCGCGCAGCGCCGGTTCGCCGCATTCGGGGCAAGCGACATGTTTCCAAGTCGGATGCCGGTCCAGCGGATTGCCCGGCGTTTCGAAATCGATATCCTCGGGCAGAACGACGGGAAGTTGATCCTTGGGAACGCCGACCGGACCGCACTGTTCGCAATGGATGATCGGGATCGGCGTGCCCCAGTAGCGCTGCCGCGAAACGCCCCAGTCGCGCAGGCGCCATTCCGTCGTACCTTCGCCCCAGCCTTCGTCTTCGGCGCGGGCGATCACCGCGGATTTGGCCGGTTCGACAGCCATGCCGTCCAGAAATCGTGAATTGACCAGCGTGCCGTCGTCCGAAAAAGCTTCATCACCCTCGAATTCCGAGCCCGTTTCCGCGCCATCGGCGATCACTCGCCGAACCGGCAGACCATATTTGCGCGCAAAATCCATATCCCGCTGATCATGGGCCGGAACGCCGAAAATCGCTCCTGTGCCATAATCCATCAGCACGAAGTTGGCGATATAAACCGGCAGTTCCCATTCGGGTTCGAATGGATGCGCCGCGGTCAATCCGGTGTCGTAACCCAGCTTTTCGGCGCTCTCGATATCGGCGGCCGACGTGCCGCCGGCCTGGCATTGCGCGATAAAGGTCGCCGCTTCGGCGCTCTTTTCGGCGACAGCGGTCGCGAGCGGATGATCGGCCGCAACCGCAACGAAGCTCGCCCCGAAAATCGTATCGGGCCGCGTCGTGAAAACCTGGAGCTGGCTCTGGCCCGTGATCGGCGCGTTCAGTTTGAAGCGAAAACGCAAACCGCGGCTCTTGCCGATCCAGTTTTCCTGCATCAGCTTCACCTTGTCCGGCCATTGATCGAGCTCCCCGAGCCCGGCGAGCAGGTCTTCGGCGAAATCCGTGATTTTGAGGAACCATTGGCTCAACTTGCGGCGTTCGACGGTGGCCCCCGAACGCCAGCCTTTGCCGTCGATGACCTGCTCGTTGGCGAGAACGGTCATATCGACCGGATCCCAGTTTACGGCCGATTCCTTGCGATAGACGAGGCCGGCCTCGTAAAGGTCGAGGAAAAGCGCCTGTTCATGGCCGTAATAATCGGGTTCGCAAGTCGCGAATTCGCGGGTCCAGTCGAGGGCGAAGCCAAGCCGCTGCAACTGGCCGCGCATTGCGGCGATATTGGCGCGCGTCCAATCGCCCGGATGGACCTTTTTTTCCATCGCGGCGTTTTCGGCCGGCATACCGAACGCGTCCCAGCCCATCGGATGGAGCACTTCGTGGCCCGTCATCCGGCGATAGCGCGCCAGAACATCGCCCATCGTATAGTTGCGGACATGCCCCATATGGATGCGCCCCGACGGATAGGGAAACATCTCGAGCACGTAGCTTTTCGGTTTCGGAGCAGCGGTATCGGCGGCGAAAGTCCCGGCGTCTTCCCACGCCTTTTGCCAGCGAATATCCACCGCTTGCGGATTGAAGCGTGACATTAGGAACAAACTTCCATTTGAAGCGGCACCGGCCCACGCCCCCTCCCGGTCTCCCAATGGCCATACCCTGTGGGAGGCCGGGAGGGCGTGCGGGCCGGTACCGAAACCACGACTAAGTCTTAGCCGATCACGGTGCTGCGGCGCAGCTCGCGCGCGCGGGTGAGGATGATCTCCTCGAGCCGCTGGACCGTCGCGGCCTGAACCGGCGCTTCGAGCCATTGCGTGCCGTTATACAGCTGCCGCGACGCGGCGACCGACAACGCATCGGCGCGCAGATCGCGATCGAGAATGGTCACGGTGAGTTTCATTCGCTCCGTCGGCGCGGCCGGATTGGCGTACCAGTCGGTCACGATAACGCCGCCAGCCGAATCGACTTGCGCCATCGGCATGAAGGACAATGTCTCGAGCGACGCGCGCCAAAGATAGCTGTTGACGCCGATGGTCGAAATCTGGGCCGGTGCCAGCGTTTCCGTCGGGCGGTCCCCGCCGCCGCAGGCCATCAGGGTCAGCGGCAAAAGTGCGGCAAAAACGGCGTTACGCGAACGGGACATGATACTCACCTGTGAGGAAATAAAAGCGAAACAGTGGCCGGTTATAGCCGGTTCGGCATCCCCCGCAAGCGCGCTTTTCAAGCCGATGAAAAGAGAGTTGTTGAGGTTGCGCAACACTGGGGTGGATTCGACTCGTTATAGTGGCGCGAATCGAATGCTTCATGCTAGAGCAAGGTAGCAGGGAGAATATTAGGGCAATGTACGGGCGCATTTCATTAGCGGCTTTGGCGGGTTCCGCGCTGTTTGTCGCCGGTTTGACGGCGATGCCGGATGCCGCCGAATCGCAGGCGCGTTCCCTGTCCCTCAATTCTCCTGCCACCATGGGCACTTTCACGCCGGCGTCCGGCGATCCGGCTATGGCCCGCGCTTTGCGGCGCGCCGGTATTTCGAGCCGCGGCATGCGCTTTACGCCTTCCGCCTCGCGGCAGGGCGATCGGCCGGTAACGGTTGCGGTCCGCGCGCGGGCTTCGACGACAGCCCAGGCCGAACGCAACGCCGAAATGGCGATGGGAACCAGTTCGTTGACGGGTGTGACCGCAATTACGCCGTCCGCTTATAATCTCGGTGTATCGGTCGGCTGGCGGCGTTTCGCCATCTCTGGCGATGTCGCGCGGGTCGACAATGGCATTATTCCGGGCCGGGCTCGCGAATCGGCCGATGTCGGCCTCAGCTATTCGGGCCGCCGCTGGAGCACCCGGGTCCAGGTTTCGGCCGACCGGCCAACAGCTGAATCGGCCCCGAGCCTGATCGACAATGAGGAGCGTGTCGCGGTGGATGTCGGCGGTTCCTACAGCATCGCCCGCAATATCGCGATTACCGGCGGTGTGCGCTATCAGCGCCAGCATCGGCTTGAACAGCCCGATGACGAGCGACGGGACAGCCAAGCCGTTTATGTTGGGACCGCCTTCCGGTTCTAACCTCTGCCTGCCTCTAGTCCCGATTCGGCGTAAGCGCGCCGATTGCCGCCCAACCATATATCCCGAAAGTTCGCAGCGATTTCGCGCGACCGGCATTCATCCCGCCGAGCGCGATCACCGGGATGCGCGATTGCCGTGCAAGCCGGCCGAACCGAACGCGCCCCAATGTCCGTCCCTTCGGATGCGACGCGGTGGCGAAGAGCGGTGAGATGAAAACAAGATCGGCGCGAGCCCGTTCGGCCAAACGCAGCTCGGCCAGTCCGTGAACGGCGGCAGTTCGGACGAGGTGTCGAGGCCCCGGACACTGCGATCGGGTATGAAAACCGTCCGCTCGCGTGGCGACGGCCAGGCCCGGCGGGCCGGCGACGATTGTGACCAACCGCCGTTTTCGGGCGATCGGACGGATGCGTGCGATCAGATCGCGTCGCTGCCTTGCGGGCAGGCTGTAGTGCCGGATGATGATACCGCTGCCGCGCGGTAGCCGCTCCAGCGCGGGCCACAGCTGGTCGCCCTGCCGTTCGTCGGTCATCAGCCAAAGCCGGGGCAGGGTCGGGACGAGAGGGTGGCGGGGTCGCACACGGGTTTCTATAGCAAGCGGCATGGCGACAGGCGACATCCCATCGACCCCCGAAGCGCGGCTCTCAACGGTGAGTGAGGCGATGGCCCGTACGGCGGAGAAGGCCGGGCGCGATCGTAACGATGTTCAGCTGATCGCGATCTCGAAAATGCACGATGCCGACACGATCCGGCCCCTGATTGCCGCCGGACAGCGCGTGTTCGGCGAAAACCGGGTGCAGGAGGCGCAGGATAAATGGCCGGCGCTCAAGGCCGAAACGCCGGATATCGAACTCCATCTTGTCGGCCAGCTGCAATCCAACAAGGCGGACGATGCCGTTGCGCTGTTCGATGCTATCCACAGTGTCGACCGGCCATCGCTCGTGAAAGCGCTCGCCAAGGCATTTGCGAAGACGGATCGGCGGCCGCAGCTGTTCGTTCAGGTCAATATCGGCGAGGAGGAACAGAAGGGGGGGTGTGCGATTGCCGCTCTGCCCGATCTCCTCGAACGTGCGCGGAGCGCGGATCTCGAGATTGCCGGGCTCATGTGTCTACCGCCCCAGGGGGTGGAGCCCGCCCCCTATTTCGCGCTGCTCGCCAAGCTCGCGGCCGACAATCGCCTACCGCGTCTCAGTATAGGTATGTCGTCCGACTACGAGACAGCCATCATGTGCGGCGCGACGCATGTCCGGGTTGGGACGGCTCTGTTCGGCGCGCGCGGTTGATGTCCGGTCGTTTCGCCGCGCTCATTTTCGATTTCGATGGGGTCGTGATCGACAGCGAATATGCCAGCAATGCGTATGTCGCTGAGTTGCTGACCGCGGAAGGCCATCCGACGACGCCGGAGCAAGCGATGGATAACTTCATGGGGTTGGCCGGACAGGCCTTTCATAGCGCGATCGAACGATGGATCGGCGCGCCGCTTCCAGAAGGTTTCGAGAAAGCGATGCAAGCACAGGATGAGCGGGCCATCGCCAAAGGGATAGAGCCGGTGGCCGGAGCACCCGAATTCATCGCGAAATTGCTGGAGACGCAGCCTCGCGCCGTTGCGTCATCCAGCTCGCTGCGATGGATCAAGGCGCATCTCGGCCATCTCGGCCTCGAAAGGGCGTTCGGCGATCATATCTATAGCGGCCGTGAACATGTGACGCGCGGTAAGCCGGCGCCGGATATCTATTTTCACGCTGCCCGTGCGCTCGATGTGCCGATCGAGCGTTGCGCGATCATCGAGGATTCGCCGGTCGGCGTGACGGCTGCCGTCGCATCGGGAGCCTATGTAATCGGGTTGGTCACGGGCAATCATTGCGCATCCGACCATGGCGAAAAAATCCTGGCCCTCGGCGCGCATACGCTTGCCCGCGATTATGAAGAAGTCGGAAATCTTCTCCGTTAGAGCTGATGGCCGGTCCGGTCGCGCTTGGTCGCAAGATACTGTTCGTTGTACGGATTTTCGCCATGCACATGGGCGACCCGCGCCTCGACCGTTATGCCGGCGGCTTCCAGCCCGGCGACCTTCTCGGGATTGTTGGTCAGTAGGCGGACCCTGTCCTGCCCCAACAGATCCAGCATTCTGGCGGCAACGCCGAAATCGCGTTCGTCAACCGCAAAGCCGAGCCGGGTATTCGCGTCGACCGTATCGAAGCCCTGATCCTGCAAGGCATAGGCCCGGAGCTTGTTGACCAGCCCGATGCCCCGGCCTTCTTGCCGCAGATAGATGAGAACTCCCCAGCCCTCGGTGGCCATTCCGGCCAGCGCACTCGCCAGCTGCGGACCGCAATCGCATTTGAGCGAACCGAGGGCGTCGCCGGTCAGGCATTCGCTGTGCAGGCGGACCAGCGGCGCGGTGCCGTTGGGCGCACCGATGATTAGCGCGACATGTTCGGCGGCATCGGCGCGATGGCGGAAGGCTACGATCTCCGACTGCTCGGCGGCAGCCACAGGGAGCTTGGCACGCGCGGCGATGACGAGATCCTTGGGATCGTCATAGGCGGCAATATCGCGGGCCGTAACTGCCTGATCCGATGTGCCGCCCGTGATGAAAAACGCGGGCAGCAGGTTGGCGAGCCGCGCCAATTTGAGCGCGGCTGCCGAAGCTTGGCTATGCGGTGTCGGTAACGCCGTGAACGGTCCTTTGAGCGGCGTGCGTAAATCGAATGCCGGATCGGCGATCGCAATCGCGGCGGCCAGATCGTGCCAATGCTCGCGTTGTACGCGCACCGGTGCTCCAGGCGTCGCCGCTTCCAATTGGTTGACGAGTTTCAGCGTTTCGGCGCGCCCTGCGCCTATCAGGATATCCGCTGGCGCGTCGCCATCGAACTCCTCGAGGGCGGCTTCATCGGCGGTTTCGATGGCCATGAGCCGGATCGAGCCCTTATCGTCTCGGCATTCGACCGGCCAGCCGCGCCGCAACGCATCTATGGCGCGCGCAACCCTGCGGCTATCGCCGTGATCGGACGCTGCGTCAGACACGAAATTCGGTTACCAGGGGCACGTGATCGGAGGGCTTGTGCCAGCCCCGGCTCGGTTCGCAAATCTGGTGTCCGACCGCTTTTTCCGCGAGTTCGGGGCTGGCCCACATATGATCGAGCCGGCGGCCTCGATCCGATGCCGCCCAATCCTTGGCGCGATAACTCCACCAGCTATAGTAACGCTCGGGCGGCGGTACGAAGCGTCGTCCGAGATCGACCCAGTCATTGGCCTCCTGGAGCTTTGTCAGCGTTTCGACCTCGATCGGCGTGTGGCTGACGACCTTCAGGAGCTGCTTGTGGCTCCAGACATCGGATTCAAGGGGGGCGACGTTGAAATCGCCCACCAAAAGTGTCGGACGATCGAGCTTTTTCGACCAGTCGGTCATGCGCCCGAGAAAATCGAGTTTCTGGCCGAATTTCGGATTTTGCTCGCGGTCGGGTATGTCGCCGCCTGCGGGCACGTACACATTTTCAAGGTGGAAACCGCAGTCGAGCCGGACGCCGACGTGCCGCGCCTCGCCATTGGCCTGCCAGTCGAGCCGCGCCGCTTCGTGCAGCGGCAGCTTGCTGACGATAGCCACACCATGATGCATCTTCTGTCCGTTCAACGCCTGATGATCATAGCCAGCCGCTCGCAATGCCTCGACCGGGAAAGTCTCATCGACCGTCTTGGTTTCCTGAAGGCACAATATGTCCGGCGCTTCCTCGACAAGGAAGCGTTCGACGATACCGATCCGGAAGCGAACCGAATTGATATTCCAGGTGGCGATCTTGACCGTTGAAGCCATGCCAGAGCCTCTAGCGGGCAAAGCCGATCAACGCCACTGGGGGATTTTGTCAGAAACTTCCTGTTGGAAGTTCGTGCCATCTCCGCCCGCTCCCCCTCCCGACCTCCCACTTGATGGTACCCTGTTGGGAGGTCGGGAGGGG